>NZ_JCAFTW010000001.1:0-554233 GCF_059370655.1 Stenotrophomonas sp. YJH_SMC_133 | reverse complement strand
CTCGGACCAGCGCAATTCCGTGCTGACCCAATGGCTGCACCACTACAACTGGCACCGCCCTCACATGGGGATCGGTGGCCAGCCACCTATTTCCAGAGTCCTGCTGAACAACGTGGTGGGTTTACACAGTTAGTCGACTGCCGTTTGCGGAAGGAACGAAGAGCCCGCGCTTCGCGCGATAGTCGACTAACTGTGATCTCTCGGTAGGTTGTTCATCCGGGGCATCTTTGGAAAATGGTGGTTACCACACCTGTCCAGTCCCCAAAGAGCCCGGATGAACCACCATAAAAATGCCCGTTTGACGCCGTTTAGTCGAGAACTTCTTGTCCGCCGCATCACTGAGCAAGGCCTTCGGCCAGAAGAGGCCGCCCAGGCTTGCGGGGTGAGTGTGCGCACGGCTTACAAGTGGCTGGCCCGGTATCGAGCCGAGGGCCTGAGTGGGCTGCAGAACCGCAGCTCTCGGCCCAGCCGCAGCCCCCATAGCACCCCCGAGGCGCTCGTTGAGCAGATCGTCCAGCGTCGACGTCAACGGCAAACCTACCTGACCATTTCCAAGGCACTGGGCGTGGCTCACAGCACCATTTCACGACTGATGCGTCGAAGAGGACTCAATCGCCTGTGCCTTCTGGACCCACCGAAGAAGGCGGTCCGGTATGAGTACGACAGCCCGGGCGGCTTGCTGCACTTGGATATCAAGAAACTCGGCAACTTCCGCCGGCCCGGGCACCGGGTCGATCCGAATCGGCGTGGCAACGCTGGCGGCGGTGGCTGGGGCTATGTCCATGTGGCCATTGATGACCACTCCCGAGTCGCTTTCAGTAGCGTTCACACCGATGAGAAGGGCTCAACGGCCTGCCAAGCGCTGCTGGCCGCCGTGGCGTACTACAGGACGCTGGGAGTCACCTTCCAGCGTGTCCTGACTGACAACGGCGCCTGCTATCGCTCCGGCGTCTTCGCTCGACTCGTCGCCTCGTTGGGCATGAAGCACTATCGGACCAAGCCCTACACCCCGCGAACCAACGGTAAGGCCGAGCGCTTCATCCAGACCAGCTTGCGCGAATGGGCCTACGCCTGCGAGTACGCTTCGTCAGAGCAGCGCGACGCCGTGCTGCCTGAATGGCTGCACCACTACAACTGGCACCGACCCCACATGGGGATCGGCAGCCAACCGCCTATTTCCAGAATCCCGCTGAACAACGTGGTGGGTTTACACAACTAACAGTCGACTCTACCCGGTCGGCTCTACCCAGCCGGTTATACCCTGTCGGCCCTATCTGGGCAGCGCAAACGCCATCACGTAATCACCCTTCGGGGTTTCCATGAAATGGTGGCCGCCGGCCATGATCACCACGTACTGGCGCCCGCCCTGCTCGTACACCATCGGGTTGGCCTGGCCGCCGGCAGGAAGCTTGGCGTGCCAAAGCTCCTTGCCGGTCTTCAGATCGATGGCACGCAGCAGGTCATCGGTGGCGGCGGCGATGAAGATCAGGCCGCTGGCGGTCACTACCGAACCCCCGTTGTTCGGCGTGCCGATCTCGATCGGCAGGCCGGAACGGATGCCGAACGGTCCGTTGCCGCGCGCACTGCCAAACGGACGGTCCCACAGCAGCTTGCCGGTGCGCAAGTCGATGGCACGGATACCGCCATAGGGCGGCTGCTTGCACAGCAGGCCAGTGAACGGCAGCCGCCAGCCGGCGTTGACCTGGATGGCGTAGGGCGTACCCACCTGCGGGTCGCCCGCGCCTTCGGCACCGCCCTTGTCGAACCGGACCTTCTCGCGTGGCAGCCAGCCCAGCCGGTCGGCCTCCGCGCGTGGCACCAGCCGGTTGTAGTTGGGCATGTCGTTGTAGTTGGCCACGATCACGCCGCGGCGCGTATCGATGGACACGCTGCCCCAGTCCGAGCCGCCGTTGTAGCCGGGGTACTCGATGGAATGTCGCTCGCTGCTCGGCGGCGTGTAGAACCCTTCGTAGTACGCCTTGCGGAACTGGATGCGGCAGACCAGCTGGTCAATCGGGGTGATGCCCCACATGTCACGCTCGGTCAGGTCATGTTCGCGGCGCAGCGTGTGGTACAGCGAAAACAGCTGGGTGGGAGAACGCTGCTCGGGTTCGACGCCGCCAACCGGTACCTTGCGCTCTTCGGCCGCGGTCAGCAGCTGGCCGTTGCGGCGATCGAGGATATAGAGGTCGCCCTGCTTGGTCGGCAGCAGGATCGCCGGCACCTTGCCCGCCGCCGTCGGGTAGTCGATCAGGCTGGCCTGCGACCCCAGGTCGTAGTCCCACACATCCTTGCGCACCGCCTGGAAATGCCAGGCCGGCTTGCCGGTGGCCACGTCGATCGCCACCAGCGAGGTGGAATAGCGGTTCTGGTTTTCCGTGCGCGAGCCGCTCCAGTAGTCGCCCGCGGCATTGCCCAGCGGCAGGTAGACCAGGCCCAGCGCTTCATCACCGGTGGCGGTGGTCCACATGTTGGGCGTGCCGCGCGTGTAGGTCTGCTCGCGCGGCGGCAGGCCGTTGCGCTCGGGCTGGTCCATGTCCCACGCCCAGCGCAGCTTGCCGGTGATGGCGTCGTACGCCTGGATCACGCCCGACGGCGCATCGCGGCGCTGCCCATCCAGCACCTGGTGGCCGGTCACGATCACGCCGCGCACGATGGCCGGCGGCGAGTTGATCGACACGTAACCCTGTGGCACCTCGCCCATGCCCAGGGTGATGTCGACCTGGCCGTTGTTGCCGAAGTTGGCGCAGGGGCGGCCGCTGTCCGCGTCCACCGCGATGATGCGACCGTCCAGCGTGCCTTCAATGATGCGCGCCCAGCACGCCGGACGACTGCCCGGTGCAGCGCTGCGGGTGACGCTGGGCGGCGGCTCCGGCAGGGCCAGATCGGCAGCGACATCGGCCAATGCCGCGTCAGCAAGGGTCGGCGTGCTGGGCTGCTCGTAATAGCTCACACCACGACAGGCAGCGGTATAGGGAATCGAAGCATCCTTCACCTTTGGATCGAACCGCCACAGTTCCTTGCCGCTGGCAGCATCAAGCGCGATCAGGCGGTTGCGTGCGGTGCACAGGTACAGGCGGTCGCCGATCTTCAGCGGCGTGGTTTCGGCACCCCAGCGCTTCTTCGGCATATCCCCGGTACGGAACTGCCAGGCCGGCTGCAGCGTGGCCACATTGGCCGGGGTGATCTGCTGCAGTGGCGAATAGCGGGTACCCGCATTGCTGCGGCCCCACGCCGGCCAGTCGCCCTCGGCGGGCTGGTCAGCCGGCTGCAGGCCCGTGGTATCGCGCGTAGGTTCCAGTCCGGCGCTGACCGCGCCTTCCGGGAACGGCTGATGCCCATCCACTTCACCATGCGGCGCGAAAGCCAGGCCGAAGGCGGCCACGAACACCAGCATCAGCACGCCCGCCACGCTGCGCGACAGGGGTTTTGAAACCGGCTCGCGCAGTGTCGGCGCCAGCAGCGCCAGCACGATGCCGAGCGCAGTCACCAGCCCGAGCCGCGGTACCCAGCGCCAGTAGTCGCTGCCCGATTCCCACCAGGTCCACAGCAGCGTGCCGATGAACACCAGCGCATACAGCAGCGCGCCGCTGCGGCGGTTGCCGAACAACAGGGTTCCGCTGGCCAGCAGGCCGAGCCCGGCGATGGCGTAGTACGCCGAGCCACCCAGGCTGAGCAGCCACCCACCGAGGCCACCGATGACCAGGCCGAGCACGACCAGCAGCAGTGACAGCACGGTGACGAGGGGATGCCGGGAGGCGCGGACGGGAGCAGGAGCGGACTGCGGCGTGGCGGACATCGTCGATCTCCGGGGGCAGCATGCGCCCTTATCCCACCGCCTGCGTGAAGCGCGCGCGTATGCGTGGCACCCGGATACGACGACGCCGGCGCAGGGCCGGCGTCGTCGGTACCTCAGGCTCGCGGCAGGATCACTCCTGCGCGGCGTCCTCGCTGCTGGCAGCAGCCGGTGCGCCGTCGGTCGTGGCCGGGGCGGCGGCAGCCACCTCGTCCTCGTCCTCGTCGATCGAGGCATCCATGCGCTCCACCGCCTGCAGCTTCTCGTCCTTGGAGAGGCGGATCAGGGTCACGCCCTGGGTGTTGCGGCCGACGCGGCTGATTTCCGAGCCACGCGTACGCACCAGGGTGCCACCATCGGAGATCAGCAGGACTTCGTCGCTGGAGCCCATCAGCACCGCGGCGACCAGCTTGCCATTGCGCTCGGTGGTCTGGATGCCGATCACGCCCTGGGTGCCACGGCCCTTGCGCGGATAGTCCGGCAGCGGGGTGCGCTTGCCGTAACCGTTCTCGGTGGCGGTCAGGATGTACTGAACGCTGGCGTCGTCGGCGCCGTCGATCACCGCATCGCCATTGGCGGCGGCTTCCTCGACACCGTTGTCGTCCTCGTTCTCGTCCTCGATGCCACCGGCACTTTCGGCCACGATCAGGCTGACCACTTCCTCGCCGGCCGGCATCTTGATGCCCCGCACGCCGGTGGCGGTACGGCCCATCGAGCGGACCTTGTCCTCGCCGAAGCGCACGGTCTTGCCGTTGGAGGCGAACAGCAGGATGTCGCGCTGGCCGTCGGTCAGGCCGACGCCGACCAGCGCGTCGCCCTCATCGAGGTTGATCGCGATCTTGCCGCGCGCCAGACGGAAGGCGAACTCACCCAGCGGGGTCTTCTTGACCGTACCGTTCTTGGTGGCGAAGAACACGAACTGGCCATCGGCGTAATCGCGCACCGGCAGTACGGCCTGCACGCGTTCACCCGGTTCCAGCGGGATCCAGTTGATGATCGGACGGCCGCGGGCGTTGGAGCCCGCTTCCGGCAGCTGGTAGACCGGCAGCCAGAACACCTTGCCCGAACTGGTGAAGGTCAGCAGCGTGTCATGCGTGTTGACCAGCCACAGCTGTTCGATGAAATCCTCTTCCTTGGTCGCGGCCGCACTACGGCCACGACCACCACGGCGCTGCGCGCGGTACACGCTCACCGGCTGGCGCTTCACGTAACCGGCATGCGACACGGTGACCACCACGTCTTCCGGCGCGATCAGGTCGAGGATGTCCAGGTCTTCTTCGCTGTGGCGGATCTCGGTACGACGCTCGTCGCCGAATTCGGCCTTGACACTGACCAGCTCTTCGCGGATCACCTGCAGCAGGCGGTCGGGATCTTCCAGGATGTGGATCAGCCCGGCGATCACTTCCAGCAGCTGCTTGTACTCATCGGTCAGGCGGTCCTGCTCCAGCCCGGTCAGGCGGTGCAGGCGCATTTCCAGGATCTGGGTAGCCTGGATCTCGGTCAGCTGGTAGCCGCCCTCGATCAGGCCCACGCCCTTGGGCAGGTCTTCCGGGCGCGAGGCTTCGGCGCCGGCGGCACCCAGCATCGCACCGACCAGGCCCGGCTCCCACACGCGGGCCAGCATGCGCTCGCGTGCTTCGTTCGGGTTCGGCGAGGTCTTGATCAGTTCGATCATCTCGTCGATGTTGGCCAGCGCGACGGTCAGGCCTTCCAGCACGTGGGCACGGGCGCGCGCCTTGCGCAGCTCGAACACGGTACGGCGGGTGACCACTTCGCGACGGTGGCGGACGAACGCCTCCAGCATCTGCTTGAGGTTCATCAACTGCGGGCGGCCATCGACCAGCGCCACCATGTTGATGCCGAACACCGATTCCATCTGCGTCTGCTGGTACAGGTTGTTCAGCACAACCTCGGCAGATTCACCGCGCTTGATCTCGATGTAGATGCGCATGCCGTCCTTGTCGGACTCATCGCGCAGCTCGCTGATGCCTTCGATCTTCTTTTCCTTGACCAGCTCGGCGATCTTCTCGATCAGACGCGCCTTGTTCACCTGGTAAGGAATTTCGGTGACGATGATCGACTCACGGCCGTTGTCGGCCACTTCGATATCGGCCTTGGCACGGATGCGCACGCGGCCACGGCCGGTGCGGTAGCCGGCGACGATGCCGGCGGTGCCGTTGATGATGCCGGCGGTCGGGAAATCCGGGCCCGGGATGTACTCCATCAGGCCGTCGACGTCGATTTCCGGGTTGTCGATCAGCGCGATGCAGGCGTTGATCGATTCGCTCAGGTTGTGCGGCGGGATGTTGGTCGCCATGCCCACCGCGATACCGGCCGAACCGTTGACCAGCAGGTTCGGGAACCGGGTCGGCATGACCGTCGGCTCCAGTTCCTTTTCGTCGTAGTTGGGCTGGAAATCGACGGTTTCCTTGTCGATGTCCGCCATCAGCTCATGCGCCAGGCGCGACATGCGCGCTTCGGTGTATCGCATTGCCGCGGCGGAGTCGCCATCGATGGAGCCGAAGTTACCCTGGCCATCAACCAGCATGTAACGCAGCGAGAACGGCTGTGCCAGGCGCACCAGCGTGTCGTACACCGACTGATCGCCATGCGGGTGGTACTTACCGATGACGTCACCGACGATACGCGCCGACTTGAAGTAGGGCTTGTTGCTGTGCGCGTTGAGTTCATTCATCGCGAACAGCACGCGGCGATGCACCGGCTTGAGGCCGTCGCGCGCATCCGGGAGCGCGCGGCCCACGATCACGCTCATGGCGTAATCGAGGTAGCTCTTGCGCATCTCGTCTTCCAGGTTGACCTGGATGATTTCCTTGGCGGTTTCTGCCATTCGGGTTCCGTTGTCTGGTAGCGGTCCAGTCCGGCGCAGCCCCCTCCGGGAGGGGGTCGTGCCGGAACCTCGATT
This sequence comes from Stenotrophomonas sp. YJH_SMC_133, assembly GCF_059370655.1. Classification (NCBI taxonomy): domain Bacteria; kingdom Pseudomonadati; phylum Pseudomonadota; class Gammaproteobacteria; order Lysobacterales; family Lysobacteraceae; genus Stenotrophomonas; species Stenotrophomonas sp. YJH_SMC_133. Next base: position 547,514 of record NZ_JCAFTW010000001.1, on the reverse strand, counting down.
CAACCTGCGGATATTACCACAACAGGCCGTTTTCCGCCTCCCTTTACGGGTATTTTACCTGCACAAATCAGGAACTTAGGGGGTTGCCGGCCCGCGGCCGGCACCACCGGGGGGCGGAGGTCACGCGGCCCCTCCCCCGCGCGTCAGCCGCCGAAGGCGGCGCGCATGTTCTCCGGGGTCGGGTTCAGGATCACGCCGCGCTCGGTCACGATGGCGTCGATCAGCTCGCCCGGGGTGACGTCGAACACCGGGTTCCAGGCAGCGATGCCCTCTGCCACCGTGCGGGTGCCGCCCACGCCGTACAGCTCGCCCGGATCGCGCTGCTCGATCTCGATCTGGCTGCCGTCCACGGTCTCCATGTCCACCGTCGAGGACGGCGCCACGACCATGAACTTCACGCCGTGATGGCGGGCGGCGATGGCCAGCTGGTAGGTCCCGATCTTGTTGGCGGTATCGCCGTTGGCGCAGATGCGGTCGGCACCGACGATCACCCACTGCACAGCGCCGGTCTTCATCAGGTGCGAGGCGGCCGAATCGGCGATCAGCGTGGCGTCAATGCCATCCTGCTGCAGCTCCCACACGGTCAGCCGCGCGCCCTGCAGCCACGGACGGGTCTCGCCAGCGAACACGCGGGCAATGCGGTGTTGGGCCATGCCGGCGCGGATCACACCCAGCGCGGTGCCGAAGCCGGCGGTGGCCAGCGAGCCGGTGTTGCAGTGGGTCAGCACGCCGCTGCCGGCTTCGATCAGGCCTGCGCCCAGCGCGCCCATGTGGCGATTGGCGGCCAGGTCTTCCTCGGCGATGGCCTGCGCTTCCGCCTCCAGCTTCGCCTTCCAGTCAGCACCGGCGGCATTCAGGCAACGGCGCATGCGCGCCAGCGCCCAGGCCAGGTTGACGGCGGTCGGACGCGAAGCGTTCAGACGCTGCAGCGCCGGTTCCAGCTGCTGCAGCGCGTGCGCACCGTCTGCGGCCTGCACGTCACGTGCGGCCAGCACCACGCCCCAGGCGGCGGCGATGCCGATGGCCGGCGCACCGCGCACGGTCAACGCGTGGATGGCCGCAGCCACTTCGTCACTGTCATGGCAGACCACATGCTCGACCACGAACGGCAGCTTGCGCTGGTCCAGCAGTTGCAGGGCATCGCCGGTCCACAGGATCGGGCGGATATGGTCGTAACGGGCGTAGTCGATGTCGGAGGCAGTGTTCATGGGCCCATTGTAGGGCCACGCCCCCCGGGGTTGGAGCCCGCCCGGGCTCAATTCACCGAGAACTCGGCGCGGCAGCCACCGTCCACCCAGATGCCGTTGCGGTTCCAGCCCCAGGTGTTGCCTTCCTCGCACGGGGTGCTGGACAGCTGCTCGGAGACGGCGGCACCGACCGAGATGCTGGCGCCGCAGAAGCGGCGCTTCTTCGACTTCGATTCACAGGTCAGCCGGCGTGGTACGTCAACGAATCGGCCGTCCTCGTCAGCCACTTCGAAATCCCCCTGGCAACCGCGGCTGGTCCAGACTTCATTGCGCTTGTAGCCCCAGCCCTGTCCTTCGCGGCATGGCAGCGCCGACAGCTGGCGCAGCAGGCGTACTGGCGCGCCATCCAGGCGCACCGGGCAGCTCTGCGGGCGACCATTGGATTCACAACGCACCACGCGACGGACCAAGCGCTTGCCCTCGCTGGCTACCGGCGCGCCACCCGCAGCGCGGCGTGCGCGGAACTCGGCGCGGCAGCCCAGCGTGACCCACACGCCACTGCGGTCGGTGCCCCATTCGCTGCCACGGATACAGCTGCTGTTGGAAAGCTGGCGCACCAGGTCGACGCCGTTGCTGACATCGATATCGCAATGCACCCAGCCCATGTCGCGTGATTCGCAGGTCACCACTTCACCGTCGTAGCCGGCCTGCTGGGCAGATGCCGATGACGGCAGCCAGGCACCCCAGAGCGCGATGGAGTAAACCGGTGCAGCGACAACCGCAAACCACTTGACCAAAGCCTTCCCCAGCAGGAATGGATGAACTGCGTGCCAGTGTCCGGCATCTGCCGTGATAAGAGCATCATCCTGCTTACCGAAGCAAGCGCGGAATCGCGGAATTCCGTTCAGTCTTTGACGTTCAGGAACGCAGGTCGCTCATGCGTGGGCAAAGTCGTAGGCCAGCACGTCGGCGATGCGCGGCGTGCGGTTCATCGCCATCAGGAGGCGATCGACCCCCACCGCCACGCCCGCGCACGCCGGCATCGATGGCAGTGCGGCCAGCAGCGCCTCGTCCAGCGCCGGCTGCACCTGGCCACGTTCATGGCGTCGCTGCAGGTCACGCTGGAAGCGCGCGCGCTGCTCGTGGGCGTCGTTCAGTTCGTGATAGCCGTTGGCCAGCTCCACCGCGCCCAGGTACAACTCGAAACGCTCGGCCAGGGGCGGTGTACCGGCACGGATGCGCGCAAGCGCCGCCTGGCTGGCCGGCCAGTCATGGACCACGGTCATCACCGCGTCATCGAAGTGCGGCTGGATGCGATGGGTCATCAACAGGTCCAGCCAGTCGTCGCGGGTCAACCCGACCGGATCGATGTGCACATCACCCAGCGTGGCCCGCAATGCAGCCTCATCGGCCTTGAACGGGTCAACGCCCACATGCTGCTGGAACAGCTCGCGGTAGCTCAGCACGCGCAGGGTCGCACTGCGCCCGACCAGCGCCAGCGCCTGGCCGACCAGCTCGGCGGTCTCCTGCACCAGGCGATGATGATCCCAGCCAACCCGGTACCACTCCAGCATGGTGAATTCCGGGTTGTGGCGGCCGCCCGCCTCGCCATTGCGGAACACCCGGCCCAGTTCGTAACAGTCACCCACGCCCGCCGCCAACAGGCGCTTGAGCGGATACTCCGGCGAGGTGCGCAGCCAGCGGCGGCGTCCGCCGGCATCGACATGGCCGGTGAAATCGGTATGGAAGCTGTCGATGTTCGGCTCGGTGTTGCCGGCCACCGACAGGATCGGCGTTTCCACTTCCAGCACATCGCGTTCGGCGAAGAAGCGGCGGACCAGCGCATTGAGCGCGGCGCGCTGCTGCAGCGCGCGCAGCAGGGCCTCGCTCACAGGATGCCCTCCGGGCGCGGGTGGTCCAGCGGCAGGGTCAGCAGATCGCGGGTGTCATCGATGTAACCGCTCGCCAGATAGAGGCGACGGGCCAGCTCGTTGTGATGGTTCACTTCCAGGCGCAGGCGGCTTACGCCGCGGCCCCGTGCCCGCTGTTCGCAGATGGCCAGCGCCTGCTTGCCGCGGCCGCGACCACGCGCACGATGGCTCAGGTACAGCTCGTCCAGCAGCATGAAGTGGCCGCCCTGCTCCAGGCTGAAGCCCATCGCGATCACTGCGTAGCCGACCACCTCGGCCGCCTCGTCCAGCCACAGCAGCACTTCGCCGTTGCGTGGGTCGGCCAGCAGCGCATCCACGCCGCGACGCACGCGCGCGTCGTCGAAGTCGATCCTGTCTTCGGCATAGAACTCGCGCATCAACGCGATCAACAGTTCTTCGTCGGCACGGGTGGCCAGGCGGAAATCCAGTGGGGCAGTCTGCATCGGTGTTCCTTTGTGCTTCATGCCGGGTGCCGGGCACCCGGCGGCGTCATCATTCGTGTTCGGCAAGATAGGCCAGCAGGCGGTCCTCATCCCACACCGGCACGCCCAGCGACTGTGCCTTGTCCAGCTTGGAGCCGGCCTCGGTACCGGCCACCACGAAGCTGGTCTTCTTCGACACACTGCCGGAGACCTTGGCACCCAGCGCTTCCAGGCGTTCCTTGGCGGCATCGCGGGTGAGCTGGGCCAGGGTGCCGGTCAGCACCACGGTCTGCCCATCCAGCGGACCCGCCACGATCTCGGCCAGCGCCGGCGCCTTGGCCAGGATCTCCCGCATCGCGTTCTCGGCGGCCAACAGCATCGCACCGTGGCCATCAGCGTCCAGCCATTCGGCCAGACCGCGCGCGGTGTCATCGGGCAGGCCGGCGTTGACGAACTGGCCATGCTCGGCGTCGAGCACCGCCTGTGCGCCGGGAAGCGCAGCCACCAGCTTTTCGGCGCGCAGACGGGTGATGCCGGGGATCTCCGACTCGACCAGCAACTGCGCCAGATCCAGCCCTTCGCGCAGCTTGGCACTGGGCGCATGCACGTCGCTGATGCGCACCTGGCCGACCTGCAGCAGGTCATCGATGGCCTGCTGGTTGCCCTGCTGCTCGAAGAAGTGGCCAAGCGAACGCGCCACTTCGCCACCGATGTCCGGCACACGCTTGAACAGCGGCCACGGCAGGTGACGGATCAGCTCCAGGTCACCGAACCACTGCGCCAGCGCCTTGGCGGTACTTTCGCCCACATGCTCGATGCCGAGCGCGAACAGCAGGCGCTCCAGCGTGGCCGCGCGACTGGCGTCGATCGCTGCGATCAGGTTGTCGGCCCACTTGGTGGCGATCTTCTTCGTGTTCCATTCGAAGCTGGCCGGCTGCGCCAGCGCCTGCGCGCGCCAGCCCGGATCGTTGCCGTCCAGCTTGAGCACCGCATTGAGCACCGCACCACTGCCCTCGGCGGGAAGGTGCAGCTTCAGCGCCGCTGCCAGCGCCGACGGCTCCTCGGCGTCCAGCACCAGCTTCAAGTGCAGCAGCGTATCGCGGCTGAGCCGGTACAGGTCGGCCACGCTCTTGACGATGCCCGCGTCGACCAGGGTTTCGATGTACTTGTCGCCGAGACCGTCGATGTCCATGGCACGGCGCGAAGCGAAATGGGCAATGGCTTCCTTGCGCTGCGCCGGGCAGGACAGTTCGCCCGAACAACGCCACGCCGCCGCCCCCTCCTCACGCACGATCTCCGAGCCGCACACCGGGCAGCGCGTCGGCATCTGCCACGGCGTGGTGCCCTGCGGGCGGCGGTCGAGAATGACGCTGACCACCTCGGGAATCACGTCGCCAGCGCGGCGCACGATCACGCTGTCGCCAACGCGCACATCGAGGCGCGCGATCTGGTCGGCGTTGTGCAGGGTGGCGTTGGACACGATCACGCCAGCCACAGCCACCGGCGCCAGTCGCGCGACCGGCGTGGCAGCACCGGTGCGGCCGATCTGGATCTCGATCGCCTCCACCGTGGTGCTCTGTTCCTGCGCAGGGAACTTGTGCGCGATGGCCCAGCGCGGCGCACGGGAGACGAAGCCCATCGCCTGCTGACCCGCCCGGTCATCCAGCTTGTAGACCACGCCATCGATATCAAACGGCAGGCCGTCGCGGCGTTCACCGATAGTGCGGTAGTAACCGAGCAGGCCGTCGGTGCCCTCCACCACTTTGCACAGCTCACTGACCGGGAAGCCCCAGGCGCCGAGCTGGGCCAGGGTGCCCGAATGGGTGTCCGGCAGCTCGCCGCCCTGCACTTCGCCGGTGCCGTAGGCGAAGAAACTCAGCCTGCGCTGCGCACTGATCTTCGGGTCGAGCTGGCGCAGCGAACCGGCCGCCGCGTTGCGCGGATTGGCCAGCACCTTGCCGCCCTGCAGGCGCGCACGTTCGTTGTAGGCCTCGAAGTCGGCGCGGGCCATGTAGACCTCGCCGCGCACCTCCAGCACATCCGGCCAGTCCTTGCCGTGCAGGCGCTTGGGAATGTCACCGATTTCGCGCAGGTTGGCGGTCACGTCCTCGCCGGTACTGCCATCGCCACGGGTCGCGCCAAGCACGAAATGACCATCCTCGTAGCGCAGGCTGATCGCCAGGCCGTCCATCTTCGGCTCGGCCGAGAACCGCAGGCTGCGACGCCCCAGGCGCTCATCGATGCGACGCACGAAATCGGCCACTTCCTCGTCGCTGAAGGCATTGGACAGCGACAACATCGGTACCGCGTGGCGCACTTCCGGGAAGCGGCCAGAGGGGCGCGCACCGACCTGCTGGGTCGGGCTGTCGGCACGGGCCAGTTCCGGGTGCTCGCGCTCCAGCGCTTCCAGCTCGCGCACCATCCGGTCGTAGTCGACGTCGGGGATCTCCGGCGCGTCCAGCTCGTGATAGGCGCGGTTGGCCTGGGCGATCTGCCGGCGAAGGTCTTCGGCGCGTTCGGCGGGGCTGGGGCTCATCGGAATCCGGTGGTTCTGGGATGGCCGGGGATTCTACCGCGCCCAGCCGTCAGGCCCTGTAACGCCTCCGCCTTTGCAGCGTCGAGCGTGCTCGACGGGCACTCCCCGCTCCGGCAGGTGCCAACCTTCTCCCTCGTTCCGGCAGGTGCCAACCTTGGTTGGCACATCTGCATGGCGCGACGCCACAAAAAGCAGCTTGCCGCCCACCCTCGCCGGCGCTAGCGTGCGACGGTCTGCCCTTCGGAATCCTGCCCGTGACCCTGCCCGCTTCCCGTCGACGCTTCCTGCAACTGGCCGGAGCCGGCCTCGCCGTCGCCGGCAGCGGGCTGCCGCGGCCCGGCCATGCCCAACCCGCGACAGCCGTCGCCCCGGGCCCCGCCGAAGGTGCGGTGCTGCTGAATTTCAACGAATGCCCCTACGGCCCCTCGCCCGCAGCCCAGCAGGCGGCACGCGACAGCATCGCCGGTTGCGGCCGCTACCGTTTCGCACTGGCCGGTCAGGTGCGCGACGCCTTCATCGAACAGGCGCGCATTCCGGCCGATCACGTGCGGCTCTATCCGGGTTCCAGCGAACCGCTGAACCGTGCCGCCGTGCTGTGGACCGGCCCGCAGGCGGGACTGGTAGTCGCCGATCCGACCTTCGAGACGCTGGGCGAGGTCGCGGCCGCACACGGTGCGCACGTGCAGAAAGTGCCATTGCACGACGACGGCGCACATGACCTGCGCGCGATGGTGGCCGCCGCACACGCGCGCTCGACCGGCCTGCTGTATGTGTGCAACCCGAACAACCCGACCGGCTCGATCAGCCCGCCGGATGAGCTCGCCTGGCTGCTGGCCCACAAGCCTGCGTCCACCCGCGTACTGGTCGACGAGGCCTACCTGCAGTACAGCGAGCAGCCGAGCCTGATCGCGCAGGTGGCGCAGCGCGATGACCTGATCGTGTTGCGCACGTTCTCCAAGCTTTATGGCATGGCCGGCCTGCGCCTGGGCGTGGCGGCCGCGCATCCCGACCGCCTGCGCGAACTGGCCAGCCTGGGCGACAACCCGCTACCCGTGCCAGCACTGGCCGCGGCACTGGCCAGCCTGCAGGATCCTCAGTTGATCGCGCAGCGGCGCCTGCAGAATGCCAAGGTGCGGCAGGCCACCATCGCGTGGCTGGGCAAGCGTGGTTTCAGCTGCGTGCCGTCGGAAGCGAACTGCTTCGTGGTGGATGTGCAGCGCGACGGTGCCGCCTTTGCCAAGGCGATGGCAGACAACGGCGTGATCATCGGCCGCAGCTGGCCGATCTGGCCGCAGCGCGTGCGCGTGACCGTCGGCACCGAGGACGAGATGGCCGCGTTCCGCGGGGCATTTGCCAAGGTCGCCGGCGTACCGGCCTGACCCTGTTGGTGGGGGCGAACCTTGGTTCGCCCCATCCACGCATGGCGTGGATCTACTGTTGTGGGTGCCGACCGCTGGTCGGCACACCAGGGCGCTCACCAGCGCGGGGTCTTGGTCAGCGGCGGCGCCTGGTGCTGGCGATCATAGGCACGCAGTTCGTCACGGATGTGCGCGATGCGCTGCCGGCCGAGAGCGTTGCGGCTGTCGTCCAGCACCACGCCGTCGAGCAGCTCGGCCATGCGCTGCACGGTGGGCAGCATCTTCTCCCAGGCATCCAGCGCGGTCAGCGGCGCCGGCAGGGTCAGGAAGAAGGCGATGGCCGGGGTCTCCATGGCGCGGATGTTGGCCATGTCGAAGCTGCCCGGCTTCATGATGCTGGCCATCGAGAAGATCGGGCCGCGCTCGGGGTGGCCTTCCACCAGGCGGTGGAACACGTTCATGTGGCCGAACACCAGGCCGGTCTTCTCCGCCGCCACCACGATGTCTTCGCCACGCAGCTGTTCGCCGGCGCGAGCGGCCACGAACAGCGACACGATCTTGTCGAAGTCCTGGGTGGCGCGCTTGCCAAGGTCGCTGGCCGCGCCGGCGTCGGTGTCGGCCAGGCCAAGCTCGGCCTGCTCGCCTTCCGAGCCCATGCCCGGCTCTACGCGGCCATCGGCCACAGTGACGCCATCATCGCCCAGCACCGGCTCGCGACGCTCGCCGCCGGTCGGTTCCGCGCTTTCCACGCGACGCCCCTGGGGCTTCTTCTTCGGACGGCCAAACAGGAAGATCGCAGCGATCAACAGCAGGCCGGCGGCCAGGATGCCGATGCGCAACAGTGCCGTGTCGGACATTCGATAGGTTCTCCGGCTAGTTCATTCAGGTAATTAGGATGGCACGTCAGGCCGCGCCCGCCAATCGTGCGGCTTCTTCCAGGTCCACGCTGACCAGGCGGCTGACGCCCGGTTCGCGCATGGTCACGCCCGACAGCTGGTGCGCAGCTTCCATCGTCGCCTTGTTGTGGCTGACGAACAGGAACTGCACCTTCTCGCTCATTTCCTTGACCATGTTGGCCAGGCGACCGACGTTGGCTTCATCCAGCGGTGCGTCCACCTCGTCCAGCAGGCAGAACGGTGCCGGATTCAACTGGAAGATGGCGAACACCAGCGCTACTGCGGTCATCGCCTTTTCGCCGCCGGACAGCAGCGAGATGCTGGACACGCGCTTGCCCGGCGGGCGCGCCATGATGGTCACGCCGGTGTCGAGCAGGTCTTCACCGGTCAATTCCAGGTAGGCGTGGCCGCCACCGAACAGGCGCGGGTACAGCGCCTGCACGCCGGCGTTGACACGGTCGAAAGTGTCCTTGAAGCGGCCGCGGGTCTCGCGGTCGATCTTGCGGATGGCATCTTCCAGGGTTTCCAGCGCTGTGGTCAGGTCGGCGTGCTGCGAATCCAGGTAGTCCGAGCGCTGCGAGGCCTCGCCGTACTCGTGAATCGCAGCCAGGTTGACCGGCTCCAGCCGGCGCATGCGGCCATCGATCTGGTGCACGGCCTGCTCCCAATCGCCCAGGCGGGCATCCTCGGGCAGTGCGTTGAGTACGTCCTGCAGCACGAACCCGGCCTTCTCCACCGCCGCCTGCAGGGTATCCGCGCTGAGCACCAGCGCCTGCTGGTCAAGCTTGCGCTGCGAAATACGCTCACGCTGGGCCAATGCCTGTTCGTCGCGCTGGTGGCGGGTCTGTTCGTAGTTGCGCAGCTCGGCGTCGATGCCGTCCAGCAGCGTGCGCGCCTCGGTCAGCACGCGATCGGCGCGCACGCGCTCTTCCAGCGCGTTCTGGTGCTCGGCCTGCAGCGATTCGACCGGCGAATCGCCTTCATCCAGCTGCGAATGCAGTTCGCCCAGGCGCGAATCCAGCTGCCCGCGCTGGGTGCCCATGCGCTCCAGCGCCTGGCCCAACGAGGCCAGCTGCGCACGCTGCGATTCCAGGGTCAGGGCCAGCGAATGCGCGCGCTCGCGTACCGCACGGGCGGCGTCGCGAGCCAGGTCGCGCGCCTCGGTCAACTGGCGGCGCTCGCCCTCCAGCCGTTGCCGGGTCGATTCCAGGTCGCCCATGCTGCTGACCGCGTTCTCCAACCGCGAGCGCGCTTCACGCGCTTGTTCGTTGTTGGCTTCAATGGTTTCCTGCAGCTGCTTCAGCTCGCCTTCGATGCGATCGATGCGCGTGCGCGCTGCCTCCACCTTGCCCTGCTGGCCCTGCAGCTGGCCGGCCAGTTCGGACACCGCGCGATGGGCCTGGTACAGCGCACGCTGCGCGTCTTCGCGCTGCTGTTCGGCAGCCTGCAGCTGCTCTCGGAAGCCGGCCAGCTGTTCTTCCAGTTCGGCCTCGCGGTCCTGCAGCTGCTCGATCTGCTCACGCAGTTCCTGGATCTCACGTTCGCGCAGCAGCGCGCCCTGCGCGGCGGCACCGGAGCGCGATACGCGCAGCCAGCCCTGGCCCAGGCGCTCGCCACTCTGGGTGATGATCGAATCGCCTTCCGGAAGGCTGGCCTGCAGCACCTTGGCCGCGGACAGATCCCTGGCACCGTGCAGGTGCGCCAGCAGGCGCCGGATCGCTGCCGGGCCACGCACGCGTGCAGCCAGCGAGGTCGGCGCGACCTTCAGGTCCGCGCCATCGTTGGCGACCAGCGCAATGTGGCCCTCGCCCAGTTCGCCCAGCGCGTCGACCAGGCTGGCCGGGTCATCGACCAGCACGCCTTCGATCAACTGGCCGAGCGCGCTTTCCACCGCGTTTTCCCAACCGGCATCGACATCCAGGCGTTCGCCGACACGCGCCGCCGAGTCCAGCCCACGCGCCTTCAGCCAGGCCACGGCAGCACCCTGCTCCTGGCCCAGCGCGGCCTGCTGCAGGGTTTCCAGCGAAGCCAGGCGACCGCGCAGGCCATTGGCCTGCTTGCGCAGTTCGGCCAGTTCGTTCTGGCCATTGCGCTGCTGTTCCTGCACCGCCGCCACGCCCTGCTTGCGCAGCTCGACGTCTTCGCTCAGTTCATCCAGCGCGGTCTTCTGCGTGTCGTGCTGCAGGTGCAGCTGCTCGAAGGCTTCTTCCAGCGCATCCACGTCCAGCCCGGCGCGCTCGGCGGCCAGGGCTTCACGACGCCGGTCGGCATCGAGGATCTGCTTGTCCAGGTAGTCCACGCGCGTGCGCTCGACGTCGCCGGCGCGCGAGGCTTCCGAACTCTGCGAGGTGTGCTGTTCCCAGCGCTGCTGCCAGCTGGCCAGCCGGTCTTCAGCCTCGCGCAGGCTTTCCTGCTTTATCTCGTTTTCTTCCTGCAGTTCTTCCAGCTGCGGGGTGGCGGCCTCTACCGCCTCCCGCAGCACCCTCAGCTTGGCCTCGTCGCCACTGATGTGCTGCCCCAGTTCGGCCAGAGCCTGCTGGGTTTCGTCGCGCGCCTTGTGCAGGCGCTGCGACAGCTCGCGCTGGTGCTGGATCTGCTGCTCCAGGCGGGCCAGGGTGCTGCCGACCTGATAGACCGCCGCCTGCGCGGTGTTGAGCGCATCGGCGGCCTCTTCGCGACGCACTCGCGAGGTTTCGATGCGGGCCTCTGCGTCGCGCTGATCGGCGATCAGCTGCTGCAGCTTGGTCTCTTCCTGCGACAGGCCTTCGCGCAGCTTCGACAGGCGCCCATCGAGGCCACGGAATTCCAGCGCCTTCCACTCGGCATCCTTGATCCGACGCTCTTCCTGCAGAGCCTGGTACTGCTCGGCCTGCCTGGCCTGGCGCTTGAGGTGTTCGAGCTGCTTGCTGATCTCGTCGCGCAGGTCACCCAGCCGGTCCAGGTTCTCACGGGTGTGGCGGATGCGGGTCTCGGTCTCCTTGCGGCGCTCCTTGTACTTGGAGATGCCGGCTGCCTCTTCCAGGTACACGCGCAGGTCTTCCGGGCGCGCCTCGATGATCTGGCTGATCATGCCCTGCTCGATGATCGAGTAGCTGCGCGGGCCCAGGCCGGTGCCGAGGAACAGGTCGGTGATGTCGCGGCGACGGCACTTGGTGCCGTTGAGGTAATAGTTGCTGGTGCCGTCGCGGCTGACCGTGCGCTTGACCGAGATCTCGTTGAACGAGGCGTACTCGCCGGAAATCGTGTGGTCGGAGTTGTCGAAGATCAGCTCGACCGTGGCCTGCGACACCGGCTTGCGGGCATTGGACCCGGAGAAGATTACGTCGGTCAGCGAGTCGCCACGCAGGCGGCTGGCCGAACTCTCGCCCATGACCCAGCGCACGGCGTCGATGATGTTCGACTTGCCGCAGCCATTGGGCCCCACCACGCCGGTCATGTTGGTCGGCAGGTGCAGGGTGGTCGGATCGACGAACGACTTGAAGCCGGACAGCTTGATCGTGGAAAGACGCATAGGGGTTCCGGACTGGGGCCGGCAAGCGGCCTGCGTTTACCCTCCAAGCCATTGATCCTGTTGGGATCGATGCCCGTGGAACGGGTGTGACGCCCTGAGTATACCGATGTGGACGTATTCTACGAATGGGCGTGGAACATTGCCCACCCCGTCGGACGGACCTGGCCCGACACCGCGGAACGGCGCCAAAAACAAAACGGGCACCCTTGCGGGCGCCCGTTCTGCGGTGATGCCAAGCCTTGCGGCGTGGGATCAGGCTTCGGCGACGACGACGACCTTGACGGTGGTCTCGACGTCGGCGTGCAGGTGGACCAGCACGTCGTATTCGCCGATGTTGCGGAAGGCGCCTTCGCCCAGGATGACTTCGCTCTTTTCCAGCGGCAGGCCGGCGGCGGTGAAGGCCTCGGCGATGTCGCGCGGGCCAACCGAGCCGTACAGCTTGCCTTCGGTCGAAGCGTTGGCGGCGATGGTCACGCTCGCGCCTTCCAGCTTGGCCTTGCGGCCTTCAGCGTCGGCGTGGATGGCCTGGGCCTTGGCTTCGTATTCGGCGCGCTTGGCTTCGAACTCGGCCTTGTTGCTCTCGGTGGCCGGCACGGCCTTGCCCTGCGGCACGAGGAAGTTACGGCCGTAGCCCGGCTTCACGTCGACCAGGTCGCCCAGGTTGCCGAGGTTGGTGACTTTCTGCAGGAGGATCAGCTGCATGGTATTGCTCCAGATAAGTTATTCGTTAGCGAGGCGATGCCCCGCAACAAAGGCTGTCCGAATAGCTGGCACAGCGGGGGCGGCGCCGGGCCGCCCCGCTGGCATCAGACGTCGTGGTTGTCGGTGTACGGGATCAGGGCCAGGAAGCGAGCGCGCTTGACGGCGGTCGCCAGCTGGCGCTGGTACTTCGACTTGGTACCGGTGACGCGGCTCGGCACGATCTTGCCGTTCTCGGTCAGGTACTGGCGCAGGGTGTTGAGATCCTTGTAGTCGATCTCCTTCACACCTTCAGCAGTGAACTTGCAGAACTTGCGGCGACGGAAGAACTTGGACATGGGAAGGCTCCTTAGGCGGCGGAAGCGGCGTCGTCGCCGGCTTCGTTGTCAGCGGTGTTGTTGGACTCGCCTTCTTCGTCGTCACGACGACGGCGCTCACCGCGCTCCGGCTTGTCACCCTTCTCGTCCTTGCTCTTCATGATCAGCGACTGCTCGGTGTCAGCCTCGTCACGCTTGATGACCAGGTTGCGCAGCACGGCGTCGTTGAAGCGGAAGCTCTCGGTCAGTTCGTTCAGAACGGCCTGGTCGGCTTCGATGTTCATCAGCACGTAGTGGGCCTTCACCAGGTTCTGGATCGGGTACGCAAGCTGGCGGCGGCCCCAGTCTTCCAGACGGTGGATGGTGCCGTTGCCGTTCTCGACCAGCGACTTGTAGCGCTCGATCATGGCCGGGACCTGCTCGCTCTGGTCCGGGTGGACCATGAACACGATTTCGTAATGACGACTCATGTTTTTTTCTACCTTTCGGATGTGGCCTTGCGGCCGGACAGCCCCCCGCCGTTGAGACCGCGGTGGGGCAAGGATTCCCGCCGGGAGGCAGGAAGCCGCGCATTATGGCGCAGATGGGGGTGCCGGGCAACCGGCGGGTCACAGGGCAACCTGAACCGGGGGCGCAGCCCCCATGCCGACCCAGGCTGGCCGCTACCGGAGCCCCGCACAGCCCAAGAATCCGCCTGGATTCACCCCAGGTCGACGTGAAGGCGATGCTGGCCGCATTCCAGGCACTGGAACAGGCAGCCGACCATCATCCCGTCCCGACTCAGGTGCGCCAGCACCCAGTCGGCGTCGCGCGGATTGACCTCCGCCACATCGGGCCGGACCTGGTCGAGGATGGGCAGCAGATCGTCGCTGCCGGCGAAACCGAGGAAGGCGCAGGGCCGTTCACAATGGCTCAGCCAGACCGATTGCTGCCAGGACGGGTAGCCCGGCGTGCGCTCGCAGATCTCCAGCAGCAGCTCACGGGCGATGCTCGGCGGCGGGTCGGCCGGGTCTGGCGAGACCCCTTCGATATCACTCCAGCCGGTGAATTCACCCTCGTAGCTGGCCGCCGCCCTGCCGTCGGCGATACACCAGGGGCAAAGGTAATCCGGACGCAGACGGGTGTAGAACGGCCCGCGGTAGCGCAGTGTGCGCGGCTGGCCGCAGCAGTCACAGATTCCGTCGACCTCTTCGAAGGAGAGGGCGTAGGCGTTGGGATGATAGGTAAAAGCCGGTCGTTCCATCCGTGGGGTCCCTGCCGAGCCCCGCGTGCCGACCAAGGTCGGCAGCTACCGGGACGCGCCGGGCCGTCAGGCCTTGTCGGCGTCGGTGGTGAAGCTCTCGCCGCAGCCACACTCGGCGGTGGCATTGGGGTTGCTGAACGTGAAGGTCTCGCTCAGGCCGTGCTTGCCGAAGTCGATCACGGTACCGTCCACCAGCGCCAGGCTCTTGGCGTCGACATAGATCTTCACGCCATCCTGCTCGAACACGGTATCGCCCTCGCGCTCGTCGCGTGCCAGGTCGGTGATGTGGCCCCAGCCGGAGCAACCGGTCTTGGTCACGCCGAAACGCAGGCCCAGCGCACCGGGGGTCTGGGCGACAAAGCGCTGCACGCGCTCGAAAGCAATGGGGGTCAGGCTGACGGCCATGGGGCTACTCCAGAGGTACGGGGACATTATAAGGAGCCGTTGCCGCGAAAAATGCCTCGCAAGCAGAACGCTGCAACCGGTAAACTCCCGTGTTCACAGATCGAGTCGATCAGCAGAGGATTCAAGTCATGACGGTGGTCAGCGTTGAACATGCGCTTGCCGGGAAGATCCCGGAAGGCGGCGAAGTCACGGTACGCGGATGGGTGCGCACGGTGCGCGGTTCAGCGAATCTGGCCTTCGTGAATGTGAGCGACGGCTCCTGCTTCGCCCCGATCCAGGTCGTGGCCGGCGACAGCCTGGCCAACTTCGACGAGATCAAGCGCCTGACCAGCGGCTGCTCGGTCATCGCCACCGGCACCCTGGTGAAGTCGCAGGGCAAGGGCCAGTCGTTCGAGATCCAGGCCAGTGCAGTGGAAGTGGTCGGCTGGGTCGAAGACCCGCTCACCTACCCGATCCAGCCCAAGCCGATGTCGCCGGAGTTCCTGCGCGAAGTGGCGCACCTGCGCCCGCGCACCAACCTGTTCGGCGCGGTCACCCGCATCCGCAACTGCCTGGCCCAGGCCGTGCACCGCTTCTTCCACGAGAACGGCTTCAACTGGATCAGCACCCCGATCATCACCACCTCCGACGCCGAAGGCGCCGGCCAGATGTTCCGCGTGTCCACCCTGGACATGGTGAACCTGCCGCGTGACGAGAAGGGCACGATCGATTTCAGCCGCGACTTCTTCGGCAAGGAAACCTTCCTGACCGTGTCCGGCCAGCTGAACGTCGAGGCCTACTGCCTGGCGCTGAGCAAGGTCTATACCTTCGGCCCGACCTTCCGCGCCGAGAACAGCCACACCACCCGCCACCTGGCGGAGTTCTGGATGATCGAGCCGGAAATCGCCTTCGCCGACCTGGCCGAAGACGCACGCCTGGCCGAAGAGTTCCTGAAGTACCTGTTCCGTGCGGTGCTGAACGAGCGCAGCGACGACCTGGCCTTCATCGCCGAGCGCGTGGACAAGAACGCGATCACCAAGCTGGAAGACTTCATCAACGCACCGTTCGAGCGCATCGACTACACCGACGCGGTCAGCCTGCTGCAGAAGTCCGGCAGGAAGTTCGACTTCCCGGTCGAATGGGGCCTAGACCTGCAGACCGAGCACGAGCGCTGGCTGACCGAGGAACACGTCGGCCGCCCGGTGGTGGTGACCAACTATCCGGAGCACATCAAGGCCTTCTACATGCGCCTGAACGACGACGGCAAGACCGTTGCCGCGATGGACGTGCTGGCCCCGGGCATCGGCGAGATCATCGGCGGCAGCCAGCGCGAAGAGCGCCTGGACGTGCTGGACGCGCGCATGGCCCAGTTCGGCCTGGATCGCGAGCACTACAGCTGGTACCGCGATTTCCGCCGTTATGGCTCGGTGCCGCACGCCGGCTTCGGCCTGGGCTTCGAGCGCCTGGTGGTGTACGTCTGCGGGCTGTCCAACATCCGCGATGCGATCCCCTACCCGCGCGCCCCGGGCAGCGCGGACTTCTAAGCCCCATACGACCACGGAGGTACTGCCCCCATGACCCTGTTCTTCGCCCTCTGTTTCGTTGGCGTTGCAGTGGCCGGGTTCAGTGCCTTCGTGATCTTCTGGCCGCTGACCCTGGTGCACGTGCGCGACCGCCATCCGGCGCTCGCCGCGCGCTTCGGCAGCGGCGCCTTCCTCAAGCCCGATGCCCTGGCCTGGCTGCTGCGCCGCGACTATCGGCAGCAACCGGACCGCTCGCTGTCCGGGCTGGCGACACCGGCCTGGGTATCGCTGCTGACCCTGCTGGCCGGACTGGGCATGGCCGCCCTGCTCTGGCTGGCCTCGCTCTGGTAATACGCTCATGAACGACATCACCGCCTCGCGCGACAGCTGGTGGCTGGCCAGCCTCGGCAACACCCTGATCTGGGCGCGCCTGCGCGTTCGCCCGGCCGGCACCGCCGAAGTGCTCGACAGCGATGGCAACACGCTGAGCTACGACAGCGAAGACACCGCCCGTTCGCAGTTGTTCGACGCCGAGTTCGTCGAGTACGACGGCCTGGACGAGGAGGACGCACTGGTGCGCGGCTTCAGCCTGCACGAAGTGCAGCCGCCGCAGGCCGACAGCGACGAGGGTCTGCGTGGCCGCATGATCCAGTCGCTGGGCGGGCGCGCCTGATCCCTGCATGTTCACCCCGCGCGCCTTCGCCGAGACCGACCTGCTCTGGCTGGACCGCCTGCTGGCGCGCGACCCGTTCGTCACCGTGCTCACCCCCGGCAGCGATGGCCTGCCGGAGCTGACCCGGATGCCGGTGCTGTACCGGCGTGACGGCGACCAGATCGAACTGCGCGGCCACTGGGCCCGCGCCAACCCGCAGTCGCGCCACAGCGGCGCGGCCAAGGTACTGGTCGATGGCCCACACGGCTACGTCTCGGCCAGCTGGTATCCGGACAAGGAACCCGCTGCGCGGGTACCCACCTGGAACTACGCCGCTGCCGAGCTGCGTGGCCAGCTGCAGACCTTCGACGACGCTGATGCGCTGGCCGAACTGGTCGGCGCGATCAGCGACCGCTTCGAAGCCAGCGTCGGCCAGGCCTGGCGGTTCGATCCCGCGCGCGCCGAACACGGCCCGGAGCTGCGCGCCATCGTCGGCTTCCGCTTCCAGGTGGAACACGTGCAGCTGAAGCTGAAACTCAGCCAGAACCATCCCGACGCCAACCAGCAGGCCGTGATCGCCGCACTGGACGCACTCGCCTCCCCGTCCTCCCATGAGCTGGCGCAGTGGATGCGCTGGCACCGTGAACAGTCCGCCTCCAGCGGCTGATCACCCCAGCTTCCCGCGACGGCGCGACCAGAACGGCCGCGCCTTGCCCCCACCCGACGCCAGGGATACCGCACATGAAAGACATCCACCGCCTGCTGCAGAACAACCGCGACTGGGCCGACCGCATCGCCAAGGAAGACCCTGAGTTCTTCCAGCAGCTGTCCAAGCAGCAGCACCCGGAGTACCTGTGGATCGGCTGCTCCGACTCGCGGGTGCCGGCCAACCAGATCATCGGCATGGCCCCGGGTGAAGTGTTCGTGCACCGCAACGTCGCCAACGTGGTCGCGCACACCGACCTGAACTGCCTGAGCGTGGTGCAGTACGCGGTGGACCAGTTGAAGGTGAAGCACATCCTGATCGTCGGCCACTACGGCTGCGGCGGCGTGCACGCCTGCCTGCACAATACCCGCGTCGGCCTGGCCGACAACTGGCTGCGCCATGTCGGCGACGTGGTGCAGAAGCACCAGGGCATCCTCGATGCGATCGAGGATGACGAGCTGAAGCACGCGCGCCTGTGCGAACTGAACGTGATCGAGCAGGTCGCCAACCTGTGCCGTTCGACCATCGTCGAGGACGCCTGGGCGCGCGGGCAGAAGCTGATGGTGCACGGCTGGGTCTACAGCCTGAAGAACGGCCGGGTCAGCGAAATGGGGATCGATGTCGGTGGACCGGAAGAGCTGAAGCCAGCCTATGAAAAGGCACTGTCCTACGTGCCCCGCCAGGGCCGGCGCGACTGACCTCACTACGGACCACGACCATGCCCGCCTCGCCGATCAACCTGCACGCCTGGATCGAAGAAAACCGCCACCTGCTGAAACCGCCGGTGGGCAACAAGATGATCGACAACGGCGACTTCATCGTGATGGTCGTGGGCGGGCCGAATTCGCGCACCGACTATCACTACGACGAAGGCCCGGAGTGGTTCTACCAGCTCGAGGGCGAGATGGTGCTGAAGGTGCAGGAGGACGGCGCGGTGCGCGACATCCCGATCCGCGCCGGCGAGATCTTCCTGTTGCCGGCCAGGGTGCCGCACTCGCCGCGGCGCCCGCCCGGCGGCATCGGCCTGGTGGTCGAGCGCAAGCGCCTGCCGCACGAGAAGGACGGCGTGATCTGGCACTGCGAACGCTGCAACCACAAGCTGCACGAAGAGTTCTTCCCGCTGCAGAACATCGAGACCGACCTGCCCAAGGTGTTCGCGCGCTATCACGCCAGCCTGGAGCTGCGTACCTGCAGCCAGTGCGGGCATGTGGATCCGCTGCCGGTGCCGGCGGCGGGCTGACGCCCACACCGGTAGGCGCCCACCCTGGTGGGCGCATCGATCCACGCGCGCCAGCCAAGGTGGGCCACTACCAGAAGACGCGGCGCTCGAAGCGTGGCCGCGTCCACCGGGCCATGCCCCAGGCGCTACACTGGCGGTCCCGTTGCAGCCTGTTGCCCGACCATGTCCGACCTGCTCAGCCGCACCCACGCCATTGCTCTGGACGCCGCCGATCCGCTGCGCCCGCTGCGTAACGAATTCCTGATTCCGCGCCATGGCGGTGGCGAGCAGACCTACTTCGTCGGCAACTCGCTGGGCCTGCAGCCGCGTGGCGCCCAGGCCGCGGTGCAGGAAGTGATGAAGCAATGGGGCGAGCTGGCGGTGGAAGGCCACTTCACCGGCCCGACGCAGTGGCTGTCCTACCACCGCCTGGTGAGCGCGCAGCTGGCCCGCGTGGTCGGTGCACTGCCCAGCGAAGTGGTGGCGATGAACACGCTGAGCGTGAACCTGCACCTGATGATGGTCAGCTTCTACCGACCGACCGCGCAGCGCCCGGTGATCCTGATGGAAGCCGGTGCGTTCCCGACCGACCGACACGCGGTCGAAGCGCAGATCCGTTTCCACGGGTTCGACCCCGCCGAGTGCCTGGTGGAAGTGCAACCGGACGAAGCCAACGGAACGATCTCGCTCACCGCGATCGAGCGCGCCATCGCCGAACACGGTCCGCGCCTTGCACTGGTGCTGTGGCCCGGCGTGCAGTACCGCACCGGCCAGGCCTTCGACCTCGATGCAATCACCCGTGCTGCCCGCCTGCAGGGCGCGCGCATCGGCTTCGACCTGGCGCACTCGGTCGGCAACCTGCCGCTGCGCCTGCATGACGTCGCACCCGATTTCGCCGTGTGGTGCCACTACAAATACCTCAACAGCGGCCCGGGTGCGGTGGCCGGCGCGTTCGTGCACGAGCGCCATCACCGCGACACCACGCTGCCGCGCTTTGCCGGCTGGTGGGGCCATGAGGAAGCCACCCGCTTCCAGATGGCACCGCAGTTCACCCCCGCCATCGGTGCCGAAGGCTGGCAGCTCAGCAATCCGCCGATCCTCGGCCTGGCGCCGCTGCGCGCGTCGCTGGACCTGTTCGAGCGCGCCGGCATGGAGGCACTGCGCAACAAGTCGCTGGCGTTGACCGGCATGCTCGAAGCGCTTGTACGTGCACGCCTTTCCGGCGTGCTCGACATCATCACCCCGGCCGAGCCACAGCGCCGTGGCTGCCAGCTGTCATTGCGCGTGATCGGTGGCCGCGAGCGCGGCCGTGCGCTGTTCGAGCACCTGCGCGGCATCGGCGTGCTCGGCGACTGGCGCGAGCCGGACGTGATCCGCATCTCGCCCACCCCGCTCTACAACCGCTACCTGGACGTGCACCACTTCGTCGAGGAAGTGGAAGCCTGGGCCGGCCTCTGAGCCGGTCCCTCCCCTACTGCTGGACAGTTCGTTGATCGCACATGCTTCCCGCTCGTTGAGCATTATCGGTGCCGGCCTCGCCGGGTCGCTGCTGGCCATCCTGCTGTCACGCCAGGGCTGGCGCATCACCCTGTACGAACGCCGTGGCGATCCACGCGTGGCCGACTACGAGAGCGGCCGCTCGATCAACCTGGCGCTGGCCGAGCGTGGGCGCAATGCGCTGCGCCAGGCCGGTGTGGAAGACGAGGTCATGGCGCGCGCGGTGATGATGCGCGGACGCATGGTGCATCCGCGCGAAGGCGAACCGCAACTGCAGCGCTATGGCCGCGACGACAGCGAAGTGATCTGGTCGATCCATCGCAGCGACCTCAACACCACGCTGCTGGAACTGGCCGAACAGGCTGGCGCGACCGTACACTTCCACCGCCGCCTGCACACCGTCGATTTCGACGCCGGCTACGCACGCTTCATCGACGACCGCGACGACAGCCCGCATGACATCCGCTTCGACACCCTGATCGGTGCCGATGGTGCAGGCTCGGCCCTGCGCGCGGCGATGAACCGGCGGGCGCCGCTGGGCGAGGACATCGCGTTCCTCGATCACTCCTACAAGGAGCTGGAAATTCCGCCGGCCGACGATGGCAGCTTCCGCATCGAGCGCAACGCGCTGCATATCTGGCCGCGCGGCCATTACATGTGCATCGCCCTGCCCAATCACGAAGGCACCTTCACCGTCACTTTGTTCCTGCCCAACCAGGGCGATCCCAGCTTCGCCACGATCAATACCGGCGCGCAGGCCGAGGCGCTGTTCGCGCGCGAGTTCGCCGACACCCTGCCACTGATCCCGAACCTGCGCGCAGACTGGGAACAGCACCCGCCGGGCCTGCTTGGCACGCTGACGCTCGATCGCTGGCACCAGCAGGGCCGTGCCGTGCTGATCGGCGACGCCGCGCATGCGATGGTGCCGTTCCACGGCCAGGGCATGAACTGCGCGTTCGAGGACTGCGTTGCACTGGCCCGCCACCTGATGGAGGCCGATGATCTGGAAGGTGCGTTCGCCGCGTTCGAAGCCGAGCGCAAGCCGAATGCACGTGCCATCCAGCAGATGGCGCTGGAGAACTACCTGGAAATGCGCGACCGCGTCGCCGACCCTGCATTCCTGCTGCAGCGCGAACTGGAACAGGAACTGCAGCGGCGCTGGCCGACCCGCTTCGTGCCGCACTACACGATGGTCACCTTCCTGCACACGCCGTACGCCGAGGCGCTGCGCCGCACCGAACTGCAACGCGACATGCTGGTGGCCGCCACCGCCGGCCATGATTCACTGGACAACATCGACTGGGCCGCGCTGGAAGCGCAGATCCACGCGCAGCTGCCGGTCCTGGAGGGCGCGCACTGATGGCTGACAGCTTCCTGTTCTACGATCTGGAAACCTTCGGCCAGGACCCGCGGCGCACGCGCATCTCGCAGTTCGCCGCCATCCGAACCGACGCCGATCTCAACGAAATCGACACCCCGGTCAGCTTCTTCGTGCGCCCGGCCGATGATCTGCTGCCCTCGCCGATGGCCACCCTGGTTACCGGCATCACCCCGCAGCAGGCACTGGCCGAGGGCATCAGCGAGGCCGAGGCCTTCGACCGCATCAACGAGCAGCTGTCGCGCCCCGGCACCTGCGCGCTGGGCTACAACACGCTGCGCTTCGACGATGAGTTCGTCCGCTACGGGCTGTTCCGCAACTTCCACGACCCGTACGAACGCGAGTGGCGCAACGGTAATTCGCGCTGGGACCTGCTGGACATGCTGCGGCTGATGCGCGCGATGCGCCCGGACGGCATCCAGTGGCCGCTGCGCGAGGATGGCGCCACCTCGTTCAAGCTCGAACATCTGGCCGAAGCCAACCACGTGCGCGAAGGCGATGCACACGAAGCACTGTCCGACGTGCGCGCCACCATCGGCATGGCGCGGCTGTTCAAGCAGTCGCAACCACGCCTGTGGGACTACGCCCTGAAGCTGCGCGACAAGCGCTTCGTCGGCGGCCTGCTGGACGTGGCCGCGATGAAGCCGGTGCTGCACATTTCCATGCGCTACCCGGCCAGCCGCCTGTGCGCGGCACCGGTGCTGCCGTTGGCCGTGCACCCGACCATCAACAACCGGGTGATCGTATTCGACCTGGATGGCGAGATCGACGACCTGCTGGAACTGCCGGCCGAGGTGATCGCACAGCGCCTGTACATGCGCGCCAGCGAGCTGCCCGAAGGCGCGGCACGGGTACCGCTGAAGGAAGTGCATCTGAACAAGGTGCCGGCGCTGATCGCCTGGAACCACCTGCGCGCCGATGACCACGCGCGCCTCGGCCTGGATGTGGCTGCGATCGAAGCCAAGGTGGAACGCCTGCGCGCGTTCGCCCCGCAGCTGGCCGAAAAAGCCCGGCAGGTCTACAACCAGCCCCGCGCCGCCACCGTGGCCGACGTCGATGCCTCGCTGTACGACGGCTTCCTCGGCAACGGTGACAAGCCGCTGCTTGCGCTTGCACGCACCACTGCGCCCGAGCAGCTGGCCGCGCTGGAAGGTCGCTTCCGCGACCCGCGCCTGCCGGAGCTGCTGTTCCGCTACCGCGCGCGCAATCATCCCGACAGCCTCGCGCCGCCTGAACGCCAGCGCTGGCAGGATTACCGCCGCCAGCGCCTGCTCGGAGACGGCGGCCTGGGCGAACTCAACCTGCCCCAGTACCAGCAGCAACTGGACGCACTGGCCGCCGAAGCGCCCGATGACACCCGGCGCCAGGCCCTGCTGCAATCGCTGCGCGACTGGGGCCAGCACCTGCAGGAGACGCTGTGAGCACTTATTTCTCGGACGCCAGCTTCAAGTTCCTGCGCAGCCTTGCGCGGCACAACGACAAGGCCTGGTTCAACGATCACCGCCAGCAGTACGAAGACCACGTGCGGCAGCCGTTCCTGCGCCTGCTGGGCGACCTGCAGCCGGCGCTGGCCGAGGTCAGCGAGCACTTCCGCGCCGATACCCGTGGCGTCGGTGGCTCGCTGTTCCGCATCCATCGTGACGCGCGTTTTTCCAACGACAAGTCGCCGTACAAGACCTGGCAGGGTGCACGCCTGTTCCATGAGCGCCGCCGCGAAGTGGCTGCGCCCTCGTTCTACGTGCACCTGCAGCCGGGCGAGAGCTTCGTCGGCGCCGGCCTGTGGCATCCGGAACCGGAAACCCAGCGCCGCGTACGCCACTTCATCCTCGACAATCCGGGCAGCTGGAAGGCCGCCGCGCATGCACCGGCCCTGCGCAAACGCTTCGATTTCGAGGAGAGCGAAAAGCTGGTGCGGCCCCCGCGTGGCTTCCCGGCCGACTTCGAGTTCATCGACGACCTCAAGCACCGCAACTGGGTGATGTGGCGCTCGCTGGACGATGCCACCATGACCGGCCCGCGCCTGCTGTCCACGCTGGGCAAGGACCTGGCTGGGCTCGGCCCGTTCGTTGACTACCTGTGCGCGGCGCTGGACCTGGAGTTCTGAGCCGCATCACCTGCCGTTCACCACTGGCTGCCTCACTTGCGGCAGTCTGGACAGCATGAAGAAGCTCACTGCACTGGCTGTGCTGCTGGTCCTGGCCTTGGCTGCGTGGTGGTTCGGCGGCCCGTACATGGCCGTGCGTGGCCTGTCCAAGGCCATCGAAGAACGCGACACGGCGCGACTGGAACGCTATGTCGATTTCCCTCGCGTGCGCAGCAGCCTGCGCGCCCAGCTCAACGACTATCTGGTACGCCAGGCCGGCCCGGATGTAGCGGCCAGCCCGTTCGGCGCCCTGCTGTACGGCCTCGGCGACCAGCTCGGCGGTGCAGCGGTGGAGACCATGGTGACCCCGACCGGGATCGGCGCAATGCTGCAGGGCCACGTGCTGTGGAAGCGCGGCCGCAATGAACTGCAGGGCGGTGATGCCTTCGGCGCGACCGAGCCGGCACGGCCATTGAAGAACGCCGAGCATCACTTCGAAGCGCTGGACCGCTTCGTGATCGACGTCGATCGCGGCCCCGACCAGCCGCCGATGAAAGTGGTGCTGGAACCGCAGGGCCTGCGCTGGAAGGTGGTGGATCTGCAGTTGGGGATGTCGGCCACCCCGTGACGGGTCATGCCCTTCGACGGTGCTGCTTTCGGTAGATGCCCACCTTGGTGGGCATGGATCCAGGACGGCGCCAACCAAGGTTGGCGACTACCGCGGTACAGCGCTCTGGTAGATGCCCACCTTGGTGGGCGTCGATGCATGGCAGTGCCAACCAATGGCTGGCACCCACCCGGCATGGTCTCACCCCTCGTTGGCGACACCGTGCGGTACGTGGCCGGCGGCCACGTGTTCGCGCGCACTGTCGATGTTGTGCTGCGAATCATCGAAGAAGATGTCGGCACCGAACGCCTGCAGGAACGGCCCCTTGTGGCGGCCGCCGAGGAACAGCGCTTCGTCGAGGCGCACTCCCCACTCGCGCAGGGTGCGGATTACGCGCTCATGCGCCGGTGCCGAGCGTGCGGTCACCAGCGCAGTGCGGATCGGCGCGCTCTCGCCCGCCGGGAACACTTCCTGCAGCGTATGCAGGGCCGACAGGAAACCGCGGAATGGGCCGCCGCTGAGGGGTTCGCGGGCCCGTTCACGCTCGTGCCGGCCAAACGCCTCCACGCCCTGCTCGCGCGAGATGCGCTCGCTCTCGTCACCGAAGATCACTGCGTCACCGTCGAAGGCGATGCGCAACTGGCCGGCCGGGCGACCGGTATCGATCTGGTCGGCCGCCGCGGCGGCGGTTTCGCCAGGCGGCTTGGGCAGGATGGTCGCCGCGGCGATGCCGTGGCGCAGCGCGCTGCGCACCGATTCCGGGTTGGCTGACAGGAACAGGTCGGTGCCGAACGGCTTCACATACGGCCAGGTCGGCTCGCCGGCGGTGAACGTTGCACGGATGATGCCCAGGCCGTAGTGCTGGATCGAATTGAAGATGCGCAGGCCGGTATCGGCCGAGTTGCGCGACAGCAGGATCACCTCGACGCGAGGATTCTCCGGGCTGGCCCCCTGGTTCAAAGCCAGCAGCTTGCGCACCACCGGGAAGGCCACGCCGGGGCCGAGGATGTCGTCCTCGTGCTGGCGCTGGAATTCGGCATAGGCCGCCACGCCATCGCTCTCGAACAGCGCGTGGCTTTCCTCGAGGTCGAACAGCGCGCGCGAGGTCACCGCGACGGTCAGCAAACGGGGGGAGTTGTCGCCCATCGGTGGGGGTCCTTCAAGCGGTCGGCACGGCCGGCTGCCCATTGTCCTCAAAAAACGAACTGTTCGCTCAGGATCCGGTCTTCCAGGTTGTGCTCCGGGTCGAACAGCAGGGTCACGCGGCGGTCCTTCGACTCACGGATGGTCACCTCGACCACGTCGCGGGTCTCGTGCGAATCGGCAGTCACGCTGACCGGGCGCTTGTACGGATCGAGCACGCGGAAGCGCACTTCGGTATCAGCCTTCAGGATCGCGCCGCGCCAGCGCCGCGGCCGGTACGGGGCCAACGGCGTCAGCGCGATGGTGTGCGAGCCCAGCGGCAGCACCGGACCATGCGCGGAATAGTTGTAGGCGGTACTGCCGGCCGGGGTGGCCACCAGCACGCCGTCGCCGATCAGTTCGGCCACGCGCTCCTGGCCGTTCAGATCGATACCGATATGCGCGGCCTGCCGGGTCTGGCGCAGCAGCGAAACATCGTTGTAGGCCAGCGAGCCGGTACTGGTGCCGGACTCGGTCAGCGCCACCATTTCCAGCGGGCGCAGGTTGGCCGGTTCGGCGCGCGCAATGCGGGCCTGCACGTCATCGTCGCCACGGTACTGGTTCATCAGGAAACCGACCGTGCCCAGCTTCATGCCGAACACCGGCTTGCCCAAGTGCCCGTGCCGGTGCAGGGTCTGCAGCATGAAGCCGTCGCCACCCAGCGGGCACAGTACGTCGGCCTGCTCCGGCGTGTGATCGCCATAACGCGAAATCATCGCCGCGCGAGCCATCTGCGCAGGTTCGGTGGTGCTGGCCAGGAAAGCGATGCGGGGGGTGTCGCTCATCGGTGGATCCGGGTGGGGTGTGCCAGCAAGAGCATACCCGGTAGTGCCGGCCGCTGGCCGGCAGCTGCACCCGGTTGCGGTTCATGCGGTTGCCGGCCAGCGGCCGACACTACCAGGCAATGCAGAACGGCCCCGCTTTCGCGGGGCCGTTCCTCCAACTGCTGCAGATCAGGAGCCCTCCTGAGTCAGGGGGGCGCGCCAACGGCGCGGGGGTCTGGGAGCATGGTTGGCATGGGGCCCACGGTTTGCAGAGCAAACCGTGGGGCGTCAGCGCGAATGCGCTTACGCACCATGCGCGGCCAGCTGGCCCAGGCGCTGCACCGCGACCGAAACGGTCGGGTAGTCCAGGGTCTTCTGCTCGGCCAGTTCGGCCAGCATCGCCAGGGTAAAGCGCAGGCTGTTGTCGTCACGGCCCATCCAGGCAGCGACCTTGGCTTCAGCACTGCCACCCTTGGTGCCCAGCACCTGGCCAGCCAGGTTGCGGTGGTTGGCCGCCAGTTCGTCACGCAGCACGCCACGTGCCACGGCGTGCCAACGACCGTTGACCTCCAGCGCGTCGACCTGCTCGAACAGCCACGGCAGCTGCAGGGCATCGCCCAGGCGGAAGTGGACCTTGGACACGTCCACCGGCTTCAGCTTGCGGGTGCGGGCCAGTTCGATGATGTCGAACGCCGGCTCCAGGAAGTGCAGTTCGGCCAACTGCTGCGCCAGTGCGGACGGCAGGCCCTTCTCCTTCCACTCGGCCACCAGGGCTTCGTAGGTCGGACGCTGCGAATCCGGCAGCACACCCGAAGCAACGCGGATGTCGTTGAACGGACCCTGGTAGCGGTTGACCGCTTCGGTGATGCCCGGCATCGCACCCGGGCGCGACAGCAGCCAGCGCACGAACGAGCGCTGCAGCTTCCAGATCACTTCCAGCGCATCGATCTGCACCGACTCCGGCACCTTGCCGTCGAGGGCATCGATCTGCGCCCACAGCGCGCGTGCATCCAGCGTTTCGCGGCTGATGGTGTAGGCCTTGGCGACCTCGGCGATGGAACGGCCGGTGTCTTCCTGCATGCGCATCAGGAAGGTAGCGCCCATGCGGTTGATGGTCTGGTTGGTCACGGCCGTGGCGATGATTTCGCGCTTCAGGCGGTGACGCTCCATCGCGTCGGCGTACTTCTTCTGCAGCGGGGTCGGGAAGTAGCGCTGCAGTTCCTTGGACAGGTACGGATCTTCCGGGATGTCCGATTCCAGCAGCTGGGCGAACGCCACCAGCTTCGAGTAGGACAGCAGCACCGACAGTTCCGGGCGGGTCAGGCCCTGGCCGCGTGCCTTGCGCTGGGACAGCTCGGCGTCGGACGGCAGGAACTCGATCTGGCGATCCAGCAGGCCCTGCTGTTCCAGGGTACGGATGAAGTGCTGCTTGGAACCCAGGCGCTTGACCGCCATCCGCTCCATCAGGCTCAGCGCCTGGTTCTGGCGGTAGTTGTCATTGAGCACCAGCTCGGCGACTTCATCGGTCATCGAGGCCAGCAGCTTGTTGCGCTGCTCGACGGTCAGCTTCTTGGCCCGCACCACATCGTTGAGCAGGATCTTGATGTTGACTTCGTGGTCGGAGGTGTCCACACCGGCCGAGTTGTCGATGAAGTCGGTGTTGAGCAGCACGCCGGCCTGGGCGGCTTCGATGCGGCCCAGCTGGGTCATGCCCAGGTTGCCGCCCTCGCCCACCACCTTGCAGCGCAGCTCGCCACCGTTCACGCGCAGGGCGTTGTTGGCGCGGTCGCCGACATCGCTGTGCTGCTCGCTGGCAGCCTTCACGTAGGTACCGATGCCGCCGTTCCACAGCAGGTCGACCGGTGCCTTCAGGATCGCGCTCATCAGATCGTTCGGCGACAGCGCCTTGACGTTGTCATCCAGGCCCAGCGCTTCACGCACCTGCGGGGTGATCTCGATCGACTTCAGGCTGCGCGGGTACACGCCGCCGCCCTTGCTGATCAGCTTGGCGTCGTAGTCCGCCCAGCTCGAACGCGGCACGGTGAACAGGCGCTCACGTTCGACGAACGTGGTGGCCGCATCCGGGTTCGGGTCCAGGAAGATGTGGCGGTGATCGAAGGCAGCGACCAGGCGGATGTGGCGCGACAGCAGCATGCCGTTGCCGAACACGTCGCCGGACATGTCGCCGACGCCGACCGCAGTGAAGTCCTGGGTCTGGCTGTCACGGCCCAGAGCACGGAAGTGGCGCTTGACCGATTCCCACGCACCGCGTGCGGTGATGCCCATGCCCTTGTGGTCATAGCCAACCGAACCACCGGAGGCGAACGCATCGCCCATCCAGAAGCCGTGCGCGATGGCCAGGCCGTTGGCGATGTCGGAGAAGGTCGCGGTGCCCTTGTCGGCGGCCACCACCAGGTACGGATCGTCCATGTCGTGGCGCACGACATCCACCGGCGGCACGATCTTGTTGTTGACGATGTTGTCGGTGATGTCCAGCAGGCCCTGGATGAACAGCTTGTAGCAGGCCACGCCGTTGGCGAAGATCGCGTCGCGGTCGCCGTTCACCGGCGGGGTCTTGGCGAAGAAGCCGCCCTTCGCGCCGACCGGCACGATTACGGTGTTCTTGACCATCTGAGCCTTGACCAGGCCCAGCACTTCGGTACGGAAGTCTTCGCGACGGTCCGACCAGCGCAGGCCGCCACGGGCGACCGCGCCGAAGCGCAGGTGGGTACCTTCCACGCGCGGGCCGTAGACGAAGATCTCGCGGTACGGGCGCGGCTTCGGCAGGTCCGGCACCAGCGCCGAATCAAACTTGAAGCTGATGACATGGCCGTGCTGGCCGTTGGCATCGGTCTGGTAGTAGCTGGTGCGCAGGGTCGCGTCGATCACGCCCATGAACGAGCGCAGGATGCGGTCCTCGTCCAGACTGGACACACGGTCCATCAGCTTCAGCAGCGCATCGCGCGCGGCCTGCATCTGCGCGTCGCGGTCACCCTTGCGGGCGTCGACCACGGTCTTGAGCACCTTCAGGGTGGCGTCGTCGCCAGCAGCCAGCACATCGAAGTGGGCCTTCAGCTGGGCCTGGCCGGCGGCGATGTCGTCCTTGCTCTCGTGGCCGGTAGCCGGATCGAAGCGCGCTTCGAACAGCTCGACCAGCAGTCGGGCCAGCAGCGGGTAGCGCGCGAAGGTGCCTTCCACGTAGGCCTGCGAGAACGGCACGCCGGTCTGCAGCAGGTACTTGCAGTAGCCACGCAGCATGGCGACCTGGCGCCAGTGCAGGCCGGCAGCCAGCACCAGGCGGTTGAAGCCGTCGTTCTCGGCATCGCCGTGCCAGACGCGGGCAAAGGTCTCGCCGAAGGCTTCATCGACGCTGGCGGCATCGATCGCGCCGGCGGTCGATTCGACCTCGAAGTCCTGCACGTACACCGGGGCGTTGTCGACCGACAGGCGGTACGGACGCTCGGCGATCACGCGCAGGCCCATGTTTTCCATCATCGGCAGCGCGTCCGACAGCGGGATGTCGTCCAGCTGGCGATACAGCTTCAGGCGCAGGCCATCACCGCTTTCGCGCGGCACGGCCTGCAGGCTCAGGCGCAGGTCGTCCGGGCCGGTCAGGGCATCAAGCTGGCTGACATCGTTGGCTGCAACCGCGGTGCTGTTGTCTTCGATGTAGCCGGCCGGCAGCGCCTTGCCGATACGCGCGGCGATGCGCAGGCCTTCGGTCTCGCCGTGGCGGGCCACCAGCGCTTCGCGCAGGTCGTCCTGCCAGTTGCGCAGCACCTGGGCCAGCTTCTGCTCCAGTTCGGCGGTATCAACGTCGAGCATTTCACCCGGCTTCGGGCGCACGATCAGGTGCACCTGGGCCAGCGGCGATTCGCCCAGCACCACCGAGCTGTCGACGTACTCGCCGTGCAGCGCGTCCTTCAGCATCGCTTCGATGCGCAGGCGCACGTCGGTGTTGAAGCGCTCACGCGGCAGGTAGACCAGCGCGGAGATGAAACGGCTGTACTTGTCGCGGCGCAGGAACAGGCGGCTGCGCACGCGTTCCTGCAGGCCCAGCACGCCCATCGCGGTGCGGAACAGTTCGTCCTCGCTGGACTGGAACAGTTCTTCGCGCGGCAGGGTTTCCAGGATGTGGCGCAGGGCCTTGCCACTGTGGCTGGCCGGGGCCAGGCCCGACTGCTTCATCACGTGCTCGTGGCGCTGGCGCACCAGCGGGATCTCCCACGGGCGACGGTTGTAGGCGCTGGAGGTGAACAGGCCAAGGAAGCGCTGCTCGCCGATGATCTTGCCCTTGGCGTCGAATTCCAGCACGCCGATGTAGTCCATGTAGCCGGCGCGGTGCACGCGCGAGCGGGCATTGGTCTTGGTCAGGATCAGCGCGTCCTTCAGGCCGGACGTGGCGTTCAGGCCCTGCGCGGCCAGGGTCTTGACCGGGCGGGCCGCGGACTTGTCCTTGCCGCGCATCAGGCCCAGGCCGGTGTCGTTCAGCGGCGCCAGTACGTCTTCCTTGCCCTGCTTCTCGACGCGGTACTCGCGGTAGCCGAAGAAGGTGAAGTGGTTGTCGGCGGCCCAGCGCAGGAACTCCTGTGCTTCCTTGCGCGATGCATCGTCGACTGGCAGCTGGCGCTTGCCCAGGTCGTCGGCCAGCGCCAACGCCTTGTCCTTCATCGGCTGCCAGTCGCGCACGATCGCGCGCACTTCGTCCAGCGCCTTGTTGATGGCCTGTTCGATGGCGGCCATGGCTTCGGCCGGCTGGCGGTCGATCTCCAGCAGCATCACCGACTCGGCATCACCCTCGCCGACCTTGACCAGCTTGCCGGCCTTGTCGCGGGTGAAGCGCAGCACCGGGTGGCCCAGCACGTGGACGCCCACGCCCTGCTCGGCCAGCGACATGGTGACCGTATCCACGAGGAACGGCATGTCATCGTTGACGATCTGCAGAACGGTGTGCGGCGATTCCCAACCGTTGGCCTTCGCGGTCGGATTGAACACGCGGACGTTGGCCTTGCCGGCCTTGCGGGCACGCGCGAATTCCAGCGTCTCAGCCGCGAGAGCGGCCCACTCTTCAGCGCTGTGGTGCGGGAACTCGTCCGATTCCATGCGCTTGTAGAAGTCAGTGGCAAAGGCCACTGCTTCGGCCTGTGCGGCCGCGGGGTAGCGCTTGCGCAAGGCCGTGTACACCGGCTCCAGGGAGAAACCAGCGGTCACTGCGACCTCCGACTCTGCTGGTTTCGTCTTGTTCTTCACGGTCTTGGCTGCGGTTTTTTGCGGTTTCATGGCAGAGCGATGCGCTTGCTCAGTTGGGAAAATGAAATTGTAGCCCTACCGCGCGAAAAGGCCTTGCTGCAGGACGGAATAAGCAGATTCGGGTTTGCTGCGGTTCAAACGCCTATTCAGTTCGCACCGGTATGGTGCTGGCGCCTGTTTCAGCACTGCCGACAGGATCGGCAAAACGTGTTACCGGAAGACACACGCGGCGACGCCGACGCGATTCCACAATCCTGAACTGGACGGTATAGTCCACCGCGTGAACCCGGCCTACCTCCCCGTTGCCCTCGATGCACGCGATGAGCGTGTGTTCGACGCCGTACGCGAACTGCTGGCCCAGCAGGGCATGCAGATGAGCATGGAGGCGGTGGCCCAGCACGCCGGCTGCTCCAAGCAGACCCTGTACTCGCGCTACGGCAGCAAGCAGGAACTGCTGCGCCGGGTGATGCAGCGCCACGTCGGCCACGCCACCGGCGCCATGGTTCGTGCACTCCGCACTGACGACCTGCGTGCCAGCCTGCTCCAGTTCGCCACCGACTTCCTGGAGCACTTCAACCAACCGCACGTGGGCCAGGCCTGCCGGCTGATCGCCGCCGACGCGGCCCAGTTTCCCGAAGAGGCGCGTACGCTGTACCGGCACGGAGCCGGCGCACTGACGCTTCATCTTGCTGAATGGATTGAAACCGTTTGCATGCGTGGCCAGCTCCGGCATGACGACCCGCACTTCATGGCCGAACTGCTGCTGAGCATGATTGCCGGTCAGGATTTCGACAAACAGCGTTTCCATACCCCCCATCGTGATGACGCGCGGCTGCGTCGGCGCTGGGCAGAGTTCTCCGTCGACAGCTTCCTGCGCGCCTTCGCGCCTCAGCCGTCGCCGGCCCCGTCTTCAAACCAACCCCGGAGTTCCTCCTGATGACCGCCCCACTCCGCACCCTTGCCTTGACGTGCGCCGTTGCTGTCGCGCTGGCTGCCTGCAAGAAGCCGGAACAGCAGACGCCCCCGCCGCCGGAGGTGGGCGTGATCGACGCCAAGCCGCAGACCCTGCCGCTGCAGCGCGAGCTGGTCGGTCGCCTGTCGCCGTTCCGCAGCGCCGACGTGCGTGCGCGCGTGCCGGGCGTGCTGCTCAAGCGCGTCTACCAGGAAGGCTCGCAGGTCAAGCAGGGCCAGACCCTGTTCCTGATCGACCCGGCGCCGCTGCGTGCCTCGCTCAACGCCTCCGAAGCACAGCTGGCCTCGGCCCGCGCGACCTACGCCAACGCCAAGGTGGCCGCCGACCGTGCACGTTCGCTGGCGCCGCAGCAGTTCGTCTCCAAGTCCGACCTGGACAACGCTGAATCGGCCGAGCGTACCGCGCTGGCGGCGGTCAAGCAGGCCGAAGCAGCGGTGACTTCCTCGCGCATCAGCCTGGGCTACACCGAAGTAACCGCACCGATCAGCGGCGTGGCCAACAAGCAGCAGGTCACCGAAGGCGCGCTGGTCGGCCAGGGCGATGTGACCCTGCTGACCACCGTCGACCAGCTCGACCCGCTGTACGTGAACTTCTCGCTGAGCGTGGACGAGCTGACCCAGCTGCGCGCGCAACAGGCCAAGGGCGCGCTGGCGCTGTCGGGCGACGGCAAGGCCACGGTGAACGTCAAGCTGGCCGATGGCAGCACCTACAGCGAGCCGGGCACCCTGGACTTCTCCTCGACCACGGTCGACCCGGCCACCGGTGCGGTGTCGTTGCGCGCGTTGCTGCCGAACCCACAGCAGATCCTGCTGCCGGGCGCCTTCGTCAGCTTCCAGGCCAACCTGGGCGAACGCAACAATGCCTTCCTGGTACCGCAGCAGGCCCTGCTGCGCGACACCACCGGCGGCTACGTGATGGTGGTCGGCGCCGACGGCAAGGTCGCGCGCAAGAACGTGAAGACCGATGGCGCGCAGAACGGCAACTGGCTGGTCAGCGACGGCCTGGCCGCCGGCGACAAGGTGATCGTGGCCGGCGTGCAGAAGGTCAAGGAAGGTGCACCGGCGGTGGCCAAGCCGTGGAGCCCGGGGCAGGACGCCAACGGCAAGCCGGCCGCAGGCGGCGCCGCTGCGGCGGGCACCGCACCGGCTGCTGGCAAGGCACCGGCCGACGCGGCCAAGCCCGAGCAGGCCGATGCGGCCAAGCCGGCCGCCACCGATTCGAACAAGCAGTAACGGGAACCTTCCGTCATGCCTAAATTTTTCATCGAACATCCAGTCTTCGCCTGGGTGGTGGCGATCCTGATCTCGCTCAGCGGCGTGATCGCGATCCTCAACCTGGGCGTGGAGTCCTATCCCAACATCGCCCCGCCGCAGGTCACCGTCTCGGCCACCTACCCGGGCGCCAGTGCCGACACCACGGAAAAATCGGTCACCCAGGTGATCGAGCAGCAGCTGACCGGTATCGATCACCTGCTGTACTTCAGCTCTTCCTCGTCGTCCAACGGCCGTGCGCAGATCACCCTGACCTTCGAGACGGGTACCGATCCGGACATCGCCCAGGTGCAGGTGCAGAACAAGGTCTCGCTGGCCACGCCCCGACTGCCTTCGGAAGTGACCCAGCAGGGCGTGGTGGTGGCCAAGGCCAACGCCGGCTTCCTGATGGTGGTGGCGCTGCAGTCCGATACCCCGACCATCAACCGTGATGCGCTGAACGACATCGTTGGTTCGCGCGTGCTCGACCAGGTCTCGCGTATCCCCGGCGTCGGCAGCACCCAGCAGTTCGGTTCCGAGTACGCCATGAACATCTGGCTGAACCCGGAAAAGATGCAGGGTTATGGCCTGTCGGCCAGCCAGGTGCTGGCTGCGGTGCGCGCGCAGAACGTGCAGTTCGCCGCCGGTGCGCTTGGCTCGGATCCGTCGCCGGAAGGCCAGCACTTCACCGCCACGGTCTCGGCCGAAGGCCGCTTCAGTTCGCCGCAGGAGTTCGAGAACATCATCCTGCGCGCCAACGCTGACGGCTCGCGGGTGCTGTTGAAGGACATCGCCCGCGTTGCCTTCGGTGCCAACAACTACGGTTTCGACACCCAGTACAACGGCAAGCCGACCGGTGCCTTCGCCATCCAGCTGCTGCCGGGCGCCAACGCCCTGAACGTGGCCGAGGCGGTGCGCGCCAAGATGGACGAGCTGCAACCCAGCTTCCCGGCCGGCGTGACCTGGTTCTCGCCGTACGACAGCACCACCTTCGTCAAGATCTCGATCCAGGAAGTGGTCAAGACGCTGTTTGAAGCAGTGTTCCTGGTGTTCCTGGTGATGCTGATCTTCCTGCAGAACTTCCGCGCCACGCTGATCCCGACCCTGGTCATCCCGGTGGCGCTGCTCGGTACCTTCCTGGGCATGTGGATGATCGGCTTCACGATCAACCAGCTGACCCTGTTCGCGATGGTGCTGGCGATCGGCATCGTGGTCGATGACGCGATCGTGGTGATCGAGAACGTCGAACGCATCATGACCGAGGAAGGCCTGGCGCCGAAGCCGGCCACGCAGAAGGCGATGACCCAGATCACCGGCGCGGTGGTGGCGATCACCGTCGTGCTGGCTGCGGTGTTCATCCCGTCCGCCCTGCAGGGCGGCGCCGCCGGTGAGATCTACAAGCAGTTCGCCCTGACCATCGCCATTTCGATGGCGTTCTCGGCGTTCCTGGCGCTGGGCTTCACCCCGGCGCTGTGCGCGACCTTCCTGAAGCCGACGCACAACGACAACCCGAACATCGTCTACCGCACCTTCAACAAGTACTACGACAAGATCAGCCACACCTATGTCGGCCACATCACCTCGGCGGTGCGCCATGCGCCGCGCTGGATGATCCTGTTCGTGGTGCTCACCGCACTGTGCGGCTTCCTGTTCACCCGCATGCCGGGCAGCTTCCTGCCGGAAGAAGACCAGGGCTATGCGCTGGCGATCGTGCAGCTGCCGCCGGGCTCGACCAAGGGCCAGACCAACGAAGTGTTCGCGCAGATGCGTGGCATCCTGGAAAAGCAGGATGGCTATGAAGGCATGCTGCAGGTGGCCGGCTTCAGCTTCGTCGGCTCCGGCGAGAACGTGGGCATGGGCTTCATCCGCCTGAAGCAGTGGGAAGAACGCAAGTTCACCGCACCCGAGTTCATCCAGAACATGAACGGCGCGTTCTACGGCATCAAGGAAGCGCAGATCTTCGTGGTCAACCTGCCCACCGTGCAGGGCCTTGGCCAGTTCGGCGGCTTCGACATGTGGCTGCAGGACCGCAGTGGTGCCGGTTACGAGCAGCTGACGCAGGCCCGCAACATCCTGCTCGGCCAGGCCGCGCAGAAGCCGGACCACCTGGTCGGCGTGCGCCCGAACGGCCTGGAAAACGCGCCGCAGCTGCAGCTGCATGTGGACCGCGTGCAGGCGCAGTCGATGGGCATGTCGGTGTCGGACGTGTACAGCACCATCCAGCTGATGCTGGCCCCGGTGTACGTCAACGACTTCTTCTACGAAGGCCGCATCAAGCGCGTGACCATGCAGGCCGATGGTCCGTACCGCACCGGCCAGGAGTCGCTGAAGAGCTTCTACAGCCCCTCCAGCCTGACCAAGAACGCCGATGGCACCAATTCGATGATCCCGCTGAACACGGTGGTCAAGTCCGAATGGGTGTCGGCACCGCCGTCGCTGAGCCGCTACAACGGCTACTCGGCGATCAACATCGTCGGCTCGCAGGCCCCGGGTACCAGCTCGGGCGAGGCGATGCAGACCATGGAGAGCATCGTCAACGACGATCTGCCGGCCGGCTTCGGCTACGACTGGTCGGGCATGTCCTACCAGGAAATCCTGGCTGGCAACGCGGCGACGCTGCTGCTGGTGCTGTCGATCGTAGTGGTGTTCCTGTGCCTGGCCGCGCTGTATGAGAGCTGGTCGATCCCGGTGGCGGTGCTGCTGGTGGTGCCGCTGGGTGTGCTCGGTGCCCTCGGCCTGTCGATGCTGCGCGGCCTGCCAAACGATCTGTTCTTCAAGATCGGCCTGATCACCGTGATCGGCCTTGCGGCGAAGAACGCGATCCTGATCGTGGAGTTCGCGGTGGAGCAGCGCGCCGCCGGCAAGAACCTGCGCGATGCCACCATCGAAGCGGCCCGCCTGCGTTTCCGCCCGATCCTGATGACCTCGTTCGCGTTCATCATGGGCGTGATCCCGATGGCGATCTCCACCGGCGCGGGCGCCAACTCCCGCCACGCCATCGGTACCGGCGTGATCGGCGGCATGCTGTTCGCCACCCTGCTCGGCCTGTTGATGATCCCGGTGTTCTTCGTGGTCGTGCGCCGCATGCTGGGCGACAAGCTGGATGAACCGTCCAAGGAGTTCATGGAACGCCAGCGCGACGCGGATGCAGCACACCGTCCGGATCGTTGATCCAGCGGTGAACTGAAACGAGAAAGGCCCCGGAGCGATCCGGGGCCTTTGTTGTTGCCGCTTCTGGATCCATGCCGCCCCAGGTTGGCATCTACCGGGGCAACGGCATACCCGGTAGTCGCCAACCTTGGTGGGCGCTGTCCGGGCAGCGTCTCAGCGTAACACTGCGATCACCACGCATGCCGCCACAATCGCCAGTGCAGGCCATTGCATCGGCAGGAAGAAGAAGTGATGCGGAGCATGCTGCCCAGGTGCACGCGGCTTTCGATTGAGCACGAAACCCAGCACCGTGTTGATTGCCGAGCCAAGGCCGAACGCCAGCAGGACCTGACTGAGTGAAGTATTGCCGCGACCTACCGCTGGATCCGGGAACAGGATGAGGATGAGCAGCACGGCAGCGATCGGTGTGAGCAGGGTCAGCAGCCCTGCGCCTCGATAGATGAGCATGTGGTGGCGTCCATGAACGGTGGAGCATTCTGCGACCAAGGAGCGGGAATGCCAATGGACCGTTGGCATGTCGACTGCCCGGAGACCGGTCGCATACGGCCTGTACTGAAAAGTCCCTTCCACTGCTGCGCCGACAACGAGGCGCTCAAGGCGTCTACCGGTTTCGCATAAGGCCCCCGCTTTGGATTCCTGGGCGCGCAGTAGTGCGGCACGCCCGGATCGTTGCTATCCAGATACCTCCACGGCAATCGATCCGATGCCGCCCAGGAGACAGTTCATGGAAAGAGCACCACTACGACGCTTCAGCCGCCCCGCCCTTCTGCTTGGTGCGCTCTTCGCGGCCAGCAGCGTCCAGGACGCACATGCGGCAGGCGTTCTCGTCTGCGACAACTGTCGCGATCCACGCGCGCTGGCGCTGTCCTCGGGCACGGGGCCCACCATCGTCGCCGACTTCCAGCAGCGCCGGATCCATGGCTTCGATGTGGAATACGATCGCGAGCTGCGTCGCTATCGCGCCACCAGGGCGCAGATTCCCGGGCCAATCAACGCATCCTTCAATCGGATCATGGGGATGCTCGACAACAACGTGCCAACCGTACAGTTCGCGCCGCGGCAGTGGGCCGGAAGAGGAGTCCAGTACGAGGTTCATCCTGATGACCCGCAATACGCCAACAGCATAGGCTTCCCGGAAGAGCACAAGAACCTCAACGCCTACGATGTCGTGCAGATGGCAACCGAGCGATTCAGGCTGGAGAGCGCCATGGGCAAGGCATTCACTGGCGCCACGACATCGTCGAGGGCCTGGAACAGCATGGCGATATTCCTGTCCTCGATCGGCCTGAGCTTCGTCAGCAAGGCCCTCGGAATCGACGGTGCAATCTACAGGATCACCTGGCGCGATGGCTCGAAGACTACGCTGGTCATCGTCTCTTCGTCAGTGGACACCGCCAGATACGTGCAAGGCCAGAGCAAGGACGCCAATGGCAACATGATTCCCGACGGCGCGGCAACCAGCCCCGGCCTGGCCCAACACTTCGCCGGCACCTACAACTTCAACAGCCGGGACGATCTGGATCGATGGATCGACTCCGGTCGCCTCTATGGGGTGAACATGTTCCCCGGTGCTCCACCTGAGTCGCTGCAGATCGTCTGTGAATGGAACGGAACGGATATCGTTTGCCGATTGCCACGTTGATCGCACAAAGGAAACGGGGCGGCAATCG
Source organism: Stenotrophomonas sp. YJH_SMC_133 (assembly GCF_059370655.1). Classification (NCBI taxonomy): domain Bacteria; kingdom Pseudomonadati; phylum Pseudomonadota; class Gammaproteobacteria; order Lysobacterales; family Lysobacteraceae; genus Stenotrophomonas; species Stenotrophomonas sp. YJH_SMC_133. The sequence goes on along the minus strand of NZ_JCAFTW010000001.1, from coordinate 509,105 downwards.
CCGCCCCGTCGCGTCCATCAGCGCAACCCGGTCTCGTTGCGCGCGATCACCAGGCGCTGGATCTCCGAGGTGCCCTCGTAGATCTCGGTGATCTTGGCATCACGGAAGTAACGCTCCAGCGGCATCTCCTTCGAGTACCCCATGCCGCCGTGGATCTGCACCGCCTGGTGCGTGATCCACATCGCTGCTTCCGAAGCGGTCAGTTTGGCCACCGCTGCTTCGGTGCTGAAACGCTTGCCCTGACCCTTCACCCACGCGGCACGCAGGGTCAGCAGCAGCGCTGCGTCCAGCTTGCACTTCATGTCGGCGATCTTGGCCTGGGTCATCTGGAAGGTGCCGATGGCCGCGCCGAAGGCCTTGCGCTCCTTCACGTATTCCAGGGTCGCCTCATAGGCGGCTCGGGCGATGCCGATGGCCTGCGAGGCGATGCCGATGCGGCCAGCATCGAGCACGCTCATGGCGATCTTGAAGCCCTCGCCTTCCTGGCCCAGCACGTCTTCGGCCTTCGCCACGTAATCGTTGAACTCGATCTCGCAGGTGGCCGAAGCGCGGATGCCCAGCTTCGGCTCGGTCTTGCCGCGACCGAAGCCCGCCTTGTCGGTATCGATGAGGAAGGCGGTGATGCCGCGCGCGCCCTTGTCCGGCTCGCTCATCGCGAACAGCACGATGTACCTGGCCACCGGGCCGGAGGTGATCCAGCTCTTCTTGCCGTTGATGACGAAGGTGCCGTCGGCCCGCTTCACCGCGCGGCAGCGCATGGCGGTGGCATCGGAGCCGGACTGCGGCTCGGTCAGCGCGAACGCGCCGATGGCCTCGCCCTCGGCGATGGCACGCACGTAGGTCTGCTTCTGCTGCTCGGTACCGTGGGTGAGGATGCCGTTGCAGAACAGCGAGTTGTTGACCGACATGATGGTCGAATGGGCTGCGTCGGCGGCGGCGACCTCCACCATCGCCAGCACGTACGCAACCGGGTCCATGCCCGCGCCACCGTATTCGGTCGGCACTTCGATGCCCATCAGGCCGTTCTCGCCCAGCAGGCGGATGTTGTCGAGCGGGAACTCGCCGGTACGGTCATGGTGCTCCGCGCTAGGGGCGATCTTCTCCTGCGCGATGCGCCGCGCAACGTCCTGCAGCATCAACTGCTCTTCGGTAAAGCTGAAATCCACAACACCCTCCCGGGTACATGAAGTTATGGGCTACATACGGCGCGCCCAGGTGCCCCGATTGTACCGGGGCCCGGCTGTTTCCGTACGCTGGCGACTTGACCGCGACGGGCCCTTTCAGCGAATATATCTCTATATCGCGATAGGTAGATATTTATGGATCTTGAAGACTGGTCGACCCGCCTGAAGGTGTTCGCCGATGCGACCCGCGTGCGCCTGCTGGCGCTGCTGGAGCAGGAGGAACTGACCGTGGCCGAACTGTCGGCGATCACCCGGCTGGCACAGCCACGCGTGTCCACCCACCTGGCGCGCCTGAAGGAAGCCGGCCTGGTCCGCGACCGCCGTGCGGGCGTATCGGCCTATTACCGCTTCGACGAGGCCCAGCTGGACCCGGCGCAGCGTGCATTGTGGCATGCCTTGAGCAACGGAAGCGATGACCCGCTGCTGCGCCAGGACGCTGAACGCGTCGCTGCCGTGCTGGCCCACCGCGCCTCCGACCAGAACTGGGCCGACAGCGTGGCCGGCGACATGGAACGCCACTACTCCCCGGGGCGCACCTGGGAAGCCCTCGCCCGCACCGCGCTGCCGCTGCTGGAGACCGGCGACGTGCTGGACATCGCCTCTGGTGACGGCGTGCTGGCCGAACTGGTGGCCCCGCATGCCAAGCGCTACATCTGCATCGACACCAGCGCGCGCGTGGTCGCCGCCGCCAGCGAGCGCCTGCGCCGTCTGCCCAACGTGGAAGTGCGCGAGGGCGACATGCATGCGCTGCCCTTCAAGGACAACAGTTTCGATCTGGTAGTGCTGATGCACGCGCTGACCTACGCCAGCAAGCCGGCGCAGGCGGTGACCGAAGGCGCGCGCGTGCTGCGCCCGGGCGGGCGCCTGCTGCTGTGCAGCCTGGCCCGCCATGAACACAAGGCCGCGGTGGAGGCCTACGGCCACGTCAACCTCGGCTTCAGCGACAAGGAGCTGCGCAGGTTCGTCGACAAGGCCGGCCTGCAGGTATCCAGCCTGGAGACGGTCACCCGCGAGAAGCGTCCGCCGCACTTCGAAGTGATTTCGCTGATCGCCCACAAACCCTGAGCCCGAGAACGCCATGCCTGCCCTGCCCTGGTTGCATCCTGAGCGTGCCAACGCCCTGCTCGACGCCCTGCGCGAGCGGATCCTGATCATCGACGGTGCGATGGGCACGATGATCCAGCGCCACGGCCTGCAGGAAGACGATTACCGTGGCGAACGCTTCGCCGGCGGTTACGACCATGCACATGGCCCGGGCTGCGACCACGCGGCACCGGAGGGCCATGACCTGAAGGGCAACAATGATCTGCTGCTGCTGACCCGGCCGCAGATCGTCGCAGACATCCACACCGCCTACCTGGAAGCGGGCGCGGACCTGGTCGAGACCAACACCTTCAACGCCACTTCGGTCAGCCAGGCCGACTACCACCTCGAACACCTGGTGTACGAGTTGAACAAGGCCGGCGCTGCGGTCGCGCGCGCCTGTTGTGACGCCGTGGCCGCAACCACCCCGGGGAAGCCGCGCTTCGTGATCGGGGTGGTCGGCCCGACCAGCCGCACCGCCTCGATCAGCCCGGACGTGAACGATCCGGGCTTCCGCAACACCAGCTTCGACGAACTGCGCGACACCTACCGCGAAGCCATCGAGGGCCTGATCGACGGCGGCGCCGACACCATCATGGTCGAGACCATCTTCGACACGCTCAACGCCAAGGCCGCGCTGTATGCGCTGGAGGAAGCGTTCGATGCGCGCGGCGCGCGGTTGCCGGTGATGATCTCCGGCACCATCACCGACGCTTCCGGTCGCACCCTGTCCGGGCAGACTGCGGAAGCCTTCCATGCCTCGCTGGCGCATGCTCGGCCGCTGTCGATCGGGCTGAACTGCGCGCTGGGCGCCGATGCGATGCGACCGCACGTGGAAACCCTTGCGCAGGTCGCCGACTGCTACGTCAGCGCACACCCCAATGCCGGCCTGCCCAATGCCTTCGGCGAGTATGACGAGACGCCGGAGGACATGGCCAGCACCCTGCGAGGCTTCGCCGAAGATGGCCTGCTGAACCTGGTCGGCGGCTGCTGCGGCTCCACGCCCGACCATATCCGCGCCATTGCCGCGGCTGTGGCCGGGCTGCCGCCGCGCGCACTGCCCGGCACCCGGGAGCAGGCCGCATGAATGTCGCCGCCACCGTTCCGCACTTCCCGCCCTATTGCTGCTGAGCCGACGCCTGCCATGACGCCTGTCCGCCCTACCCGCCTGTCCGGCCTGGAACCCCTGGTCATCACCCCGGACCTGCTGTTCATCAACGTCGGCGAACGCACCAACGTGACCGGCAGCGCGCAGTTCCGCAAGCTGATCAAGGAAGGCCGCTACGAAGAAGCGGTGGACGTGGCCCGCCAGCAGGTGGCAAGCGGCGCGCAGATCCTCGACGTCAACATGGACGAGGGCCTGATCGATTCGGAAGCGGCGATGACCCGCTACCTCAACCTGATCATGTCCGAGCCGGACATCGCCCGCATCCCGGTGATGGTCGACTCCTCCAAGTGGAGCGTGATCGAGGCCGGCCTGAAGTGCCTGCAGGGCAAGAGCGTGGTCAACTCGATCTCGCTGAAGGAAGGCGAGGCGCTTTTCCGCGAACACGCGCGCAAGGTCCTGCGCTATGGCGCCGCCGCGGTGGTCATGGCCTTCGATGAAAGCGGGCAGGCCGATACGTGTGCGCGCAAGGTCGAGATCTGTACCCGCGCCTACCGCATCCTGGTCGACGAGATCGGCTTCCCGCCGCAGGACATCATCTTCGACCCGAACATCTTCGCCGTCGCCACTGGCATCGAAGAACATGACAACTATGCGGTGGACTTCATCGAAGCCACCCGCATCATCAAGCAGACGCTGCCGCACTGCCACGTCTCCGGTGGTGTCTCCAACGTCTCGTTCTCGTTCCGCGGCAACGAAACGGTGCGCCAGGCCATCCATTCGGTGTTCCTGTACCACGCCATCGCCGCCGGCATGGACATGGGCATCGTCAATGCCGGTGCCATGCCGATCTACGATGAGCTGGAGCCGGAGCTGCGTGAGCGCGTGGAGGATGTGATCCTCAACCGCCGCAGCGATGCCACCGAACGCCTGCTGGAGATCGCCGAGCGCTACAAGGGCAGGAAGGGTGCGGCGAAGACCGAAGACCTGGCCTGGCGCGACAAGCCGGTGGCGCAGCGCCTGGCGCATGCACTGGTGCACGGCTTGGATGCCTTTGTCGAGGAAGACACCGAGCTGGCCCGGCAGGCCTCCAGCCGCCCGCTGGACGTGATCGAAGGCCCGCTGATGGACGGCATGAACATCGTCGGTGACCTGTTCGGCGCCGGCAAGATGTTCCTGCCGCAGGTGGTGAAATCCGCGCGTGTGATGAAGAAGGCCGTGGCCTACCTGCTGCCGTACATCGAGGCGGAGAAGGCGCGCAGCGGCGACACTGCCAAGAGCAACGGCAAGATCATCATGGCCACGGTGAAGGGCGATGTGCATGACATCGGCAAGAACATCGTCGGCGTGGTCCTGGCCTGCAACAACTTCGAGGTGGTCGACCTTGGCGTGATGGTGCCGGCGCAGAAGATCCTCGATGCCGCGCGCGAGCACAATGCCGACCTGATCGGCCTGTCCGGTCTGATCACTCCCTCGCTGGAGGAGATGAGCCACGTCGCCCGCGAGATGGAGCGCCAGGGTTTCAATCTGCCGCTGCTGATCGGCGGCGCCACCACCTCGCGCGCGCACACCGCGTTGAAGATCGACCCGCACTACAAAGCGCCTACGGTGTGGGTGAAGGACGCCTCGCGCGCGGTCGGCGTGGCCCAGTCGCTGATCTCGCGCGACCTGCGCGAAGCCTTCGTTGCCGCCAACGAGGCCGACTATGCCGAGATCCGGGCACGGCACCGCAATCGTGGCGATGCCAAGCGCCTGGTGTCGCTGGAACATGCACGCGGGCAGAAGTTCCAGGGCGACTGGGGGAACTACACGCCGCCCGCACCGAAGCAGCCAGGCCTGCACGTCTTCGATGACTATCCGCTGGCCGAGCTGGTCGAGTACATCGACTGGACGCCGTTCTTCCAGGCCTGGGAGCTTGCCGGCAAGTTCCCGGCGATCCTCACCGACGAGATCGTCGGCAGCCAGGCCAGCGAGCTGTACCGCGATGCCCGCGCGATGCTCGACCGCATCGTCGGCGAGAAGTGGCTGACCGCCAAGGCCGTGTTCGGCCTGTGGCCGGCCAACAGCGTCGGCGACGACGTGCGCGTGCAGCACCCACAGGGCGAGACCACCCTGCACTTCCTGCGCCAGCAGGTGGACAAGCCGGCCGAGCGTCCGGATTTCTGCCTGGCCGATTTCATCGCGCCGACCGACAGCGGCAGGCAGGACTGGATCGGCGCGTTCGCGGTCACTGCCGGCATCGGCATCGATGCCCACGTGGCGCGCTTCGAAGCCGAGCATGACGACTACAACGCGATCCTACTGAAGGCCCTGGCCGATCGCTTCGCCGAAGCCCTGGCCGAGCGCCTGCATCAGCGTGTACGCACGGAATTCTGGGGTTATGACCAGGCCGAGACGCTGGACAACGACGCCCTGATCGATGAGCAGTACCGTGGCATCCGCCCCGCTCCCGGCTATCCGGCGTGCCCCGAGCACAGCGAGAAGCGGCGCCTGTTCGATCTGCTGCGGGCCGAGGCCAACGCCGGCATGGAACTGACCGAGAGCTTTGCGATGCTTCCGACCGCCGCGGTATCGGGCTACTACTTCAGTCATCCGCAAAGCCAGTACTTCGTGGTCGGGCGCCTCAGCCGCGAGCAGGTCACCGACTACGCCCGGCGCAAGGGCGTGGAGCGCGCCCAGGCCGAGCGCTGGCTGGCCTCCAACCTCGACTACGATCCCGAATGACACAGAATGGGGACGGAGGGGATCAAGTCGCTTGTGGCACAAATGACTTGATCCCCTCCGCCCCCTTTTTGCTTCATCATGCCGCGATGAATGTTCCTGCTGCCCGCCTCTCCAGCTTCTATCTGTTCTACTACGCGGCACTCGGCGCGTTCACTCCGTACTGGAGCCTGTTCCTCACTGCACGCGGGATGAGCGTGACCGCCATCAGCGTGATGATGGGGCTGTGGTATGCCACACGCGTGGTTGCACCCAGTGCCTGGACCTCGCTGGCAGCCACCTCACCGCGGCCGATCCGACTGTTGCGCATCGGCTGCGTGCTGACCCTGATCAGCTTCGCCGCATTCCTGCTGCCTCTGCCGCAGCCATGGATGTATCCGGCGATGATCGTGTTCTGCTTCTTCTACAACGCGGTGATGCCGCAGTTCGAGTCGATCACCCTCACCCATCTCGGCAGCGACAGCCATCGCTACGGCCTGATCCGGGTCTGGGGTTCGCTTGGGTTCATCGCCATCGTCACCCTGTTCGGCTGGCTGATCGAAGGTGACGGCACCGCCGGCCGCGCCGGGCTGCTGCCCTGGATGATGCTGCCGCTGTTCGTCCTGCTGGTCGCCTCGGCCTTCAGCAACCACTACGCACGCGACATCGGCAGGACCGGCGGCGATGCCAGCGGCTTCTGGCAGATCGTGCGCCGCCCGCCGGTGCTGGCGTTCTTCCTGGCCGCTTTCATGGAGCAGCTCTCGTTCGGCCCGTACTACACCTTCTTCTCGGTCTACATGGACCACCACGGCTATCGCACATCCACGCTCGGCCTGCTCTGGACCATCGGCGTGGTGTTCGAAGTGGGCGTGTTCTTCACCATCGGCCGCTTCTTCCGCCGCTATGACGCCAGCTGGATGCTGCTGATCGCGCTGGTCAGTTCCTGCCTGCGCTGGGCCGTGACCGCACTGTTCCCGGAAAACCTGCCGGTGATGCTGCTGGCGCAGACCGCGCACGCGCTGGGCTTTGCCGCGTTCTTCGCCGCGGCGATGCAGATGCTGGCGATCTACTTCCCCGGACGCCTCAATGGCCATGGCCAGGGCCTGCTGTACGGTTTCTCGTCCGGTGTCGGCGGCGTGCTGGGCGCGCTCATCGCCGGCCAACTGTGGAAGATCGACGAGGGACGCACGGCCTTCCTCGCAGGTAGCGGATTCGCTCTGGTCGGCGCACTGCTGTGCTTCTTCGCGCTGAGCCTGCCGTTGATCCGTGCACGCCACAGCACTGCGCGCGTCCGGTAACGAAAACGCCGGGCAATGCCCGGCGTTCTCATCGTGCAGCAGGTGCAGTTACCAGACCAGGTCGTCCGGTACCTGGTACTGCGGGTCCGCGTAGGGATCTTCCTCGGCCGGCGCGTTCGGATCGACCTTCAGTGCCACCGATGCGGCAAACACCGCTTCGGACTGTGCCAGCACTTCGGCGGTCACCAGCAGGTAACGGCCATTGAGCTGGACCACGCCCAGCTCACCGGCATTGAGCGCGGTCAGCTGTTCGGCGGTCACGTAGATGCGCTTGATCTTGCCGCCATACGGGAAGTGGCGAGCGATATCAGCCGCCTCGGAGTTCAGGCCCTTGTCCTTCAGCAGTTCTTCCAGCTTGGCCTTCGCCTCGCGGCGCACGCGTGCTTCTTCCTGCTTCAGGCGCTCGGTCTCGATGCGCTCCTCCTTCTCACGCTGCGCACGGATGGCATAGGCCTTGGCCAGATCCATCTCTTCGGCGCTGCGCGGCTTGCGCGGGCCCTGCTGGCCCGGGCCACGCGACTGGCCGGGCCTGCCCGGGCCACCGTGGCCATGCCCGCGACGCTCACCGGGCTTGTGCTCGCCCTTGCCAGCGCCCTGCGGCTTTCCATTGCCGTTGCCACCCTTGCCCTGCGGGCGGCCATCACGGCGGGGGCCATCATTCTTGCGCTCGGGCTTGGGCGCGGGCTTGAAGCCCAGGCCCATCAGCTGGTCGCGGAGGGTATCGCTCATAGGATTCGGATCAGTAGTGCGGCGGCGGTGGTTCGCTCGCCGGATCGGAAGAATTCAGTGCGTTGCGGACCTTGCCCAGGTCCTCCAGCAGCACACGCAGCACGTCGGCGTTGCGCATGCCCTGCATGCGGGCATCGGCCAGCGCATCGCTCAATTCGGCAAGCGCCTGTTCCTGGAAGGACACGCGCATTTCCAGTTCGACCAGGCGCGCTTCCAGCGCCTGCTCGCGTTCGGTCGGCAGCAGGTCAGACATGCAGCGAACGCCCCCGGCCAATGCCGTAGTACGCCAGGCCGGCAGCTTCCACTTCGGCAGGATCGTACAGATTGCGTCCATCGAACACCGCCGCGTCCTTCAGCTGCTCGCGCAGCTTCTGGAAGTCGGGGCTACGGAACTGCTTCCACTCGGTGACCACCACCAGCGCGTCGGCCCCTTCGAGGGCCTCATCAGCACTGCTGCAGAACACCAGGTCATCGCGCTCGCCGAAGATGCGCTGCGATTCATGCATCGCTTCCGGGTCGTAGGCACGCACCGTGGCACCGCCCTCCCACAGCTGCGCCAGCAGGCGACGGCTGGAGGCTTCACGCATGTCGTCGGTGTTCGGCTTGAAGGCCAGGCCCCACACGGCAAAGGTCCTGCCGCGCACGCCTTCGTCCTCGCCCTTGTCGTAATGACGCTGGATGAGGGCGAACAGGTGGCCCTTCTGCGCATCGTTGACCGCTTCCACCGCGTTCAGCAGCTTCGGCTCAAGACCATGTTGCTGGGCGGTGCGGGCCAGCGCCTGCACGTCCTTGGGGAAGCAGGAGCCACCGTAGCCGGCGCCCGGGTAGATGAAGTGCCAGCCGATGCGCGGGTCCGAGCCGATACCCTGGCGGACCTGCTCGACGTCGGCACCGACGCGCTCGGCGATGTTTGCGATTTCGTTCATGAACGAAATCTTGGTCGCCAGCATCGCGTTCGCCGCGTACTTGGTCAGCTCGGCCGAGCGCACGTCCATTTCCACCACGCGGTCGTGGTTGCGGTTGAACGGCGCATACAGACGACGCATCACCGCGACAGATTCCTCGCTGGTCGCACCAATGATGATGCGGTCCGGGCGCATGCAGTCGGCGACCGCGTCGCCTTCCTTCAGGAATTCCGGGTTGGACACCACGTCAAAGGTGATGTCCGCGCCACGCGCGGCAAGTTCTTCAGCAATGGCCGCACGCACCTTGTCAGCGGTGCCCACCGGCACCGTCGACTTGTTGACCACCACGGTCGGCACGCTCATGTGCCGGCCAATGGTACGGGCCACGGCCAGTACGTACTGCAGGTCAGCGCTGCCGTCCTCGTCCGGCGGGGTACCGACGGCGATGAACACCACCTGGCCATGCGCGATCGCGGACGCGGCATCGGTGGTGAATGCCAGCCGCGACGCGGCGTGGTTGGCCTTCACCATCGGCTCCAGGCCGGGCTCATAGATCGGGATGATGCCCTGGTTGAGGCCATCCACCTTGGCCTGGTCGATATCGACGCAGACCACCTGATGACCGACATCGGCCAGGCAGGTACCGGTCACCAGACCTACATAACCGGTACCGAAAATCGCAACGCGCATGTCCGTGCAGGCTCCGTGGTGGCTTACGGCAGGACGCCCAGCAGCTCGACGTCGAACGTCAGAGTCGCGTTCGGGCCGATCGGGCCACCCGGCGTACCGTTCTCGCCATAAGCCAGATTGCCCGGGATCCAGAAGCGGTACTTCGAACCGACCGGCATCAGCGCAACGCCCTCGGTCCAGCCCTTGATCACCTGGTCCAGGCCGAACTCGGCCGGCTGACGACCATAGGAGCTGTCGAACACGGTGCCGTTGAGCAGCTTGCCTTCATAGTTCACGCGCACCTTGCTGCTCGGCAGCGGGCGCTCGCCGCTACCCGGGCGGATGACCTGGTACTGCAGGCCCGAGGCCGTCGTCACGACACCCGGCTGGGTCTTGTTCCTGGCCAGGAAGGCATTGCCTTCTTCGCGGTTGGTCTGCGCAGCAGCGGCAGCCTTGGCCTGCATTTCAGCCTGCTTGCTGCCCATGAAGGCCTGGATGGTGGCGGTCGCGTCAGCTTCCGTCATCTTCGGCTGGCCCTTGGTCAGGCCGGTGCTGATCGCGTCAAACAGCGAGGCAACATCGATGTCGTCCTTCAGCTGCGCCAGCGACGGGCCCACAGAGTAGGAACCGATCATCTGCGACACCTTGACGCGGTCGACCTTCGGCGGCTGCGAACCCGGCGCCATGCCCGGCACCTGCTGGCCGCTGCGGGCCATCACGACCTGGCGCAGGGCCGCGTCGGTGGCCTTGGCCTGTTCCTGGGTGATCTGCGGCTGCAGGCCTTCGAACGAACGCTCCACGGCGGTGCGCAGCGCGGCCACGTCGATCTCATCGGCGATCGGGGTGAACGACTTGGCCACGTCCAGGCCGATGGCGTAGCCGAGCTTCTGCTTGGGGGAATTCAAGGTTGCGGTCTCCTTGGCGGCTGCGGGGGCAGCCGATTGTTGCGACAGAGCGACACCTGAAGTGCCCATCGCCAGAATCAGAACCGACGCCGCGGCGCCGCGCATTCCCATCTTCATTCGCTGCATTCCTGGAAGTGTCTGGGCGCCGACGTCGGCGCGAAAAGAAGCATTGTCGCACGCATGCCGTCGATGTCGAGGCATCCGTGCCGGATATCAATGTGCGGCCGCTGTGGCCAGCGCCTTGTCGATGGCCGCAGTCAGCTGCGGATCATCCGGCGTCACCTTGCTGGCGAACTGGGCGATGACCTTGCCATCGCGGCCGACCAGGTACTTGTGGAAATTCCAGCCCGGGGCCACGCCGGTGGCCGCGGTCAACCGTTGATAGAGCGGCGTCGCCTCCGCACCGACCACGTGCACCTTCTCGAACATCGGGAACTTGACCCCGTAGGTGAGCGTGCAGAAATCCTGGATCTGCTTCTCGTCACCGGGCTCCTGGCCCTTGAAATCGTTGGACGGGAAGCCGAGCACGGCAAAACCTCGGCCGGCATAGCGCTTCTGCAGCGCCTCCAGGCCTTCGTACTGAGGGGTATAGCCGCACTTGCTTGCGGTATTGACCACCAGCAGCACCTGTCCGTGGTAGCGCTGCTGCAGGTTGACCTGCTGCTTGCTGGCCAGCGGGCGGTAGTCGAGGTCGAGAAGATCGGCCGCCAGCACGTGGGTGGAACCGGCCAGGCCGGCTACCAGCAGGGTCAGCAGGGACAGGCCGCGCAGGCGGCGCGGCATAACGGTCGGCAAAGGCATCGAGAGCAGTCCGCGGTGGCCATTCACAGGGCCGGCCGGTAGCGGCCGGAGTCGGCCGAACTATAGCACCGGGCCCCCTTCCCCCTTGCTGCAAGGGGCGCCTGTGGCTTTGCGCGGCGTGGCGCTTTCCTGCACGACCCGCCAGCAACGGCGCAGTAATGACATAGCATGGACAACGCTGAATGGAAGGCGGGCCTGGGTCGGCCCGCGCCAGAACCGGATTTCCCTTCCGAATCAATCGGATAAACGGATATTTCAGCGATTTGACCACCCCTGCCATCAGTTGGGGACGGCAAGGGGTTGCACGTAGGCGTGCCGGTGTTATAGTTGCATACAACACCAGTCACCTGAGACAGGGGGAAGCCATGAACGCCCGGATCCGTCGCAACCTCACCGCACCCGCGGCCGCTGCTGTTTCGACCCTGATCGTGCTGGCCTGGCTGGCCACGCCCACCGCCCCCGCCTCGTCCGACAGTGCGCAGGATGCAATCGCTACACCGGCCGGGAACGCCGATTCCTCCCCCCCTCCCCCGCGTCGGCTGCACAGCTCCCTGTCCATGCCGTATTTCTCGTTCGCCCAGCCGCTGACCCCACGGAGCTGAATATGAGCGACATCCAGTGGAGCGACGGCGCTCCCATCTACCGTCAGTTGAAGGAGCGCGTGATCGCCATGATGCTCGACGGAATCCTCAAGCCGGGCGATGCCCTGCCTTCGGTGCGCCAGGTGGCCGCCGATTACCAACTGAACCCCATCACCGTTTCGCGCGCTTACCAGGAACTGGCCGACGAAGGTCTGGTCGAAAAGCGCCGCGGGCTGGGCATGTTCATGACCGAGCAGGCCGCCACGCAGCTGCGCAGCAGCGAGCGCGAGCGCTTCCTCAATGAAGAATGGCCGGCCGTGCTGGAGCGCATCCAGCGCCTGGGCCTGAGCCTCGACGAATTGCTGCCCCAGGGGAAAGTCTGATGAATAGCACCGCAAGCGAACCGGTCATCACCGCCCGCGGCCTGCGCAAGGCCTACAAGTCCACCGTTGCCCTCGACAGTGCCAGCTTCAGCATTCCGAGCGGGCGCATCGTCGGCCTGATCGGTCCCAATGGCGCCGGCAAGACCACCGCGCTGAAGGCCATTCTTGGCCTCACCTCGGTGGAAGGTGAGTTGAGCGTGCTCGGGCGCGACCCGCGGCTGCACCGCGACGAACTGATGAACGACATCTGCTTCATCGCCGACGTCGCCGTGCTGCCGCGCTGGCTGAAGGTGCGCGAAGCCATCGATTTCGTCGCCGGCGTGCATCCGCGCTTCGACCGCGCCCGCTGCGAGCGCTTCCTGGCCAACACCAAGCTGCAGCCGAAGCAGCGCGTGCGCGAGCTGTCCAAGGGCATGATCGTGCAGCTGCACCTGGCACTGGTGATGGCCATCGATGCCCGCATCCTGGTACTGGACGAGCCCACCCTGGGCCTGGACATCCTGTACCGCAAGGAGTTCTACCAGCGCCTGCTGGAAGACTATTTCGACGAGCAGAAGACCATCATCGTCACCACCCACCAGGTGGAAGAGATCGAGCACATCCTCAGCGACGTCATGTTCATCCGTGATGGCCGCATCGTGCTCGATGCGGAAATGGACGAGGTCGGCCAGCGTTACACCGAACTGCTGGTCAACGCCGACCAGCTGGAGACCGCGCGCGCCCTGAAGCCGATCGACGAACGCAGCCTGGCGTTCGGCAAGACCGTGATGCTGTTCGACGGCGTACCGCGCGCCCAGCTTTCCACCCTTGGCGAGACCCGCAGCCCGGGCCTGGCCGACCTGTTCGTCGCCGTCATGAAGGGGACCTACGCATGAATGCCGTCAACCATCCCGTCAGCCCCCTCGGCACGCTGCGCTGGCTGCTCAAGCGCGAGTACTGGGAAAACCGCGGCGGTTTCCTGTATGCCCCGCTGATCGCCGGCCTGATCTCGCTGGTGATGAGCACCGTCGGCATCGCCTTCGGCCTGTTCGCGCTGAACCGCGCGGCGCGCAACGGTGCGCTGCATGTCGATGGCGAGAGCGTGAACGTCAATGGCCTGGACCTGGCGCTGCTCACCCGCAACATCGACGGCAAGGACCTTGCCGACCTCGGTAACGGCCTTGACCTGACTCTGGTGCTCAGCTCGGCATGGCCGTTCCTGGTGCTGGCCTTCGTGGTGTTCTTCTATTGCCTCGGCGCCCTGTACGACGACCGCCGCGACCGCAGCATCCTGTTCTGGAAGTCGTTGCCGCTGTCCGATACCCAGACCGTGCTGTCCAAGGTCATCAGCGCACTGATCGTGGCACCGCTGATCGCGGTGATTGCCGGCATCATCACCATGTTCGGCTTCATGCTGATCATCAGCATCGTCGCGCTGATGCACGGTGGCAGCCCGATGGCGCTGATCTGGGGGCCCGCCAGCCCGTTGACCCTGGCCGCTGGCCACCTGAGCTGGATTCCGGTCTACGCGCTTTGGGCCCTGCCCACTGCAGGGTGGCTGCTGCTGTGCTCGGCCTGGGCCAAGAGCAAGCCGTTCCTGTGGGCGGTGATGCTGCCACTGTTTGCCGGCGTCATCGTCAGCACCACCAAGATCATGCCGCTGTTCGGCCTGACCACCGGCTGGTTCTGGCAGAACATCGTCGGCCGCCTGCTGCTGGGCGGCGTGCCCGGCATGGACCTGCTGTACCGCCTCGGCGCAGGTGAAGGTTCGCGCCGCGACCTGGATTCGGTGGTCAGCCTGATGTCCCCCGCCTCTCAGCTGAAGTCGCTGGCGATGCCGGAGCTGTGGATCGGTGCGGCCGTCGGGGCACTGTTCATCTTCCTCGCCATCCGCCTGCGCAAGCGCGCCGGCGAGATCTGATTCCATCCACCCGGAGGCACCACCCATGCGTTCTTTGCTCGCCTGTTCTGCGTTGTTGCTGTTGCCGTTGTCGGCGCTGGCCGCCGATGCTCCGAACTGCAAGTTCACTGCCGCCCGCGCGCTGAAGCTGGACGTGGCCGGTGCCAAGACGGTGGTGTTCGAGGTCAACCAGCATGACCTGAAGGTGGTCGCCAGCGCTGGCGGCGGCCAGCTGGACGGCCGCGCCTGCGCGTCCAGCCAGGAATGGCTGGACCAACTGGTACTGGACCAGCGCAAGGTGGGCGACAAGCTGGTGGTGAGCCTGCGCCGCGAAGGCCGCCAAAGCGGCATCAGCCTGGGCAACAGCTACGCCTGGCTGGATATCCGTGGCAGCGTGCCGGACAACCTGCCGCTGCAGTTCAAGGTCGGCTCGGGTGACGCCAGCGTGGAAAACGCACAGTCGCTCAGCGTGGACGTCGGCTCCGGTGACGCGGTGGCCCGCGGTACCCGTGGCAGCATCCACGCTGCAGTGGGTTCCGGCGACCTCAACATCGATGGCGGCAGTTCGCTGAATCTGCTGTCGCTGGGTTCGGGCGACGTCAATGCCCGCAACATCGGCGGCGATGCCATCACCGGCACTGTCGGTTCGGGTGACCTGAAGATCACCGATGTGCGTGGCAACACACGCCTGGATACGGTCGGCTCCGGCGACATCGAGTTCAAGCGCGTGCAGGGCAGCGTCGAAGTCGGCGTGGTCGGCTCCGGTGGCATCGATCTGGCCGATATCGGCGGCAACGTGCATGTGCGCAGCCACGGCTCGGGCGACATCCAGGTGGACGGCGTACGCGGCAGCCTGACCATCGATCACAGCGGCAGCGGCGATATCGAACACCGCAACGTCAGCGGCCGGGTCACCCTGCCGCGCAGCAAGTAATCCTCTTCCACACACGTCCAGGGGAACATCATGAACCTGTTGCGCCTGCTGCCCGCCACCCTGCTGTGCCTGCCGCTGATCGCCTGTGGTGGCACGTCCTCCGCCCCCGACAAGAGCGTCGGCAAGAGCGTCGCCGAAGCCACCAGCGGCGTCGGCCAGACCGTCAAGGAAGCCATGGACGATGCCCGCAAGGACATCGCCCAGGGCAACATCAAGATCTCGGCCGACAAGCAGCCGCGTGCGGAGATCACGCCGGATGGCCGCCTGCTGATCGCCGGCAAGGAGGTCGCCGCCAACGACGTCCAGCGCCGCCACCTGCAGGAGTACCGCGGTCACGTGGTCGCCGTTGCGATGGCGGGCATGGATGTCGGGCTGGCCGGCGCCAAGCTCGGCGCCAACGCCGCCGGTGAAGCGCTGAAGGGCATCTTCAGCGGCGACAGCGAAGGGGTGGAGAAGCGCATCAACGCCGAAGCCGCCAAGATCGAGGCCCAGGCCAAGCGCATCTGCGATCGCCTGCCGGCGATGCTGGCCAGCCAGCAGGCACTGGCGCGCGAGCTGCCGGCGTTCAAGCCCTACGCGACGATGGACCAGAGCGACGTGGACGACTGCGGCAAGGACAACTCGGTCACGTTCTCCAACTGAGACAAATCGACGCACCCGACCGGCTGCGGCCTTCCGTTGCCGGTCGGGCACTGTCGGCGGGCTTACAATGGGGGCCCCGGATGCCCCCGAACCGAACGCCATGAAGAAGTTGTTCCTGCTGCTGGCCACCCTGCTCTGCCTGGGTCTGGTCGGCTGCGACAAGGATTACCGCAATCACCGCGCCGAGCGCGGCAAGCCCAAGATTTCCGTCAGCGAAGGCATGGTGACCGTGCGCCGCCCGCCGGCACCGAACATCATCATCCTCGGCGACGGCACGATGAAGGTGGACGAGATCCAGATTCCGCTGGACGACGGGCAGAAGCAGATGCTGCAGACGATGTTCGGCAAGCTGCAGGTGCTGCGCCAGAACACGCTGGTGGCCGCACCGGCCGATCCGAACATGCAGCCGGTGAAGATCCAGCCGCCGGAGGGCATGGAGGTGATCCCGGCCGACCTGATCCAGCGCATCCCCGAGTTCAAGGATTACACCGACACCTTCGGCAACATCGTCGCCGACCGTCGCTGAAGAAAAACGCCGCCCGAGGGCGGCGTTCTTCGTTTCCGTAGAGTCGAGCCATGCCCGACTCCGGAACAACCGTCGAGCGTGGCTCGACTCTGCAACCGGCAGATCACCCCCCGGCGCCACCACCGCCAGCCTGGATGCCACCAGCAGTCAGCGCAGTCGGGTCCAGCAGGCGACGCAGCTCGGCCTCGTCAAGCCCGCTGTCTTCCAGCGCCACGTCCAGCACCGGGCGCTGTTCCTTGTAGGCACGCTTGGCAATCGCCGCTGCCTTCTCGTAGCCGATGATCGGGTTCAGCGCGGTGACCAGGATCGGGTTGCGCGCCAGCGCCTCGGCCACGCGGTCCTCGCGCACCTTCAGCCCTGCGATCGCGCTGTCGGCCAGCAGCCTGGACACATTGGCCAGCAGGCCGATGCCATCGAGCAGGTTCACCGCGATCAACGGCAGGGTGACGTTGAGCTGGAAGTTGCCGGTCTGCCCGGCCACGGTGATCGCGGTGTGGTGGCCGATCACCTGCGCGCAGGCCATCACCGTGGCTTCCGGAATGACCGGGTTGACCTTGCCCGGCATGATCGAGCTGCCCGGCTGCAGTGCCGGCAGTTCGATCTCGCCCAGCCCGGCCAGCGGACCGGCGTTCATCCAGCGCAGGTCATTGGCGATCTTGATCAGTGCCACGGCCAGCGCATTGAGCTGGCCCGACAGTTCCACCGCATCGTCCTGCGCGGCCAGGCCTTCGAACTTGTTCTCGGCGCTGTCGAACTTGAAGCCGGTCTGCTGCTTCAGCGCCTTGGCCACCTGCGCGCCGAAGCGCGGGTCGGCGTTGATGCCGGTACCGATGGCGGTGCCGCCCAGCGGCAACCGGCGCACGCGCTTGAGGCTGTCTTCGATGCGCTCCTGCGCCGAGGCCAGCTGCGCCGACCACGCACCGAATTCCTGCTCGAAGGTGAGCGGCATCGCGTCCATCAGGTGGGTACGGCCGGTCTTGACCACCTTGCGCAGGCTGCGGCCCTTCTTGTCCAGGGTCTTGCGCAGGTGCACCAGCGCCGGCAGCAGCTGCTCGTGCGTCGCCAGCACCGCCGACACCCGCAGCGCAGTCGGAATCACGTCATTGGAGCTCTGCCCCTGGTTGACGTGGTCATTGGGATGCACGGTGGTCTTGCCCGCCTTGCCGGCACGGTTGGCCAGGGTGGCGATGACCTCATTGGCATTCATGTTCGACGACGTGCCCGAACCCGTCTGGTAGACGTCGATCGGGAACTGCGCGTCCCAGTTGCCGGCGGCCACTTCGGCAGCAGCGGTCTGGATGGCCTTGGCCACATTCTTCGGCAGGTGGCCCAGCTCGGCGTTGACGCCGGCGGCTGCGCCCTTGACCAGGCCCAGGGCGCGGATGAAACCGCGCGGCATGCGCTGGCCCGACACCGGGAAATTCTGCACGGCGCGCTGGGTCTGCGCGCCCCACAGGGCATCCGCAGGCACCTGCAGCTCGCCCATGCTGTCGTGTTCGATTCTGAAACCCTTGCTTGCAGCTTTGCTCATTGCATCAACTCCGCACTACTTCAGTTGGGGAAAGGGAAGCGGCGGCTGGCAGGGTGTCGCTTCCCGGGCTGGCGGCTGCGGCCACAATACTCCCTTGCCCGCAGCATGGGATGACGAGGGCGGGCCAGATCGTTCCACCTGCACGGCCGTTCTGCGCGCGCAAGGGTAGTGCCGGCCGCTGGCCGGCAACCACGCCCGGCCTACGCCGCCATGGCTTGCCGGCCAGCGGCCGGCACTAGCTGACCGGCACGTCGTAGAATATGGCCCCCGCCGCTCGTCCCAGCCCTGCCGACATGTCCGATTCCGCCCTGCTCGCCCTGTCCCCGCTCGATGGCCGCTACGCCGGCAAGGTCGACGCCCTGCGCCCGATCTTCTCCGAATACGGCCTGATCAAGGCCCGCATCGTGGTCGAGGTGGAATGGCTGCTGGCGCTGGCCGCCGAACCGGGCATCGTCGAACTGGCGCCGTTCTCCGACGCCGCCGTCGCCCGCCTGCGCGAGCTGGCGGCCCGCTTCAGCCCGGCCCAGGCCGCGCGCGTGAAGGAGATCGAGCGCACCACCAACCATGACGTCAAGGCGGTGGAGTACTTCATCAAGGAACAGCTGAAGGACGACGCCGAGCTGGCTCCGGCGCTGGAATTCGTGCATTTCGCCTGCACCAGCGAAGACATCAACAACCTCAGCTACGGCCTGATGCTGGAACAGGCCCGCCGCGAGGTGCTGCTGCCGACCCTGGACGGCATCGCCACCACGCTGCGCAACCTCGCCCACGCCCAGGCCGGCCAGCCGATGCTGTCGCGCACCCATGGCCAGACTGCCTCGCCGACCACGCTGGGCAAGGAGCTGGCCAACGTGGTCGCGCGCCTGGAGCGCCAGCGCAGGCAGATCGCCGCGGTCGAGCTGACCGGCAAGATCAACGGCGCGGTCGGCAACTACAACGCCCACGTGGCCAGCTACCCGGACGTGGACTGGCCGGCCTTCGCCGAGCGCTTCGTGACCGGCCTGGGCCTGGTGTTCAACCCGTACACCACGCAGATCGAGCCGCACGACAATGTTGCCGAGATCGGCGATGCCGCGCGCCGCGCCAACATCATCCTGATCGACCTGGCCCGCGACATCTGGGGCTACATCTCGCTGGGCTACTTCAAGCAGCGGCTGAAGGAAGGCGAAGTCGGCTCGTCGACGATGCCGCACAAGGTCAATCCGATCGATTTCGAGAATGCGGAAGGCAACTTCGGTATCGCCAACGCGCTGTTCGAGCACTTCAGCGCGAAGCTGCCGATCAGCCGCTGGCAGCGTGACCTGACCGATTCCACCGTGCTGCGCGCACTGGGCACCGCGTTCGGCCACAGCCAGGTGGCGCTGGATTCGCTGGCCAAGGGCCTGGGCAAGCTGGAGGTGAACCCACAGCGCCTGGACGCCGATCTGGACGCGGCCTGGGAAGTGCTGGCCGAGGCCGTGCAGACGGTGATGCGTCGCCATGGCCTGCCGAACCCGTACGAGCAGCTGAAGGCGCTGACCCGTGGCCAGGGCATCACCGCCGAGTCGATGCGTGCGTTCGTGCAGGGGCTGGAGCTGCCGGCGGATGCGAAGCAGCGCCTGCTGGAGATGACCCCGGGCAGCTACACGGGTCTGGCCGAGGCCCTGGCGAAGAAGATCTAAGGGGTTCCTTTGCGGCGGCGGCCGCGAGCGCTGCCTGCGGCAGGCAACTGCAACAGCAACGGCAACAGCAACAGCGATCCAGGCTCTGGGTTGCTGCGGGCTGGGCGGGGCGGGAGGGGCCAGCGGGACACGCCGTGAACCCATCCATGGGGGCTCGATGGCGCCATCCATGGCGCCAACGGTCCCGCTGGCCCCTCCCGCCCCACCTCTGACAGATTTCCGGTGACGGATCGAAGAGCGTGGAGGTTGTCGAAACGGAATTTGAAAGAGGGACGCGGCTTCGCCGCGTCCCTCTTTTGTTTTGGGATGAGCAAGCGCAGCGTGCGACCCGCTGTTGCCTTTGATTTTCTTCTTCCATTCCGTGGCGGGCCGCGCAGGAAACTGTCAGGGGCCGGGCGGGGTGGGTTCGCGGGACCGTTGGCGCCATGGATGGCGCCATCGAGCCCCCAGGGACGGGTTCACGGCGTGTCCCGCGAACCCACCCCGCCCGGCCCAGCCCATGAAGCCAGCGCTTTGCGCGACCAACCACCCCGCCACGAGGGGCTCCGCCGTTGGCCGGACACCCCGCGACAAACCCGCGCACGTGCGCAATCCCCACGAACGGCGGACAATGGAACCCTTGGCGGCCCGCTGCGCCGCCCCTCCCGCTTTCCGCTGCAAGGATTCCCCCATGGCCGCCCGCAAGTCCTCCGCCCCCCTCATCGAAGTCACCGCCCGCCCCGGCCAACCGCTGGGCATGGCGCCGGCCACCTTCCTGCGCGACTTCTGGCAGAAGCGCCCGCTGCTGATCCGCAACGCCTTCCCCGACTTCCAGACCCCGGTGCAGCCGGAAGACCTGGCCGGGCTGGCCTGCGAAGAAGGCGTGCTGGCGCGCCTGATCGAGCACGACAAGACCCAGGACGGCTGGCGCGTGCGTACCGGCCCGTTCCAGGAAGACGTGTTCCCCGCCCTGCCCGACCATGACTGGACCCTGCTGGTACAGGACGTGGACAAGTGGGACCCGGACGTGCGCGCCCTGATCGAGCACTTCAGCTTCCTGCCGCGCTGGCGCATGGATGACGTGATGATCAGCTTCGCCGCCACCGGCGGCTCGGTCGGCGCCCACGTCGACCAGTACGACGTATTCCTGCTGCAGGCCCACGGCCACCGCCGCTGGCAGATCGATGCCAGCGAATCGATCAAGGGCAGGCAGCCGCCGCTGGGCTTCCGCCCCGACGTGGAGCTGAAGCTGCTGAAGGTGTTCAAGCCCACCCACGACTGGGTGCTGGCGCCGGGCGACATGCTCTACCTGCCGCCGAACGTGCCGCACCACGGCGTCGCCGAAGACCCCTGCCTGACCTTCTCCTTCGGCATGCGCGCGCCATCGTCGGCCGAACTGATCAGCGACTACCTGGACACCCTGATCGCCGATGCCGACGAGAACATCCGCTACCAGGATGCCGACCTGAAGGTGCCGGCCGACCCGAACGAGATCGACACGGTGGCGATGGCGCGGGTGATCACCGCGCTCAATGCCATCCGCATGAACGATCCAGACAAGCTGGGTGACTGGTTCGGCCGTTTCATCACCACCTACCGCGCCGCTGGCGAAGTGATGGCTCACCAGGCCGCACCGGCACCGGAGGAAGTGGTCCAGGCCCTGGCCTCGGGCCTGCTGCTGCAGCGTCATCCGTGGGCACGCCTGGCCTGGCGCCGGGCCAAGCGCGGCGCCAGCCTGTACGTCAGCGGCCAGGACTTCGCGCTGCCGGTGAAGGACGCGCAGCGCCTGGCCGGCGCCGAGCAGCTCGATGCCGCCGCCTATCGCGGCCTGTCCGACAAGGGCCGCGCGGTGGTCCAGCAGCTGTTGGTCGGTGGCGTGTTCCAGCTGATCGATCCGAACGAGGTGTATGACGCTGAAGATGAGGATGACGGCGAAGACGCCGTGGTGCTCGGCGAAGTGGTCGAAGGCCGTGACCGTGTCGACGCGATCGACGCCGACGCGGTGTCCGACGACGTCCACACCGTGACCGTGCACGACGACGGCATCGAGGTCATCGTCAACTTCGAGGATCACGACGAAGACGACAGCGACGACGGTCGCGCCTGAGCCCTGCCATGGTCCGGGTCCAGCAGGTCAGCCACGCCGACGCCCACGTCGCCATCCACGACGTGCGCCAACGCGTGTTCGTGCAGGAACAGGGCATCGCCGCCGAGCTGGAACGCGATGCGCTGGACCCGCTCAGCGCCCATGTGCTGGCGCTGGACAGTGACAACCAGCCGGTCGGCACCGGTCGGCTGGCCCCGGACGGCCGCATCGGCCGCATGGCGGTGCTGGCCAGCCATCGCAGCCACGGGGTCGGTGAGGCCCTGCTGGAGGCACTGGTCGAGGCCGGGCGCAGGCTCGGCCTGGCCGAGCTGCACCTGCACGCCCAGCTGCCCGCCCGCGATTTCTATGCCCGCCAGGGCTTCCTGCCGGAAGGCGAGGTATTCGAGGAGGCCGGCATCGGCCACCAGCAGATGCGACGCCGGTTGGGCGCGGCCAGTGCCATCGACAGCCGCGAGCAGGCGGTGGCCATCACCACGGCCATCGTCCACCGCGCCCGCCGCCAAGTGTGGCTGCACAGCCGTCAGCTGGACCCGGGACTGCTCGACGCGCCGCCGGTACAGGCCGCCCTGCGCCGCTTCGTCACCGCCCGCCACGACAAGCAGCTGCGGGTGATCGTGCACGACGCCGCCGCCATCGCGTCTGCCGGGGCACCGCTGCTGGCCTTGGCCCAGCGCCTGCCCAGCGTGATCCAGTTCCGCGAGGTCACCGACCCGATCGACCGTGCGTTGGCTTCGGCCTGCCTGCTCAACGACGCCGGCGACTTCTACTTTCGTCTGATCGGTCATCGCCTCGACGGCGAGGCAGGCGTCGCGCTGCCTGCACGTTCGCAGCCGTTCGAGCAGCAATTGCAGCGGGTCTGGGACCGTTCGCGCGATTGCAGCGAACTGCGTGCGCTCGGCATCTGAGTGGGTACCGCCCACTCAACCTGTCTGGAAGCGGCACCGGGGGACCCGGGATGCCCGTTCTGGTGCCCCTTCCTGTCCGGATGGGGGTACAATTTGGCTGTTTGAACGCGCCCGCGCAGGGCTATTCATCTTCCTGCCGGGTCCTTCTGAAGCCATACCCCACAAAGCGAATCAACACCCTCCATCGTGGACAATCAACTGAAGCAGTTTGCGCAATCTTCGCAGCTCGCCGGCGGCAACGCCTCCTATGTCGAGGACCTGTACGAGCAGTACCTGGTCTCCCCGGACAGTGTCGATCCCAAATGGAAGACCTACTTCGACGGCTTCAAGGGCCGCGAAGCAGGCGACATTCCGCACTCGGCCGTCATCTCCCACATTGCGGACGCGGCCAAGGAAGCGCTGAAGGCCGGCACCGGCAACGGTGCGGGCGACGAGCGTGAACGCAATGTCGGTCGTCTGATCACCGCCTACCGCTCGCGCGGCCACCTGGACGCCCGCCTCGATCCGCTGGGCCTGGCCGCGCCGGTCAACACCCCGGACCTGGGCCTGCCGTTCCACAGCCTGTCCGATGCCGACCTCAACAGCGAGTTCAGCACCGGCGGCGTCGGTGGCCAGCCGCGCATGAAGCTGCGCGACCTGCTGGCACGCCTGAAGGCGACCTACACCGGCTCGATCGGTGCGGAGTTCATGCACATCTCCGAGGTCGAGCAGCGCCAGTGGATCTACAAGAAGCTGGAAGCAGCCGGTGGCAACTACCAGCTGGACGCTGACACCCAGCGCCGCACCCTGGAGCGCCTGACCGCGGCCGAAGGCCTGGAGCGCTACCTGCACACCAAGTACGTCGGCCAGAAGCGCTTCTCGCTGGAAGGCGGCGACTCGCTGATCCCGATGATGGACACCATCATCCGCAGCGCCGGCAAGGATGGCGTCAAGGACGTGGTGATCGGCATGGCCCACCGCGGCCGCCTGAACGTGCTGGTCAACACCCTCGGCAAGAACCCGCGCAAGCTGTTCGACGAGTTCGAAGGCAAGTTCGAGCACGACGAGCACGCTTCTGCCGGCGACGTGAAGTACCACATGGGCTTCTCGGCCGACGTGGCTACCGACGGCGGCCCGGTGCACCTGGCGCTGGCGTTCAACCCGTCGCACCTGGAAATCGCCGACCCGGTCGTGGCCGGTTCCGTGCGTTCGCGCCAGGAGCGCCGCAAGGACACCGCACGCAAGCAGGTCATGCCGATCCTGATCCACGGCGATGCGGCCTTCTCGGGCCAGGGCGTGGTCATGGAGCTGTTCCAGATGTCGCAGGCCCGCGGCTTCGCCGTCGGCGGCACCGTGCACATCGTGGTCAACAACCAGGTCGGCTTCACCACCTCCAACCCGCTGGACACGCGCTCCACGCGCTACGCCACCGACGTGGCGAAGATGATCGCCGCCCCGGTGCTGCACGTGAACGGCGATGATCCGGAAGCGGTGGTGTTCGCCGCGCAGCTGGCCTTCGAGTTCCGCCAGAAGTTCGCCAAGGACGTGGTCATCGACCTGATGTGCTACCGCCGTTGGGGCCACAACGAGGCCGACGAGCCGGCGATCACCCAGCCGCTGATGTACCAGGTGATCCGCAAGCACCCGACCACCCGCGAGATGTACGCCGAGCAGCTGGAAAAGTCAGGCGTGATCGCTGCCGGTGCCGGCAAGGCGATGGTCGATGCCTACCGCGAGAAGCTCGATGCCGGTGAAGTGACCACCGAGCTGGCCAAGGTCGAGAAGACCCCGCCGACCAGCCCGCTGTTCGTCGATTGGCCGAAGCTGCTGGAAGGCAAGCTGTCCGACCCGGTCTCGACCAAGGTCGAGAAGAACAAGCTGGTCGAACTGGCCAAGCTGATCAACACCATTCCCGAAGACGTGCAGCTGCACTCGCGCGTGGCCAAGGTCTATGACGACCGCCGCAAGATGGCCGCCGGCGAGATCCCGGGCGACTGGGGCTTTGCCGAGAACCTGGCCTACGCCACCCTGCTCGACGAAGGCCACGCACTGCGCCTGGTCGGCCAGGACGTCGGTCGCGGTACGTTCACCCACCGCCACGCGATCCTGCACGACCAGAAGACCGACAACTACTACATGCCGCTGCGGCAGCTGGTGGATTCGCCGGAGAAGGCCACCGTCATCGATTCGCTGCTGAGCGAAGAAGCGGTGATGGCCTACGAGTACGGCTTCTCCACCACCGATCCGAACACGCTGTGCATCTGGGAGGGCCAGTTCGGCGACTTCGCCAACGGCGCCCAGGTGGTGATCGACCAGTTCATCGCCGCCGGTGAAGCCAAGTGGGGCCGCATTTCCGGCCTGACCCTGCTGCTGCCGCATGGCTATGAAGGGCAAGGCCCGGAGCACAGCTCGGCGCGCCTGGAGCGCTTCCTGCAGCTGTGTGCACTGGAGAACATGCTGGTGGTGGTTCCGTCCACCCCGGCACAGGCCTTCCACATGCTGCGCCGCCAGCTGCACCTGACCACCCGCAAGCCGCTGGTGGTGATGTCGCCGAAGTCGCTGCTGCGCCACAAGCTGGCCGTGTCGACCCTGGACGAACTGGCCAACGGCGAGTTCCAGCACCTGATCGGCGACGCCAGTGCGGACGCCAAGAAGGTCAAGCGCGTGGTGCTGTGCTCGGGCAAGGTCTACTACGACCTGCTGGAAGACCAGACCAAGCGTGGCCAGGACGACGTGGCGATCATCCGCGTGGAGCAGCTGTATCCGTTCCCGCGTGCGCTGCTGGCTGCCGAGCTGAAGAAGTACGGCAAGGCCACCGACGTGGTGTGGACGCAGGAAGAACCGCAGAACCAGGGTGCGTGGTACCAGATCCGCCACCACCTGCAGTTCTGCCTGGCCGACGGCCAGAACCTGCACTACGCCGGTCGCGCACGTTCGGCGTCGCCGGCTGCCGGTCACATGGCTGACCACGTCCGCGAACAGCAGCAGCTGATCGCCGACGCGCTGGTCAACCCGTTCAACGACACGTTCGCTGAATAATCCTCCCCCTATTTAGAAGACAAACCAGGAAGCTCCCGCAATGGCCACCGAAGTCAAAGCCCCGGTACTGCCCGAATCCGTCGCCGACGGCACCATCGCCACCTGGCACAAGAAGGTGGGCGACGCCGTCAAGCGCGACGAAAACCTGCTTGACCTGGAAACCGACAAGGTCGTCCTGGAAGTGCCGTCGCCGGTCGACGGCGTGCTGAAGGAAATCAAGTTCGCCGAAGGCTCGACCGTGACCTCCAGCCAGGTCGTGGCGATCATCGAGGAAGGCGCCGTGGCTGCTGCCCCGGCTCCGGCTGCCGAAGCCGCTCCGGCTGCAGCCGCTGCCCCGGCCGCTGCTGCTCCGGCCGCCGCCCCGGCCCCGGCCGCCAAGTCGGCCGCCGATGCGCTGCCGCCGGGCGCCCGCTTCACCGCCATCACCGAAGGCGTGAACCCGGCCGACGTCGACGGCACCGGCCGTCGCGGCGCGGTGACCAAGGAAGACATCGTCAACTTCGCCCGCAACGGCGGCGCCGGCAAGGCCGGTGGTGCACGTCCGGAAGAGCGCGTGCCGATGACCCGCATCCGCAAGCGCATTGCCGAGCGCCTGATGGAGTCGAAGAACTCCACCGCGATGCTGACCACCTTCAACGAAGTCGACCTGTCCAAGGTGTCGGCGGCGCGCAAGGAACTGCAGGACGAGTTCGTCAAGGCCCACGGCATCAAGCTGGGCTTCATGAGCTTCTTCGTGAAGGCCGCCGCCAACGCGCTGCAGCGCTTCCCGCTGGTCAACGCCTCGATCGACGGCGACGACATCATCTACCACGGCTACTCGGACATCTCGATCGCCGTCTCGACCGAAAAGGGCCTGGTCACCCCGGTCCTGCGCAATGTCGAGCGCATGTCGTTCGCCGACATCGAGAAGACCATCGCCGACTACGCCAAGAAGGCGCGTGACGGCAAGCTGGGCCTGGATGAACTGCAGGGCGGCACCTTCACCGTGACCAACGGCGGCACCTTCGGTTCGCTGCTGTCGACCCCGATCATCAACCCGCCGCAGAGCGCCATCCTGGGCATGCACGCCATCAAGGAGCGTCCGATCGCCCAGAACGGCCAGGTCGTGATCGCGCCGATGATGTACCTGGCGCTGTCGTACGACCACCGCATCATCGACGGCAAGGATTCGGTGCAGTTCCTGGTGGACATCAAGAACCAGCTGGAAAACCCGGGCCGCATGCTGTTCGGCCTGTAAGACACCTCCCGCCCCTCCGCGCCTGCGCGGAGGGGTTCTGGTAATGCATCAAGGAATAATTCAATGGCTGAACAATTCGACGTCGTCGTCATCGGTGCCGGCCCGGCCGGTTACCACGCTGCCATCCGCGCGGCCCAGCTGGGCCTGAAGACCGCCTGCATCGACGCGGCGCTGGGCAAGGACGGCAAGCCGGCCCTCGGCGGCACCTGCCTGCGCGTGGGCTGCATCCCGTCCAAGGCGCTGCTGGATTCCTCGCGCCAGTTCTGGAACATGGGCCACATCTTTGGCGACCACGGCATCAGCTTCAAGGATGCCAAGATCGACGTCGAGGCGATGGTTGGCCGCAAGGACAAGATCGTCAAGCAGTTCACCGGCGGCATCGGCATGCTGTTCAAGGCCAACAAGGTCGCTGCCTATTATGGTTTTGGCGAACTGCAGCCGGGCAACGTGGTCAAGGTCACCCAGCATGACGGTTCCATCGTCGAGCTGAAGGGCACCAACGTCATCATCGCGGCCGGTTCGGATTCGATCGAACTGCCGTTCGCCAAGTTCGACGGCGAGACCATCGTCGACAACGTCGGCGGCCTGGACTTCACCGAAGTGCCGAACCGCCTGGCGGTGATCGGCGCCGGCGTCATCGGCCTGGAACTGGGCAGCGTGTGGAAGCGCCTGGGCGCGGAAGTCACCATCCTCGAAGCCATGCCGGAGTTCCTGGCGGCTGCCGACGCCGAAGTGGCCAAGACCGCTGCCAAGGAATTCAAGAAGCAGGGCCTGGACATCAAGCTCAATGCCAAGGTTTCCAAGACCGAGATCACCGGCAAGGGCAAGAAGAAGGAAGTCATCGTCACCTACACCGACGCTGAAGGCGAAAAGACCCTGACCGTGGACAAGCTGCTGGTGGCCGTTGGCCGTCGCGCCGCCACCAAGGGCCTGCTGGCCGAAGGCACCGGCGTCAAGATCAACGAGCGCGGCCAGATCGAAGTCGACGCGCACTGCCACACCGGCGTCAACGGCGTGTGGGCGGTCGGCGACTGCGTGCGCGGCCCGATGCTGGCGCACAAGGGCTTCGAGGAAGGCATCGCGGTGGCTGAGCTGATCGCCGGCCTGCCGGGCCACGTCAACTTCGACACCATCCCGTGGGTCATCTACACCGAGCCGGAACTGGCGTGGGTCGGCAAGACCGAAGCCCAGCTGAAGGCCGAAGGCATCCCTTACAAGGCCGGCAGCTTCCCGTTCGCCGCCAACGGCCGTGCCGTGGCGATGATCGAGCCGGCGGGCTTCGTGAAGATCCTGGCCCATGCCGAAACCGATCGCATCCTCGGCATGCACCTGGTCGGCGCCAACGTCTCCGAGCTGGTGCACGAAGGCGTGCTGACCATGGAGTTCAGTGGCTCGGCCGATGACCTGGCCCGCATCTGCCACGCCCACCCGTCGCTGTCGGAAGTGATCCACGACGCGGCGATGGCGGTCAGCAAGCGCGCCATCCACAAGGCGAACTGATCGGGATCATGGTCGGTGCCGACCGTTGGTCGGCACTCACCTGCAGACGAAAAACCCCGCCTTGGCGGGGTTTTTTGTTGCCCGTTTTCCTGCAGAGCCAAGCCCATGCTCGGCTCTCCGGTCGGCAGCCGCGGAGGGTGAAGCCGAGCGTGGGCTCGGTTCTACACCTTTCCAGCCGGCTTCTTCGGCGGATCGTCACAGATGCGGTGCTGGGCCACGGTTTCACCGGCCTTCCACTCCTTCACCACCCGGCAGCGCTCCTTGGGTTTGACCGCCTTGGCCGCTGCCGCATCCGCCTCATCGGCAGCGGCGGCCTGCTGGCGTTCCAGCCATGCGGACGGCGGGACCGGTGTGGCCAGTGCCGGCCCCGCGAGCAATGCCAGCGCGACCAGCAACACAGCCCTCATGCCGCCACCGGGCCGCCGCCGAGCAGGCGCGCGGGCAGCATGAACAGCGCGCGCAGGAACGCAAACAGCGCCGAGAAGGTGATGCCGACCATGCGGAACGGCAGGCTCAGCAGCCACACGAACGGCCAGGCGATCAGGGCGAGGATCGCCAGCGGCCAGCACAGCACGAACAGCAGGCACCACACACCGAGCGCGAACAGGGTCTTCATCACGGTCTCCTTGTGGCGGCACCTTGCCGCCTGCGGACACCTTGGCGCCCCGCTCTGGCCGCCCGCAAACGGTTTGCGACGAAACCCGGCTCGGGGCGATGAATCCGGTGGTGGGGAAACCGAAGATTGATCAGGTTGCCGGCCAGCGGCCGGCACGACCGAACGGATTCACACCGGCACTGCGCCCGGGCGGCCGTGGGTGACCTGGAAGCGCGCCGCAGTGCGCACCGGCGCATCCGCGTGCAGCACGCTGTCGGCGAAGCGCAGCTCCGCATCCACGGTCTGCCGGTTCAGCTGCAGCTTCCACCAACCACGGCGGTCACCGTCGAAATAGCGGATATGCGGGTTCTGCGGAATCGACGAACCGTAGTACGGGCCATAAGGCGTATCGTCGCCGCCGCTGCTGATCGCCGGAGCGATGAATTCGGTGGCGACGACCGGCGCGCTGGCCGCGTCGAAATCCAGCTTCAGGTCGTTGACGAAGGTGGAATGCCAGTCACCACCGAGCACGATGGCATTGCCCTGCCCGCCTGCCTGCATCGCCTGCAGCAACCGCTTGCGTGCGGCGGGATAGCCGTCCCAGGCATCGTTCCAGAAGCGCTCTCGCGCCGTGCCGCCGTCCAGCCGCAGCTACGCCATCAGCAGCTGCTGCACCACCACGTTCCAGCGCGTGCCCCGTGCGGCCGCCATCGACTGCGCGAACCAGGCTTCCTGGCCCACGCCCAGCATGCTAATGCGTGGATCCAGCGCAGCGTCGCAGCGCGGCGACTCGCCCACCCCGCAGGGATTGGCCGGACGGAACTGGCGGCAGTCGAGCAGCGCAAGCTGTGCCAGATCGCCGTAACGCAGGCGCCGATGCACGCGCAGGCCACCGTTGCCCGCAGGCGTACTACGCATCGGCAGGTGTTCGTAGAACGCGCGGTAGGCCGCCGCGCGGCGAACGATGAAGTCCTCCGTCGAGACGCCGGGCTTCTCCGGATGGATGCCGGAGTAATCGTTCTGCACTTCGTGGTCGTCCCAGATCACCGCGAACGCGTGGGCGGCGTGCGCGGCCTGCAGATCGGGATCGAGCTTGTACAGCGCGTACTGGTCGCGGTAGCGCTCCAGGCCGACGGTCTCGCCACTGAAGCGTTCCGCATCCAGCGTGAGACCACGCGCGTTCTGCAGTGGGCTGTACTCGTACAGGTAGTCACCGGCATGCAGCACCAGGTCGACATCATTCTTCGCGATATCGCGCAGCACCGGGTAGTAGCCACTGTTCCAGGCCTGGCAGGTGCACAGGGCCAGCCGCAGCTGCTGCAGCTGCGTGTCGGGCAGCGGCGCGGTGCGGAAGTGGCCGACCGCGCTTTCCTCGTCACCGTCGCAGGCAAAACGGTAGTAGTAGTCGCGGCCTGGGCGCAGGCCATTGACCTCCACGTGCACCGAATGGGCCAGCTCGGGCACTGCCGCGGCGACGCCACGCTGCACCAGCCGGCGCATGCCCGGGTCTTCGGCCACGAACCAGCGCACCGGCACCGCCCGCGATGGCATGCCGCCGCCGTTGAGCGGGTCCGGCGCCAGACGCGTCCACAGTACGGCTCCCTGCGGATCCGGATCGCCGGCGGCGACGCCCAGGGTGAACGGATCACGCCCCAACCGCGGGCGTGGGCCGGCCGTGGCCAGCCCCGGCATCGCCGCCAGTGCGATCGCCGCCCCCGTGCCCTGCCACGCCATGCGCAACAGGCGACGACGGCTTTCCGGATCGACGGGGCCGCGCATCAGAAGTGCACGGTGGCGGTGGCCATCACCTGCCGCGGCGCGCCAACCTGCATGGTCGCCAGGCTGCGGGTCGGGTCGGCGGCGTAGGTGCCGTTGGTGTTGATCGAGGACAGGTAGCGCTTGTCGGTCAGGTTGGTCAGGTTCAGCGCCACGGTCAGGTTCTGCGCCGGGCCGAGCTTGCCGAAGTCATAGGCCACCGAAGCGTTGACCAGCCAGTAGCTGGGCACCGACACGTCGTTGGTATAGGTCACGTAACGCTTGCCGACATGGTTGGCGGCCAGGCGCAGGTCCCACGGGCCCGGGGTCCAAGCCAGGGTGCTGGCGAACATCCATTCCGGGGTGTCGACGGTCTTCTTGCCGCGGGTGGGCACCACGCCGTTGTTGACGTAGTCGTTGTCGTAGGTGCTGTCATTCCACGACAGCGCGTTGGACCAGGTCAGGTCCTGCATCGGCTTCAGCTGCAGGGTCGCCTCGGCGCCGCGGCTGGTTACCGAACCGACGTTGGAGAACAGCGCCGGGCAACCGAGGATGCCCACGCACTGCGCGATGGCCAGCAGACGGTTGTCGAACTTGACGTCGTACACCGCTACCGAGGCTTCATAGCCCTGGCCGTAGCCGCGCCAGCCCAGCTCGATGGTGCGCGACTGTTCCGGTTTCAGGTTCTTCGCGCTGGCATCGAAGGCGGCCTGCGGCACGTTGAACGGGCTGCCCACGCCCAGCGCGTAGGCGGCCACGTTCTTGGCGAACGAGCCGAAGATCTCGTTGCCCTCGTTGAGCTTGAAGTTGAAGCCCGCCTGCGGGAGCAGGCCCTTCTTCGAGGTCAGGCTGCTGTTGTTGGCATAGCTGCCCAGCGGCGTGCGCACGCGGGTGCGGGTGTGCGGCGACTTCGCGCCGATGTCGATGGTCAGGCGGTCATCGAACAGGCGGAAGCGGTCCTGCACGTAGAACTGGCGGGTGATGGTGGTGTAGCGCTGGTGCCACACGCGCTGGTCCGGATTGCGCAGGAAGAAGTCGTCAGTGATCGGGCCGTCGATGTAGTAGAAGTTGCGCTGCACGCTGTGGCCGTTGTCTTCGTACCACAGGCCCGCCTCCAGTTCGTGGCCCGCCACGTTCCAGGTGAACGCCGAGGTTACGCCGGTGCGGTCGATCGCATACTCGGTGGTGCGGATCGAGATCGGGATCTCGCGGCTGGTGCCCGGGTTGGACGGATTGGACGGGCTGAACCAGTGGCCCTGGCCACGGTTGCTGTGGTTGTAGACGTTGACCTTCAGGCGCATCGACTCGTTCAGGCCGAAATCACCGGCAATGCTGGACACATCGTCATTGCGCAGGCCGTGGCCGGAGTAATAGGCGTCCCACGGGCTGTTGACGCCACCACTGTACTTTCCGCGTGCAGCAGCCACCGCGCGATCCCAGTCCGGCGCGTAGTTGTCCCAGTCCCAGCCGAGGCGATCGATCATCTCCAGCGACAGGTCCTGGTAGTCGGCCTCGACACGGCGCGAAGCGTTGAACAGCGCGGTGATCCTGCTGTCCGTGCCGAAGTTGTAGGTGGCCTTGCCGTTGAACTGCTTCAGTTCCTGCGAGCCCTTGCCCTTCCACTTGTCGCCTTCGGAATACACGCCGGACAGGTAAGCGGCAAAGCCCTGGTGGTCGCCGGTATCGAGGCGCGCATAGCTGCGGCGCGCATTGTCGCTGCCGAAGCTCTGTGCCAGCACGACCCCATATTCGGTGGACGGATCGATCGAGTAGAACTGGAACACGCCGCCGAGGTTGCTGGTGGACGGCGTACCCAGCGCACCAATGCCGGTGGAGACCTCCGCACCGCCCAGGTTCTCGCTGATCACCGCGCGGCTGATGTGCAGGCCGTTGCTGTTGCCGTAGGCCATGTTGCCCAGCGGGATGCCATCGAGGGTGTAGCCCAGGCGATTCTGGTTGAAGCCACGCAGGCTGATGCTGGTGGACCATTCGTAGGCGCCGGTGGCATCGGCCGATTCGAAATGCACGCCCGGCTTGGCCGCCAGCAGCTTCAGCGGGTTGGCACCGGGCGGCAGGACCTTCATGTCCTCGGCGGTCACGCGCTGCACCTGGCGGGCTTCGCCGCGGCCGATCACCGAGATCGAATCGAGAGTCGTGGCCGACTGCGCGTCGGTCGCCGGGGCGGTTTCAGCGACAGCCAGCGACGGCAGCGAAGCACAGACCAGCAGGGCCAGCAGATTGCGGCGAAGCGGAGCGTGGGACGGCATGGAGGCGGATTCCTTGGGCACGCTGGACGCCGAAGGGCGGCGTCGAAGAGCAGCAGCGGCGGAATCGTAGAAGCCTCGCGTTACATGTCATTTACACGCCACGTACGGAAGATTGGCGTTCTGAATGGTTTGCAAGCCGTGGGGTGGTTGCCGGCCAGCGGCCGGCACTACGGTTATTCGAATGAGCCGACCGAGTCGTGGGCCAGGTTGTCGAAGCGGGTGTACTCACCGAAGAACTTCAGCTTGCACGATCCGGTCGGGCCACCACGGTGCTTGCCGATGATGATCTCGGCCAGGCCCTTGTCCGGCGAATTTTCCTTGTTGTAGTAATCGTCGCGGTAGATGAACACGATCATGTCCGCGTCCTGCTCGATTGCGCCCGATTCGCGAAGGTCGGCCATCACCGGGCGCTTGTCGGTACGTGTTTCCAGCGAGCGGTTGAGCTGCGACAGCGCGATCACCGGCACGTGCAGTTCCTTGGCCAGGCCCTTCAGCGAACGCGAGATCTCCGAGATTTCGGTGGCGCGGTTTTCGCTGTTGCCCGGCACGCTCATCAGCTGCAGGTAGTCGATCACCACCAGGCCCAGGTCGTGCTCGCGCTTGAGGCGGCGGCACTTGGAACGCAGCACTTCCGGCGACACGCCCGGCGTATCGTCGATGAAGATCTTGGTTTCCTTCAGCATCTTGATTGCGCTGGTGACGCGGCTCCAGTCTTCATCTTCCAGCTGGCCGGTACGCAGGCGCTGCGCGTTGATGCGGCCGTTGGAGGAGATCAGGCGCATCGCCAGCTGCGAGGCCGACATTTCCATCGAGAACACCGCCACGCCCTTCTTCGACTTGATCGCCGCGTACTCGGCGATGTTCAGTGCAAAAGTCGTCTTGCCCATGGCCGGGCGCGCGGCGAGGATGATCAGGTCGGTCGGCTGCAGGCCGGCGGTCATCGCATCGAAGTCGTTGTAGCCGGTCGGCAGGCCGGTGATGTTGCCGCCGTTCTCGAAGCGGTTGCGCAGTTCCTCGAAGGCATCCTTCAGCGCGCCAGGCATCGCCACGAAGTCGGTACGGCCGCGTGCACCCTGTTCAGCGATGGCGAACACGCTCTTCTCCGCAGAGGCCAGCAGCTCACTGCTGTCACGGCCCTCAGGCTGGAAGCCATCGTTGACGATGTCGGTGCCGACCTGGATCAGCTGCCGCAGCACGGCCTTGTCACGCACGATCTCGGCATAGGCCACGATGTTGGCCGCCGACGGCGTGGTGCTCGCCAGCTCGATCAGGTAGGCACCATCGCCCACCAGTTCCAGCTTGCCCTGTGATTCGAACCACTCGCCCAGGGTCACCGCGTCGAACGGCCGCTCGCGCTCGGACAGCTCACGGATCGCGCGGTAGATCATCTGGTGATCGCGGCGGTAGAAATCGCCCTCGGTCAGCTGGTCGTTGACCCGGTCGTAGGCCTCCGGCGCCAGCATCAGGCCACCCAGCACCGCCTGCTCGGCTTCCACCGAATGCGGCGGAACGCGCAACTGGTCGATACGCGATTCATCGCGATCACGATCAAAGCCATCACCGCGCTCTCTGCGGTTGGAACGGAAGCCGGAACGAGCGGACATGCTGCGGTGTTTCCTGCAAAAGTGGGCCGGACGAGTGTAGGCATGCGCCGACCCCGGCAGCCATGGACAAGCCTGTGGATAAGCCGTGGAGAAACGGGGGATATCCGCCAGTGCCTGGCCACTCTGGCGCGGGGGCGTCGCAGTGCCTGCGACGGGCGCCGTTGCGGCGCCCGGGTGGGTCATTATCGCAGATCAGGCGGCCAGGGTCGGATTCCGTGCAGCGCACGGACTCCGGTGCTCAGCGGAACGTAGGGCCAGGGCCCGCCGCTGCGCGCCGGGATCCGACCCGCGGCCTGGCTGCTGCTACCCCATCGGTCTCAGTCGCCCTTCACGTGCACCGCGATCAGTGCCAGGAACCGGTCCACGTACCCCTGCAGGAATTTCTGCGTGCCCTCGTTGTGGATCGTGCCGTCGGCGTCGATCAGGCCGTCCTTGAAATGGATGAACGCCTCGGGCTGGCCGAGCACGTGCATGTCCAGGAAGGCCAGGCTGTTGCGCAGGTGCTGCTGGGCCACGGCGGTGCCGATCTGGCCGATGGAGGCGCCGATCACCGCCGCCGGCTTGCCGGCAAACGCACTGTCACCGTAGGGGCGCGAGCCGACGTCGATGGCGTTCTTCAGCACGCCCGGCACCGACCGGTTGTATTCGGGGGTCACGAACAGCACCGCGTCGGCGGCGCGCACCTGATCCTTCAGCCGGGTGCCCTGAGGCGGGTACTGGCCATCGAAATCCTGGTCGTACAGCGGTAGATCACCAATCTGCACGTACTGGAAGCGCGCGCGGTCGCCAGCGATCTTCTCCAGCGCATGGGCCAGCTTGCGGTTGCAGGAATCCTTGCGCAGGCTGCCGACGAACACAGCGATGGTGGGGACGGACATAGGGACATACTCCTCACGGTGCGGGAGGCCCAGCCTAGACGCCGGGCCCGTGCCGTCCGGTGAAGATCAGCCCCCGGTCACGCGGGCCCGCACCTGCCGCCAATGCGCCTGCCAGGCCTGGAACATCAGCACGTTCCACAGGTGGGTATGCCACTTGCGCTGGCCGCCCAGGAACTGCTGCCACAGCGGCTGCACCGCCGCCGCCGACAGCACGCCTTCGCGCTCCAGGCGCGCCGGCTGCAACAGATCCTCGGCCCACGGCCGCAGGTCGCCCTTCAGCCAGTCGCTGACCGGCGCGCCGAACCCGCGCTTGGGCCGGTGCACCATCGACTGCGGCACGTAGCGGCCAAGCACGCGCTTGAGCAGCACCTTGCTGGTGGTTTCGCTGCGCTTGAAGCCCAGCGGCAGCGACCAGGCGAACTCGGCCACGCGCCAGTCCAGCAGCGGCGCGCGTGCCTCCAGGCTGACCGCCATCGAGGTGCGGTCGACCTTGCAGAGCAGGTCATCCGGCAGGTAGGTCACGTAATCGGCCAGCATCATCGCGTCGGCCGGCGTGCCGGCACCGTGCAGCGGATCGGCCAGGTCGTAGAAGCTGCCGGCGGCCTGTGCGCCGGGCACTGCCGCGGCGGGGTCGCGCCAGCGCGAGATGCGGTTGCGGTACACGTCGCCAATGCCTCGCGCGCCGGACTCGGCCAACAGCGCGGCCAGTCCGCCGGTCCGCGAGGCCTCGCCCTGGTGCTGCGCGCGCGCGCCCATCCAGCGTCGCAGCGGGCCCGGCACGCGGCCCAGCATCTGCCAGTTGCGCAGCGCGCGCACGTAGCGGGTATAGCCGAAGAACAGCTCATCACCGCCGTCGCCAGACAACGCCACGGTCACGCCCTGCCGCGCCAGCCGGGCGACCAGCGCGGTCGGCACCTGCGAGGCATCGGCAAAGGGTTCGTCGAACATTGCCGGCAGCTGCGGCACGACTGCCAGTGCATCCGCGCCGCTGACGTAGAGCTCGGTGTGGTCGCAGCCCAGATGCGTGGCCAGTTCCCTGGCCAGCGGTGCCTCGTCGTGGCCCGAATCGGTGAAGCCGATGCTGAAGCTGTGCACCGGCTGCCCGCTTTGCGCCTGCATCAGCGCCGCCACCAGCGACGAATCGGTACCGCCGGACAGGAACACGCCCACCGGCACGTCGGCCACCATGCGCAGCGCCACCGCGTCGCGCAGCAGCCCGTCCAGCTGCTCCTCTGCTTCCTCGATGCGGCCCTGGAACGGCGCAGCCAGTGCGGCCTGCATGCGTGCACGCGCATCCCAGTACGGGCGCTGCGCCTGCTCCGGGCGATGCGCCGATGCACCCGCCGCTACGGCTTCGGCGTCCAGGCGCAGCACGCGGCCGGGCATCAGCTTGTAGCAGCGCTGGTGGATGCTGTGCGGGGCCGGAATGTAATCCAACCGCAGCAACAGAGTCAGCGCGTCGCGGTCGATGTCGTTGTCGAACGCCGGGTGCTGCCACAGCGCTTTCAGTTCGGAACCGAACACCAGGGTGTCACCGGCCCAGCCGTAGTACAGCGGCTTCTTGCCAACGCGGTCGCGTGCCAGCCACAGGCACTGCGCCTGGCGGTCCCACAGCGCGATGGCGAACATGCCGTTGCAACGCTGCAGGGTTTCTTCCATGCCCCACTGCAGGATCGCCGCGAGCAGCACTTCGGTGTCGGAATGGCCACGGAAGGCATGCCCCAGCGGCTCCAGTTCTGCACGCAGGGCGGCGAAGTTGTAGACCTCGCCGTTGTAGGCCATCACGTAGCGACCATCGGACGAGGCCATCGGCTGGTGGCCCAGCGGCGACAGATCGAGAATGCTCAGCCGACGGTGCGCCAGCGCGATGCCTGCCCCGGCATCGACCCAGCTTCCGCCATCATCCGGCCCGCGGTGGTGCAGCGCCTCGCCCATGGCCAGGACCTGCGCCTGCAGCACCTCGGCCGACGCCACCGGCGCCGGCAACAACATTCCCGCCAATCCACACATGCATCAAGGTTCCTGCGCCAGTTCAAGGGCGGCGCCAATCACCGCATTGTCGCTTGGAAGCCCGAACATTGCTGCCCCTGCCAGCGGGGTATAGGTATCGGCGCCGCAGACCCGGCGCAGCGGCAGGTGGCCGAAACCGGCCTCGACCAGTGCGGTGACCACACCCTCGCCCACCCCTCCACTGTGGCGGCCCTCGTCCAGCACCAGCACGCGCCGTGCGCTGGCGGCCTGGCTGGCGATGAAGCCGGCATCCAGCGGCACCAGCCAGCGCAGGTCGACCACCCGTACCTGCCAGCCCAGTTGCTGTTCGATGGCCCGCGCTGCGCGCAGCGCCATCGGCACGCCATTGCCGTAGGTGTAGACCACCAGGTCGCCAGCCTCCGGCCCGTAAACACGGCCTTCGCCCGGCACCAGTGCCCGGCCCTGGGCCGGGTAGTCGAACAGCCACTGGCCATCGCCCGGCTCATGCAGGTCCTTGCTCATGTACAGCGCGATCGGCTCCAGGAACACCGCCACGCGCCCATCCACCCGGGCCAGCGCCGCCAGCGTGCGCAGCATCATCACCGCGTCGTCGCCGCGCGATGGGCAGCCGACCACCAGCCCGGGGATGTCGCGCAGGGCGGTGACCGAGTTGTCGTTGTGGAAATGGCCGCCGAAACCCTTCTGGTAGCCCAGCCCGGCCACCCGCACCAGCATCGGGTTGCGGTACTGGTCGTTGGAGAAGAACTGCAGCGAACAGGCTTCGCCACGCAGCTGGTCGATGGCGTTGTGCAGATAGGCCAGGTACTGGATCTCCGGGATCGGCAGCATGCCCATGTTGGCCAGGCCCTGCGCCATGCCCAGGATCATGGTCTCGTCCAGCAGGGTGTTGAAGACCCGGCGCGGCCCGAAGCGGCGCAGCAGATCCTTGGTGACGGTGTAGACACCGCCCTTCTGCGCCACGTCCTCGCCGAACAGCAGGCTCTGCGGATACTTGGCCAGCAGCTCCTGCAGACCATGATTGATCTGGATTGCGAGATGCCGCGGCGCCTGTCGTTCCGGCAATGCCTCGGCACCGCCATAGAGTGCCTCGCGTGCTTCGGCAGCGACCTCGCGCTGCGCTTCGGCCTGCACCGCTGCAGGGGTGTACGGTGCCAGCGGCGCCATCACCTCCCGCAGCGACTGCAGCTTCGCACTGCCTTCGGCATCGGCGGCAGCGGCCATGCAACGCGCGCGCATCGTTTCGTAGGCCACTTCGATGGCGGCCGCATCCATCCAGCCTGATTCCAGCGCGATCTGCGCCGAGCGCAGCAGCGGATCCTGCGCCTCGGCCGCGCACAGTTCCGGCAGCGCGCGCCATTCCACTTCAAAGTCGGTGCCGGCATGGCCCATCAGGCGCGTGGTGCGCAGATGCAGGAAGGTCGGCCGCCGCGTGCGCCGGCAGTGTTCCACCGCCGCCTGCACCTGGGCGTGCCCGGTGGCCAGGTCGAGGCCATCGGCAAAGAAATAATCCAGCCCCGGCTGGTGGCTGAAGCGCTCGGCGATCCAGCCATCGGGGGTCTTCACCGAGATGCCCAGGCCGTTGTCCTCGCAGACGAACAGGATCGGCGCCGGTAGTTTCTGGTAGGCCGACCACATCGCGGTATTGAAGGCGGTCTGCGCGGTGGCGTGGTTGGCCGACGCATCGCCGAACGAGCACAGCACGATGCTGTCGGTGGGAATGGGCAGCGCCTGCCCCAGCCGCTTGCCACTCTCGATGGCCAGCGCGGTACCCAGCGCCTTGGGCAGGTGCGACGCAATCGTCGAGGTCT
The DNA here is from genome assembly GCF_059370655.1 of Stenotrophomonas sp. YJH_SMC_133. Classification (NCBI taxonomy): domain Bacteria; kingdom Pseudomonadati; phylum Pseudomonadota; class Gammaproteobacteria; order Lysobacterales; family Lysobacteraceae; genus Stenotrophomonas; species Stenotrophomonas sp. YJH_SMC_133. The sequence goes on along the minus strand of NZ_JCAFTW010000001.1, from coordinate 469,944 downwards.
GCGGCAGCACCCACAATGGCTTGCTGCCCCACACCTTGTGGCGGCCACCGCTGGCCGGATCATCCGCGCTGGCGGCGAAGGACAGTGCCGCATCGCGCAGCGGGTCGATGCCCGGCACCTGCCGCGAACGCTCGGCCATGAAGGCGCCGGAACGATAGTGCAGGAAGGCAGGATCGGTGTGCCGGCAGGCCCGCGCCAGCAGCGCGTTGCCTTCATGGCCGGACGAACCGATGGTGTAGAAGACCTTGTTCTGCACGCGCAGCACGCGCGCCATCAGGTCCAGCTGGCGACTGGCCAGCTGCGAGTCGAACAGTTCATCGAAGGCGGCAGCGGTGAGCGTACTGCCCGGCAGGATCGGAGCATCTGCCGCGGGTCGCGGGCGCGGCGTTCCGCGCCACCCGCGCACCGCCTCAAGGAAATTGACGTCGCACACCTCGGCGCGGTTGAGCCCCCGCATGCGCGCGGGAATCGGATCCGGAACCACAGCGAACATCGAACACCCTCCGTGTCGTTGTTGCATTCCGCCCGGCAATACCGGGCGCTACCCTGTGGGCATCAGGCCGCCTCGAAACGCGAGCGCACCTCGGCGGTCACCGCCGGCATCGGCAGGAAGCGCGGCTGCGCACGCACGCGCTGCAGCCAGGCGCGAACTTCCGGGAACGGCTCCAGGCTGATGCCGCCCTCGCCCGCCACATCGGTGTAGGCAAACAGGGCGATATCGGCAATGCCGTATCCGCTGCCGGTGAACCACTGCGCTTCGCGCAGGTGCTGCTCCATCACCGCCAACGCGGTGGCGGCACGCTCGTGCAGGCGTGGCAGTTCGGCACGGCGTGGCGAGTCGGGCGCCGTCCAGCCCCGGATGAAGCGCGCTACCGCCACGCACGGCTCGTGCGTGTACTGCTCGAAGAACATCCAGCTCAACGCCTGCGCACGCTCCCATCCATCGCTGGGCAGGTAGGGCGTGCCTTCGGCCAGCCAGAACAGGATCGCGTTGGACTCGGTCAGCACGCGGCCGTCGTCGCGGACGATCAGCGGCACCTTGGCATTCGGGTTGAGCGCCAGGAATTCGGGCGTGTGGGTCTGGCCATGGGCACTGTCCACTTCCACCCAGCGGTAACGGCTGCCGAGCTGCTCAAGCAGCAGCCGGACCTTGTGGCAATTGCCCGAGACCGACATGCCATGCACCGTCAGCGGGACGCGCTCTTCCACCATTGCCTGCTCCATCGGATCCGGCCGGCGGCCGGCTGCGTGCAGTCTGGCAAGTGCGCCAGGGAATGCCAAGCGCGGATGCAGCATGGCACCCCGGTAGTGCCGGCCGCTGGCCGGCAATCGCACGAATCCTGCTGCAACGAGGTTGCCGGCCAGCGGCCGGCACTACCGGGCCACATTCAGCGTGCACGCTGCCGCCACTGTTCGCGCGACTGGCCCCAGATCTGCATCGGTTTGTCGTTGTGCGGCGGCGGCAGTTCGCCCATCCGCAGCAACGTGCTGCCCAGCTTGCGCGCGACCGCCCGCGAGTTGTCGTTGTTCTCGGCGATGGTATGGATCACCTCGTGCCAACCCAGCGTGTCGAAGGCCCAGTCGATCGCCGCGACGGCCGCTTCCGGCGCATAGCCCCGGCCCCAGCTGGCGCGGCGGATGCCCCAGCCGACCTCGGTACCCGGCCAGTCCTGCGGTTGCCAGGGGCCCATCCGCCCGATCCAGTCCCCGCTGGATTTTTCGATCACGCTGAACATCGAAAAGCCGAACAGCTGCCAGGCGCCAGCCAGGCTGCAGAAGCCGCGCCAGGCTACCGAAGGCGGCTGCACGCCACCGAGGGTGCGCATCGTTTCCTCGTCGGCGCAGAACGCCAGATAGGGTTCGTAGTCCTCGCGCAGCAGCGGACGCAGGATCAGGCGCTCGGTTTCCAGGCGCAGGTCGAAGATGCTCATGCCGACTCCATGTCGAAGGGGCCACCATGATGGTGGATTCCGCCTCCACACGGATGAATGCCCGCGCTCACAACGAAACGGGCCGGCATGCGCCGGCCCGTCGGGTACAGCACGTATTCTGGATTACTGGCGCGTGGCCGCAGTGGCGCCGGCAGCAGCGGTCTGCGTGACCAGCTGGCCATCGACCACCGGCAGGCGATCGCTGGCCGGCTTGTTGTCCATGCGCACGGTCTTCTCGGCGCCGTCGTAGCGGTAGGTCACGTTGTAGCCCTTCACCACGTCATTGGTGCCCATGGCGATGCGGTTGCCCGGCTTGCTGGCCATGCGCATGGTGCCGGTGGTGCCGTCCTCGTTGCGGTAGGTCACGTTGTAGCCGGTAACACGGCTCGACTCGGAGGTGGCGGTCTCGGTGTGGCACTGGCGCTCGGTGCGGTTGACCACGCGGCCACCCACATGGCGCTTGTCGATCTGGTTGCCGATGAAGCCACCGGCCACGGCACCGGCTGCGGTCGCGGCCTTCTTGCCGTTGCCACCGCCGACCTGGTTGCCGAGCAGGCCGCCGACCACCGCGCCGACCACGGTGCCGCCGACGTTGCCGTCACGCTCCGGCAGGCGCTCCTGCACGGTCACGTCCTGGCAGACCTCGTGCGGGGTCTGGGTGGTGGAGGTCTCGCGCACGGGATCGGTGCCGATCACGGTGGCGTAGGCCTTCTGCTTCTCGGTGATCGGGTCGACCTTCAGCACGTCGGCGTATTCCAGCCCGCGCGGTGCAGACGGGTCGAGCTTGTCACCACGCGCGCCATCGTCAACGGCATTGCCGTCAACCAGCCGCGATTCACCGTTGGGGGTTCCGGCGCTGATGGAATCAGGCGACTTGTCGCCACTCTTCATGAAGGCGGCGGTGGCGATGCCACCGACCAGCAGCGCGCCCGCTGCGACCAGGACAGTTGTAGTTGTGCTTTTCATGACCTGCTCCTTGCGGACCATCCGCAACGTTCTCGGCCCAGATTGCAGCATGCACTGCCTGAACGGAATCTCCACATTTCCTGCTCATTCCTGTAACCCATTCAGCATCGGGAAATGCTGGGCCCGTGGTAGCGTTTGCATATTCCCCACGAGGATCCACGCCATGGCCAACCCGATGCTGCTGCCGGTACTGCAATGGGCCCGCCGGCTGCGCTACCCCACCCTGTTCAAGCTGACCGCCGGCCTGTTCGTGCTGACCCTGTTCATTCCCGACCCGATTCCGTTCGTCGACGAGCTGGTACTGGGCTTCGGCACCCTGCTGCTGGCCAACTGGAAGAGCCGCAATACAGTCCCGGCCCCGCCGCCGCTGGAACAGCGTTGATTCCGCTGGTCGACAGCCACTGCCATCTGGATGCCAGTGAATTCGATGCTGACCGCACGGCGGTGATCGAGCGCGCGGGCGCCGCGGGCGTGCGCGAGCAGGTGGTACCGGCCGTCACGGCCGCCAGTTGGCCGAAGCTGCGCGAGGTCTGCCGGCAGGCACCGGGGCTGTACCCGGCCTACGGCCTGCATCCGATGTTCCTGGCCGAGCACCGGCCCGACCATCTGCCGCTGCTGCGCGAATGGATCGTTCGCGAACGCCCGTGCGCGATCGGCGAATGCGGGCTGGACTTCTTCGTCGAGGGACTGGATGCAGAGGCGCAACAGGCGTACTTCATCGGCCAGCTGCAACTGGCCCGCGAGTTCGAGCTGCCGGTGATCGTGCATGCGCGACGCGCGGTGGATGCGGTCATTGCCGCGATCCGTCGCGTCGGCGGCCTGCGCGGCGTGGTGCACAGCTTTTCCGGCAGCCCGGAACAGGCCGCGCAACTACATCGGCAAGGCTTCCTGCTCGGTCTCGGTGGTCCGCTGACCTACGATCGCGCGCAACGGCTGCAGCGCCTGGTGCGCGGGATGCCGCTGGAACAGCTGCTGCTGGAGACCGACGCGCCCGACCAGCCTGACGCCGGCATCCGCGGCCAGCGCAACGAACCAGCGCGACTGGCAGTCATCGCCCGCCACGTGGCCGCACTGCGCGGGATGGAGCTGGACGCGGTGGCCCAGGCCACGACGGAGAATGCGCGGCGCCTGTTCGCGCTGCCGGCAATGTAACGGGCAGGTGCCGGCCGCTGGCCGGCACGATCCATCACACCTCGCTGGACTCGACCACTTCGGCCTTCACCTTCTTCGGCTCCAGCAGCATTTCAAGCGCCTTGCCGACCGCCGCAAAGGCGAAGGCACCGGTGATGTGGGTTGCCGCACCGAGGCCTGCGCCACAGTCCAGTTTCAATGCAGCATCCGCACCGAGGTTCGGGCGGATGCCGCAGACGCTGCCATCGGCCTGCGGATACTTCACGTTTTCCAGCGAGTACACCGCCGGTACGCCAAAATAGCGCTTGGCATTCTTCGGGAAATTGAACTCGCTGCGCAGCTTCTTGCGGATCAGCGCCAGCATGGCGTCATGCTCGGTGCGCGAGACATCGCGGATGCGCACCAGGGTCGGATCGGTGCGACCACCGGCAGCCCCCACGGTCAGCAGCGGCAGCTTGCGGCGACGGCACCAGGCGATCGTCTCGACCTTCACCCGGAAGCTGTCGCAGGCATCGATCACCAAGTCGAAGCCACGGTCCAGCAACTCGGCCATGTTCGACACGGTCAGGAATGCCTGCACGGCATCCACCTCGATGTCAGGGTTGATCGCACGGCAGCGCTCGCCCATCGCCTCGGCCTTGTTGCGGCCGTAGTTGCCTTCCATCGCCGGCAGCTGCCGGTTGGTGTTGGACACGCAGATGTCATCGGCGTCGATCAGGGTCAGGTGGCCGACCGCCGAACGCGCCAGCGCTTCCACCACCCACGAGCCGACCCCGCCCATGCCCACCACCGCCACGCGGCTGCCCTGCAGGCGCTCGAGCGCACCTACGCCATACAGCCGTTCGATGCCGGCGAAGCGTTGTTTGACCTGTTCGTTCATGCGGCTATTTTAACGTGCAGGCGCCAGCGCCTACAGCGCGCCGGCATCGAACCCAACGTTGCACGCCAGGAGAGCCCGCCATGAACGCCAGCCCGCCCCGCCGCCCGTCCACTGCCCAGCGGTACCTGTTCGTGCTGTGCCTGGGCCTGCTGATCGGCCTGGTCGCCACGGTCATGGTCGGCCGCGCCCTGCAGGCCCGCCGCGACCCGTTCCCGGACAGCCTGATGCAGGTGATGCAGCGGCAAGCGCAGCTGCTGCAGCAGGCCCAGCAGCAGAACCGCTGCAGCCTGGCCGACAGCGTGCCGCGGCTGCAGGCCCTGCGCCTTCTGTCCAACGACCTCGACCTGGCCTTTCCCGGGCTGAAGGACAACGGCCGGTTCCAGCAGCACGCCAGCCAGCTGCGCGGCAACCTCAACGCCGCATTGGCGGCTCCGCCCAGTGACTGCACCGCCCTGGCCAAGGTCGTGGAAACCGTGCAGGCCGACTGCCGCGCCTGCCACCAGGACTTCCGCTGACGCGCATTCATCCTGTAGCCGGGCAAGGCACGCCTGGTTGGCACCTTGTTCACGTTCGAAAGGAGAGGATTCGTCCACCCTGCTGCATGACGCAGTACCACCCAACACCCGCCTTCACGGCCAGGAGACGCTCCATGAAGATCCAGCTCATTGCCGCCAGCGCCATCGCTACCCTCGCCCTGGCTGGCTGTGCCACCTCGCCCGGCTACGGTGGCGGTGGTTACAACAACGGCTACAACAATGGTGGCTACGGCAACAACGGCGGTTACAACCAGGGCCGTTGCGCTGACTGTGGCATCGTCACCCGCATCAACACCGTGCCGTCGGGCCGCACCGCGCCCAGCGCGACCGGCGCCATCCTCGGCGGCATCGTCGGTGCCGTGGCCGGCCATGAGATCTCCGATCACACCGGTGGCAGCCGTGGCAACAAGAACATCGCTGCGGCCGCAGGCGCGGTCGGTGGCGCGCTGGCCGGCAACCAGATCCAGAAGAACGTGACCAGTGATACCTACGACATCAGCGTACGCATGGACGATGGCCGCACCATCGTGGTCAACCAGCGCGACCTCGGCGGCATCCGCGAAAACACCTACGTGCGCGTGGTCAACGGCAAGGTCATCCTGCGCTGACCTGCGCCGGGCCGGCGGCAAAGAAAAAGGCCCGCTTGCGCGGGCCTTTTTCATGTGACGGCTTGCAGCGCGATCAGGTCGGCTGCACGGCGTCGGCCTGCAGGCCCTTCTGGCCCTGCACGACGGTGAAGGTGACCTTCTGGCCTTCCTTCAGGCTCTTGAAGCCCTGGGTCTGGATGGCACGGAAGTGCACGAACACGTCTTCGCCGTTTTCACGGCTGATGAAGCCGAAGCCCTTTGCATCGTTGAACCACTTGACGGTACCGGTCTCGCGATCAGACATCTCACTAACTCCCTGGTGACTCTCTCTTGTTGTTGGAAACGCCTGGTGGGCGGCTGACAAGCAAGGGGGAAGCGAGGTGCATCGATGCAGCGGATCGGGAAGATCTTGCTTCATCAGGCCACGATCCACGGTGACCTTGCCAAGCTCAGCGACTGCAACTTAACCCGCCCAAAACGAAAAAGCAACTGGCAAAATCTTTCACTGTCAACCCCAAAACGGCGACCATACGGGACAGCATGGGACTCTCATTCATCTTATATCTGCTAGCGGTCATTTTTGTCCTTGTCGGCATCGCCGGAATCATCCTGCCGGCCCTGCCCGGCATCCCGCTGGTGTTCATCGGACTGCTGCTGGCGGCCTGGGCGGACGGCTTCACCCACGTCGGCTGGCCGACCCTGGTCGCGCTGGGCGTACTGACCGTCCTCTCGCTGCTGGTGGACGTGCTGGCCACGGTGGTGGGTGCGCAGCGGGTCGGTGCCAGCCGCAAGGCACTGTGGGGTACGTTCGTCGGCAGCATCGTCGGCCTGTTCTTCATGCCGATCGGCCTCTTTGCAGGCCCCCTGATCGGCGCCCTGGCCGGCGAGTACTGGCACACCCGCGAACTGGGGCGCTCGACCAAGGTAGGCCTGGCCACCTGGCTCGGTATCCTGCTCGGCCTGGCGCTGAAACTGGCCGTGGTGATCGCGATGCTCGGCCTGTTCGCCTTCGCCTGGTTCCTGTAACCCGCACTGCCTTCACGCCGCGCGCACGCGGTGCCCGTGCATAAACCGTGGGGGCTGGCCGTGAACCGGTGCAGCCGCCACACTGTGCGATTCCCGTATTCACCTAAGGGCCTGCTGCAATGACCCTGTCTCCGCTGCTTCCCCGTCTCGCGCCGCTGGCGCTGGCCCTGGCCAGTGCGCCGCTGGCCGCGCAGGAGTTCGCGCCCAGCGCCGAAGCCTCGCCGGCCGCGTGCGCGGCGATTACCACCGATGCTGCCCGCCTGGCCTGTTATGACCGCCAGTTCGGCCGTACCCCGCAGGCCACTGCCGAGGCCGACGCTGCGGCCGAGGCGGCCGCGCAGGCCCGTCGCGAAGAACGCCAGACTGCACGCGTGAGCCAGGGCGAAGAGAAGCTGCGCGAGCGGGTCAGCGATCTGTTCCGTCCAGCAGCCCCTGACAGCGCACTGGCCAATGCTGGCCGCGGTTCGTTGCTGGACAGCCGCTGGGAACTGGCCGAGGACTCCAAGCTGGGCCCGTTCCAGCTGCGCGCCTACAAGCCGGTGTACCTGCTGCCGGCGTTCTGGACCAGCGATCGCAACACCACGCCGCATTCGCCGAACCCGGCCAACACAGTCACCACGCCGCAGGTGCTGGACAGCGCCGAGCTGAAGTTCCAGATCAGTTTCAAGACCAAGATCGCCGAGAACCTGTTCGGCGACAACGGCGACATCTGGGCCGGCTACACCCAGAGCTCGCGCTGGCAGGCCTACAACGGCGAGGATTCACGCCCGTTCCGCGAAACCAATTACGAGCCGGAAGTGATGATGGTGTTCCGCAACGGCTACTCGATCGGTGGCTGGCGCGGGCGCATGACCGGCATCGCGCTGAACCACCAATCCAACGGCCGCGCCGACCCGCTTTCGCGCAGCTGGAACCGGGTGATGCTCAACATCGGCCTTGACCGCGAGAACTGGGCGCTGGTGCTGCGCCCCTGGTACCGCATTCCCGAGACCCGCAGCGACGACAACAATCCGGACATCGAGGATTACATGGGCCGCGGTGATGCGACCCTGACCTGGAACCGCAACGGCCACGAAGTCTCGCTGATGGCGCGCCATTCGCTGCGCACCGGCAGCCGCTCGCACGGTGCCCTGCAGCTGGATTACGGCTTCCCGATCAGCAATCTGCTGCGCGGGCATGTGCAGGTGTTCGACGGTTACGGCGAAAGCCTGATCGACTACAACCACAAGGCCACCTACGTGGGCGTGGGCGTGTCGCTGCTGGAGTGGTTCTGATGCCCGTGACGATCTGGCACAACCCGGCCTGCAGCAACTCGCGCGGCGCATTGAAGCTGATACGTGATGCCGGCTTTGATCCAGCGGTGATCGAGTATCTCGGCAATCCACCCGATGTGGCTACACTGCGCCAGGTGCTGGCCGAATCAGGATTGAGCGCACGTGATCTGGTGCGCAGCAAGGAAGCGCAGTTCGCCGAACTGGGCCTGGAAGGTGCGGACGAGGCCACGCTGCTGGCCGCGATGGCCGAACACCCGCGACTGATCAACCGCCCCGTGGTGCGCACGGACAAGGGCACACGCCTGTGCCGTCCACCGGAAACAGTGCTGGAGATCCTGTAACCCGCACCGCCGCCGCGTAGCGGAGCGTGTTGGTAGAGTCGACTGTTGGTAGAGTCGACTGTTAGTCGACTCCCTCCTCACCCTTCATATGCATCCGCGGAAAAGCCCGCACTGCGTGCGATAGTCGACTGACAGTCGACTCTACCCCAGCGCCCTCTTCTACCCGGACGCCCTCCTCCCCGGCTGGCTTACAGCCAGTCGGTGATGCCTTCGCGGCGGTACACCTCGGCGAACGCCGGGCGCGCCTTCATCAACGTGGCGTGCGCCTTCAGCACCGGCCAGGTGTCGGTGGGCCTGGGCATGTTGCGCGACCAGCGCATCAGCATCACCAGCATGTAGTCGACCACGCAGGGCGTGGCACCCAGCAGGTAGGGGCCATGTGCATGCAGGTGCGCGGCCACATGCTGCCAGGCCGCTTCCAGGCGCTGCCGTGCCATCCCGCGGCTGGCCTCGATATTCGCCTCGCCCGCCATTTCGTGTGGATAGAACCAGGCTCGATAGGCCGGCTGCAGCGTATTGGCACACCAGAACATCCAGCGGTAGGCATCGGCGCGCTGCGGCGTGCCCAGCGCGGGCAGCAGGTTGGCGTCCGGATGGCGATCAGCCAGGTACAACGCAATGGCCGCCGCTTCGGTCAGTACCAGGCCATCGATCAGCAGTGTCGGCACCACACCGGCCGGATTCAGCGCCAGGTACTGCGCCGACTTGTGCTCGCGCGCGTCGAAATCCAGCAGCACCAGTTCATGCTCGATGCCCAGCTCGATCAGCAGCCAGTGCACCACCAGCGCGGCGGTACTGGTCGAACCATACAGCGTGGTGCTCATGCAGAAGATCCTGTACAGGTGGATCAGCCGATTATGCGCCCGCGCGCACGATCGTTGCTCAGCCGCAGCTGCTCATGCAGGAATCCCGGCGTTCGCCACAGGACATCATCGGCGCGCGCATCGTACAGTCATGCGTCTTCAGTTCGCAGGCATGGCGCAGGTCCGGGTTGTCCACGTCCTTGCAGCGCTTGTCCGGCGCCGGCACCATCCGCTGCTCGCAATTGCTCTGGCGGCTGCCGAGAGAGTCATTCTGCGCCATGCAGCTGCGATAGCCGGCCTGGCACTGCACGCGGCACTGCGCCGATGCAGGGAAATCCGCGCCTTCGTACGACGCTGGGGTGTTGCAGCCGGCCAGCGCCAGCAGCATGCCTACCACGATGAATCGATGCAGGGCCATGGACACGTCCTGTGCGAGGGTGTGCCGACCGTAGCAGAGCAAGGGCTACAGGCGCGTTAATCCCCCCCCCCGGATACAACAACGGCGCCACACGGGCGCCGTTGTCTGGACCGAAGCGTGCGGGGAGTTACTCCACCACCACCGGAATCTTGCCGATGCGGGCCTGCCATTCGCGCGGGCCGGTCTTGTGCACCGATTCACCGGTGGAGTCGACTGCCACGGTCACCGGCATGTCCTGCACGGTGAACTCGTAGATCGCCTCCATGCCCAGGTCAGCGAAACCAACCACCTTGGCGGCCTTGATCGCCTTGGACACCAGGTAGGCCGAGCCACCGACGGCCATCAGGTAGGCCGACTTGTGCTTCTTGATCGCCTCGATCGCGGCCGGGCCGCGCTCGGCCTTGCCGACCATGCCCAGCAGGCCGGTCTGTGCCAGCACCTGCTCGGTGAACTTGTCCATGCGGGTGGCGGTGGTCGGGCCGGCCGGGCCCACCACTTCGTCGCGCACCGGATCGACCGGGCCGACGTAGTAGATGAAGCGGCCCTTCAGATCGACCGGCAGTTGCTCGCCCTTGTTGAGCATGTCGACCATGCGCTTGTGCGCGGCATCGCGGCCGGTCAGCAACTTGCCGTTGAGCAGCAGGGTCTGGCCCGGCTTCCAGCTGGCCACGTCTTCCGGCGTGATCGTGTCCAGGTCCACGCGGGTGCCCTTGGACGCGTCGTAGGTCAGCTTCGGCCAGTCTTCCAGCGACGGCGGGTCCAGCATCACCGGGCCGCTGCCATCGAGGGTGAAGTGCGCATGGCGGGTGGCCGCGCAGTTCGGGATCATCGCCACCGGCAGGTTGGCCGCGTGGGTCGGGTAGTCGTTGATCTTGATGTCGAGCACGGTGGTCAGGCCACCCAGGCCCTGCGCACCGATGCCCAGCGCGTTGACCTTCTCGTACAGCTCCAGGCGCAGCTCTTCGATGCGGTTGGACGCACCACGGGCCTGCAGCTCGGTGATGTCGATCGGCTCCATCAGCGCTTCCTTGGCCAGCAGCATCGCCTTCTCGGCGGTGCCACCGATGCCGATGCCGAGCATGCCCGGCGGGCACCAGCCGGCGCCCATGGTCGGCACGGTCTTCAGCACCCAGTCGACGATCGAGTCGGACGGGTTGAGCATGGCGAACTTGGTCTTCGCTTCCGAACCACCGCCCTTGGCGGCGACGATCACGTCGACCTTGTTGCCCGGCACCACCTTGACGTTGACCACGCCCGGGGTGTTGTCCTTGGTGTTGATGCGCTTGCCGGCCGGATCAGCCAGCACCGAAGCGCGCAGCTTGTTGTCCGGGTGCATGTAGGCACGGCGCACGCCTTCATTGGCCATGTCTTCCACGCCCATGGTGGCGTCGTCCCAGCGCACGTCCATGCCGATTTCCAGGAACACGGTGACGATGCCGGTGTCCTGGCAGATCGGACGGTGGCCTTCGGCGCACATCCGCGAATTGATCAGGATCTGGGCCATCGCTTCCTTCGCGGCCGGCGACTCCTCGCGCTCGTAAGCGGCGGCGAGGTTCTTGATGTAGTCGACCGGGTGGTAGTACGAGATGTACTGCAGCGCGTCGGCGATGGACTGGATGAGGTCTTCCTGCTTGATCGATGTCACGTCTTGCTCGCTTGCTCGAGGCTGGCGGGGGTAATCCGCCCATTTTACCCCCTCCCCCGGCCCCGGGGTGGTAGTGCCGGCCGCTGGCCGGCAAGATTCCCCCGACGCTCTGTCACGCCACGCGCCACTGCGGCGTCCTTGCCCACATGAACGCCGAAAACGCTTTCCAGACCCACCGCCCGCGCCTGATGGCCCTGGCCTACCGCCTGCTTGGCAGCCGCGCCGACGCCGAAGACGTGGTCCAGGATGCCTGGCTGCGCTGGTCCGGCGCCGACCCGGCGGCCATCCGCGACCCCGAAGCCTGGCTGGTCACCACCACCACCCGGCTCGGCCTGGACCGGCTGCGCGCGGCCAAGCGCGAGCGCGTGCACTACGTCGGCCCATGGCTGGCCGAGCCGCTGGCGGTCACCCTGGAGCCCGACCCGGCGCCCGGCCCGGCCCAGCTGCATGCCCTGGCCGACGACGTTTCGGTCGCCTTCCTGACCCTGCTTGAACAGCTCGGCCCCGAGGAACGCGCCGCTTTCCTGCTGAAGGAGGCCTTCGACCACGACTACCGCGAGATCGCCGAGCTGATCGGCCACAGCGAGGCCAACTGCCGGCAGCTGGTGCACCGTGCCCGGCAGCGCCTGCAGGCCGGACGGCCGCGCTTCAACGCCGATGCCAGCCAGCACCGGCAGCTGCTGGCGCGCTTCATGGATGCCTCGCAGCGCGGCGACAGCGAGGCGATCCAGGCCCTGCTGCACACCAACGCGTTGCTGGTGTCCGACGGCGGCGGCGTGGTCACCGCAGCGGTGCGCCCGCTGCTGGGCGCCGAGCGCATCGGTCGCCTGTTCTGGGCCATTGCCCGCCGCGGCGCGGTGCATCCGGCGCAGTTGGGCTACGTCAACGGCGAGCCGGCGATCCTGCGCTTTGTGGGTGATCGCTTGCACTCGGTCACCACCATCGAGGTGGTCGATGGCCGCATCGCCAACGTGTACAGCGTGTTGAATCCGGAAAAGTTGCCGAAGGTTGTCACGCGCGGCGACGCTGCGGCGTCCTGGTAGTGAAAGGCGGCCATCGTGGCCGCCGTGGAGCCCCCGATGTCCAATCACACTTCTCCCCGCGTCCCCTACACCCGCCTGGCCGCCGAGGCCTTCAAGGGCCTGCTGGCCACCAGCCAGGCGGTGCATGACAGCTCGATCGATCCGACCCTGATGGAACTGGTGTTCCTGCGCGTGTCGCAGCTCAACGGCTGCGGCTACTGCATGGACATGCACGGCACGGCGCTGCGCAAGGGCGGCATCGAGCCGCGCAAGCTGGACACACTGCCGGCATGGCACGAGAGCCGCTTCTTCGACGAACGCGAGCGCGCGGCGCTGGGCTGGGCCGAGGCACTGACCCGGCTGACCGACGGCGCGCCGTCGCAGGCGGCGTTCGATGCATTGGCGCCGCACTTCGATGAGAAGGGCATCAGTGACCTGAGCATGGGCATCGCGGTGATCAATGCCTGGAACCGCCTCGGTGCGGGGTTGCTGCCGCCGCTGCCGGCCTGACCCACCCCGCCTTCGACAGTTCATCGGTGCTGCTGGTAGGTGTCGACCTTGGTCGACACGGTAGATCCACGCCATGCGTGGATGCGGGAGAGTCGGATCCCTTCGCTTCGCGAAGGGCCCTGACCCGCTGTGGGTCGCTGGGGTCAGAGCCCTTTGCCGCGCAAAGGGATCTGACCCCGGTGTCGGCCACACGCCTGCACTGACCCCCTCTGCACGTATCAGGCGCGCACAATACGCGCATGCCTGCTACCCCCACCGCTGGCGCTGCCGCCGCGAAGAAACCCAGCCTGCGCCAGCGCTTCAGGGCGATGCGCAACCTGCCGCCGTTCCTGCGCATGGTCTGGAAGACCAGTCCCGCGCTCACCCTGGCCAGCCTCGGGCTGCGCCTGATCCGCGCGCTGCTGCCGGTGGCGATGCTGTACGTCGGCAAGCTGATCATCGACAGCGCCCTGCACCTGAGCCAGCACGACGCGGGCTTCCCGCCGCTGGGCGAAGCGCTGTCCAGCGGCGTGCTGAATCCGCTGCTGGGCCTGCTGGCGCTGGAATTCGGCCTGGCCATCGCCTCGGACCTGCTCGGCCGGCTGGTCAGCTACGCCGATGCCCTGCTCTCCGAGCTGTTCGCCAACGTCACCAGCATCCGGCTGATGGAACACGCGGCGACGCTGGATCTGGAGGACTTCGAGGACCCGGACCTGCAGGACAAGCTGGACCGTGCGCGGCGCCAGACCATGGGCCGGATGAACCTGATGAGCCAGCTGTTCGGCCAGGTCCAGGACGCGATCACCGTGGCCAGCCTCGCCGTTGGCCTGCTGGTCTACGCACCGTGGCTGATCCTGCTGCTGGTGCTGGCACTGGTGCCGGCCTTCATCGGTGAATCGCACTTCAATGCGGCCGGTTACAGCCTCAACTTCCAGTGGACGCCCGAGCGCCGCCAGCTCGACTACCTGCGCCAGCTCGGTGCCAGCGTGGAAACGGCCAAGGAAGTGAAGATCTACAACCTGCACCGCTTCCTGGTGGAACGCTACCGGCGGCTGTCGGTGGCGCTGTTCCAGGCCAACCGTGCACTGGCCCGGCGCCGCGCGTTCTGGGGCACGCTGCTGGCTGCGCTGGGCACGCTGGGGTATTACACCGCCTACGCCTACATTGCCTGGCGCACGGTGCGCGGCGACTTTTCGATCGGCGACCTGACCTTCCTTGCCGGCAGCTTCCTGCGCCTGCGCCAGCTGCTGGAAGGCCTGCTGATCGGCTTCTCGCAGGTGGCCAGCCAGGCGCTGTACCTGGACGACCTGTTCTCGTTCTTCCAGATCGAGCCGGAAATCCACTCGCGTGAAGGCGCCATACGCGTGCCGCAGCCGATCCGCCAGGGCTTCGTGTTCGAGAACGTCGGCTTCCGCTATCCCGATGCCGAACAGTGGGCGGTGCGCCACCTCGATTTCCAGCTGCAGGCCGGCGAAGTGCTGGCCCTGGTCGGCGAGAACGGCGCGGGCAAGACCACGCTGGTGAAACTGCTGGCACGGCTGTACGAGCCGGACGAAGGCCGCATCCTGCTCGACGGCCGCGACCTGCGCGACTACGACCTGGACGACCTGCGCGCCAACCTCGGGGTGATCTTCCAGGACTTCGTGCGCTACAACCTCAGCGCCGGCGAGAACATCGGCGTCGGCCAGGTCGAGGCGATGGACGACCAGGCAAGAATCGCCGATGCCGCGCGACGAGGCATGGCCGAGGAAGTGATCGACGACCTGCCCGGCGGCTACGACCAGCTGATCGGGCGCCGCTTCAAGCAGGGCGTGGACCTGTCCGGTGGCCAGTGGCAGAAGATCGCCATTGCCCGCGCGTGGATGCGCAATGCGCAGGTGATGATCCTGGATGAGCCAACGGCAGCGCTGGACGCGCGCAGTGAGTTCGAAGTGTTCCAGCGGTTCAGGGAGCTGGCGGATAATCGTACGGCAGTGCTGATTTCCCACCGTTTCTCTTCGGTACGCATGGCCGATCGCATCCTGGTGCTGGCCGATGGCCGCATCGAGGCCAGCGGCACCCATGCGCAGCTGATGGCCCAGGGAGGACGGTACGCCGAGCTGTTCGAGCTGCAGGCGGCGGGTTACCGCTGAGAACGCCTCTCGTTCCGCCCAATGAGAACCCATCTCATTTGAGATAGAATCAACCCCGACGACTTTCGATAGATACGCCCATGTCCTCCGCTTTCGGCGCCGAAACGGTGCTTGAGGTCCGTCACTGGACCGATGCCTACTTCAGTTTCACCACTACCCGCGACAGCGGCTTCCGCTTCGAGAACGGCCAGTTCGTGATGATCGGCCTGGAAACCGAGGCACGGCCGCTGCTGCGCGCCTATTCCATCGCCAGCGCCAACTGGGAAGAGCACCTGGAGTTCTTCAGCATCAAGGTGCAGGACGGCCCGCTGACCTCGCGCCTGCAGCACATCAAGCCGGGCGACAAGGTGCTGGTCGGCAAGAAGCCCACCGGCACCCTGCTGATCAGCGACCTGCACCCGGGCAGGAACCTGTACCTGCTGGGCACGGGCACCGGCATGGCGCCGTGGCTGTCGGTCATCAAGGACCCGGAGACCTACGAGCGCTTCGAGAAGGTGATCCTCTGCCACGGCGTGCGCTACGAGAAGGATCTGGCCTACCGCGATTACTTCGAGAAGGAACTGCGTGAGCACGAGTTCCTGGGCGAGATGATCGGCGACAAGCTGCTGTACTACCCGGCCGTCACCCGCGAGCCGTTCGCCAACCAGGGCCGCCTGACCCAGCTGATGGAAAGCGGCCAGATGCAGCGCACCCTCGGCCTGCCGGAGCTGAGCCCGGAAAACGACCGCGCGATGATCTGCGGCAGCCCGCAGATGCTGGCTGATCTGCGCAGCGTGCTCGATGCCCGCGGCTTCCAGGTCTCGCCGCGCATCGGCCAGCCGGGTCACTACGTGTTCGAGCGCGCGTTCGTCGAGAAATGATCTGCAACGGCAGCCGGCCGCCGGCCGGCTCTCCGTGCGCTCCGGGATTGCCGGCCAGCGGCCGGCACTACCCCCTTCACAGCAGCGCTTCGATCGCGCTGCGCAGCTGTTCCGGCCTGGTGGTTGGCGCAAAGCGCGCAGCCACCCGCCCTTGGCGATCGACCAGGAACTTGCTGAAATTCCACTTGATGCGGGCGCTACCCAGCAGGCCGCGCTTCTCGCGTGACAGCCATGCCCACAACGGATCAGCCCCCTCGCCGTTGACCTCGATCTTCTCCGAAAGCGGGAAGCTGACCGGATAATCCAGCGAACAGAACTGGCGGATCTGCGCGGCGTCCCCCGGCTCCTGCGCGCCGAACTGGTTGCATGGGAAGCCGATCACCACCAGGCCACGCTCGCGATACTCCTGCCACAGCTGTTCCAGCCCGGTGTACTGCGGGGTGAAGCCACAGCGGCTGGCGACATTGACCAGCAACAGCGGGTGACCCCGGTACCCGGCGAGGGCCTGTGGCTGGCCGTCGAGGTCGCGGAAGCTGAAATCGTAGGCAGTCGTCATGGCGGTGAACCGTGGGCGGTGAATGCATGGTACCCGCGCCCGGCCGCGGCAACATGCCTTTTGACACAAGTGCGGGCGCCGCCGGCCGGGTTACCCTCGGGCCCTTGTTTGCCTTACCGGAGTTCCTGCCTTGACCACCCGCCTTGCCCTTGCCGTGGCCATGTCCCTCGGCCTTGCCCTGCCCGCCTTCTCGGCCGGCGCCGCCACCCCGGCCGCCAGCAGCACCGCCCAGCAGGCCAATCCGTTCTTCGCCGAAAGCCCGCTGCCGCTGCACTTCCCGCAGTTCGACAAGATCAAGGACAGCGACTTCGCCCCGGCCTTCGACGCCGGCATGGCGCAGCAGCTGAAGGAAGTGGAGGCCATCGCCAACAACAAGGCCAAGCCGACCTTCGACAACACCATCATCGCCCTGGAAAAGAGCGGTGACATCCTCGACCGCGCGACCACCGTGTTCTTCAGCCTGGTCGGTGCCGACACCAACGACACCCGCAAGAAGCTGCAGGCCGACTACTCGGCGAAGTTCGCCGCGCACAGCGATGCGATCGCGCTGAACGGCAAGCTGTTCGCCCGCATCCAGGCGCTGTATGACACCCGCAGCCAGCTGGGCCTGGACGCCGAAGGCGTGCGCCTGGTCGAGAAGTACTACGACAACTACGTGCGCGCAGGCGCCAAGCTGTCCGACGCCGACAAGGCCAAGCTGAAGGAGATGAACGCCGAGCTGGCCAACCTGGGTACCAAGTTCAGCCAGAACGTGCAGTCGGAGGTGAACGCTTCGGCGATCACCGTCGACGACGTCAAGGAACTGGACGGCCTGTCCAAGGAGCAGATCGCCGCCGCCGCCGAAGCCGCCAAGGCCCGCGGCCAGGACGGCAAGTACGTGATCACCCTGCTCAACACCACCGGCCAGCCGCCGCTGACCAACCTGGCCAACCGCGCCCTGCGCCAGAAGATCTACGAAGCATCGGTGAGCCGCGGCAGCCGCGGCGGTGAGTTCGACAACACCGCTCTGGTCTCGCGCATCATGCAGCTGCGCGCCGACAAGGCCAAGCTGATGGGCTTCCCGAACTTCGCCGCCTACAACCTGACCAACCAGACCGCCAAGACCCCCGAAGCGGTCAACGCGATGCTGGGCAAGCTGGCCCCGGCCGCGGTGGCCAACGCCAAGCGTGAAGCCGCCGACCTGCAGGCGATGATCGACCAGGAACAGAAGGCCGCTGGCAAGCCGACGTTCAAGCTGGAACCGTGGGACTGGGCCTTCTACAGCGAGAAGGTGCGCCAGGCCAAGTACAACTTCGACGAGTCGCAGCTGAAGCCGTACTTCGAAATGAAGAACGTGCTGGAGAACGGCGTGTTCTACGCCGCGGGCCAGGAATTCGGCCTGACCTTCAAGCAGCGCACCGACCTGCCGGTCTACCACGATGACGTCACCGTCTACGACGTGTTCGACGCCGACGGCAGCCAGCTGGCGATCTTCATCTTCGACCCGTATGCACGCGCCTCCAAGCGCGGTGGCGCGTGGATGAACTCCTACGTCTCGCAGTCCAAGCTGACCGGCTTCAAGCCGGTGGTCGCCAATCACCTGAACATTCCGAAGCCGCCGGCCGGCCAGCCGACCCTGCTGACCTGGGACGAGGTGAACACCACGTTCCACGAGTTCGGCCACGCCCTGCACGGCATGTTCTCCAACGTGAAGTACCCGTACTTCTCGGGCACCTCGGTGCCGCGTGACTTCGTCGAGTTCCCCTCGCAGGTCAACGAGATGTGGGCCGACAACCCGGTCATCCTGAAGAACTACGCCAAGCACTACCAGAATGGTTCGGCGATGCCGCAGGCACTGCTGGACAAGGTGCTGGCGGCAGCCAAGTTCAACCAGGGCTTCGCTACCACCGAGTACCTGGGTGCGGCCATGCTGGACCAGCGCTGGCACCAGATCGGCGCCGACCAGGTGCCGGCCGCCAAGGACGTGATGGCCTTCGAGCGCGCCGCGCTGGAGAAGGACGGCATCTACTACGCGCCGGTGCCGCCGCGCTACAAGACCCCGTACTTCAGCCACATCATGGGCGGCTATTCGGCCGGTTACTACGCCTACATCTGGTCGGAAGTGCTCGACGCCAACACCCAGAAGTGGTTCAAGGACAACGGCGGCCTGAGCCGCAAGAACGGCGACCACTTCCGCGCCACCCTGCTGTCCAAGGGCGGCAGCGTCGACGCGATGCAGCTGTTCCGCGATTTCGCCGGCCACGAGCCGCAGATCGAACCGCTGCTGGAAAAGCGTGGCCTGACCGGCGCCGGCAACTGATCGCCCGCGCAGTAGCCTGAAACGAAAAACCGCCCGGGAAACCGGGCGGTTTTTTTGTTGGGACATCCACGCATGGCGTGGATCTACTGGTGGGTGCCGACCGTTGGTCGGCACGATCCATTCGCGCCACGAACCCCGGCATCATCGATCCACACATGACGCACTCCAGTAGATCCGCGCCATGCGTGGATGCGCTTCCAGATCAGCGCCGAAACAGTCGCTCCCACCACCGTCGTTTCGGCGCACCGGGCGCGGCAGCGGCAGTCGATGCGATATCCGGGTGCGCTGCCACGAACTCCGCCAGCTGGGCCGCCGCGGCTTCCGCATAAAGGATCGCGCCATCCGGCGCGCAGTTCAGCAGATTGCTCAAGCTGGTCGATGCATTGAGATCCATCGGGTTCGGCTCGACCACCTCGCTGGCCTCCAGCAATCCGCATCCGCTGGCGATCGCTTCATCGACAACACGCCAGAAAACGACCAGGCGTCCATCGGAGAACAGCTCCTCCAGGCGCGCAGCAAGTGCGCTGTCCACTGCATAATCAGCGCGTAATTGCTTCAGCCGGGCATGCGTGATGAACACGCCACCACCATAGTTTTCACGTAGATGGTTGCCGGCGGCAGCATCCGCCCACTGCAACGGCACCAGTTGCCGCCAGTCCGCGAAATACCGGGCGACCACCGGATCGTCGATGAAAAACGAAAGGGCGCTCCCGCGGAGATAGTGATACCGCCGAAGGTGGCCGGCCACGATCGCCAGGTACAAAGCGTGCCCCTTCTCGAAAGGCACGTCGGCGCTGATCGAGCGAGCCTCGTCGATGCGTTCCTGCAACTGCTCCATGTAGAACGGCTCGATCCGGAACCGCTGTTGCAGCGCCTCGACCAGCGTCACGTCCTCCAGAGCACGGAAATAGATGTCACGGATCTCCGAATCCGCGACTGGATGGTAGGTGATGTCCCAACCCATGCTGCAACGCCTTCAGGAATGCGGTAACCCCGCCGACCCAACAGCGTAGCGTCGACGACGCCCACGCGCGGAGCTGACCGTGCAACACACGGATTTGGCGTCAGTAAGTATCGCATCCGGCCTGATCTACCCCTGCGCACCCTCAGCGTGGCGCCACGTACCCACCCGGTACGCCTTCCGGCGACAGCACCAGCTGCCACAGCTGCGCGTGCCGGCAGCGGAAGGTGGCCATCGATCCGGCCAGGTAGAACCGCCACATGCGGCGGAAATGCTCGTCGTAGCGCGCGTCCAGCTGCGGCCACGCCGCTTCCACGTTGCGTCGCCAAGCCTGCAGGGTGAGGTCGTAGTCGGTGCCGAAGTTGTGCCAGTCCTCCAGCACGAAGCGCCCTTCGAACGCCTTGCTGATCTGCACCGCCGACGGCAGCATTGAATTGGGGAAGATGTAGCGCGCGATCCACGGATCGGTGCGATGCCGCGAGATGTTGGTGCCGATGGTGTGCAGCAGCAGCAACCCGCGCGAAGACAGGCAGCGCCTGGCCACCTCGAAGAAACTGGCGTAGTTCTTGTCGCCGACATGCTCGAACATGCCGATCGAGAAGATCGCATCGAACGGCTCATCCAGTTCGCGATAGTCCTGCAGGCGGATCTCGATCGGCAGGCCGGCGCACAGTTCGCGTGCGAACCCGGCCTGTTCCTGCGAAATGGTCACGCCGACGCCGGTGACGCCGTAGCGCTCTGCTGCGAACTTCAGGGCTTCACCCCAGCCACAGCCGATGTCCAGCACACGCTGCCCGGGGCGCAGCCCCAGCTTGCGGCAGACCAGGTCCAGCTTGGCCTCCTGCGCGGCATCGAGATCACCGGCATTGCGCCAGTAGCCGCAGCTGTACACCAGGCGTTGGCCGAGCATGGCCTGGTAGAGGTCGTTGCCAAGATCGTAGTGGCGGCGGCCCACTTCGTAGCTGCCCTGCCCGACCTGCAGGTTGAACAGGCGCGCCTTCAGCGCATCGGCCACTTCGCGCCAACCGTGCACCCGTTCATCCAGGTGTGCCTGCATCAGGTGGACGAGGAATTCATCGAGGACGTTGGCATCCCACCAACCGTCCATGTAGCTCTCGCCGAGGCCAAGCGAGCCGTGCGCCATGACCCGCGCGAAAAAGCGCGGGTCATGCACCTGGATGTCCTGTGGCTGGGTGCCGCCGATGCGGACCCCGGCTTCCTGCAGCAGGCCGGCGACCCGCTCCTGCAACCCTGTATCCACGCCACCTCCTCGACTGCGGTCAACCGCGTGCGAACAGCTCCACGTAGTCCTTGGCCACGTGCGGCAACAGCACCGCCGCCGGTACGTCGGCGGTCTGGGTGCCGTCCGAGTATGGACCCACCTGGTACGGCGGGAAAACAAAGCGCAGCGCGGTGATCTGCCCCTTGTCGTTGGTCAGCGGCTGGAACTGGCTGAAATTGTCGGCCTGGGGGCCGGTACCGTCGGCGATCATGCGCGATGCGTTACGCAGCGATTCCTGCAGCTGGGCCGGGTCCATGTCCTCGCCACTGAGGCGGGTGGCCACGCGTTCGCGCAGCTGGTCGGCGACGAAATCACTGATCGCCTTCCAGCCCTTGGCATCGGCCACCAGCTTGTCGGCACTGAGCATCTGCTGCTGCGCCGGCAGCCACACGAAACGCGCCACCAGCGGCTCGCCGTGGGCGCCACCGGTATAGCGGCTGCCATCGGCACTGACCACCACCAGCTGCGGCGTTTCCAGCAGCTTCTCGAAGCTCAGCGACAGTTCGTAGGGCATGGTCGGCTTGTCATTGCCGAGCCCGTCCAGTGCCTGCTGCAGGTCGCTGCGTGCGCTGGTTGCGTAGTTCTGCAGCGCGCGCGCCAGGCCCGGGTAGCGATCGATGCCGGCCGGGTAGCTGATGCCCACCACTTCGCGCTCGTTGTTCTCGATCACGTCGCGCAGGTCCAGCGGCGCTTCCGTGGCCGGCGTTTCACCTGCGGCAGTGGCCTCGGCGGCGGGGGCCGCGTCGGTCGCCGGTGCCGGCTCGCTTTCACGCTGGCAACCGGCCAGCAACAGCACGCCCACCACGCCGGCCAGCACGCTGCCGTGCAATGGCCGGTTGTTTCCAATCTTCATCGGGATCCCCTGTTCATGTTTGTACATCATCGCCTGCCATGGCTGAAGCGTGGCCCGCTGGCATTCAGCCAGCGAGCAGGTCGTGGTACTCCTCGTGCCGCTGCAGGAAGGCTTCGGCGTAGGAACATGCCGGCACCACCTTGTACTTCTGCTCGCGGGCAAAGCGCAGTGCCACGCGTGTCAGCTCACCTGCGATGCCACGGCCGGCAATCGGCTCGGGTACCTCGGTGTGGGTGATGACCATGCGCCTGCGTTTGATCTGGTAATCGAGCACCGCCAGCTGTCCGCGCACACGGGCGGTGAAGCGATGGTTGGCCAGGTCGTGTTCGACCTCGTAGGCCAGACCGGGGGGCGTGACCGAAGCCATGGAACTGTCTCCTGCGGCGACTGCGTGGATGGTGCGCAGCCGGGCGCCATGATCGCGTGAAGCCTGAACAGGGGCAAGTCCAATCCATTCACGTCAGTTTTCGACCCTCAAGCTGGAGCGAGGACGGCCGCTATCGCCTGTGGAGGGGTACGGCCATGCTGGCACGGCCCTTGCGACCGTTGATCATGCGCACCACCGCGGAGGCTCCGATGCACCCCAGCGATTCCCATTCCGACACCGACCGCGCCCTGCTGGAGGGCCTGCTGCAGCTGGCGGTGGAAGGGCAGACCGAAGATCAGGATTTCCAGCGCATCGGCGAAGAGGTATTCGCCCGCCTGCTGGACACCTACGGCCAGCAGACCCGCGCCTGACCAGGAGCGGGTCCCTGCCCCCGGGGTCGGATCCAGTGGATCCGACCCCAGCCCCTCAACCGCCGCCGAGACGGAAGGTCGGGTTGGAAAGCTCGCGCAGGAAGTGGGTGAAGATGCTCGGCTGCATGGCCAGCATGAAGATCACACCGAACGCCGCGCCCGCCAGGTGGGCGCTGTGGTTGATGCGATCACCACCGCGCTTGTCCATCCAGATGCTGTAGCCCACGTAGAACGCGGCATAGACAATGGCCGGTGCCGGGATGAAGAACACCAGGATGATCGACCACGGCTTGATCAGGATGAAGGCGAACAACACCGCCGACACCGCTCCGGACGCGCCCAGGCTGAGGTAGTTCGGGTTCTTCTGGTTCTTCAGGTAGCTGGGCAGGATCGAGACCAGCAGCGCACCGATGTAGAACGCCGGGTAGGTCAGGTAGCTGCCGGTCAGCTGCACCATCACGCTCTCGATGAATCCCCCGAAGAAGAACAGGGTGATCATGTTGAAGATCAGGTGCGACCAGTCGGCGTGGATGAAGCCATAGGTCACCAGCCGGTCGTACTGGCGGTGACGGTCGATGGCCGGCGGCCACAGGATCAGGCGGTCGGCCAGCTTGCGGTTGTTGAACGCCATCCACGACAGGAGGGCGGTGATGGCGATCAACAGCAGATTGACGGGGGTCATGTCAGGCTCAGGCGCTACGGTAGTTGTCGACCATACGATAGCGTTTCGCGTACCAACCGAAGGCCAACGCCGCGACGAAGGCGAAACCGGCGAAGAAGAACATCAGGAATGCCGCCTCGCTCAGGCCCGTACTGGCGATCTTGTGGGTCACCGCATCGTTGCGCACAGCAGCGTTGGACAGCAGCACCCACAGGTTGCCGATGGTGGTGGTCAGGTTCCAGAAGCTCATCACCACGCCCTTCATCGCCTGCGGCGCCTGGCTGTAGGCGAACTCCAGGCCGGTGGCCGAGACCAGCACCTCACCGAAGGTCAGCAGCGCATACGGCAGCATCTGCCAGAAGATCGACATGGCATTGCCACCGTCCATCACCACCTGGATGCCGCCGACCACGATCCAGGCCAGGCCGCTGAAGGCGATGCCGGCGGTCATGCGGCGCAGCGCGGTCGGCTCGAAGCCGAAGCGGCGCAGGGCCGGGTACAGCACCAGGTTGTTGAACGGAATCAGGATCATCACCAGCAGCGGGTTCAGCGCCTGCATCTGCGAGGCGGTGAACCAGCTCGGCATCTGCATCTGCTGGCCCTGCAGGACCCAGGTCGAGGCCTTCTGGTCGAACAGCGAGAAGAACGGCGTGGTCAGCGCGAAGATCACCAGCACGCGCAGCACGGAGCGCACACCTTCCACGGCTTCGGTCGGGTGCAGGCCACGGGCGCGATCGAGCTGCAGCCAAGTGCCACCGCCAATACCGGCCAGGATCGACACCAGCGCCAGGCACAGGCAGATGACGATGCCCAGCGACCCAACCAGGCCGAACGAGGCCACTGCCAGCACCAGGCCGAGTACGGCGATCACCAGGCCCGGACGGCCCTGGCCGGCCACGCGCGTGGTCAGCGCGGTACGCACCACGTTGGCGAACGAATGCGGGTCCTTCGGCGGCAGCGGCACCAGCACGTAGCGCTTGCGGCCCAGCCAGAACACGAAGGTCGCGATGAACATCAGGATGCCCGGGATGCCGAACGCCCACTGCGGGCCCCAGTTCTTCAGCACCAGCGGGATCAGCAGCGAGGCGAACAGCGAGCCGAAGTTGATGATCCAGTAGAAGGCGTCGAAAACGATCTTGGCCAGGTGCTTGTTGCTCTGGTCGAACTGGTCGCCCATGAACGAGGCCACCAGCGGCTTGATGCCACCGGCACCCAGCGCGATCAGGCCCAGGCCGAGGAAGAAGCCCTCGCGGCTGTTCTCGAATAGCGCCAGGCACAGATGGCCGGCACAGTAGACCAGGCTGAACCAGAGAATGGTGTGGTACTTGCCGAAGAACCTGTCGGCCAGCCAGCCTCCGAGCAGCGGGAAGAAATACACGCCGATCATGAAGCTGTGCATGATGTCCTTGGCTTCACCGGCACGGCCTTCCGCAGTGATTTCCTGCAGCAGCAGCGAGGTGATCAGGAACTGCACCAGGATGTTGCGCATCCCGTAGAAACTGAACCGCTCGCAGGCCTCATTGCCGATGATGTACGGGATCTGGCGCGGCATCTTTCCCTGGCCGGCGATGGGGGCAACTGCGTCGTGGCTCATCCTGTAAGGCAATCCTGCAAAGCGAAAGGCGCAAGGTTACCGGAAGCGGGGCTTGCGAAGCACGCTGCAGGGCTGCATGACAACGGTGCCAATCCGTGGCAGGCAACGTCACTACATGCCGGAAGTCACGGCACCTGCACGACAAAAGCGTAAACTTATCGTTATGCGCCCCCTCGCCCACGCCCGTCTCCTGCTCAGCTGTCTCGTGCTGCTGCTGGCGTTGCAGGCACAGGCGCGGCCGCAGGCACCGGCCGCCGCCAGCGGTGAGGCCGAGCCCCGGCAGCTGACCGTGGCCGCGCTGGAATTGCCCAGCCGCGATGATGCGCAGTGGAAGCAGCGCCGCGAACAGGTGGCGCACCTGCTCACCGAGCTGCAGCCGGACGTGATCTCCGTACAGCAGGTGCTGCAGCAGCAGGGCCGCAATCCGGCCTGCTGGCTGGCCAGCCGGCTGCGCTACAGCTGCGACTTCGTTACCGCCGATCCGCCCAGCCAGCCGTTGCGGCACGGCAACGCGATGCTGACCCGGCTGCCGGTCAGCGAGGATGGCGTGACCCTGCTGCACCCACCCGGCACCTTCAGCGCCGCCGGCATGATGCGGCTGAAGCTGGGCCAGGCGCTGGTAAACATCTATGTGGCACGGCTGCGCCCGGACCCGGACGAGGCCACTGCCCGCCAGCACCAGACCAGCGACCTGATGACCTGGATCGGCGCCACCGCCGAGGGCATGCCCAGCCTGATCGCCGGTGATTTCTCGGCAACCACCGTCGAGCTCGTGCGCAGTACCCCGGGGTTCCAGCCGGCCCGGCGCAATCCGGGTGGCCGCCCCGAGCCGCCGGCGGCCAGCGGCGGTGGCGCCAGTGGTCATGGCCTGGACGTGCTGTTCCAGGTCAAGCACTTCGGCGGCATCCGCCAGCAGCCGATCCTGCTGCCGGCCGACGGCGACCTGCCGGGCCTGCGTCTGGGCGTAATGGCCACCCTGCGCCTGCAGGGCGATGCGGCCACGGCCGAATAGGTAGTGCCGGCCGCTGGCCGGCATTCCAGGGCTGCCGGCCAGCGGCCGGCACTACCAATGCGGAAAACAAAAAGGCCGGGGTTTCCCCCGGCCTTTTCTGTTCATCCTGTTACCACGATCAGGCAATCGCTTCCTGGTAACGGCGCTCGACTTCGTTCCAGTCGATGACGTTGAAGAACGCGCCGATGTATTCCGGGCGGCGGTTCTGGTACTTCAGGTAGTACGCGTGTTCCCACACGTCCAGGCCGAGGATGGGGGTGTTGCCTTCCATCAGCGGGCTGTCCTGGTTGCCGGTGCTCTCGACCACCACCTTCTTGTCCGGAGTCACGCTCAGCCAGGCCCAGCCGCTGCCGAAACGGGTCAGCGCTGCCTTGGTGAAGGCGTCCTTGAACTTGTCGAAGCCGCCCAGGTCCTTGTCGATGGCCTTGGCCACGTCGCCCACCGGGTTACCGCCCGCGTTCGGTGCCATCACGGTCCAGAACAGCGAGTGGTTGGCATGGCCGCCACCGTTGTTGCGCACCGGACCCTGCAGGTTCTCCGGCAGCGACTTGAGCTTCTTCACCAGTTCTTCGACCGGCAGGTCAGCGTACTCGGTGCCTTCCAGCGCCGCGTTGACGTTGTTGATGTAGGTCTGGTGATGCTTGGTGTGATGGATTTCCATCGTCGCCGCATCGATATGCGGTTCCAGCGCGTCGTAGGCGTAGGACAGCTTGGGCAGGGTATAGGCCATGATGCATCTCCTGATTGCGAGGGCACCCGACGGTGTCGGGCGTTGCGCGGTGAATGATGGGGACAGACCGCCAGATTACCAAGGGGGATGTAAAGGAAATTGCGTCCTGCCGGTGAGCACGACGGCAATTGTTACGCAGCGGTGACGCGGCGCCGTCCTCATGCACCGTGCAGCGCGCAGGCGCTACAGTGCGAGCACCACCCTCGCCCGCTTCCTTGCCCATGCGCAACCCCCGGCTGCTGATCACCGCCATCGCCCTGCTGCTGCTCGGCCTGGTCGTCAACCATTTCATGCAGCGCCCGCCGGCGCCGCAGTTCGCGCCGGACCTGCAGGGTGCGACTGCCGCGCGCGCACCGGCCACGGCCACGCCCGGCAAGGGCAACGGTCTGCCCGCCTTCCTGCCCGCCGAAGCCCTGCAGACGATCGCGCTGATCCAGCGCGGCGGGCCGTTCCCGCACCGCCAGGATGGCAGC
This sequence comes from Stenotrophomonas sp. YJH_SMC_133, assembly GCF_059370655.1. NCBI lineage: Bacteria > Pseudomonadati > Pseudomonadota > Gammaproteobacteria > Lysobacterales > Lysobacteraceae > Stenotrophomonas > Stenotrophomonas sp. YJH_SMC_133. The sequence goes on along the minus strand of NZ_JCAFTW010000001.1, from coordinate 442,744 downwards.
ACCTTCGGTAACCGCGAACAGCAGCTGCCGCAGCGTCCGCGCGGTTACTACCGCGAATACACCGTGGACACCCCCGGCGCGCGCACCCGTGGCACGCGCCGCATCGTCACCGGCGGCGATCCGCCGGAGGCGTGGTACTACACCGACGACCACTACGAATCGTTCCGCAGCTTCACCGTACCGGCCCAGGGAGCGCAGTGATGAGCCACGATGATTTCGGCCTCGGCCTGCATGACATCAACAATGCCGGCGTCTACGCCATCGACAGCGACGACATCGGCGCACTGGCCGCAGCGATGCGCGATGCCGGCCTGAAGGTGATCCGCATCGACCTGGAAGGCGTCGCCGACAAACGCACCCTGCTCGCCCGGCTGGCGGCGCAGCTGGATTTCCCGGCTGGCTTCGGCGGCAACTGGGATGCACTGTCGGACAACCTTCGTGATCTGCAATGGCTGCCGGCCGACGGTTACGCGCTGTTCCTGGCCGACGTGGATACGTTGCGCGCCTCCACACAGAAGGATTTCGACACGTTGCTGGACGTGATGGACGAAGCCAGCCGCGACTGGGTCGGCCGCGACGTGCCGTTCTGGGTGTTCCTGTCGCAGAGCGCGTAGGGCAATGCCCTGGTAGAGGCCGACCTTGGTCGGCGTTCCTGTGCCAACCAAGGTTGGCACCTACCCAAGCGCGAGCCGGCCAGCGTGTGGCGCGCGCGCCTTGCCTAGCGGCTCCCGTTATCTTCCTGCAGCTCTTTCTTGAACGGAATGTCCGGCGGCGGCCGTGCCACCGCCGGCTGGTCCTGCATGTTCGGATTGGTGAGGCCGCAGCCGCCACCCGCCTGCAGGATCGAGATCACGCAGGAGATCTTCGTACCGGTGCCCGGCAACGGAATCTCCATCGACTTGATGCCCTTGCGCACCCATTCGGCCAGCAGTGATTCCTGCGGCACCCAATACTTGTCGAACGAAGTCGGCGTGTAATCGTACGGCGGTCGCTTCAACCAGGTGCCAGACTGCGCGATGCGCTCCTTGCTCCAGCCATCGTTGGCGCCACCTGGGGCACCACGTTCGGCGTGACCGCCGCCTTCCTGCCCCGGCACGCGCACGCTGCCGTCGGCATTGAACAGGCCATTGCCCTTGCCGGCGGCACTGGCCTGGCTTGCGCCCCTGCTGGCGCCGTCGTGGTTGCGGCTCGACGCGCCCCAGTCGTCGCCCTTGGCAGGCGTAGCCCAGTTGCCCGGGTTGGGAGCCGGACGCGCGCCGGCCTGGGCCGGTGTCGTGCTGGAGGCGGATGGCCGTGGCGTGCTGCTGTTGGCCTGGGTTGCAGTGCTCCTGGCCGCAGGCGCGGGCGTTGCCGCTGGCGCGCTGCCACTGGACGTTGAAGGCGCCGCCGCGGGTGCCGACGCAACTTCGCGCTCGCGCACCTGCAGGTCACGGCCTGCCGGCGCACGCACGGTCGGCTCGCGCCCGGCCACAGCAGCCATCCGTACCTGCGGATCGACCACGGCCTGCACTTCGCGCTCGCGCACCTGCACATCGCGCTGCGGCACACGGACCTGTACATCGGCTGTGCGCAGCGGCTGCGATATCGCCGGTGCATCGACCGTACTGATTTCACGCTCCTGCACCGGGATGTCACGCAGCTGCGGCGTCCGCACCGCGATCTCCGGCGCACGCAGTGCGGCCGGGGCCGGCGGCGCCTGCACCGGCTGCACGCTGCGCTCGCGCACCGTCGGTACCGTGTCGCGCGGCACGATGCTGATCTCCGTGCGCGGCACGCTGACAGGTGGCACCACGAAATCCGTACTGGCCTCGGCTACTTCGGTGGCCTGCACCGGAGACGGCGGCGGTGCCGCGACCGGCGCCGGCTCGGATTCGGCGGGCGGCGGCGGCACGCTGGCCACTGCAGCCGGAGCGGGTGCGGACGCAGCTGCCGACGCGGACGCCGGACGCGGCTCAGGTGCCGTTGCGGCCCCTGCGTTCTGGCCAGCTGCAACCTGGCCCGGCGGTGCAGCGGCCGCCGCTTCCGCACCTGGCTGATCGCCGCCGCCCTCCCGGGTAGCGCGACCGACGAACTCCACCTGCACGCGCTCGCCCTCGGCGCCTTGTTCTTCCGGTGCCGAGGTGCGGATCACTGCCACCCATAGCAGCAGCATGAAGAACAGCAGATGCAGCAGCGCACTGGCCAAGGCCGAGACCCAACGCATCCAGCGCTGGTCGCGCGGCGCAGCATCCCAGTCCTGCCAGAACAGACGGCGCATCGCTTGCCAGGGTGACAACCGGGGCAACTGCCCGGGTGGCCCTGGCAGCGGACGCGGCAGCAGCACCGAGATCAACTCGCTGGCGTGCAGCGGCCGCGGCAACGGACCGAGCGAGCGCAGCCACAGCGCCCAGCCATACGGCAGGCGCGTGGTTTTCTCGAGGACGGCCCTGGGCTGCTGGCGGGCCAGCAGCAGGTCGATGAACTGCTCGGCCCGGGTCAGAGGCACGCGTCAGCGATCAGGCGGCGTTGCCGCGAGGGATATACGGCGCGTGGCCACTGTCGTGGTCGGTCGCGTCGCGCACGGCGGTCACGCCCGGCACGCGGCCCATCAGGGTCTTTTCAATGCCCTGCTTGAGGGTCACGTCGGCCATGCCGCAGCCCTGGCAACCGCCACCGAAGCGCAGCAGCACCACGCCTTCGGCCGAAACTTCCTGCACGGCCACCTTGCCGCCATGCGAGGCCAGCTGCGGATTGATTTCGTTTTCCACCACCCAGTGCACGCGCTCGACCAGCGAAGCGGCATCGCCGGGCGCTTCGCCCTTGATGCGCGGCGCCTTGATGGTCAGCTGCTGGGTACCGGCACTGCCGGCGACGATGTCGATCTCGGCGCCATCGAGCCAACCGACGCTGCCGGCATCAACGTAAAGCGTGAAACCATCGCAGTCCACCGCCCACTCGTCGCCGAGCAGGTCGGTCGGTTCGGCGAACTCCAGCCGGGCGTCGGCGCGCGGGGTGCCGGGATCGACCGCGCTCAAGCGCACACCCATGCCGGGCACGCCCTCGCGTTCGATCAGCTTGCGGAAATGGGTCTGGGCAGTGTCGGAGATCTGGATCATCAGGCTATTCTAGCCAAGTAAGCGTCAGCCGCTCATTCGATTTATACACCGTCCGGCGCATTGTTCAGTCAACACGAGGTGGAGATTCCCATGGCCGACCTGATTCCACTGGCCCAGGCCCGTTGCGTGCCGCGCAAAGGCAGCGACCACAAGCTCGGCGAAGCCCGCCTGGCCGAACTGCTGCCGCAGATTCCCGGCTGGGAGCTGAGCGAGGGCGGACAGGCCCTGACGCGCACCTTCCGCTTCAAGGATTACTACGCCACCATGGCCTTCGTGAACGCGCTGGCCTGGATTGCCCACCGCGAGGACCACCATCCGGACCTGGGCGTGCACTACGACCGCGCCGTGGTGCGCTTTTCCACCCACGACGTGGGCGGCCTGAGCGAGAACGACTTCATCTGCGCTGCGAAGACTTCGGCCCTGACGGAGCAACTGCCATGAACGTACGCTTGCTGAGCCTGTCCCTGATTGCTGCGACCGGCCTGGCCGGTTGTGGCCCGTCGGAACCGCCGGCACCACCGCCGCCGCCGCCGACCGAAGTGGCCGCGGTGAAGACGCCGCCACCGCAGTACCCGCTTGAACTGGCCTGCATGGGCGTAGGCGGCACCAGCACCTTCAAGGTGACCATCGGCACCGACGGCAAGCCAAGCGAGGTCGCCCTGCTGACCGGCGCCGGCAACCCGCAGCTGGACGAACTGGCCAAAACGGCCGTTCAGGGCTGGCAGTTCAAGGCCGCCACCCGCAATGGCGCTGCCGTGCCGGCCACCATCCAGGTGCCGGTCAGCTTCAACCCGCCGCAGCCGAAGCCCGATCAGTGCTTCGCCATCGAAGAACGCCTGCGCCGCGGCGGCTGATCGCGCGCGCCCCGACGAGGCCAGCCGACGCCCGCCTCGCCCTCCCCGCCCCGGGCTCATCCGGGGCGGCTGTCTGTTGACCAGGACCGCGTCGGTACATGCTGCAGATTCCCCCCGAAAATGTCTGGATCGCACTGGCGGTCACCCTCGCGGCCGGTCTGGCCACTGCCATCGGCAGCCTGCTGGTGCTGTTCTCGCGCCGCCCCAATCCGCGCCTGCTGGCGTTCGGCCTGGCCTTCGCCGGCGGCGCGATGGTCTACGTGTCGCTATCGGAGATCCTCAACAAGTCCATCGCATCGTTCGCCCTGGCCTATGGCGAGCGCACCGGCTTCACCTACGGCACCTTGGCCTTCCTGGCCGGCGTGATCGTGATCGTGCTGATCGACCACTTCATTCCCAACCCGCATGACAGCCTGGACAAACAGGACCCTGCGTTCCGCGAAAACAGTCGCGAGTACCTGAAGCGGGTCGCGCTGCTGACCTCGGTGGCGATCACCGCGCACAATTTCCCGGAAGGCCTGGCGACCTTCTTCGCTACGCTGGAAAGCCCGTCGGTGGGCATGCCGCTGGCCTTCGCCATCGCCATCCACAACATTCCCGAGGGCATCGCGATCGCGGTGCCGGTGTACTTCGCCACCCAGAACAAGTTCTATGCGTTCAGCGCCAGCCTGCTGTCGGGACTGGCCGAACCGGTCGGCGCGGCACTTGGCTACTGGCTGCTGTCCGGATCACTGTCGCACGCCACCTTCGGCTGGGTGTTCGGACTGATCGCTGGCGTGATGGTATTCCTGGCGCTGGACGAGCTGCTGCCGGCAGCCAAGCGCTATGCCAAGGGCCACGAGACGGTATATGGCCTGGTGGCCGGCATGGGCACCCTGGCGATCAGCCTGGTGCTGTTCAAGTGGTGAGGGGTTCCCGGCCAACGGGCTGAGCCCCCTCGCGGCTGGCACGTTCCGCAGTATCGAGAGGTCACGGGCGGGGTCGGCTTGCAGGGGACGCCGTGAACCCGTCCATGGGGGCTTGTCCGCGGCATCCATGCCGCAGACACCCCTGCAAGCCGGCCCCGCCCGTGCCCCGTCATTCTTCCGTGCACGCCAGCCGCGCGATGAAAAGATTGAAGAGCGAAGCGCGCGCTGCGCGCGTGAGTCGAGTACGACTCGAGTCTACAAAGGCTGCGTGCGGGTATGGGCCTACGCTGCGGATGTCCGGGTCCGCCTTGTAGCGAGCCGAGCACCGCAGGTCCGGCGAGGGCGAAGAGGCGCGGGTGTCTGAGCGCTGCGAATGGCGCCGACCAAGCGCCCGGCGCCGCCGAACTGCCGTCAGCGCAGGCGGTCCAACGCCTCGACCAGCTCATCGGCCAGCGGCGCGTTCAGCACATACGGGCTCTTGCCGTCGTCCAGCGCGAACTCCAGCGAGGCCGCGTGCAGGAACAGACGCTTCAGCCCGATCTGCTCACGAAGCCGCTTGTTGACCGCCGGATCGCCGTATTTGTCGTCGCCGGCCACCGGATGCCCCAGGTGCTGGGCATGCACGCGGATCTGGTGGGTACGGCCGGTCTCGATGCGCACCTCGCAATAGGAATGGCCGCCGCGGCGCTCCAGCACCCGGAAGTGGCTGATCGATTCCTTGCCGATCGCGTTGACCTGCACATGGCGCTCGCCGCCCTGGCGCAGGCCGACATGCAGCGGCGCATCGACCGTCATCACCCCGTCGGGCATGCGCCCGGACAGCAGGGTCAGGTAGCGCTTGCGGATGCCGGCGCCGTGGTCTTCACGCAGCAGCGCCTGCAGTTCGCTCAGCGCCGAGCGCTTCTTGGCCACGATCAGCAGGCCCGAGGTGTCGCGATCCAGCCGGTGGACCAGCTCCAGGGTCTGCCCCGGGCGCAGCGCGCGCAGGGTCTCGATGGCGCCGAAGCTGATGCCGCTGCCGCCGTGGCTGGCCACGCCGGTGGGCTTGTTCAGGGCCAGCAGGCGCGCGTCCTCGAAGACGATGGCCTGCTCCAGCCGGCGCATGAATGCCTCCGGGGGACCCACCTTGTCTCCCTCTTCGGTGAGACGAACCGGCGGCACGCGCACTTCGTCGCCCGCCTCCAGCTTGCGCTCGGCCTTGGCGCGGCCGCCGTTCACCCGTACCTGGCCACTGCGCACCAGCTTGTAGACCAGGCTGCGCGGGGCGCCCTTCAGCTGGCCGAGCAGGAAGTTGTCCAGGCGCTGGCCGGCGCGGTCGGCGGGAACGGTGATCATGCGCACGGAAGGCTTGTCGCCAGCGGGCTTGGTGGGGTCTTGGGCGGTCATCAGGCTGTTTATTCTGTTACACTCGGGGGGCGAGATAAGGGATTGATTTCGTTGGAAGTTACTCAGGGCCAGAAGCCCAGCTTCCGACGAATCCGGCACAGTGCGCGACCACCGCCCGCGGGGCGGCCATGTTAGCGGCTCACCGGCCTTCCCGGCCATCGCCGGATGCCTGACACGCAACCGTGCTGAACATGTCCCGCGTGGCGCTCCAGCCTGGCTGACAGCTGCCTGCGGCCCTGCAACACCCAAAAACCATAAGAGTGAAGCGCTCCCGCGGCCTGCCGTGGTGTCGTAGCGCTGGAAACCCAAGCCGCCCTCCCCGCGCTTGCGCGAATGGGCGGCGAGCCGTGTCCAGAGGCGAAACCCCATGGCGTTCCGCGCGGTAGCCGCTTGCGAGGAACGCAACAATGAAGCGAATGCTGATCAACGCCACGCAGGCTGAAGAGCTGCGTGTTGCCATCGTGGATGGCCAGTCGTTGTATGACATCGACATCGAACAGCCGTCGAAGGAACAGAAGAAGTCCAACATCTACAAGGGCCGGATCTTCCGCATCGAGCCCTCGCTGGAAGCGGCCTTCGTCGAGTACGGCGGTGGCCGCCATGGCTTCCTGCCGCTGAAGGAAATCTCCCGCGACTACTTCCAGGCCGGTGTCGACCACAACAAGGCCGGCATCCGCGAGCTGCTGAAAGAAGGCCAGGAGATAGTCGTCCAGGTCGACAAGGAAGAGCGTGGCAACAAGGGCGCCGCCCTGACCACGTTCATTTCGCTGGCCGGCCGCTACATGGTGCTGATGCCGAACTCACCCAGCGCCGGCGGCGTGTCGCGCCGCATCGAGGGCGAAGACCGGGCCGCACTGAAGGACGCCCTGGACAAGCTGAACATCCCCGACGACATGGGCGTGATCATCCGTACCGCCGGCGTCGGCCGCGATGCGGAAGAACTGCAGTGGGATCTGGACTACCTGCTCAATGTCTGGCGCGCCATTGCCGAAGCGGCACTGAGCAAGCCCGCCCCGTTCCTGATCTACCAGGAATCGCGCCTGATCGTGCGCGCCCTGCGTGACTACCTGCGCGCCGACATCGGCGAGATCCTGGTGGACACCGAGGAAATGTACGAGCACGCCCGCGAATTCATGCAGCAGGTGATGCCGCAGACCCTGCGCAAGCTCAAGCACTACAAGGACGACATCCCGCTGTTCAACCGCTTCCAGATCGAATCGCAGATCGAAGGCGCCTACGAGCGCAACGTGCGCCTGCCGTCGGGCGGCTCGATCGTGGTCGACCAGACTGAAGCGCTGACCGCCGTCGACGTCAACTCCTCGCGCGCCACCAAGGGCAGCGACATCGAGGACACCGCGTTCCAGACCAACCTGGAAGCGGCCGAGGAAGTGGCCCGCCAGCTGCGCCTGCGTGACCTGGGCGGCCTGGTGGTGATCGACTTCATCGACATGGCGTCCAACAAGCACCAGCGCGAAGTCGAGAACCGCCTCGCCAACGCGCTGAAGTACGACCGCGCGCGCGTGCAGGTCGGCCGCATCTCGCGCTTCGGCCTGCTGGAAATGAGCCGCCAGCGCCTGCGCCCGAGCCTGGGCGAGTCCAGCCAGATCGTCTGCCCGCGTTGTGACGGCCACGGCCGCATGCGCAGCGTCGAGTCGCTGTCGCTGTCGATCATCCGCGTGGCTGAAGAGCATGCGATGAAGGAGAACACCGGGCAGGTGCTGGTGCAGGCCCCGGTGGAGATCGCCAATTACCTGCTGAACGAGAAGCGCAGCGCCCTGCGCGAGATCGAACAGCGCCACGAGGCGCCGATCGTGATCGTCGCCGACGAGCAGCTGCACACCCCGCACTACACCGTGACCCGCCTGCGCGAGAACGAGCTGGGTGAAGAAAGCAGCAAGCCCAGCTACCAGCGCGGCACCCCGCGCAAGCTGCCGGTGCACGCGCTGACCAAGGGCCAGCTGAACATCCCGCCGCCGGCGGTGACCCAGGTCAAGCACACCTCCCCGGCCCCGGTGCGCGAGGAAGTGGAGCCGGCCGCGGCCGCTCCGGCCCCGGTCGCTGCAGCCCCTGTTGCGCCGGCCCCGGCGGGCGGCGTGATCGGTTGGCTCAAGCGCGTGTTCGGTGGCGAACCGGCGCCCGCGCCGGCACCGGCCGCCCCGGCTGCACGCCAGCAGCAGGACGGCGGTCGCAAGGACCGCAACAAGGATCGCAACAAGGACCGCAAGGACCGTCGCGACGACAATCGTGGCAATGGCAACGCGCAGCAGCAGAAGGATGGCGGCAACCGCAAGGACCGCGGCGAGCAGCGCAAGGACGGCCGCAACGGCAATAACGGCAATGCGCAGCAGCAGCAGCCGCAGCAGGGCAAGCAGAAGGAGCCGCAGCACAAGGATGGCCAGCAGCCGCCGCAGCAGCAGAACAAGCCGCGCAACGAGCAGCAGGGCCAGAACCAGAACCAGCAACCGAAGCTGAAGCAGCCCAAGCAGCCGCGCCCGCAGCAGCAGGACGGTGACAAGCCGGCCGAGAAGCCGCAGCGCAATGCCGCCGAAGCACCTGCCGAAGCCGTGACCGCAGCTGCAGCCGTAGCCGCTACGGCCGTCGCCGCCAATGGGGTGAACGCGCAGGAAGCCACCGCGCCTGTCGCCCCAGTCGCCCCGGTGGAAGCGGCCGCACCGGTCGACACCGCTGCCAATGCGGCCAGTGCGACCGACGTGGTTGCAGTTGCCGGTGAAGAGGCTGCAACCGACGCCAATGGCGAGCAGGCTGGCGAAGGCGCAACCCGCCGTCGCCGTGGCCGTCGTGGTGGCCGTCGTCGTCGCCGCGGTGGCGCCGAAAACGCCGCCGGCAGCGACGCCCTGGGTGATGACCAGGACGAGGGTGATGACGGTGATGACGCCGACGGCGCCGAGCCGAACATCGACAGCACTGCCGGCACTGCGCCGGTCGCGGCTGTGCAGCCCACGCGTTCGCAGCCGGAGTTCGACTTCGATGACGAAGCCGAGCCGGTCGCTGTCGAAGCCGAGAAGCCAGCCCGTGCTGCAGCCGCTGTTGTCGCCGCGCCGGTTGCCGTGGTGAGCAGCGCTGTGGTCGAAGCCGCCACCCCGGTCGTGGCTGAAGTGCAGGCACCGGTCGAAGCTGCGAAGACCGAAGCGGTGTCCTCGCCGGTGCAGACCAGCATGCTCGATGCCATCGACGCCGCGACCCCGGTCCAGCCGGTCGCCGCTGCCGCACCGGTCGCCAACGCCACTCCGGTGGTGGACGCTGCTGCGCCGGCCATCGAAGCAAAGCCGGTTGTGGCTGAAACGGCCGCGGTGGTTGAAGCCGCTCCGGTGATCGAAGCGAAGCCGGTCGCAGTCGAGGCCGCGCCGGTCGTGGAATCGAAGCCGCAGGTGGTTGAAGCAACCCCGGTGGTTGAAACCAAGCCGGTGGCCAGTGAGAGTGCCCCGGTGGTGGAGGCCGCCCCGGCCGTTGAAGCCACGCCGGTCGTCGAGACTGCGCCGATCGTGGAACAGCCGGTCGCTCCGGTGGCGGTCGAAGCCGCACCGATCGAAGCCGCCGCCCCGAGCGCTGATGCGGTGGTGACGCCGTCGATCGATCCGGTCGCCGATGGCCATGCCGACGCTGCAGCCCAGGCTGCAGAAGCCAAGGCTGATGAAGAAGACGAAGAGGCCGCCAAGCGCACGCCGCCGGCGAACTGATCGCTCCTTGATAGCGTGAAAACGAACCGGCGGGGATCAATGATCCCCGCCGTTTTTGTTTGTGCTTCGGGCCGAACCGTGCCAACCAAGGTTGGCACCCACCAGGGCACAACCCGCGCACGGTCACCGCTTTGGTAGAGGCCAACCTTGGTTGGCGCCGTTGATTGAGTGCACGCGGACACGCCCGTGCCAACCAAGGTTGGCACCTACCTAAGCGTGTCCCGTCAGGGTTTCGGCGCGAACTGCAGGCGGGTCCACACGCCGTAGTGGTCCGAGGCCCAGCGACCGCTGTCGTCGGGCTGGTCGAACAGGATCTTCGCCTCGCGCGCGACCATCTCGTCCTGCTGGAAGAAGATGTGGTCGATCCGCGACGGCGCCTGGTAATAGTGGCGGTTGAGCGTACTGACCCCGGACAGATCGGTGTTGACGTGCACGCTGCCGTAACTGTCGCCGTAGTGGCTGCGCAGCTCGCTCAGATCGCCGGCATCCACCAGTGCATTGAAGTCACCTGCGATCACCACCGGCGCGCCCGCCGACGTCGCGCTGATGAAGCGCAGCAGGTCCTCGACCTGACTGCGACGGATGCGTTGTCCGCTCTCATCACTGCGCTCGTTCAGATGCGTGGCGTAGACGTTTACCGGCGTGCCATCGACGTCGATGCGCAGGTGGGCCACGGTGCGGTAGTCGTCCAAGGGCTGCAGCAGATGATCCCCCTGGGCAAGGATCGGCCGCCGGGTCAGAAGCGCATTGCCGTAGCGCTTGGGCGCGCCGACCGCATCGGTGGACACGAACACGTACTTGTAACCAAGTTGGCTGGCCAGCCATTGCGCCTGGTTTCGCACGTTGCGGCGTTGGATCACCTCCTGCAGGGCAACCGCATCCGGCTGCAGGCGCTTGAGTTCGGCCAGGATGGTGCGGCGCCGGCGTGGCCAGTCCTCGCGGTCATGATGCAGATTGAAGGTGACCATGCTCATGCCTGGCGCGGTGGCGACATCAGCCGCTGCCCCGGCGGCTGGATCGGCCGCCATCGCGGCGCCCGGCAGTGCCAATGCAATGGCCAGCCCCAGGGCGCGCACGATCGTGCGCACTCTTGCCCCCTGCTGCTTCATCGTTACTGCCCCTTGCGCTCGGCGCGGCGCACCGCGCTCGGTACATCGATCTCGACCCGCGCCGGCAGCTGGTGCACGTGCAGTTCCTTGTTGACCCATTCGGCCGCTTCGCCGTTGATGGTCGCCTCACCCGGATCACCGGCGTACGGCCATGGCAACACCACGCCACCGACCGGTGGCACCAGGCCCGGCTGCACCTCCAGCACCAGCTGCTTGTCGCTGCGCTGCAGGCGGTAGTTGAGCTGGCCCTGCGGCGTGCGCAGGCCCTGCACGGCGATGCCCTCGCCCTGCAGCCAGGCGCTCGGAATGCCGGCGGCCAGCACCAGCGCATCGTCCATGTCACGACTGTACGCGAACATGTCCAAGGCCGAGCGCACGAAGTCCGAGGCTACCCAGGCGTGCGGCAGGTCACCGACGAAGAACGGCTTGCGCGGCGTGCGCGAGACCACCTCGGCCCACTGGTTCCAGGCCTGCGGCGCACGGTCCTTGAAAAAGAACTCGGTGGCCTGCCAGGCGCGGTCACGCCAGCCCAGGCGTACGAACGCCGCCACGTTGCGCCACTCGTACGGGGTGTAGTCCTTCCACTCACGCTTGCCGTCGCGGCGGGCCACGAACTCCTTCCAATAGCGCTCGAAGGTCGCCTCCAGTGCCTGCTGCGGCAGTCGGCCCTGCTCGCCGCCCGGCGCCAGCGCGATGGTGGTCGAGGTCGCATCGAAATCGCCCAGCTCGGCCGAGCCCGGCAGGTAGTCGATGTCGTGCTGCTGCATCGCCGACAGCAGCGAGGCCTGCAGGTCATCACGGAACTGGTCACGCGATCCGGCGATCTGCATCGCCTCGACCTTGCCCAGCTGGGCCGCCAGCGATGCCGCGTCCTTGTAGCCGCGCAACGCCCAGAAATTATCCCAGTACGAATGCATCGGCTTGGCCGAATAGCCTTCGTGGCTGATCGAGGCCGGCATCATCCCGTAGAAGGCCGGATTGCGTGCGCGGTTCTCCTCGGTGCGCTCGCTGGCGCGCAGCTGCTCCATGTAGTTGTAGGCGCCCTGCACGTGCGGCCACATCAGCTCGGTGAACGTGCTGTCGCCGGTGTAGCGTCCATACTCGGCAATGCTGTAGATCAGTTCGCCATGGCTGTCGTTCTCCGGTACCGGGTCGCTGCCGCGCGCGTCGACGCAGCACGGCACCTTGCCGTTCTCGAACTGGTACGGCGCATACCAGTTGATGTAGTCACGCACGGCATCGCTGCGCCCCATGCGCAGCAGGCCCTCGGAAATCATCGCGCCATCGCGGATCCAGCTGCGCGCGTACGAGCGCGTGCCCGGCTGCAGGCGTGGGCCAACCCGCGAGATCAGCATGTGCGCGACGGCCGTGCGCAGGGTATCGACCAGTGCCTGGCCCGCAGCCGGCACCTGCAGCGAGACCACGCCCAGCTTCTGCCGCCATTGATCGGCCACCTGCGCCTGCGCCTTGGCCACGTCCAGCGCCTGCGGCGCCCAGCCACCGGTCTGCGGCAGCACCACCGCCACTTCGCGGCTCTGCCCGGGCTCGAGCTTGATCGTGTACATCAGCGCACCCGACGCCATGCCGGTGCTGTCCTTCACTGCGGTCGTGGCCGGGTACTTGCCGCTTTCCAGATGCATCGCATCGAGCTTGCCATCGAACGTACTGGCAAAGCGCGCATCCGGCACCTGCAGCGGATAGATGCGCGGCTCACCGTTGACCCGAACCAGCTGTTCGCCCACATCCAGTGCATCGATGCGGCTGAAGCCACCGACGGTGTTGAGGAACTGGGTGGGCGGGTTGACCTGCCACGGACGGATTGCCAACGCCAGGGTGTACTCGTGGGCGACCTTGTCCGGATTGCTCAGCCGGTAGCGGCCGATCAGCTGCGCGCGCTCGGGCGTGCCCTGCACGAAACTGGTCACCGAAAGCCCGGCCTTCTCATGCACCCAGTCGACGGTGGCGATCGGCAGGTAGTGATCCTGCAGCGACTGGGTGATGGCGACCTTCGACCAGTCCAGCAGCTTGCCATCCAGGCGGATGAACGGCTCGATGCTGAAGCTGCCCTTGGCCGGCTCCAGCGCGCCATCTTCGCTGATCAGCGCCTGCTCCTGGCCACCATCAAGGCCGAGCAGGGTCCAGTACGGCTGTTCGCCCACATAGGCACGCGGCAACGAGCCACGCGGCAGATCGGCGGCCACCGAGGACAGGAAGGCATTGGGCGTTGCGGCGAACGCCAGCGGCTTGAGCGCGATGTCACGGATGCCGTAGCGCCAGTTCGGGCCATCGCGCAGATCGAAACGCACGTAGCGCGCGTCGGTATCCGGCAGCGCCAGCCAATCGCGTCCCCCCGCACCGCCGGTCACCTCGCGCACAGTGCGCCAGTCCCGGCCATCCTCGGACGTCCGCACGGTGTAGCGATTGGCTTCCAGGTTCGGCAGCCAATCGATCACTACACCGCCGATCTCGCGACTCTTGTGCAGGTCCAGGCTGATGGTCTGCTGCTTGACGCCACCGCTGATCCAGAACGTGTCGCTCTTGCCGTCGATCATGCGGTCCTGCAGCGCGGTGGCCGTATCGGCAATCACCGATGGCACCAACGCCGAATCATCCTGCGGCGGCAGGCCCTGCAGGGTCAGCTTGTCGAAGCACACCGTGCCGCGGCCACCGACCTTGCTGTAGATCGTGAACTCGACGGCGGCGCTTCGTGCCATCTCCTTCTCGGGCGAGGGACCCCACGCCTTGTCGATCTGGCGGCGGCGGTACTCGACCGGCGTCCACGCCTTGGGGAAGCTGTAGCCGGGCCGGTTGACCCACCAGACGTTGTCGCCGCTGGCATCGATCAACTTGAACTGCAGGTCGTTGCCCGGCGATTCGCCACGCAGCTGGAATCCGAAGCGGTAATTGACCGGGTATTCGATGTTCAGCGCGCGGCGGATGCCGACGTAGCCGGAGACATCGTGGAAGTCATAGTCCAGGCACAGCGCGCGGCCACCACCGGCACCACTGACCGGGCGCAGCGAACCGCTGACCTGGTCGGACAGCACCAGCGTCCAGGCTGCGATGTCGTCGAAGTCGTCCAGCACCTTCGGTGCCGGCAGCGCCGGAGGTGCGGCGATCGCCAGGGAAGTCCACAACAGGCCCAGTCCAACGGCGATCGCTCGCTTCATCCCTTGACGCTCCCCAGCAACAGACCTTGGATGTAGTACCGCTGCAGCACCAGGAACAGCGCCAGCACCGGGACCACGGTGACCACCGCGCCAGCCATCATCATTTCCACGTCCATGATGTGCTCGCGCGAGAGGGTGGCCAGTGCCACCGGCAAAGTGTAGTGCTCCTGGTCGGTCAGCACGATCAATGGCCACATGAAATCGTTCCATGCGCCCATGAAGGTGAAGATCGCCAGGGTCACCAGCACCGGCTTGAGCATCGGCAGCACAATCTGGAAGAAGATGCGCAGCTCCCCTGCCCCGTCGATGCGCGCCGCTTCCAGCAGTTCGTCCGGGATGGAACGCGCGTACTGGCGTACCAGGAAGATGCCGAACACACTGGCCAGCGCTGGCACGATCACGCCACCGAAGCTGTTGACCAGGCCCAGCTGCTTCATCAGCAGGAACAGCGGCAGCATCGCCACCTGCGCCGGAATCACCAGCGCCGCCATCAGTACCTGGAACAGGCGCTCGCGGCCGACGAAGTTGAGCTTGGCGAAGGCGTAGCCGGCCATGGTGTTGAGCAGCAGCGAACCGACCGTGATGCCAAGCGACACCAGCAGGCTGTTGGCGAAGTTGCCGCCCATGCCAGTGCGCGCGAACAGCTCATGGTAGTTGTGCGTGGTGATGCTGGAAGGCAGCAGCGGCGGCGGGAAATGGCTGGCCTCGCCCTGCGGCATGAACGAGACCGAGAGCATCCACAACAGCGGTGCCAGGCTGACCAGGGCCAGCACCAGCAACGCACCATTGATCAACCACGGGTACCAGCGCGACTGGCCGATTTCACGACTCATACCAACTGCCTCTTGCGGCCGAAACGCAGCATCACGGTGGTCACCGCCAGGATGATCAGGAACAGCAGGAACGCCACGGCGGAGGCGCGTCCCAGGTTCCACCACTTGAAGCCTTCCTCGAACATGAAATACAGCACGCTGACGGTGCTCTGCAGTGGGTCGCCGCGGGTCATCACGTAGGGTTCGGCGAACAGCTGGAAGTAGCCGGACACGGTAATCACGCCGACCACCAGCAGCACCGGGCCGAGCATCGGCAGGGTGATGTGCAGGAACTGCTTCCAGCGCGAGGCACCGTCGATGCGCGCGGCCTCGTACAGGTCATGCGGGATCGCCTGCAGGCCGGCCAGGAAGATCACCATGTTGTAGCCGAAGTTCTTCCACACCGCGAACAGCATGATGGTCGGCATCGCCCAGTTGGGATCGCCCAGCCAGTCGATCGGGCTGATGCCCAGATGGCCCAGGCCGTAGTTCACCAGGCCGTAGCTGGTATGGAACAGGTAGCGCCAGATCACCGCCACCGCCACCAGCGTGGTCACCACCGGCGCGAACAACGCAGTGCGGAACAGCGCCTTGAAGCGCGCAGCCGGCGCATTCAGCAGCATTGCCGCGCCCAGCGATACGCCGATCGACAAGGGCACGCCGATCAACACGAAGTAAGTGGTATTCCACAGCGACTTCCAGAACATCGGTGTCTGCAGCAGATCGATGTAGTTGCCGAGGCCGACAAAGCGCAGGTTGCTGCTGTCAGCCAGGGCATACAGGTCGAAGTCGGTCACGCTCAGCGCCAGCGCCGAAGCCACCGGCAGGCCGAAGAACACGCCCAGCACGATCAGCGAGGGACCGGCGAAAATCCAGCCGGCAAGCGAAGTACGTTTCATTGCGCGCTCCCGGCGGCCACGGCACTGCTCGATTGCGGCGACGGAACGCGCTGCTGCAGGCGTTGTTGTTCATGCATCCAGCGGCGCTTTGCCAGCACCTTGTCCACGCGCTGGTCGAGTTCTTCGACGGCCTTGTCCTGCGGCAGGCCACCGCGCACCACCTTCTCGGTGACGATGCGCATTTCCTGCACGATGCGCTCCCATTCGAGCACCTTCGGCGTCGGCTTGACCCGCTCCAGCTGGTCACGGAACGCTGCGGCCAGCGGATCGTTGGCCAGCGACGGCGCACTCCACGTGCTGCGGCGTGGCGGCAGGTCGCCGATGATCGAATGGAAACGTGCCTGGATCTGCGGGCGCGACAGGAACTCGATCAGCTTCCACGACGCCTCCTTCTGCTGCGACTTGCGGAAGATCACCAGGCTGGTGCCACCGGCGATGCCCGCGCCCGGACCTTCCGGCCCCGGCAGCGCTGCGGTGCCCCACTGCCCTTCCAGTTCCTTCGGCTGCAGCTTCTTGAACTCGCGGATGTTCCATGGGCCGGAAATGTAGAAGACGTTGAAGCCGCGGAAGAACTCATCCCAGACGTTTGAGATCTGCGTCTCGGACATCTTCGGCGCCCAGCCCTGCTCGAACATGTTGGCGTAGAACGCCAGCGTGCGGCGGAAGCCGGGGCTGCTGAAGTTGCCGCGGGTGTCATCATCGCGCAGCAGCGGATCGGGCTGCTGCAGTGCCAGCGACAGCTGCTGCTCGAACTCGTTGATCGGCATCAGCACCGCATAGCGGTTCGGGCCCTGCATGCGCTTGATCGCTGCCATCTGCTCATCCCACTCCTGCCACGTGCGCGGCGGGTGGTCGTAGCCGGCCTTGGCCAGCAGGTCCTTGCGGTAGTAGATCAGGCGCGTATCGACATACCACGGCACGCCGACCAGCTTGCCGTGGATCACGTTGGTGTCCCAGATGCCCTGGAAATAATCCTTCTCATCGACCACGGCAGAGCGATCGACGAACGGCTGCAACGGGGTCAGCGCATCGAGCTCGGCGAACTCCGGCACCCAGGTGTTGCCGAGCTGGCACACGTCCGGCAGGCCGTCGGCGGCGAACGCGGTCAGCAGCTTTTCGTGCGCAGCGGTCCACGGGATGTTCTGCACGTCCACCTTGATGCCCGGGTTCTCGGCTTCGAACTCATGGATCAGTTCGCTGACCACCTCGGCTTCCCGGCCCATTGCCCAGAAGCGCACAGTGGTCGTGTCCGGTTCGGTGCGGGCGCAGCCGGCCACGGCCAGTGCGGCCAGTGCGGCCAGGGCTGGCAGTGTCCAGCGGCGCAGACGGTCGATCCAGTTCGGCATCGGGTTACTTGCCCTGGCCTGTGTTGCGGTTGGCATTGTTCTTCTGTTCCTGCGCGGCAGCCGCGCGTGATTCGGCGATACCCACCGCGCGTGCCGCCGCGGCCTTTTCGTCTTTCTGCAGTTCCAGCGGCTGGAACGAACCTTCCGGCGCCAGCCAGCCACCACTGAACCCCGCCCGCTCCAGGCCCTTGCGGATGTACGGGTTCTTCTTCATCACTTCCCAGACGAAATCATTGCGATAGTTGGCGATCATGGTCAGGATCGGCCCCTGGTCGATGGCGATGTAGTCGCTGGCGACCCAGCCACGATCCGGCACCACGCGGCCGGTCTTGATCGGGATGTCGTAGTTGAAGCTGGGATTGAACGAATCCAGGAAGCCGTAGCTGGAATAGATGTAATCGCCGTAGCGCTTGTGCATTTCCAGCGTGGCCGGGATCACCTGTTCCGGCGCGAACACCACCGACGCGATCGCGGCGGTCGGAGCGATGGTGCCGTCATCGAAGTTCTCGCGCAGGCCAGCGCCGCGCGAAGAGTAATGGCGGAACTGGCGCTGCTCGCCACGGTATTCCTGCGTGGTGTTCTGCGGGCCATCGCTGGCGGTCAGGCCCCAGACGTTCTCGCCGTAATCCTTCCACTGCATCGGGTTGGCGATGGCGTACTCACGCTGGGCAAGTGCAGCCGAGCGGCTGTTGAGGAAGTAGGTACTGCCGCGCTCGCGCATGTAGGCGTCCTGGATGTCGCGGAAGTCGATCCAGACGTGGCTGTACTGGTGGCCGAACAGCGGGCCGAAGGACAGGTATTCCTGGCCCTGGTAGACCCCCCAGTCGTTGTCATAGGTGCGCGTCCACACCGTCCACGCATCCGGGCTGACCGGGTGCGTCGGCGAACCCAGGGCAAGGATGTAGACCATCATGGCCTCGTTGTAGCCCATCCAGTCGTGGTCGATGAAACCGCTCTCGGGGAACCAGCCCATCGAGATCAGCGGCGCACGCTGCTGCAGCCAGGGCCAGTCGACCTTCTTGTACAACGTGTCGGCGATCTGGCGGATTTCCTTCTCACGCGGATCGTCACCGTCGTAGTACGACTGCGCGAACAGCACCCCCATCATCAGCAGCGCGGTATCCACCGAGGACAGTTCGACCCAGCTGTCGTAGCGACGGCCTTCCTGCATGTCCAGGAAGTGGTAATAGAAGCCCTTGTAACCCGCCTTGCCGGTACGCTGCGGGCCCATCGGCACATCGCGGAAGAATTTCAGGGTAGTCAGGGTGCGGTCGATCGCCTGGTTGCGGCTGACCCAGCCGTTCTCGATGCCGATCGGATACGCGGTCAGTGCGAAGCCGACCGAGGCGATGCTGGCGAACGGCCGCGACGGATAGCGGTCCGGGGTCAGGCCATTGATCTCGTTGGTGGTATCCCAGAAGAACTGGAAGGTGCGGCGCTCGATGTCATCGAACAGCGGCGGCAGCTCAGGTTTCATCGGCCGCGGCGGTGCATCGGCCTCGATCAGGATCACCGGCGGGCGCGGCTTGGCAGGCTCCTGCTGGGCCGGCTGGCAGGCGGCCACGGCCAGGCTCAACGCTGCGGCGGACAACAGATGACGTGCCTGCATGGCGCGATTTCTCCGGTGGTCTGATCGATGGGAAAGCATACCGTCCAATGATCTGAAATCGTTTACAAGGTGCGTTCTTAAAAAACCACGAAAAACGTGGTTTGACACCGCGATCATTGCCCATGCCGATGCCCCCTGACCGGCAGCGGCATGGGCAATGGACCGGCACAGGGCCGGCCATTGCTGTTTTCACGCGCCCGATGCCGCCGGCGGAGCGGCGGCATCGGGGTCATGCATCCATCCGGGCTTAGAAGCGGAAGCCCACTTCGGCCTTGACCTGGCGCGGCGTACCGACGATGTCGCCGGTCTCGTTGTAGCTCGCGGTCAACTTGCCATTCTTGTAGTAGTTGTAGTTCGAGAAATTGTCGAAGTTGAACACGTTGATGATGTCGATACGCGCATACAGCTCGGTATCGCCCGGCATCTTGAACGTCTTCGTCGCCTGCAGGTCGACCGAGCGATAACCGAAGATCTTGCCACCCAGCAGGAACTTGCCGTTGCCACCCGGAACCGCCGCCATCGGGGTCGGCAGGTCGAAGCCATTGGCCTGCGGCACGCCGTACCAGTCGTTGATCGCGGTCGGGGTGGCCAGGGTGATCTTGCCACCGAAGGTGATGCCCCAGAAGCCCGCATACGAACCGGTCACCACCAGGCGGTGACGCGGCGCGCCGTTGGAGCGGATGGTCGGGTAGTCACCGATCACGCCACGGTCGAACGCGTAGTGCTCGTTGATGTCACGGTTGTGGCGGGCGGTGGTCCAGGTATAGGCGATGGAGGTGCCCCAACCGCTTTCCTGGGTGAACGGCTTCTGCGCCGACAACAGGATCTGGGTAGCACGGGTCTTGATGCCCTGCTGGCCGATGATCAGGCTGCCGAAGCCCGGTACGTTGCAGCTCCACGCCTGGCCCAGACCGGCTTCGGTGCCACCGCACAGACGCGGATCGTCGAAGAAGTTGCCGGTCGGGTAGCGATTGCCCAGGGTGAAGGCGAAGCCGTCATAGGTGAGCGTGCGCGAGATGGTGGCGTCGGTCAGCCAGTCGCCGATCTGGTTGCTCATGCCCAGGCTGAACTGGTCAGCGTAGGGCACCTTCAGATTGTTGTTCAGCAGGTCGACTTCCAGGCCGGCATTGCTGGTCGAACCGACCAGGCTCTGGAGGTTGCCGATACCGTTGAGCAGGTTCGGGTTCCAGTCATAGCACGCGGCGTTGCCCTGGAAGCACTGACCGGTTGCCGGATTGCGGAAGTAGATCGTCGGCTGCGGCAGGGCCAGCTTGGTGGTTTCCAGCTGCAGGTAGTCGAACAGGTCGCGGTCGTAGGAACGACCGGCACCACCGTGGATCACGTGCTGCTCGTCGGCATTGATGTCATACGAGAAACCCAGACGCGGCTGCCAGGCATTCTTGAATGCCTTGCGGTTGTGGCCGTTGCTGATGTAATCGTTGATGTTCAGGCCGCTCAGCGCCAGCGTGTCGGCGTAGCTCTGGCCAGCGGCGGCACGCGGATCCTGCGCGAACAGCGCATTGACCACTTCCGGCGGGGTCACGAAGTCCAGATAGGACGGGTTCTTCTCGTAGTCCCAGCGCAGGCCGAGGTTCAGCTGCAGGTGGTCGTTGACCTGCCAGTCATCCTGGATGAACAGACCGATCTGCTTCACCTTCGAGCGCACTTCGCCGGACACGCCGGACACGCCGGTGACCGGCTTCACGAACTGGGCCTTGTACGGGATGCTGTCCGGGAAGGTCGGGTTGTCGATGGTGTAGTAGAACTGCGGATTGATCTGCGCCGCATCGGAGGCGTACAGGTCGATCTGCTTGTACTTGGCACCCATCTTGATGGTGTGGTCGCCCGCCCACTGGATGCCATCCAGGGTCAGGTTGTCTTCGATCGACCAGCCCTTCTGGCCCTTCACCTGCGACGACATTGCCGAGGAACCACCGATCGAGACGATGGCGCGCTCCTCGCTCTTGCCGTCCGGCGCGGTGTAGTTGAAACCGTTGCCCATGCTCAGCGGCTTGGGATTGTTGAACGAATCCTCGTGGGTAACCATCAGCTCGTTGTAGTAACGCTCACCGCTGTGGTTCCAGCGCAGCGCGTAACGGCGGTCAGTGTTCTTGGTTTCCTTGCCGTGCATCGGCGCGGTCTGGTCCGAGAACTGCTGCTGGGTTTCATCACGGTCCTGGAAGGTCAGTTCCAGGCGATCGTTGTCGGTCGGCTCGAAGTCGACCTTGGCGAAGATCAGGTCCTGCTGGAACGGCTGGCTGGCCGGGCCCAGGCCGGCCTGGGCATCAGCCGGGACGCGGTTGGCCTTGTTGGTCACCGAACCATGCGGTGCGATGGTCACCGGCAGATCGAAGCGCTTCGCTTCATAGGTCACGAAGAAGTGGGCCTTGTCCTTGACGATCGGGCCGCCCAGGGCGAAGCCGTATTCCTTCTCGGCCGAATCCTCCTTGCCCTTGCCCGGCTGACGCTCGGCCGGGGTCATCGCGCGCATGCTGTCGTTGGTATAACGGTAGAAGGTTTCACCCTTGAACTCGTTGGTACCCGACTTGGTCGCGGCCGTGACCGCTGCACTGGACACCTGGCCGTACTCGGCCTTGTAGTTGCCGGTGATGACCTTGTACTCGCCGATGGCCAGCTGCGGGAACGGGTTACCGGCACTGCCGGACTGACCGGCCACGCCGCCGCCCTTGACGTAGCTCTTCTGGCCCACACCGTCGATGTAGACGTTGGTACCGTCGGAGTTGGTGGCACCGCCGCGCAGCGAGGTGTTGCCCTTGGCGTCGCGGGTGAAGATCATGCCCGGCACCGCGTCGGCGAACTCCAGGAAGTTGCGCGAGACCTGCGGGGTGGTCTGGATCTGCTGCAGGCTGACGGTCTTGCCGACTTCGGACGTGCGCACTTCCTGCAGCAGGGTCGGCGCGACGACGTTGACAGTGTCCAGGTTGGTGGCTGCGGTCGTACCCGGGGTGCTGCTGGCAGCGCCGGCAAAGTTCAGGGTAGCGGTCGAGGCCACGGTGACGGTGACCTTCTGCGACTGGCCGTTGGCGACCACGTCATAGGTGCCCGGGTCCAGGCCCATCAGCGAGTAGCTTCCATCGGCACGGACGGTACCGCGACGGACGGTGCCGGTGGCCACGTTGGTGGCGGTCACCTCGGCGCCGGCCTGCGCGCCGGAAACCTGGCCGCGCAGGCTGGCATTGGCCGACTGCGCCATGACGTTCGGAGCAGCAGCCAGCATCAGGCAGCTGACCAGTGCGGTGCTCAGCAGCCGGCGCGCCGGCGTGCGGAAGGTGGTGTGCATCATCAACTCAATCTCCGGGTGGCGGTAACCGCTTGCGCGGTCCCTGCGATCAATCAAAAAAGAAGGAACGCCTCCGGCTTCAACGGCCGGATGGCGGAGTGGTGGAATCGCGAACTATCAAGCGGGGAACCAGGGTCTGCTTGTCCCCTGTCCCATCCGTGGAGGTGCCGTCCATCAACTGCATCAGGCGCGTCATGGCCCGATCGCCGAGTTCGGCGATGCTGACCTGCATGGTGGTCAGCGACGGGTGGACGAAACGCGCCAGTGGAATGTCATCGAAACCGGCCAGAGCGACGTCGGACGGAACGTGGACACCTGCCTGCGTGAACGCATACAGGCAACCCAGCGCCATCATGTCGTTGGCGGCGAACACGGCATCAGGCAGCGCTCCGGCTGCCAACAACTCCTGACCGGCGCGATGGCCGGAAGCTTCGTCGAAATCACCGGGCAGCTCGATGCCTTCGGCGTCACTGCCGAAAGCCGCCAACGCGTCACGGAAGCCACGCAGGCGCTCGCGCGCGTCGAAGTTGAGGTCCGGGCCAGAAATGAAAGCGATACGGCGGTGACCCGCGTCAAGCAGATGGCGGGTCATCGCCATCGCACCGGCATGGTCATCGATGCTCAGCACCGGGTGGTCCTGCCCGGGCAGATAGGTGTTGATCAGCACCGTTGGCAACGACTGCGGCAGGTTGTCGGTCAGGAAGCCCGGGCTCTCGGCATAGGGCGAGAGCACCAGCAGGCCGTCGACGCGGCCGCGCATGGCGCGCAGGGCCGCGCCCTGCTGCTCCTGGTCACCGTGGTAACTGGACACCAGCAGGTGCTGGCGGCGGTTGCGGGCGACGTTGTCGATGCCGCGCATCAGCTCGGAGAAGAATTCGCCGTACAGGTCAGGCAGTACCACGCCCACCGTATTGGTGCGACGGCTGCTGAGGCTGCGGGCGGCGGCGTGCGGGGTGTAACGCAGCCGTGCGGCCACCTCCAGCACAAGCTGGCGGACCGGTTCGGCGACATTTTCATGCCCGTTGAGCGCGCGGGAAACCGTGGCCACGGAGACCCGGGCTTCGCGAGCGACGTCTTTGATTGTGATAGCTGCCTTGTTCACGAAGCCGCCCTCCACGGCTTGGACCTACCAGCATTGGCGCGGAATGTAAGCGTTTCCATCTGGGCTTGTAAACAGTCCGTTAGGCGAATGTCCTGAAATGGACATGGAAATCTGTCTGTGGCGGGCCCGCTGACGGACCCGCCAGGACAGTGTGGGACAAGGGCTCAGCCCTGTTCTGACGGGGTCAATGCGCGAATGGACAGCGCGTGGATGTCGGTCTCCATCATCGCGCCCAGCGCGGCATAGACCGCGCGATGCCGGGCCAGTGGACCCAGTCCGGCGAAGCGTTCACTGACCACATGCACGTTGAAATGGCCGCGGCCATCGCGCGCACCGGCATGGCCGGCATGACGATGACTGTCGTCTTCGATTTCCAGCACGCTGGGGGCCAGCGCGTGCTGCAGTGCGTCACGCATCCGCTCGATCCGCTCCGCGTTCACGGCAGGACCTTGCGGAACGGACGCACCTGTACATGGGTGTAGACGCCCGCGGCTACGTAAGGGTCGGCATCAGCCCAGGCCTGGGCCTGCACGAGCGACTCGAACTGCGCGATCACCACCGAACCACTGAAGCCGGCCGGGCCCGGGTCCTCGCTGTCTACTGCCGGGCACGGTCCGGCCAGCAGCAGGCGGCCTTCGTCGCGCAGCGCGTGCAGGCGCGCCAGGTGTTCCGGACGTGCCTGCAGTCGCTGTGCCAGCACGTCCTGGCCGTCATAGCCTTCAATCACATACCACACGGCATTTCCTCGCTTGCGTTGTCGGGTACGCAGATTCTAGCCAATGCCGCCCTGGCCCCAGCCCGGCTGGACACTGGCGCGACAAAGGCTTACCCTAGACACCATTGCACGTGGCTGGATGCAGCAGCCCGTCGGTTTCTGCGGCCAACGCAGCCCCCGACGACCGTCCCGCTGCTTCGAACCGGACCACCTGGCCGGGCCACGTAGACGACCTCCCCGTAGTTCCGTCGCTGCCGTTTACTGCGGCGCGTCCTGCTGTTTGATATGTGTGGAATCGCGCCGATCCCGGCGTGTCTGGTGCCGTGGGGCGCCGTGGCGTTGGCCCGGTGAACCCGCTGCCGCGACTGGTCCGATGCAATCCTGATGTCCATTAGATGACTTCCGAACTCGCGCTCGACGCGAACCCGCCAACCCGGCCGCCCGCCCCCCAGCAGCAGGAAATGCCGCTGGCCGTGGTGCATGGGCAACCGGTCCTGCAGATTCCGCAGGACCTGTACATCCCGCCGGACGCGCTGGAAGTCATCCTGGATGCCTTCGAAGGCCCGCTGGACCTGCTGTTGTACCTGATCCGCCGCCAGAACCTGGACGTACTGGACATTCCCGTGGCCGAGATCACCCGGCAGTACGTGGAATACATCACCGTGATGCGCGAGCTGCGCTTCGAGCTGGCCGCCGAGTACCTGGTCATGGCCGCGATCCTGGCCGAGGTGAAGTCGCGCATGCTGCTGCCGCGCCCGGTCAGCGAGGAAGGCGATGAGGCCGACCCGCGCGCCGAACTGGTGCGCCGCCTGCAGGAGTACGAACGCTTCAAGCAGGCCGCCGAGGACATCGACGCCCTGCCCCGCCAGGACCGCGACACCACGGTGGCACACGCCTTCATGCCCGAACGTGCTGCGGTGAAGCTGCCGCCGCCGGTGGACCTGAAGGAAATGCTGCTGGCCCTGCACGACGTGCTCAAGCGCGCCGAGCTGTTCAGTGGCCACGCCATCAAGCGCGAGGCGCTGAGCGTGCGGCAACGCATGGGCGAAGTGCTGGGCCGGCTTGAAGATGGCAAGTTCTACCGTTTTGAAGGGCTGTTCACTGCAGAAGAAGGCAAGCTGGGCGTGCTGGTCACGTTCCTGGCGGTGCTGGAACTGGCCAAGGAACAGCTGCTGGACATCGTCCAGGAAGAGCCGCTGGCGCCGATCTACGTGAAGTCCCTGGCCGCCGGCAACACCAATGCCCCGCTGCAGTTCAGCAGCGAGTTCGACGACAACGACGCCGCCAACGAGAACGAGTGAGCGCTGACTGCCGATGGACCAAACGCTGATCAACCGCATTGTCGAGGGTGCCCTGCTGGCCTCCAGCCAGCCGCTCACCCTGGCCCAGCTGAAAGACCTGTTCCCGGAAGAGGAGCCGGCACCGCCGGGCAGCATCGAACGTGCGCTTGAGCGCCTGCGCGAAGCCTGCGAAGGCCGTGGCGTGGAACTGGTCGAGGTCGCCTCCGGCTTCCGCTACCAGGTGACCGGCGAAGTGCATGGCTGGATCAGCCGGCTGTGGACCGAACGCAAGACCCGCTATACCCGTGCCACCCTGGAAACCCTGGCGCTGATCGCCTACCGGCAGCCGATCACCCGTGGCGAGATCGAGCAGGTGCGCGGCGTGGCGGTCAGCAGCAACATCATCCAGGCGCTGGAGGAACGCGAGTGGATCCGCGTGGTCGGCCACCGCGACGTGCCCGGCAAGCCTGCCCTGTTCGGCACCACCAAGGGCTTCCTGGACTACTTCGGCCTGAAGCGCCTGGACGAGTTGCCGCCGCTGTCGGAACTGAAGGACCTGGGCGAGCTGGAACCCCAGCTGGCCCTGGACCGCGACGCACCGGCCGCCGCCAGTGCCGAGGGTCCGGACATTTCAGCTGGCGCCGATGGCGCTGCTGCCAACGATGACGCCGGCCTGGCCGGCAGCGACACCCCCGATTCCGCCGACGCAGCGTCTGCGTCGGCTTCCGATGAGCAAGCACCTTCGCCCCTTGATGATGGGCACCCCGATTCCGCGCCGGGCGAGCGCGCGGTGCCCCTGAACGAACGCGAAGACAACGCCGTCGCGATGACGACCGTGGCTGTTGACCAAGCCGATTCCGAACCAGAGGCCGACCCCGAAACCGTCGGCCGGAGCAAAACTGATGAGTGACACCCCCCGTAACAAGCTCTCGCTCAAGCGCGAAGCCACCTCCGAACAGTTCAAGCTGGAAGAGCGCCTGCACAAGGTGCTGGCCCAGGCCGGCCTGGGTTCGCGCCGCGCGCTGGAACAGCGCATCGCCGAAGGCCTGGTCAAGGTCAACGGTGAAGTCGCGCAGACCGGCATGTCGGTCAAGAGCGGCGACAAGATCGAGCTGGATGGCCGCGGCTTCGTCGCCACCGCCCTGGCCGAACCGTCGCGCGTGCTGGTCTACAACAAGCCGGAAGGCGAAGTGACCACCCGCGAAGACCCCGAAGGCCGCCCGACCGTGTTCGAATCGCTGCCGCCGCTGAAGGGCGCGCGCTGGATCGCCATCGGCCGCCTGGACATCAACACCACCGGCCTGCTGCTGGCCACCACCGACGGTGAACTGGCCAACGCCATGATGCACCCGTCGTTCGAGGTCGAGCGCGAGTACGTGGTGCGCGTGCGCGCCCCGGAAGGCGAGGAGAAGGTCTCCGACGCCATCGTCGACCGCCTCGCACGCGGCGTGGCACTGGAAGACGGCCCGGCCAAGTTCGACGAGATCGAACGCATCGGCGGCACCGACTCGCACGACTGGTTCCGCGTCGTGGTGAAGGAAGGCCGCAACCGCGAAGTGCGCCGCCTGTGGGAGTCGCAGGGCTGCCAGGTCAGCCGCCTGAAGCGCACCCGCTACGGCAAGGTGAGCCTGCCGCGCGAACTGGCCCGTGGCCATTCGGTGGAACTGGGCACCGCCCAGGTTGAAGCCCTGCGTGCGCAGCTGAAGCTGGAAGAAGGCGCGCCGTCGGCTCTGACCCTGCAGCCGGTGATCGGCCAGCGCCGCGCCGCCAAGACCACCGTGCGCGTGCGCGAAGGTGGCCGTGGCAATGCCTACGTCAACGGCCATAACACCGCAGACGAAGGCCGCGAGCTGCGTCGCTTCGACAACGTCCGCGAAGACCGCGGCCGTGGCCGCGGCGGCAAGGGCGGCGGTTTCAAGGGTGGCCTGACGGTCAGCGGTGAAGCAGCAGCCAAGCAGTCGCAGAAGCCGTTCAAGCAGCGCACCCAGAAGAACGACCGTTCGCTGCCGGAAGGCAACCCGGCCGCGTTCCGCACCTGGTACGTGCCGGATGGCGTGAGCACGGGCCCGAGCGGCCATCGCAATGCCGGTCCGGGCGCGCGCGGCCCGGGTGCCCGTGGTCCGGGCGCAGGCGGCCAGGGCCGTCCGTACGGCAAGCCGAAGGGTCCGGGCGCCGGTGGCGGACAGGGCCGTGGCGGTTTCGGCGGTGAAGGCCGTGGCGGCGCAGGCGGCCAGGGTCGTCCGGCCGGTGCCGGCAACCGCTCGCAGGGCCAGGGCAACAAGCACCCGTATGGTCATCCGGGCAATGCCCCGAGCTTCCCGTCCGACCACGCCACGCCGGGCTTCAACCCGTATGGCAGCCCGAAGCCGGCGCAGGGCGCCCGTCCGGGCGGTCGCGGGCCGGGTGGTGGCAACCGTGGTCCGGGCGGCAATCGCGGCCCCGGCGGTCCGGGTGGCAACCGTGGCCCGGGTGGCCCCGGCGGCAACCGCGGTCCGGGCGGCCCGCGCCGCAGCGGCCCGCGCGGCGGCTGATCACCGGCACGCCTGAAATGAAAAACCCCGGCGCAGGCCGGGGTTTTTCGTTGAAAAGGGGACGGAGGGGATTAAGTCGTTTTTGCCACGGCCTGTATCAAAGGGGCGAAAGCGACTTAATCCCCTCCGTCCCCTTTTGCGTGGCGCTGGAACGCGGCGGGTGTGGTGCCGGTCATGCCG
This sequence comes from Stenotrophomonas sp. YJH_SMC_133, assembly GCF_059370655.1. Classification (NCBI taxonomy): domain Bacteria; kingdom Pseudomonadati; phylum Pseudomonadota; class Gammaproteobacteria; order Lysobacterales; family Lysobacteraceae; genus Stenotrophomonas; species Stenotrophomonas sp. YJH_SMC_133. The sequence continues at coordinate 414,749 of NZ_JCAFTW010000001.1, read as the reverse complement.
CGGAAGAAGGCGATGAACGGGCTCTCGGCGGAGAAGCCGGTGTCCTGCGCCACGTGCGCCACGCGTTGGCCAAGCAGCAGCAACTCCATGGCCCGCATCAGTCGCCATTGCTGGCGCCAGGCCTGGTAGCTCATGCCGGTATCACGCTGCATCAACCGGCCGACGGTACGCGCGCTCAGGCCCGTGCGCGCGGCCAGCTCCCCCAGTTCGGGCGGCAGCTGTTCGGCCACCGGGAGGCACCGTGCGATCCGCGGATCACGAGGCAGAGGCAGGTCCATCGGCGCCACCGGTGCAGCAGCGATTTCCAGCACGCACAACGCCAGTTGGTGGTGCGCGCGCGGCGACTGCCAGTCATGGTCGAACGGCGCCTGCGCGATCGGCTCCAGCAAGGCCTGCAGCAGCGACCCTACGCCGATGATCGCCGGCTGCCGGGGCAGCTGGGCCGACAGCGTGGCGTCGAAGTACAACGAACGGTAGTCGACCGCCTGGCGCATCTGCGCGCGATGGCGCAGCCCGCCCGGAATCCACGCGGCGCGCGCGGGCGGCAGCAGGCTGATGCGATCACCGTAGGTCAGGCGCGTGCAGCCCTGCCGGGTATACAGCAGCTGCGCGCGTGCATGCTGGTGCCAACCCGAGTCGTGATCCGCCAGTGAGGCTGCAATCCCCAGCACCGGAGCGCTCCAGGCATCGGCGTCGAAGTGCGCGTGCGGCTGCAACCAGGCCATGTCTGATTTCATACATTCGATGACAGGATGGACAGAGTGCGCCATTGCGGACGCGACCACAATGCGCGGCCCTGTTCCTGGAGCGCCCGCATGTCGCGCCGCCTGTTGTTGCTCACCATTGCACTGCTGATGTTCCCGCAGTTGGCACAGACCCTGTACAGCCCGGCCCTGGCCGATCTGGCCGAACGCTTCGCCCTGCCGCCGAGTGCCGCCAGCCAGGCCATGAGCCTGTACCTGTTCGGCTTCGCTGCAGGCGTGCTGCTGTGGGGGCGCCTGGCCGATCGTATCGGTCGTCGCCCTGCCCTGCTATGCGGCCTGGCCGTGTTCGCACTGGCCGCCTGCGGCGGCCTGCTGGCCAGCACCTTCGGCCAGGTCCTGCTGGCACAGGCACTGGCCGCACTGGGTGCGGCGGCGGCCTCGGTGGTAACCCAGACCGTACTGCGCGACCACCTGCAGGGACCCGCGTTGGCGCAGGCATTCTCCTGGATCGGCATGGCCCTGGCCCTGAGCCCGGCCATCGGCCTTGCACTGGGCACGCTGCTGGTCGCCGCCCATGGCTATGTCGGCGTACAGTCCGGCCTGCTGCTGATCGCTGCCCTGCTGGCAGTCGCATGCCTGGCGGGCCTGCGCGAAAGCCGCCCTGCACAGATCCCGCACGCGCCCATGCTGCCGCTGCTGCGGGAACTGCTGCGCGATCGCTGGATCTGGTCACACGCGTTGCTGGTGATGGCCTTCAACGTGGCGATGTACAGCTGGTATGTGCTCGGCCCCTTCGTGTTTGCGCGCCTGCACTGGCCAGCCACCTGGTTCGGCGCCAGCGGCGCGGTGCTGGCACTGGGCTCGGCGCTGGGCGCGTGGGGCAATGGCCGCCTGCTGCGTGCAGGCGTTGCCGCAACCACGCGCATCCGCATCGCCGCAGGACTGGTCCTGACGGGAGGCCTGCTGGCCGCGCTGCTGCATGATCACCCTGCCCTGATCGCGGCGATGGTGCCGGTGGTGACGGGCTTCGGCCTTGCCATTCCCAATGTGCTCGGCCAGGCCCTGCGCGGCTATCCACACTGTCTCGGCAGCGCAGGCGCGCTGTTCGGCCTGCTCTACTACCTGTTGATCGGTGCGGCAATGGCGCTGGTCGGTGCAGTGCAGATGCTGGCACCGACCGTTATCGCGTGTGGCCTGCTGGCCTTGTGGCTGCAACGGCGGCGTCCCGCTGCAGCCTAGGAATTGCTGCAAAAGCAGCGCACTGTGCTGGCCTTCCGGGAACGGCTTTGATTCCCCGGCTATCGTGCGCGCGCTCCCACACAAGGCAGATGCCCATGATCACCATCACCGCCGAACAGGCCCGCGCCAACGTCGATGCCGCCAAGCGCCCGATCGAACTGTTCTACCGCGATCTCGACAACGCCATCCAGATCGGCTCGGAAAATGGCCGCCGCTACATCGTGTTCGGCTTCAGCCAGGTGATGGCCAGCGAGCAGCTCGTCGAAGACGTGGTCGCACAGCTGCTGAAGAATGGTTTCGGTGTCGAACGGTTGTTGAGCGATTCCGAACAGCACTACATCCGCATCAGCTGGGGAACTGCCGCGCCGTCGCGCCTCAGCGCCGGCTGAGGGTGAACGCGGTGCCGTCCACGCCCAGATCCCAGCCCTTGCCGGTACCGGACAGGGCCAGCGAGATGTCGCCCTTGGTCATCACCTGCGCGTTGCTGGACTTCACCGCACCGGCATGCGCGCCCACCGAGGCGTAAGTACCCAGCAGCTCGTTGACGCTGACTGCGCCGGTGAAGCTGCCACGTCCGTTGGTGATCTTCGACTTGCCGACGGTCAGGCCGCCGCCCTTCATCTGGATGCGCACCGGCATGCTGGCACCATTGCTGCAGGTGACCGTGCCATTGCCGGATGCAGTCTTGTAGATCAGCGACCAGCCAGAGAGGTTGTAGCGCAGCTCGCAGTCGAGGTTGCCAGCGGCGTGCGCGGCCGGGGCCAGCGATGCGGCAGACAGGGCAAGCAGCAGGGCGAAGGGCTTGTTCATGGCAGGACTTCCAGTTCGGTCGGACTGCCGGCGAATCTAGCAGCGCGCGCGTGCACGTTGGATGCAGGCGCGCGCGCTGGTGCAGCAGTGTTCAGGCCGTCGCTCAGGCCTGTTCGTCCAGGTGGAAGGCATCGGCATCGAGCATCGCCGGGAAACGCGCGCGGTGTGCGGCCAGCGCCTCGGCCGAGATGGTGGTGGTGACCACCTGTTCGCGTTCGCGGATCTCCACCTGCGGCTGGCCGAGGAAATCCAGCACCGCGCTGTCGCCTGCGTAGTGCAGCTGGTTGCCATCGACACCGACGCGGTTCACCGCCGCCACGAAGCACAGGTTCTCGATCGCCCGCGCACGCAGCAGGGTCTTCCACGCATAGGCGCGCGCCGACGGCCAGTTGGCGACGAAGAGCTGCAGGTCGAAATCCAGCTGCTGCGGACGCTCCACGTTGTAGCGGTTGCGGCAGAACACCGGGAAACGCAGGTCGTAGCAGACCTGCGGATTGATCCGCCAGCCCTTCCATTCCACGCTCAGGCGGTCGCGACCGGCGGCATAGCGCTCGTGCTCGCCGCCGTAACGGAACAGGTGGCGCTTGTCGTAGTACTGCAGGTCGCCATCGGGCGTGGCGAACAGCAGGCGGTTGTAGACGCCCTCGCCGTCGCGCAGCTGCACGCTGCCGATCACCGCCGCGTTCAAGGTCCTGGCCTGTTCGCGCACCCAGGCCACGGTCGGGCCGTCCATGCCTTCGGCCTGGGCAATGGCGTCGTTGGAGAAACCACTGGTGAAGGTCTCCGGCAGGATCACCAGGTCGGTGGTGCCGGCCAGCGGTGCGAGCAGCGCGCCGTAGTAGGCGCGGTTGCCGGCCGGATCGTGCCAGCGGGTGTCGCCCTGGACGAGGGAAATGCGCAGGTCCTGCATGTTCAAGCCTCGCTCAGAGCAGGCGCAGGCGTTCGATCGCCGCGTCCATCGTTGCTTCATTCTTGGCAAAGCACAGGCGCACCAGGCGCTGGCCGGCCGGCGGGTTTTCGTAGAACGGCGACAGCGGGATCGCGGTCACGCCCTTCTCGATGGTCAGCCACTTCACGAACTCATGGTCCGACAGGTCGCTGATGGCCGAGTAGTCGACCAGCTGGAAGTAGCCGCCGGGGACCGGCAGCGCCTTCAGGCGGGTGCCGGCCAGCTGCTCGCGGAAACGGTCGCGCTTGGCCTGGTAGAACGCGCCCAGCTCCAGGTGGTGTTCGGGTTCGTCGCGGATCATCGCGGCGAAGCCGTACTGCGCCGGGCCGAAGCTGGTGAAGGTGTTGTACTGGTGCACCTTGCGGAACTCGGCGGTCAGTGCCGGCGGTGCGATCGCATAGCCGATCTTCCAGCCGGTGCAGTGATAGGTCTTGCCGAAGCTGGAGATGACGAACGCGCGCTCGCGCAGTTCCGGGTAGCGCAGCGCCGATTCATGGCGGCGGCCGTCGTAGATGATGTGTTCGTACACCTCATCGGAGATCAGGTAGATCTGCGTGCCACGCAGCAGCTCGGCCAGTGCCTGCATGTCCTGCGCCGACAGCATCGCGCCGGACGGGTTGTGCGGGGTGTTGACGATCAGCATGCGGGTGCGCGGGGTGATCGCCGCACGCACGCGGTCCCAGTCGACCGCGAAGGTCTGCGGATCCAGCGACACATGCACGGCCTTGGCACCGGCCAGGTCGATCGCCGGTTCATAGCAGTCATACGCCGGGTCGAGCACGATCACTTCCTCGCCGGCACGCACCACGGCGTGGATGGCGTTGAAGATGGCCTCGGTACCGCCACTGGTGACGGTGATCTCGCTGTCCGCATCGACCTGCGCGCCGTAGCAGTCCAGTGCCTTCTGCGCGATGGCCTGGCGCAGCGGCGCCACGCCGGTCATCGGCGGGTACTGGTTCAGCCCGGCGGCCATCGCCCTGGCGGTCTCGTCGATCAGGCGCTGCGGCGCCGAAAAGTCCGGGAAACCCTGGCCCAGGTTGACTGCGCCGTGTTCGGCGGCGAGCTGGGACATCACGGTGAAGATCGTGGTACCGACCTTGGGCAGCTTGGTGTTCGGTTGCATCGGCCTGGGCTGTGGGGGAACAGGCCTGCGAGTTTACGCAATCCGCGCGTCGGTAGTGCCGGCCGCTGGCCGGCACTCCTGGGACGATCTGCGGCGCCGGGTCGCATCTGCCGGCCAGCGGCCGGCACTACCATCGGCATTCACCGCTACAATTGCCATCGCACTCCGGCATGAAGACCCCTGCCCCTTGAACACCCCTGCATTGCTGGCCGCCAGCGGCCTGAGCTTCTCCCGCAATGACGAGCCGGTGTTCGGCCCGCTGGACTTCCATGTGGACGCCGGCGAAGCCCTGCTGGTGCAGGGCGGCAATGGCGCCGGCAAGACCACCCTGCTGCGCGTGCTGGCCGGCCTGGCCCGGCCCGGCGCCGGCCAGGTGCGGATCGACGGCAAGCCGGCGAGCAATGCCGAACGTGCACGCTACGTGGCCTACCTCAGCCATCTGCCGGCCCTGAAGCCAGACCTGGACACGCTGGAGAACCTGCACTTCCTGTGCGGCCTGCATGGACGGCGTGCGCGGCAGATGCCCGGCAACGCGCTGGCCATCGTGGGCCTGGCCGGTTATGAGGACACCCTCGTTCGGCATCTGTCCGCCGGGCAGAAGCGGCGGCTGGCACTGGCACGCATCTGGCTGTCGCCGGCGCCGCTGTGGCTGCTGGACGAGCCCTATGCCAACCTCGACCTGGAGGGCATCACCCTGGTCAACCGGATGATCTCGGCGCACCTGCGTGCCGGCGGCGCTGCGCTGGTCACCACCCATGGCGCCTATGCCGCACCGCCGGTGCGTACCCGCCAGCTCGACCTCGGCGGTGCCGCATGATCGCGCCGGGTACCGAGCCAGGCCTGTGGCAGACCGCAGGCGCCCTGCTCAAGCGCGACCTGCGCCTGCTCTGGCGCCGCCGCGGCGATGCGCTGCAACCCCTGCTGTTCGCGGTGCTGGTGGTGGTGCTGTTCGCGCTGGCCCAAGGCCGCGAACCACAGCTGCTGGCCGCCACCGCGGGCGCGGTGCTGTGGCTGGCCGTGCTGCTGGCGGGACAGCTGTCGCTGGATTCACTGTTCCGTTCCGACGCCGAAGATGGCTCGCTGGAACAGTGGCTGCTGGCGCCGGTGCCGCTGGCCTGGCTGGTGCTGGTGCGCGTGCTCCTGCACTGGGCGACCACTGCGCTGCCGCTGATCGTGGTCAGCCCGCTGTTGGCCGAAATGCTGCATCTGCCGCATGACCAGCTGCCGATGTTGCTGGCATCGTTGCTGCTGGGAACGCCGTTGCTGAGCCTGATCGGTGGCGTGGTCGCCGCACTGACCGTTGGCATCCGACGCTCTGGTATTCTCGTGGCGCTGCTGTCGCTGCCGCTGTACGTGCCGGTGCTTGTGTTCGGCGCCGGCAGCCTGGCGGCAGCCGGACGCGGGCAGGATCCGGTCGGTGCGCTGCTGATGCTGGGCGCTGGCCTGCTGCTCGCGCTGGTGCTGGCTCCGCTGGCCACTGCCGCTGCAATACGTATTTCTCTGAGTTGACCGAGCTGAGAGCCAATCCACCCCTGCTGGATAGCCGCCACGCATGAATCCGATTGTCCGCTGGTTCCACCAACTCGGTTCGCCTCCCACGTTCGACCGTTTCGCTGCCCGCTGGTCGCGGGTGTTCTACTTCGCGGCGGTGCCGGTGCTGCTGGTCGGCATGTGGCAGGCGCTGCTGGTGGTGCCGCCGGAAGCCAAGCAGCTGGACAGCTTCCGCATCCTTTACATCCACGTGCCCAGTGCCTGGATGAGCCTGTTCGTATTCGCGCTGATGGCGCTGTATGCCGCCATCGCGCTGATCTGGCGGATCAAGGTCTGCGAGATCCTGGCCATGGCCTGCGCGCCGATGGGCGCCGGTTTCACCCTGATCACCCTGCTGACCGGCAGCATCTGGGGCAAGGGCACCTGGGGCACCTGGTGGGACTGGGACCCGCGCATGACCAGCGAGCTTGTGCTGCTGTTCCTGTACCTGGGCGTGATCGGCCTCTACCACGCCATCGAGGACCGCCGCAGCGCCGCACGTGCGGCGGGACTGCTGGCCATCGTCGGCGTCAGCCTGCTGCCGGTGATCCGCTATTCGGTGGACTGGTGGGGCGGCCTGCATCAGCGCCAGTCGATCAACGTGTTCGGTGAATCGGCGATCAGCAGCGCGATGATCGCGCCGCTGTGGTGGATGGTGATCGGCACCAAGTTCTGGTTCGCCGGTTCGGTGCTGGCCAAGGCCCGCGCCGACAATCTCGACCGCGAGGCCGGCAAGGCCTGGGTCGGTGGACGCGTCGGTGCCGAACGCCCGGTCCGGGAGGCCCAGCCATGACCCACCTTCCCTATGTGATCGGCGCCTACGCCGTGTTCGTGCTGGTGCTCGGCGCCGACGCCATCGGTTCGTGGCTGCGCCTGCGCGTGGCACGCCGGCTGGCACTGGCCCGCCAGCAGCGGCAGCAGACCCGCGCCGGCAGGCAGGACGCAGCTGTGCCGCTGTCGACGGAGCTGGAACGATGACCCCGGTACAGCGTCGCCGCTTGGCATGGGTGCTGCTGGCCCTGCTCGCCTCCGGCCTGGCCACGGCGCTGGTGGCGATGGCACTGGAGCGCAACATCGCCTACCTGTACACGCCTTCGGAAGTGCTGCGCGGTGATGTCGATGCGCAGTCGCGCTTCCGCTTGGGCGGCATGGTGGTGAAGGGCTCTTTCAATCGGCCGGTCGGCTCGCTGGAAGCGCGTTTCGAAGTGACCGACGGCGACGCGCAGCTGGCAGTGACCACCTCGCGGATCCTGCCGGACATGTTCGCCGAAGGCACGGCGGTGGTCGCCAGCGGCCGCCTGCAGGACGGCACCTTCGTCGCCGACGAAGTGCTGGCCAAGCACGATGAGAAGTACGTGCCAAAGGAAGTGGCCGACAAGATGGGCGATGCCCACCGCAAGCACGATGTGCCGGTGACGGCCCCCGAGGTGCGCTGAGTGCTGCCCGAACTGGGTCAGATCCTGCTGATGTGCGCATTGCTGGCCTCGCTGCTGCAGGCCGGCCTGCCGCTGGTCGGCGCACATCGCAACAACACGGCATGGATGGCGGTGGCACGGCCAGCCGCGTTCGCGCAGCTGCTGCTGCTCGCCGGCGCGTTCGCGGTGCTGACCGCCGCGTTCGTGCAGCAGGATTTCTCAGTGCGCTACGTGGCCGAGAACTCCAATTCGCTGCTGCCGATGATCTACCGCTATTCGGCGGTCTGGGGCGCGCATGAAGGCTCACTGCTGATGTGGGCGCTGGTGCTGGCATTGTGGACCGGCGCGGTGGCGCTGTTCTCCCGGCACCTGCCGGCACCGGTGCAGGCGCGCGTACTGGCGGTGATGGGCATCGTCAGCGTCGGCTTCCTCGCCTTCCTGATATTCACTTCCAACCCGTTCCTGCGCCTGAACCCGGCGCCGCTGGAAGGGCGCGATCTCAACCCACTGCTGCAGGACCCGGGGCTGATCATCCATCCACCGATGCTGTACATCGGTTACGTGGGTTTCGCCGTTCCGTTCGCATTCGCGGTGGCGGCGCTGCTGGAAGGTCGCGTGGATGCGCGCTGGCTGCGCTGGACGCGGCCCTGGACCAACGTCGCCTGGGGCTTCCTGACCCTGGGCATCGCGCTGGGCAGCTGGTGGGCCTACTACGAGCTGGGCTGGGGTGGCTGGTGGTTCTGGGACCCGGTGGAGAACGCCAGCTTCATGCCATGGCTGGTCGGTGCGGCACTGATCCATTCGCAGGCCGTCACTGAAAAGCGCGGCACGTTCGGCAGCTGGACCCTGCTGCTGGCGATCGCCGCCTTCGCGCTGTCGCTGCTGGGCACCTTCCTGGTCCGCTCCGGTGTGCTGACCAGCGTGCATTCGTTCGCCGCCGATCCCTCGCGTGGCCTGTTCATCCTGGTGTTCCTGTCGGTGCTGGTCGGTGGCAGCCTGCTGCTGTATGCGCTGCGCGCCAGCCAGCTGAGCGTGGACGCCGACGACCCGCGCCGTGGCTTCACTGCCACCTCGCGCGAGACCCTGCTGCTGGCCAACAACCTGCTGCTGGCCACGGCCTGCGCGATGGTGCTGCTCGGCACGCTGTATCCGTTGCTGGCCGATGCGCTGTCGCTGGGCAAGATCTCGGTCGGCCCGCCCTACTTCGGCAGCCTGTTCCTGCTGCTGATGGCGCCAATGATCCTGCTGCTGCCGTTCGGCCCGCTGGTGAAATGGCAGCGTGACCAGCCCTCGCGCGCCTTCGCGCTGCTGGCACCGTGGCTGGGCCTGGCGCTGCTGCTGGGCGCGCTGGCCTGGTGGCAGGCGCCGCAGAACGGCTGGAAGGCCGGCATCGGCGTGGCCGCTGCGGCCTGGGTCGCACTCGGTACCGCACGCTTCGTCTGGCAGCGACTGCGCGGCAACGGCCGCTTCACCGCCGAAATGCTCGGCATGATCGTTGCCCACGCCGGCATCGCCGTGTTCCTGGCCGGCGCGCTGCTGGTGGAAGCCTTGAACGTGCAGCGCGAAGTGGCGCTGGCCCCGGGTCAGCAGCTGGTGGTCGGTCGCTACGAAGTGCGCTTCGAGGGCGTGGACCACCGCGAAGGCCCCAATTTCATCGCCGACCGCGGTCACCTGCGGGTATTCCGCGACGGCCGCGAACTGGCCCTGCTGCACCCGGAGAAGCGCCAGTACGCCAGCGGCGGCCAGGTGATGACCGAGGCCGGCATCGATGCACGCTTCGACGGCGATGTCTACGTGGCATTGGGCGAGCCGCTGGGCAACAATGCATGGGCGGTACGGGTGCACATCAAGCCGTTCGTGCGCTGGATCTGGCTGGGCGCGCTGCTGATGGCCCTGGGCGGATTCATCGCCGCCGTCGACCGCCGTTTCCGTCGTCCGTAGGAGTTTCCATGTCCGAGTCCCCCGCCCCGCGCCCCTCCCGCCCGCTGCCGCCGGTAGCCATCGTGATCGGCGTGCTGTTTTTCTTCGGCCTGCTCGGGCTGATGATCTACGGGGTTATGAAATCGGGTGATCCGCAGCGCGACGTGCTGCCGTCGGCGCTGATCGACAAGCCGGCGCCAGCGTTCGCGCTGCCGGTGCTGCACGACCCGGAAATGATCGTGCGCAGCGACGAACTGCGTGGCGCGCCGTACCTGTTGAACGTGTGGGGCAGCTGGTGCGCGGCCTGCCGCGAGGAACACCCGGTGCTGACCCGTTTCGCCGAGAGCAAGCGCGTGCGCGTGATCGGCTACAACTGGAAGGATGAACCGACCGATGCCCTGCATTGGCTGGAACAGCTGGGCAACCCGTTCATGGTCGTGCTCAGCGACGTGGAAGGCCGCACCGCGATCGACTGGGGCGTGACCGCTGCACCGGAAACCTTCCTTGTCGACGGCAGCGGCATCGTGCGCTGGAAGTACAGCGGTGCGATGACCCAGCGCGTGGTCGACGAGAAGCTGATCCCGGCGCTGGAGAAGATCGAGAAGGCCCAGGGCAATGCCGGCAGCACGTTGCACACGGCGCCCTGAGCCCATGCGCTGGCTGCTGGCGCTGCTGCTCCTGATGCTGCCGCTGGCCGCGCTGGCACAGCAGCCGCTGCATGATCCGCAGCCGCTGCAGTTCCGCGATGGCGCCGAAGAACGCCGCTTCCACGACCTGGCCGCGCAGCTGCGCTGCGTGCAGTGCCAGAACCAGTCGCTGGCCGATTCCAACGCGCAGATCGCGCAGGACCTGCGCCGCGAGGTGCTGCAGCTGATGCAGCAGGGCCACGACGACGCGCAGATCAAGCAGTTCCTGGTCGCGCGCTACGGTGAGTTCGTGCTCTATCAGCCACCGTTGCAGCCGGGCACCTGGCTGCTGTGGGGAGGTCCCCTGCTGATGCTCGGTGCGGGTGCTCTGGTGGTGCTGGGCATCGTCCGCCGCCGTGGCCGTACGGTTGGCGCCGCAGCGGCCGGCAAGGCCGATGAAGGAGACGGATGGTGAGCCAGTGGCTGCCGATGCTGGCCGGTCTGGTTGCTGCGTTGATGGCAGCGCTGGTGCTGTGGCCGCTGCGCCACTCTGGCCGCCGCGGTTTCGTGGTCGGCGTGTTCGCACTGGGCGTGGCCGGTGCCTGCCTGTATCTGCTGGTCGGTGATCCGCGTGCAGCACAGGTGCAACCGACGCCTTCGGTAGCCACCCTGCGCGATGGCGTGCAGGCCCTGCAGGATGCACTGAAGCGTGACCCACAGCGGGCCGATGGCTGGGCGCTGCTGGGCCGGTCGCAAGCCGAACTGGGCAATGCCGCAGCCGCGGCGGACGCGTTCGCGCGGGCCGCCACTCTCGCCCCGGAAGACCCCGGCGTGCTGGTGGAGGCGGCGCAGGCACGTGCGCAGGCCGATGCCGGCAAGCAGTTCGATGACACGGCGATGGCCTGGCTGCAGCAGGCGCGTGCGCTGGCGCCCGATGCCGAGCGTGCCAGCTGGCTGCTGGGTATCGCCCTGCGTCAGCGCGGAAAGAATGCCGAGGCCGCAGATGTGTGGAGCGGCCTGCTGCCACGGCTTGAGCCCGGCGCCGCGCAGGCGCTGCAGGCGCAGATCGCCATCGCCCGTGAAGCCGCCGGTCAGCCGTCCGATGCAGCCGTTGCGGCGCCACCGGCGCTGTTGCAGGTGCGCGTGCAGTTGCCTGCGTTGAAGGGCACCGAGTGGCCGGCCAGCACCCAGGTATTCGTGCTGGCCCGCGCCGTGGGTGGACCGCCGATGCCGGTGGCCGCACGCAAGCTGCCCTTGGCCGGATTCCCGGCCACGGTCGGGCTGGGTGACGCTGACAGCCCGATGCCAACCGCACCGCTGTCGGCCCATCGCGAAGTGGAAGTGCTGGCACGCATCTCGCGCACCGGCAGCGCCAACCGCAGCGAAGATGACCTGCAGAGCGTGCCGGTGAAGGTGAGCCTGCCCCACGACGGTGTTGTGGAGCTGCGCTTCCCGTAACGCGCCGCGGTAGTGCCGGCCGCTGGCCGGCAACCTCATGAATCGTGATGCGCCTGCGAGGTTGCCGGCCAGCGGCCGGCACTACCTGCATCGCCGATGGAAACCAGCGTGTCGCCAGCTCCACATGCGGCCCCGCTAGAATGCCTGCATGACCGAATTCATCCCGCCCGGCACCCGCTTCCACGCCCTGCCCTCGCCCTTCCCGTTCAAGCGCGGCGGCGCCCTGCACGGCGCGCGCGTCGCCTATGAGACCTGGGGAACACTGGCGGCCGACGCCAGCAACGCGATCCTGATCGTGACCGGCCTCTCGCCGGATGCACATGCGGCAGCCAACGACGCCAACCCGGCAGCGGGCTGGTGGGAAGGCATGGTCGGACCCGGCAAGGCGATCGATACCGACCGCTGGTTCGTGGTCTGCGTGAACTCGCTGGGCAGCTGCAAGGGCTCGACCGGTCCGGCCTCGCTCAACCCGGCCACCGGCCAACCGTATCGTCTCGACTTCCCCGAGCTGTCGATCGAAGACGGCGCGCGCGCCGCGATCGAAGTCGTGCGCGCCCTGGGCATCGAACAGCTGGCCTGCGTGGTCGGCAATTCGATGGGCGGCATGACCGCGCTGGCCGTGCTGATGCTTCACCCGGGCATCGCGCGCAGCCACGTCAACATTTCCGGCAGTGCGCAGGCGCTGCCGTTCTCCATCGCGATCCGCTCGCTGCAGCGCGAAGCGATCCGCCTTGATCCACGCTGGAATGGTGGCCACTACGACGACGACGCGTATCCCGAGTCCGGCATGCGCATGGCGCGCAAGCTGGGCGTGATCACCTACCGCTCGGCACTGGAATGGGATGGCCGCTTCGGCCGCGTGCGGCTGGATTCGGACCAGACCGACGACGATCCGTTCGGTCTGGAATTCCAGGTGGAAAGCTACCTGGAAGGCCACGCACGGCGCTTCGTGCGTTTCTTCGACCCCAACTGCTATCTGTACCTGAGCCGCTCGATGGACTGGTTCGACCTGGCCGAGTATGCCGATGGCGATGTGCTGGCCGGGCTGGCGAAGATCCGGGTGGAGAAGGCGCTGGCCATCGGCGCCAACACCGACATCCTGTTCCCGGTGCAGCAGCAGCAACAGGTCGCCGATGGCCTGCGTGCCGGAGGCGCTGACGCCCATTTCATCGGATTGGAGTCACCGCAGGGTCACGACGCCTTTCTGGTCGACTTCGATCGTTTCGGCCCCGCCGTGCGCGGCTTCCTCGACGCGCTGTAGTGGCTTGGCGGCGCAACCTGGCGCTCGCCGCGTTCGGCGCGTTGATCGCGCTGATGGTCAGCGGTGTGCTGCCGCTGTGGCTGGGTGGCTGGTGCATGCTGGCCAGCGCGGTGTCGTTCGCGCTGTACGGCCAGGACAAGCGCGCGGCGCAGCGAAAGCAATGGCGCATTCCCGAACGCACCCTGCAGATGCTGGCCTTTGCCGGTGGCTGGCCGGGCGCGCTGCTGGGCCAGGCGCTGTTCCGACACAAGCACCGCAAGGCCGCATTCCAGTGGGTGTTCTGGTTGTGCGTGCTGGCCAACGTGGCCTCGATCGCGGTGATGCTGCGCGAGTTCTCGCGGTAACCGTTCGAATGGGTAATGCCGGCCGCTGGCCGGCAATTCCGTGTCCGTATCAGGCGCCATGAGGTTGCCGGCCAGCGGCCGGCACTACCGGTTCACGCTTCGCGGACCAGAGCCCCGTCGCGCAACCGGTACTGCGCATCGACCACGCCTTCGGGCAGGTCGTCGTGGGTGATCATCAACAGGCTGCGCCCGTCCAGCAACCCGGAAAGGTCCTGCAACAGCGCGCGTGCGGTATCCACGTCCAGGCCTTCGGTCGGTTCGTCCAGCAGCAGGATCGGCGCATTGCGCAGCAGCGCACGCGCCAGTGCCAACCGCCGCGCCTGCCCGGCCGACATCGTCGCGCCGTTCTCGCCCACCCAGGCCTGCAGGCCGCCGTTGCGCTCGGCCCATTCGCCCAGGCGCACGCGGCGCAGCACCGCCCACAAGGCGGCGTCGCTGGCATCGGGATCACCCAACCGCAGGTTCTCGGCCACGCTGCCGGCAAACACCGGCGCGTTCTGCGGCAGCCACGCCAGTTGCCGGTGCCAGTCGGCCTGGGCGAAATCACGCAGATCGCGGCCACCGTAGGTCAGCCGCCCCTGCTGCGGATCCCACAACCGCAGCAGCAGGCTCGACAGCGTGGTCTTGCCGCTGCCGCTGTCTCCACGGATGGCGATGCGTTCGCCTGGCGCCAGGGTCAGCTGCAGGCCGGACAACACCGGCCGCGCGCCGCCCGGCCACTGGAAATGCACGTCATCCCAATGCACGCGCGCAGCCGGCGGCACCACCTGTGGCGCCTGCGGATCGTCCACTGTCGGCGGTTGCTCGACGATCGCCTGCAGGCGATCGGCGGCAATGCGCCCGGACTGCAGCGACTGCCAGGCCAGGCCCATGCCGGCCCACAGCTCGATCAACGCCACGGTGAGGAACACCAAACCTGCGGCCATTTCCGGTGCGATGCGCTGCTGCTCGGCCGCGTGCAGGGCCAACGCCAGCATCGCCACCAGGCCCAGCCCGGCCACCAGGCCATGCAGGGTCGAGGCCGCGATCAGGCGCCAGCGGCGGCGGCGGTCACGCGAGGCCAGCTGCTTGGCTGCCACGCGCACCTTCAGCTGCCACGCTGCATCGGCATGCAGCGCGGCCAGGTCACCCGCACCTTCCAGCCCTTCGAATGCAGCGGTACGCAATGCGGCACGATGCGCGGCACGGTCGGCCTCTTCGTCGTCATGGCCACGCACGCCCAGCCACGGCACGCCGAAGGCGATCAGCAGCGCCAGCACCGCCAGCAGCACCGCAGCCGACGGCAGGATCAGTGCTGCCGAAACGATCGCGACCAGCGACAATCCGCCCAACGCCAGCAGCGGCCCGATCGCACGCACCAGCAGGCCGTCCACTTCACCGATGTCGCCGAGCAGGCGCGCCAGAAGGTCGCCGGTGCGCGTAGCCCCCAACCGTGCGGGTGCCAGCGGCAACGCGCGGCGGAAGAACCACACGCGCAGGTCGCGGGCGATGCGCAGCGTGGCGTCGTGGCCGACCAGCTTCTCGAAATAGCGCGACACGATGCGCGCCATCGTCAGCCCGCGTATGCCCGCGGACGGTGAGAAGAAGTTGAAGCCTTGGCCGAGGCCGGCCGCACCAGCCAACGCGGCGGCGGTGAGGAAGCCACCGGACAGGCCAAGCAATGCGGTGCCGGCCAGCATGGTGGTCCACAGCAGCAGCACGGTCAGCAGCAGGCGCGGCCGATGGCGCAGGAACACCGCGCGCAGCGAATCAGGCGAACGGCTCATGCGCGCACCGCCTGTGCCGGTTCGACCAGGCGCCCTTCCGGCAGCAGCAGGCAGCGGTCGGCCCAGGCGATCACCGCCGGGCTGTGGGTGGCGACCACCACACTGCGACCCCGCGCATAGGCAGCCAGGCTGCGCAGCAGTGCGGCCTCGGTATCGGCGTCGAGAAACGCGGTGGGTTCGTCCAGCAACAGGACCTGCGGGTCGCGCAGCAACAACCGGGCCAGGCCGATACGACGGGCTTCGCCGCCGGACAGGCCGAAGCCACGTTCGCCGATCACCGTGTCCAGGCCCTGTGGCAGGCGCTGTGCGAATTGCAGCACCTGCGCGGCCTCGGCCACCGCACGAAGACGCGCATCGCTGGCACCCGGATCGGCCAGCCGCAGGTTGTCGGCGATGCTGCCGTGGAACAGGTAGGGGCGCTGGCTGGCATAGGCCACCTGCACACCGGGACGCAGCTGCAGCTTGCCGGCGCGCGGCGGCAGCCAGCCGGCCAGCGCTTCCAGCAGGGTGCTTTTACCAGAACCGCTGGGACCAACCAGGGCCAGGCGCTGGCCCGGCTCCAGCCGCAGGTCCAGATCCCGCAGCACATCCTGCGGCGCGCCCAGCGGGCGCAGCACCAGCCCTTGTGCCTGCAGCGGCGGCAACGCGGCCTCGGCCGGCTCCACCGCCAGCGGTGCAACCTCGTTCTCGACCAGGCCCTGCTCATCGGGCAGCGACTGCAGCAGGCGCTCCACTTCGGCGGCGGCGGCCAGTGCATTGGCGCGATCATGGTAGTGCGCGGCCAGCCGTCGCAGCGGCGCATAGAATTCCGGTGCCAGCAGCAGGCAGAACAGCCCCGCACCCAGCGTCGGCACCGCTGCATGCAGCGACATCATGCCCAGATAGCTCAGGCCCAGGTACAGCGCCACCATCGCCACGCTCACCGAGGCGAAGAATTCCAGCACCGTGGACGACAGGAAGGCAATCCGCAGCACCTTCAGCGTGCGCACGCGCACGCCTTCAGCGGCAGCCTCGATACCCTCCAGCTCGGCGTCACCGCGGCCATACAGGCGTAGCAGGCCCAGGCCCTTGATGCGGTCGGCGAAATGGCCGCTCATGCGTGCCAGCTCACCCAGCTGCGCACGGCCGGCCGCTTCGGCGCCCCAGCCCACCAGCATCATGAAAAATGGCACCAGCGGCGCAGTGAACAGCAGGATCAGCGCCACCACCCAGTCGACCCAGGCGACAGCGGCCAGGATCAGCAGCGGCACCACCACCACTTCAGTGCGCACCGGTAGGAAGCCGCTGTAATAGCTCTCGATCGCATCACCGTGATGCAGCATCAGTTCGCCCAGTTCGCCGGTGCGGCGCTGCCGCAGCCACAGTGGGCCGTGGCCCAGCAGGCGTGCGAACACGCGTTCGCGCAATGCCAGGCGTGCGGCGTCGGCCACGTCACCGGCGGCGGCCTGGGTGGCGCTGCCCAGCAGGGTGCGCAGCACCAGGATCACCGCCAATCCCGCCAGCACCGGCAGGCCAGAGGCCAGCGGCACGCGCTCCACCAGCACCTGCTGTACCAGCCAGGCGATGGCGGCAGCCTGGCCGATCAACAGTGCGCCGGACAGGCTGATGCACAGCGCGGCCAGGCGCTGGCGGCCCCGGGCGGAGCGTGCCAGGTCGGCCAGCCAGGCCGTGCGCACACGCCGCTGGCGGGCGGTTTCAGCTTCCGGGGACAGGCCGTCAGGGGTCGTTTCGGCAGCGCTCAAGAGGTCTTCACGGGCAACGGAGGAGACACGGCATTGTAGGCGCAGGCAATAGCCCGCCCCTGCGGCCGGCGGTCGCAGTCTTCATCAGGTTGGCATACGATCAACCGGGGCACCTGTTCATACATTGATCTGGATCAAGGCTGTTTGAAGTAGTCGGTCACATCATTCACGTCGTAGACCACCCTTCCCGCCACCTGCAACGGCACTATCCAACGAGGTAGCCAGGCCATGATTGATCAGACAGTCGTAGAACTGTCGCGGCTGCAATTCGCGCTGACCGCGATGTACCACTTCCTATTCGTACCGCTCACCCTCGGCCTGTCCTTCATGGTGGCCATCATGGAGAGCGTGTATGTGATGACCGGCAAGGAGATCTGGCGCAGGATGACCCTGTTCTGGGGCGTCCTGTTCGGCATCAACTTCGCCATGGGCGTTGCCACCGGCATCGTCATGGAATTCCAGTTCGGCATGAACTGGTCCTACTACAGCCACTACGTGGGTGACATCTTCGGTGCGCCACTGGCCATCGAAGGCCTGATGGCGTTCTTCCTGGAAGCGACCTTCGTCGGCCTGTTCTTCTTCGGCTGGAACCGCCTGAGCAAGGTCAAGCACCTGATGGTGACCTGGCTGATGGCGCTGGGGACCAACCTGTCGGCGATCTGGATCCTGGTGGCCAATGGCTGGATGCAGAACCCGACCGGTGCGGTGTTCAACCCGGAAACCATGCGCATGGAAGTGGTCGACTTCATGGCGGTGGTGTTCAACCCGGTGGCGCAGGCCAAGTTCGTGCACACCGTCAGCGCCGGCTACGTGACCGGTGCAGTGTTCGTGATGGCGATCAGCGCGCTGTTCCTGCTGCGCAACAAGCACAGGGACCTGGCCCGTCGTTCGTTTGCGGTGGCCGCGGCGTTCGGCCTGCTGTCATCGCTGTCGGTGGTCGTGCTGGGTGACGAGAGCGGTTACGCCGCCAGCGAACACCAGAAGATGAAGCTGGCCGCGATCGAAGCGATGTGGGAGACCGAGCGTGCGCCGGCCGACTTCACCGCCTTCGGCATCCCGAACCAGGAGACCCACCAGAACGACTACGCGGTGAAGATCCCGTACCTGATGGGCCTGATCGCCACCCGCTCGTTGAACCAGCCGATTCCCGGCATCCTGGAACTGGTCGAGCGCGCCGAACACCGCGTGCGTGGCGGCCAGCTGGCCTACGGTGCATTGGAACGCCTGCGCGCCAACAAGAACGACGTTGAAGCGCGCGAGATGTTCGACCGTCACTGGCAGGACCTGGGCCACGGCCTGCTGCTCAAGCGCTATCGCGATGACATCCTCAACGCCACCCCGCAGGAAATCTCGCAGGCGGCGATGGACACGGTGCCGCGCGTGATGCCGTTGTTCTGGACCTTCCGCGTGATGGCCGGCCTCGGCTTCTACCTCATCGCTTTCTTCGCCCTGGCCTTCTACTACTCCTGCCGCAACAATTTCCAGGACAAGCGCTGGTTCCTCAAGCTGGCCCTGTGGACGCTGCCGGCGCCGTGGATCGCGATCGAGTGCGGCTGGTTCGTGGCCGAGTATGGTCGCCAGCCGTGGGCGGTCGATGGCGTGCTGCCGACCTTCTATGCAGCATCGGGGCTGGCCCTGCATGAAATCGTGCTGACCCTGGCCGGCTTCACCGCCATCTACACCGCGCTGATCGTGGTCGAGATCAAGCTGATGCTCAAGGCGATCCGCAAGGGTCCGGACGAGGTGCTGCCGTCACTGCAGTCGCCCCAGCCGCATGCTTCCCACAATGCCTCGGCGCCGGCCGCCGGCCAGGCCTGAGGCAGGAGAACCAAGATGGATTTCATTCTTCTGGACTACACCACGCTGCGCGTGATCTGGTGGCTGCTGCTCGGCATCCTGCTGATCGGTTTCGCCGTGATGGATGGTTTCGACCTGGGCGTGGGCACCCTGCTGCCCTTCGTCGCCCGCAACGACGCTGAGCGCCGGCTGGTGATCAATACCATTGGTCCGGTATGGGAAGGCAACCAGGTGTGGCTGATCCTGGGCGGCGGTGCGATCTTCGCCGCATGGCCGCCGCTCTACGCGGTCAGCTTCTCCGGGTTCTACCTGGCGATGTTCGTGATCCTGTTCGCGCTGATCCTGCGACCGGTCGGCTTCAAGTTCCGCAGCAAGATGCCCAGCGAGCGCTGGCGCAACACCTGGGACTGGGCGCTGTTCATCGGTGGCTTCATCCCGGCGCTGATCATGGGCGTGGCGGTGGGCAACGTGGTGCTGGGCGTGCCGTTCCACTTCGATGACAGCATGCGCATCTTCTACACCGGCTCGTTCTTCGGCCTGCTGATGCCCTTCGCGCTGCTGGCCGGCCTGCTCAGCGTGTCGATGCTGGTCGCCCACGGTGCCGCCATGCTGGTGCTGAAGACCGACGGCCCGGTGGCCGAACGTGCGGCCCGTTTCGGCAGCATCGCCGCGATCATCGCCTTCGTGCTGTTCGCGGTGGGCGGTGCCTGGGTGGCCTTCGGCCTGCCGGGTTACCAGATCACCTCGCAGGTGGTCACCGACGGCGCCACCAATCCGCTGCTGAAGACCGCCGAACTCGGCGCCGCCGGTGGCTGGATGCGCAACTACAGCGCCATGCCGGCCACGATCCTGGCGCCGCTGCTGGGCCTGGCCGGACTGCTGGCCAGTGCGGTACTGCTGCGGACCCGTCGCGGCGGCCTGGCCTTCATCGCCTCCGGGGCAGCCATCGCCGGCATCATCCTGACCGTCGGCTTTGCGATCTTCCCGTTCCTGCTGCCGTCCTCGAGCCAGCCCACCTCCAGCCTGACCGTGTGGGACGCCTCGTCCAGCCACCTGACCCTGTGGATCATGCTGCTGGCCACGGCGGTGTTCCTGCCGATCATCCTCGCCTACACCACCTGGGTGTACCGCGTGCTGAAGGGCAAGACCACCACCGAAGAGATGGGCAACAACCCGAACGCATATTGATTGCTTGCACGTGTGCCGACCAACGGTCGGCACCTACCCGGAATGAAGGAGACTGATCATGTGGTATTTCGCCTGGATTCTCGGTGCCGGCCTCGCCTCGACGGTGGCCATCCTCAACGGCATGTGGTTCGAAGCCCGCGAGCAGAACCGCATCGAGAAGGAAAATCGTCGCTGAGCTGTAAAAAAGCCTTGCCGCCTTGGCCTTCACACGGTATCTTAGGCGGCTCCTTCGGGGTGTAGCTCAGTCTGGTAGAGCGCTACGTTCGGGACGTAGAGGTCGCAGGTTCGAATCCTGTCTCCCCGACCACTCACGTGGTCGCATTGAAGCCTGGTGAAGTCGTCCAGGCTTTTTTGTTCCCTGAAGTGGCACTGCTTCGGCAGTGTGAAGAAAACAGCATTCACCCCTTGCCGCCATCGGGGTGAATCGCTAGAATAGGCGGCTCCCTTCGGGGTGTAGCTCAGTCTGGTAGAGCGCTACGTTCGGGACGTAGAGGTCGCAGGTTCGAATCCTGTCTCCCCGACCACTTCGGTGGTCACCAAGAAGCCTGGAAGACATCACTGTCCTCCGGGTTTTTTTGTACCAGGCGCCAGGCCTCCCGCATGACGGGACCTTGCCAGGCAGCGCACGTACAATGGCCGCGCTGCCGGCCCGCCTGCAGCCCCCACCCCCACCTGCCGCTTCGGCGTAGACCGATGCCGGCGCTGCATGCCATTGCCCCGGCATGCGACACCTGCAAGGACCACCGATGAGTTCCTCCACTTCCGATTCGCCGTCGCTGCTGCACGGTCGTGTCCTCGCGTTTGCCGCGATCCTGCTGGCAGCGGTCAACCTGCGCACTGCGGTCACCTCGATCACCCCGCTGCTGGACGTGCTCGGCCAGCAGTTCGGCTTCGGCACCACCATGACCGGCGTGCTGGGCATGCTGCCGACCGCCTCGTTCGCGCTGTTCGGCGTGGCCACGCCGGCGCTGGCGCGGCGCCTGGGCCTGGAGCGCACCACGCTGCTGGCGATGGTGATGGCGATGGCCGGCCTGCTGCTGCGCTCCAGTGCCGGCAACGTCGGCACGCTGCTGCTCGGTTCGGTGCTGGCACTGGCCGGCATGGGCATCGGCAACGTGGTGGTGCCGCCGCTGGTGAAGCGCTACTTCGCCAACAAGGTCGGCACCATGAGCACGCTCTACATCAGCGTGCTGCAGCTGGGCACCATGCTGCCGGCGCTGCTGGCGGTGCCGGTGGCCAACGCCGCAGGCTGGCGCGTGTCGCTGGGCATGTGGGCACTGCTGGCACTGGCCGCAGCATTGCCGTGGCTGGTTCTGGCCAGGCGCGCACCGAAGCCGCAGGCAGATGCCACCGACCCGGCCGCACAGCCGCATGGGAAAGTCTGGCGCACCTCACTGGGCTGGAGCATGACGCTGATGTTCGGCATGACTTCGCTGATGACCTATTCGATGTTCACCTGGCTGCCACGCATCGTGGTCGAGGCCGGCGGCACACCGGCCTTTGGTGGCGTGATGGTGGCGGTGTTCTCGGCGCTCGGGCTGCTGCCGTCGCTGGTCATTCCATCCATGGCAGTTCGCATGCAGAACCCGTTCCCGCTGGTGCTGATCGGCTTCTTCTCGTTCGTGATCGCCTTCACCGGCCTGCTGCTGGCACCGATGAAGGCCCCCCTGCTGTGGGCGTGCCTGCTCGGCGTCGGTCCATCCACCTTCCCGCTGGCGCTGACCCTGATCAACCTGCGCACGCGCACCCCCACCGGCTCGGCGGCACTGTCCGGCTTCATGCAGGGCGTGGGTTACAGCTTCAGCTGTCTGGGGCCGTTCCTGGTCGGCTGGCTGCATACGGTCAGCAACGGCTGGACGCTCCCGTTCAGCTTCCTGTTCGGCTGCGCCACCCTGATGCTGTGCGCCTCCTGGGTGGCCTGCAAGCCGCGCAAGCTGGAAGACCTCTGGTAAGCCGCGCAGGGCCTCGCAACCGGCCCTACCTACCGCTCGTCAGCCCGTCTGCGCATTTTGACACCGGGCTGACAATTCCGGGCGGATAGTGCCCACGAATGCCCATCCTTGCCGCGTGCCGGCATCGGGCATGGGGGCGGCAGCGCCGCCCAGGCCGCCATTCGGTGTGCGGGGGACTCTCGTTTCAGACAAGACATTGCAGGTCGCTGTCCGGGTTTGTATCCGTCCTTGCTGGACGGGAATGCACGAAGGGAGTGACGCGGGCCACGGCCACGCCAAAAGCTGGCATGTGATGTGCGTCACATTTCTCAGGTTGTCTGGTTCGGAAGCCAAGGGGGTCCCCAATGGTTGTCCACCGCCGGCTGGCGCTCTGCGTCGGCCTTGCCTGTACCTCCCTGGCCTGGGCCAGCAGCGCTGCCCCGCCTGACCGCGAGGCGGCCCTGGCCGAGATCGGCCGCTACCGCGACCAGGCCCGCTGGCTGGATGCCCTCGGCGCGATCGAGCGCGCCAGCCAAGAGCAACCCAACGACGACCTGCTGTTCAAGCTGCGCGTACTGACCCTGGGCGACATCGGCAACGCCTGGCGCGCCTGGGAGCTGTACCAGCAGCGCCCGCAGCTGTTCGACGCTGCACAGAAGCAACGCATCGAAGGCGACTACCTGGCCAAGCTGGTGGTCTGGAGCCTGGCCTACAGCAGCAGCGAAGACAGCCGCCTGGAAGAAGCCGAATCGACCCTGGCGCGCATGCAGCGCTACCTGGGCAGCGAAGGCACCCCGCCCGCGCAGGCGCCGCTTCGCGTCCGCATGGACCGGCTGATCCTGCTCAACCGGCTGGGCCGCCATGCGCAGGTGCGCGAGGAAGCCCGCGCACTGCAGGCCGAAGGCCATGCCCTGCCCGACTATGTGCTGCCTGCGGTCGGCGATTCGCTGATGGGCACCCTGCATCCGGAAGAAGCCATACCGGTGCTGCAGGCGGCAGTGGCCGGCGACCCGGCACGCGATGCCTCGCATTCGGAACTGGCCTATGCCTACCTGGAGAGCGAGCAGCAGGAAAAGGCGATCGACCTGCTGCAGGCCTGGCGTGACAAGGAGCCGGCGTGGCGCTGGAGCAACGGCAAGTCACCGTACGCGAACTGGTCACGTTACGAGGCCGACCTGAATCTGGCGATGGTACGCGCCTACAGCGGCGACCTGCGCACCGCACAGCACGACCTGGAATCGATGGTCGACATCGCACCGGGCAACGGCGGCCTGCAGAGCGCGCTGGGCAGCGTGTACATGATGCGCGGATGGCCACGCATGGCACTGCAGCGCCAGCAGATGGCACATGCGCTGGACCCTCGCGACATCGAGCCGCGGCTGGGCATGGAGGAGGCCTACGTCGCCCTGCAGCGCGATGACCTGGCAAGGCCACTGCACGACGATCTTGTCGCACGCTACCCGACCCAACCCGCCGTCGAACGCATGGACCAGGCCTGGCGGGCGCATCGCGGTTGGCAGCTGAAGGCATGGACCGACATTGGTCGCAGCTCCGGCGGTGGCGGCACCTCGCCGCTGGGCAACAACGACCGTCACTACGGCATGGAAGTGCAGACACCGGTGCTCGACGACCGCTGGCGGTTGTTCGCCTTCGCAGACAGGCGCTCGGTCGACTTCCAGGACCAGCGCATCGACCCGCTGTGGCTGGGCGCGGGCGTACGCTACCGCTTTGGCCAGCTGGATGCGGAAGCGGCGGTACTGCGCGCCAACGACCACATTGGCGATACCGGCCTGCGCATCGGCGTGGGTTGGCAGTTCAACGATTACTGGCATGCCGGGCTGGTGGCCGCACGCAATGACCCGGAAGCCTCGATGCAGGCGCGCGTGGCGGGCATCACCGCTGACAGCGTGAGCGCGCAGGTCGACTACCGGCGCAGCGAGCTGACCCACTGGATGTTCGGCGCCAGCCGCTTCCGCTACGACGACGGCAACCACCGCGAGCTGTTCAGCACCAGCATCGAACAGCGCCTGCTGACCCGCCCGCGCTGGTTGATCGACGGCCTGGCCAGTGCCTACACCAGCCGGGGCAGCCGCGACGACGCGCCCTACTTCAACCCGAAGCGCGACCGCATGGTCGAGATCGGGCTGCGCATCGACCAGCAGCTGTGGCGGCACTACGAGCGCCACTTCCGGCACCGCCTGACGGTCTCGCTGGGTGACTACTGGCAGGACGGCTTCGGCAGCGCTCTGGTCCCTTCGGTGTCCTACATGCACGAATGGCAGCTGGGCCAGGGCCGCGTGTTCGAGTACGGCGTGCGCTGGTCGCGGCCGGTCTACGACGGCCACCGCGAGCGTCATATCGGCTTCGAAGCCGCACTGCGCTGGGGAGAGTGACATGGCCCGCATCCTGCGACTGATCGTGCTCCTGCTGCTGGCCGCCACGCCGCCGGCGTTCGCGCAGCAGGCCCTGCATCTCGATGCCACTGACAACGGCCTGCTGATCCTCAGCTACCACGACATCCGCGACCGGGTCGCGGCCAAGGGCGACGCCGATACCTACGCGGTGAGCACGCAGAACTTCGCCGCGCACCTGGATTGGCTGGGGGCACACGGCTACCACCCGGTGTCGCTGTCGCAGGTGATCGACGCCTCCCAGGGACGCGCCACGCTGCCACCGAAACCGGTACTGCTGACCTTCGATGATGGCCTGCGCAGCGTCTACGACAAGGCGTTCCCGCTGCTGCAGGCGTACCGCTACCCGGCGCTGGTGGCAGTGATCACCGATTACGTGGACATGGCGCCCGGGCGCACGATCGACTATGGCTACCGGCCGTTCGGCCACGATGACTTCGTTACCTGGGCGCAGCTGAAGCAGATGCACGACAGCGGCCTGATCGAAGTGGCCAGCCATACCGACGACCTGCACCACGGAGTGCTTGCCAATCCGCAGGGCAATTCGACGCCAGCGGTGGTCACCCGCATCTACCGGCCGGCCACGCGCAGCTATGAGAGCGAGGCGCAGTACGAGCAGCGCCTGCGCGCCGATCTCGGCCGCAGCGTGCAGCGCATCCAGCAGCACCTGGGCGTGCGCCCGCGCGCCATCGTCTGGCCGTACGCCGCCTACAACCAGTTGAGCAACGACATCGCCGAACAGCTGGGCATGCCGGTGTCCTTCGATCTGGAAGGCCGCAGCACGCCAGTGGCCAGCGACCTGCATGGGCTGGCGCGCTTCCTGGTCAGCGACAACCCGACCGTGGAGGGCCTGGCCTACGAGCTGCGGCGCGACGTTGCGCTCGACGGCATCCGCGCGTTGCAGGTCGACCTGGATGATGTGTACGACCCGGACCCGGCGCAGCAGGGGCGCAACCTCGATGCGCTGATCGAGCGGGTCAAGCGCATTTCGCCCACCCACGTCTACCTGCAGGCGTTCGCCGATCCGGACGGCAACAACACCGCCGATGCACTGTACTTCCCCAACCGGCACATGCCGATGCGCGCGGACCTGTTCAGCCGGGTCGCCTGGCAGCTGAAGTCGCGCGCGGGGGTGAAGGTCTACGCATGGCTGCCGGTGCTCGGCTTCGAGCTGCCCGACCCCGTGCAGCGCAAGGCACTGGCGATCGACAACGGCGATGCCGACGGCATGTACCGGCTGGACTTCACCAATCCGAAGGCACGCCAGATCATGCTCGACATCTACGAGGATCTGGCCGTCAACTCGTATTTCGAAGGCCTGCTCTTCCATGATGATGGCTACCTGCGCGACACAGAACTGCCCACGCTGGCGGCCGGCGACGATGGCAGCGCTCGCACCCGGGCGCTGATCGACTTCACCCTGGCCCTGCGCGACAGTGCGCAGCGTTGGCGGCCGAAGCTGGCCACAGTGCGCAACCTGTACGCGGAGCCGGTGCTGCGTCCGCAGAGCGAGGCCTGGTTCGCGCAGCGCCTGGACCTGTTCAACAAGGCCTACGACCAGACCGCACTGATGGCGATGCCGTGGATGGAAGGCAGCAGGCATCCGGAACGCTGGCTCGACCAGCTGCTGGCCGCGGTGCGTGCGCACGATCCCCAGTTGCAGCACACCCTGTTCGAACTGCAGACCGTCGATTGGCGCAGCGGGCAACCGATTCCCGCCGAGCGGCTGCGCGCGCAGATCCGCCAGCTGCAGGCGCACGGCGTGCACCACTTCGCCTGGTACCCGGATGACTTCATCGCCGGCCAGCCTTCCACCCATGATGCCCGCGCGGCGATGTCCGCCGGCAACTTCCCGTACCCGGAGAAGTGACATGGACATGCACCCGCTGCTGCAGGTCCTGTTCCAGTTCGCCTTCTACTACCCGATGGTGATGGCGTTCTTCTGGATGTCGGGCGGCCTGTATTACTACTTCCGGCGCGAACGCCATTCGCGCCCACGCAACGACCCGCCGCTGATGGTCGATCCACCGTTCGCGAGCCTGTTGATTCCCTGCCACAACGAGTCCCCGAACCTCGACGACACACTCGGCGCGGCGCTGGCACAGCGCTATCCGGCCGACTACGAGGTGATCGCCATCGACGATGGCAGCAGTGATGACACCGGCGCCCGGCTCGACGTGCTGGCGGCGAAGCATCCGCGGCTGCGCGTGCTGCACCTGGACCGCAACCTCGGCAAGGCCAACGCGCTGCGCATGGGTGCGCTGGCGGCCCGCTCGGAGTACCTGGTGTGCATCGATGGCGATGCCATGCTGGAGGAACACGCCCTGCACTGGATGGTCTGGCACCTGGTCAGCGGCAACCGCGTCGGTGCGGTCACCGGCAACCCGCGCATCCGCAACCGTTCCACCCTGCTTGGACGCCTGCAGGTGGCCGAATTCTCCTCGATCATCGGCATGATCAAGCGCGCGCAGCGCGTGTACGGGCGCATCTTCACCATCTCCGGAGTGATCGCCGGCTTTCGCCGCACCGCCCTGCACCAGGTCGGCTGGTGGTCGGACGACATGGTGACCGAAGACATCGACATCAGCTGGCGCCTGCAGCGTGCGCATTGGGACATCCGCTACGAACCCAACGCGCTGTGCTTCATCCTGATGCCGGAAACGCTGAAGGGTCTGTGGCGGCAACGGCTGCGCTGGGCGCAGGGTGGCGTGGAAGTGATGCTGCGGCATGCGCGTTCACTGCTGCACTGGAAGGAACGGCGCATGTGGGGCGTACTGCTGGAGTACGTACTGAGCGTGATCTGGGCCTACACCATGTTGTTCATCGTGGTGCTGTGGGTGCTGGGCAAGCTCATCGACATGCCGCCGCAGCTGTACATCGCCAGCCTGCTGCCGCAATGGCATGGCGTGATCCTGGCCCTGGTCTGCCTGATGCAGTTCGCCAGCAGCCTGATCATCGACCGTCGTTACGAAACACAGATTGGACGCAACTACTTCTGGGTCATCTGGTACCCGATGGCGTACTGGTTGATCAGTCTTTCCACCACCCTGGTGGCGTTGCCGAAGACCCTGCTGCGCCGTCGCAGCAAGCGCGCCACCTGGACCAGTCCCGATCGGGGGATCCGATGAACGCACAACGCCCGTCCAACCGCTTCGACTCGCGGATGATCCGCAAGCCGCATCGCCAACCACGCTTCCAACGCACCGCCTGGGGCTTCGTCACCCTCGCGTTCTGGGGGTTCTACTTCTACCTGTGGGCACCGTTGGTAACCCTGTTCTCGTGGCTGATCGGCGGCCAGCTGGCCTGGCAGCAGCTGTACCAACGGCAAAGCCAGTTCGACCCCTATGTGCTGGTGGCACTGCCGCTGATGCTGCTGTGTGCCAGCGTGCTGCTGATCGGCTGGGCCGAGTACAACCGCGCGCGCTTCCGTGGCCACGAGCGACGCCTGCCGCGACCGCTGGCCAGCCTCAATGAAGTCGCGGCCGATCTGGGTGCCAGCACCGGCCTTGCCGAGCGCCTGCTGGGCTGCAAGGCCGCCACGCTGCACATGGACGATCACGCGCGGCCGATCGGTATCCGCCGCGAGGTGGTGTGACGTCCCGGTAGTCGCCGACCCTGGTCGGCGCTTGCTTGGGTAGCTGCCGACCCTGATCGGCGCTTGGGCCTGGTGGGCGCCGACCTTGGTCGGCACCGGGGTCTACCGCGAAGGGCATCCGCGCATCGCGTGGATCTACTTGCGCGTCTGCCCTTCACCGCGCACGACGAATCGTTCGACGGTGAGTGCTTCCAGGCCCATTGGGCCGTACGCATGCAGGCGCGTGGTGGAAATGCCGATCTCGCTGCCCAGGCCCAGCTGTCCACCGTCGGAGAAGCGCGACGAGGCATTGACCATCACCACCGCCGAGCGCAGTGCGTTGACGAAGCGCTCGGCACGGCCGGCGTCTTCGGTGGCGATCACTTCGGTATGGTCGGAGGTATAGGCACGGATGTGCGCGATGGCCGCCTCGAGGTCATCAACCACGCGCACGGCCAGCACCAGGTCGAGGAACTCGGCAGCGTAGTCGTCTTCGCTGGCGGCGGTGCTGCCCGGCAGCAGCGGCTGGGCGTTCGTGTCGGCGCGCAGCTCCACGCCACGCTCACCGAGCGCCTGCGCCACGCGCGGCAGGAAGGCTTCGGCCACATCACGATGCACCAGCAGGGTTTCCAGCGAGTTGCAGGCCGACGGACGGCTGCACTTGCCGTCCACCAGAAGGTCGATGGCTTTGCCGAGGTCGGCGCTGGCATCCACGAACAGGTGGCAGACACCCTTGTAGTGCTTGATCACCGGCACCCGCGCATGCTCGGCAACGAAGCGGATCAGGCCTTCGCCGCCGCGCGGAATCGCCAGATCGATCAGTTCATGCAGCTGCAGCAGCTCCAGCATTGCTTCGCGGCGCAGGTCGGTCAGCACGGTCACTGCCGCCGCCGGTACGCCATTGGCCTGCAGGGCGCCGGCCAGCGCCTGCGCGATGGCGGTGTTGGAGTGGATCGCTTCGGAACCACCGCGCAGGATCACGCCATTGCCGGCCTTCAGGCACAGCGCAGCCGCTTCGGCGGTGACGTTCGGGCGCGCCTCGTAGATCATCGCGATCACGCCCAGCGGCACGCGCACCTTCTGCACGCGGATGCCGTTTGGACGCACATCGTCGCGGGTGATCTGGCCGACGGGATCGGGCAGCGCGGCGACCTCACGCACGGCTTCGGCCATCGCGAACAGGCGTGCCGGGTCCAGCGCCAGACGGTCGAGCATGGCACTGCCAATGCCTTTCTCGCGCGCAGCGGCAAGGTCGCGCGCATTACCGGCCAGGATCAGCCCGGCATTCACTTCCAGCGCCTGGGCCATTGCCAGCAGCAGCGTGCGGCGCGCCGCACTGTCGAGGCCGGCAACGATCTGGGCCGTGTCACGGCAGGCACGCGCCTGCGCTTCGATTTCACTCATCGGGGAGTCCTTCAAACCGGTCATGGCAGCACCAGATCGTCGCGATGGATGACACTGCCACCGTAGTTGTAGCCCAGCACGGCCTCGATGTCGCGCGAATGGCGGCCGGCGATCCGGCGCACATCATCGGCCGCGTACTGGCTGACGCCGCGCGCCACGCAGACGCGGCCCTGTGGCGCGTTCCAGCACACCTGCACCATGTCGCCACGGCGGAACATGCCCTCCGCGCCGGTGATGCCGCCGGGCAGCAGCGAGGCGCCCTTCTCGCGCATCGCCTGCGCCGCGCCGGCATCGATCACGATCGCACCCTCGACCAGCGGCGCGTGCCGCAGCCAGTGCTTGCGGGCCGCCTCACGGCTGCGCGCGGCGTGGATACGGGTACCGAACAGGCGGTCCTGGGCCAGCGCGCGTACCACGTCACCGCTGCGGCCATTGAACAGATAGGTTTCGATGCCGAGACGACCCGCCTTCGCTGCCGCTTCCAGCTTGGTCCGCATGCCGCCGGTACCGGCGCGCGAGCCGGCGCCGCCGGCCATCGCCAGCACCTCGTCACTCAGTTCCGGCACGTCGTGCAGCGGCCGCGCGTCGGCCACGGTGCGCGGGTCGGCGCTGTACAGGCCATCGATATCGGTGGCGATGAACAGCGCATCGGCATCGACCAGCGCCGCCACCGTCGCCGCCAGGTTGTCGTTGTCGCCAAGCTTGAGCTCGTCCACCGACACGGTGTCGTTCTCGTTGACCACCGGCAACGCGCCCAGCCGCAGCAGTTCGTTGAGCGTGGCGCGGGCGTTGAGGTAGCGGCGGCGGTTGCGCAGGTCGTCATGGGTCAGCAGCACCTGCGCCACCGGGCGCTCGAAGAAGCGCTGCCAGAGCCCGATCAGCTGGGCCTGACCGAGCGCAGCCAGCGCCTGCCGCGCCGCCATCGCCGCGCCAGGCTCATCGGCCCGCGGCAGGATCGCGCGCCCGGCAGCGACCGCGCCGGAAGACACGATCACCACCTCGCGCCCGGCCAGGACATTGGCCGAGACGAACTGCGCCAGGCCCAGCGCGTGGCGTGGTGACAGGCCGCCGCCATCGGCTGCCAGCAGGCTGCTGCCGACCTTCAGCACCGCACGCCGCCATGGCGGCAGCGCCTGTTGCGGAAACGGCGAAGCGGCGTTGGCGGCGTGCAGGGTCATCAGTCAGTGTCTCAGCGGGTGTTCCATTCGTGCACGGTCAGCTCGGAGGCCTGCATCGTCACCAGCGGATCGGTGGCGACGATGGCCTGCGCCTGCGCCAGGCTGTCCACGTTGCACAGCACATAGGCGCCACCACTGCCGTCGGCGAAACCACCGGTCAGCTGCAGCTTGCCCTGCGCCTGCAACGCATCGAGGAAATCGCGGTGCGGCTGCACCGCTGCATCGTTGAAGTCCGGCCGGCGCATCGCCATCACCAGGTAGACAGTGCCCGCCATCAGGACAGCGCCTGCCAGCGCGCGCGCAGTTCGTCCAGGCGCAGGTCGGCGGCCGAACCCGGCGACACGCGCGCGGCGAGGCTGCCTTCCGGGGTACGCCCCTGCCCTGCACTGTCGGCACCGGCCGCAGCGGCCTTGTAGGCCTCACGGAACGGCACGCCGGCCACGGCCGCTTCCACCGCCACGTCGGTGGCATACATGCCCGAATCGATGGCCGCACGCAGCTTGTCGTCACGCCATTCCAGGTTGGCCAGCAGCGCCGGCAGCAGCTCCAGCGCGGCCAGGCCACGGCCGAAGCCGTGGAAGATGGCACCCTTGGACGACTGCAGGTCGCGGTGGTAGCCCGACGGCAGCGACAGCAGCTGCTCGATCTCGGTGCGCGCTGCGGCGACGCTGGCGTGGGTCGCACGCATCAGCTCGATCACGTCCGGGTTGCGCTTGTTGGGCATGATCGAACTGCCGGTGGTGTACTGCGCCGGCAGCGCGACGAAGCCGAACTCGGCGCTGGTGAACAGCGACAGGTCCCAGGCGATGCGGCGCAGGTCCAGCGTGGCACCACCGAGCGCTTCCAGCGCGGCCAGCTCGAACTTGCCGCGCGACAGCTGTGCGTAGATCGGCGAGATCTGCATGCGCGCGAAACCGAGCGCGGCCGTGGTGTGTTCGCGGTCCAGCGGCAGGTTCACGCCGTAGCCGGCAGCCGTGCCGAGCGGATTGGCATCGACCAGCGCATGGGTGTCACGCGCGCGGATGGCATTGTCGATGAAGGCCTCGGCCCAGCCCGCCCACCACATGCCGGCCGAGGACACTACGGCGCGCTGGATGTGGGTGTAGCCGGGAATCGGCAGGTCCTTCTCGGCCTGTGCGCGGTCCAGCGCGACCTTGGCCACTTCGGCGCTGAGCTGTGCCACGCGCTGCAGCTTCTCCTTCAGCCACAGGCGGGTGGCGACCAGGATCTGGTCGTTGCGGCTGCGGCCGGTGTGGATCTTGCGGCCGGCATCGCCGAGGCGTTCGGTCAGGCGCGCTTCGATCGCCGAGTGGCCATCCTCATACTGGGTATCGAGCACGAAGCGGCCTTCGCGGAAGTCCTGCGCCAGCACCTCCAGTTCGCGCAGCAGGCCGTCCAGCTCGTCGGCACTGAGGATGCCGATGTGCTGCAGGCCTTGTGCATGTGCGGCGCTGGCGGCGATGTCATGCAGGAAGAACTCGCGGTCGAGGATCACGTCGTCGCCGGCGAGGAAGGTCTGGATCTGGGCGTCGACAGCGACGCCGGGCTTCTGCCAAAGAAGGTCTGCCATGGGGGCTCCGGAAGGCGTGTTCAGTGCGGGATGGACATCAGTTCATCGATGCCCAGCGCGAGGTTGAGGTTCTGCATGGCCTGGGTGGCCGCGCCCTTGAGCAGGTTGTCCAGGGTCGCCACCACGACGACCCGCTTGCCGCCCGGCGCGAGCGTGAAGCCACCGACCTGGGCACCGTGTCGGCCGGCGATGCGACTGACCCACGGCGCGTCATCCACCACGTCGATCAGGGGTTCGCCGGCATAGGCCTGCTGGAAGCGCTCGACGATCTGTTCGCGGGTCTGCACGCGGTTCAGCCACAGGTTGGCGGTAAGCGTGATGCCCCGGAAATGCGGCGCGACATGTGGCATGAATTCAACAGCCACGCCCAGCTGCACCGACACCTCGCGCTCGTGCACGTGGTTGGTCAGCGCGTAGGGCATCAGGTTGTCGGCCAGCAGTTCGACGTTGTTCTTGTCCGACGGCGTGGTACCGGCGCCGGAGTAGCCGGAGACACCGAAGCACTGCGGCGGACCGGCCAGCAGGTCCAGCAGCGGATGCACCGCCAGCTGCATCGCCGTGGCATAGCAGCCCGGGTTGCTGATGTGCTTCTGGCCGTTGTAGCGGCCGCGGGTCAGCTCCGGCAGGCCGTAGTACCAGCTGTTGTCGAAGCGATAGTCGGCCGAGAGATCGACGATGACGGTGTCCGGCTTCGCCGCTTCCAGCGCAGCCACGAACGGTGCGGCCAGGCCATTGGGCAGGGCCAGGATCACTGCGTCCACACCCTTGGCCGCCACCGCGTCGGCGTCCAGGTTCTCGTACTGCAGATCGCCCTGGAATTCCGGGTGATGGTCGGACAGGCGCTGCCCGGCGCGCTCGCGCGAGGAGACGAAAGCCAGTTCCAGCCGCGGATGGGCGGCCACCAGCTTGATCAGCTCGGCACCGGTATGGCCGCGGGCACCGACGATGCCAAGGGTAAAGGTCGAATCGTTCATGCGTGGCTGTCCAGGCGGTACTGCAGGTGGCGCTTCACGCCCTGCCATTCCGCATCGATGATGGAGAAGATGACGGTGTCGCGCGGCGTGCCGTCGGCATGCCGCTTGTGATTGCGCAGCACGCCGTCCTGCTTGGCGCCGAGGCGGGCGATGGCAGTGCGCGAGGTGGCGTTGAACCAGCTGGTTTCCAGCACCACGCTGATGCAGCCCAGCGTTTCGAAGGCGTGCTGCAGCAGCAACAGCTTGGCTTCGGTGTTGGCGCCGGTACGCTGCACGCGCGGCGCATACCAGGTGTAGCCGAGGCTGAGTTTCGGCACACCGGCATCCATGTCATAGAAACGGGTACTGCCGACGATTCCGCCAGCCGCATCACGGATCACGAACGGCAGCACCTTGCCTTCGCTCTGCGCCTGCAGCGCGGCCCGCACATAGGTCTCGGCCTGTTCCGGCGACGGCACCTGGGTGTACCAGAGCTGGTCCAGGCCGCTGCCTTCAAGCGCATCGCGCAGGCCGGGCACGTGTTCCATCTGCAGCGGCTGCAGGGTTACGTGCTGGCCGCGCAGGGTAGGAACCGTGTTCCAGGCATCGAGGTTGCTCATTGCTCAGCCCTGCAGGCTCGGGGTGCGCTGCGCGCAATGATCGACATAGGTCTTGATCCGGTCGATGCCATCGGCACCGAACCAGAATACCTTCCAGTGGTCCTGCTTGTAGCAGCCGTCGGATTCGGCGTAGTAGAAGTGATTGATCGGGTTGCCATGGCGCGAGCGCCAGAACAGCTGCGGCGTCTCTTCCAGCATCACGTTCCAGACCGCACGGCCCAGGCCCTCGCCCTGCGCGTCGTCGAGCACGGCGAACTTGTCCAGGTACACGCCCTCTGCCTCGTCGGTGAGGATGACCGCGGTGCGGTAGTTCTCGCTGACGTAGGCGCGCAACAGCTTGGTCTTCTCGAAATAGTCCGGCACCAGCGCGCGGCCGAAGCTGGATTCGATCAGGCCCTTCAGGCGCGGCAGGTCCAGTTCGTTCCAGGCGGTGGCGCGCAGCACCTTTTCACCCTTGCGCACCAGCGTGCCCGAACCCTTGTGGGTGAACAGTTCCTTGGCCAGGTCGGCCGGGCGCGTGATCGACACCGACGATTCCAGCGGCAGGCGGTCGAGCAGATCCTTGATCTGTTCGATCTTCACCTTCATGCCGCCGTGGATCCACGGCTGCGCGATCAGGTGGTCGTACTCGGTGGACAGGTTGATCGAATCGATCACGTTGCCCGCCTCGTCCAGCAGGCCGCCCGTGCCGGTCAGGAAGATGATCTTGTACGGCTGCAGTTCCTGTACCAGCTCGTTGGCGGCGAAGTCGGCGTTGACGTTGAGGATCTGGCCGCCGGCGGTCTCGCCCAGGCTGGTGATGACCGGGATCGAGCCGGCGCGCAGGCTGGCCTCGATCGGTGCCAGGTTGACCTTCTTCACCTCGCCGACCAGGCCGTAGGTATCCACATCCAGGTACTCGGCTTCGAACACGCCGCCGGTGATCGAGGTGGCGCGCGCGCCGTTCTGCTGCAGCGCCTCGACCAGCCGCAGGTTGGACTGCTGGAACACCCGGCGCACGATCGCCAGCGCTTCCGGCGAGGTCACGCGCAGGCCGTTCACGGTCTGCTTCTCGATGCCGGCGGCCGACAGTTCGGCATCCAGCTGCGGGCCGGCGCCGTGCAGCACGATCGGGGTCAGCCCGACTTCCTGCAGGAACGACAGCGAAGAGGTCAGCGCGTCGAGGTCGTCGCGCAGCACCGCGCCGCCGACCTTGACCACGGCGAAGCGCTTGGCATCCAGCTGCGAGAAGCGCTTGAGGTACTGGCTGATCTCCTTCGCGCTGGCCATGCT
Source organism: Stenotrophomonas sp. YJH_SMC_133 (assembly GCF_059370655.1). Taxonomy (NCBI): domain Bacteria; kingdom Pseudomonadati; phylum Pseudomonadota; class Gammaproteobacteria; order Lysobacterales; family Lysobacteraceae; genus Stenotrophomonas; species Stenotrophomonas sp. YJH_SMC_133. The sequence goes on along the minus strand of NZ_JCAFTW010000001.1, from coordinate 379,964 downwards.
GGAAAGCAGGCGCACGATGGTCTGGCGGGTCTGGCGATGGGGCTGGAGGGCAGGAGACATTTCGGTTTCGTCGGAAAGGGAAGAATCAGGCGCCGGCGGCGATGATGCGGTGCACGGCTTCGGTGTAGCGCTGCAACTGCTCCAGCGTCACGAACTCATCGGCGGTGTGGGCCTGGGCGATGTCACCCGGGCCGAACACCAGCGTGGTGTAACCACCGGCCGAGAACAGCGAGGCCTCGGTCCAGAAGTCCACCGCGTTGCCGATCGGCAGTTCCAGCGCATCGGCCACGTCACGTGCCAGCAGGCGGCGGTTCTCGGCTTCGGCGATGTCGCCGGCCGGCAGGCTGGGGCCACGGAAGGTTTCGGTGAATACCGCCGCTTCCGGCTCGGCGAAACCGGCGAAGGTGGCCAGCAACGCGTCGATGTTCATCGACGGCAGCGGCCGGAAGCCGAAGCGCACTTCGGCAGCGGGCGCGATCATGTTGGCCTTGATCCCGCCTTCGACGCGGCCGATGTTGAAGCGCAGGCCCGTCAGCCCACCGAAGCGCGCCGAAGCCAGCGATTCCACATGGTCCAGCGCGCGATTGCCCCAGCGCATCGCCTGGTGCAGCGCGCTGGCAGCCGCATCCTGCTTGCCCGAGGCGTGCCCTGCACGACCGGCGAACTGCATCAGCACCGAGCTGATGCCGCGATGCGCCAGCACCGCTTCGCTCATGGTCGGCTCGGCCACCAGCACCGCTTCGTACGGAATGCCGCGGGCCAGGAACGCGGCGATGCAGCGCGGATCGTTGGCTTCTTCATCGCTGGAGAACAGGAACGCGGCATCACCATCGCTGGCATTGGCCGCAGCCACCAGTGCAGCGGCCGCGCCCTTGATGTCACACACGCCCAGGCCGACCACGCGGTCGTCCAGGCGCCGCATCACATGCGGGTCGGCACTCCAGTGCGGCGAGTCCGGCACCGTATCCAGGTGCACGTTGAACAGGTACTTCGGCGTACCACGCACGGCGTACAGGCTGACCGCGCCCGCGCCATGGTCGATCACCTCGACGTTGAAGCCGGGCAGGTTCGCGCGCAGGTAATCGAAGATGCCACCGGTGGTGATCGCACGCGGCGGGTTGCGGGTGTCGAAAGACACCAGGGCCTGCAGGTGATCGAGCGTCTGTTCAAGCATGTGTCTGAATATCCGTAGGGTTCGAAATCGGTAGTGCCGGCCGCTGGCCGGCTCCGCAATGATCCAGCCGTGCCACGAGCCGGCCAGCGGCCGGCACTACCCTCCATCGACGTTGCGAGGCGCCGGCCAGCGGCCGGCACCCCGTCACAGGTCAACCACGATTGACCTGCGCATAGACAGTGGAGCTCATCCCGAACAGCTTGATGAAGCCTTCGGCCTCCTCCACGCCCCAGTCGGCCGACTGCGCGTAGGTGGCACCCTTGGTGTTGAGCAGGTGCGGCGACTTCACCGCCACTGCATCGACGCGGCCACCGCGGGTTTCCAGCACCACTTCACCGTTCACCTTGGCCTGCGAGGACTTCAGGAAAGCTTCGATGTCGGTCTTCAGCGGGTCGTGGTAGAAACCTTCGTACACCAGCTCCACCCACTTGCGTGCAACGTCCGGCTTGAAGCGGTTCTGCTGCTTGGTCAGCACCGCATCTTCCAGCGCGCGGTGTGCGGCCAGCAGCGAGACCAGGCCCGGGGCCTCGAACACGATGCGGCCCTTCAGGCCGATCACGGTGTCGCCGGTGTAGACGCCGCGACCGACGCCGTACGGGGCGAACAGCTTGTTGAGCTGGGCCAGGATCTGGTCGCCCGGCAGCGCCTTGCCGTTCAGTTCAACGGCTTCGCCTTCAACGAACTTCAGGGTGACGGTCAGCGCCTGCTCCGGCCACTCGCTGCGCGGTGCGCACCAGCCACGGGCGCCCTCGCCCGGGGCTTCCCAACGGTCGATCTCGCCGCCGGACATGGTCAGGCCCAGCAGGTTCTCGTTGATGGTGTAGGCCTGCTGCTTGGCGCGCACGCCGAAGCCGCGCTCTTCCAGGTACTTCTGCTCGTAGGCGCGGGTCTGGGTGTGTTCCTTCTGGATCTCGCGGATCGGCGCGATGATCTGGTAGTCACCCAGCGCCTTCACGGCCAGGTCGAAGCGGACCTGGTCGTTGCCCATGCCGGTGCAGCCGTGGGCGATGATGTTGGTGCCCAGTTCGGCGGCACGCTTCAGCGCGGCATCGACGATCAGGTAGCGGTCCGAGACCAGCAGCGGGTACTGGCCCTGGTAGCCTTCGCCGGCCCACACGAACGGCTTGACGAAGCCTTCCCAGATGGCCGGGCCACCGTTGACGGTGACGTGGCTGGTCACGCCCAGTTCGGCGGCGCGCTTCTCGATGAAATCGCGCTCTTCATCATCCACGCCGCCGGTGTCGGCGAACACGGTGTGCACGTTGTAGCCGCGCTCCTGCAGGTACGGCACGCAGAAGCTGGTATCCAGGCCGCCGGAGAAGGCGAGAACGACGTCTTTGTTGCTCATGGGAGTCAGGTCCACTTGGGGGATGGGAATTCGGTAGAGCCGACCGTTGGTCGGCTGGAATGATGGATGCGCCGCTGCGGGAGCAGCCGACCAACGGTCGGCTCTACCCCTTGTTCGATCTAGCGCCCGGCAACCGCCGCCATGATCGCCTTCTGCACGTGCAGGCGGTTCTCGGCTTCGTTGATGGCGATGCACTGCGGCGAATCCATCACCGCGTCGGTGGCCTTCACGTTCCGGCGCAGCGGCAGGCAGTGGCTGAACACACCGTTGTTGGTCAGTGCCATCTTCCGCTCGTCCACGATGAAGTGCTTGAACTGGTCGCGGATCGGCTTCTCCGGCTCCCAGTTGCCGAAGAACGGCAGCGCGCCCCAGCTCTTGGCGTAGACCACGTCGGCGCCGGCGTAGGCGCTGTCGATGTCATGGCTGATCTTCAGCGAACCGCCGCTCTCGGCCACGTTCTGCTCGGCCCAGCCCATGTAGCGATCGTCGAGGATGTAGTCGGCGGTCGGGCACAGCAGGGTCACGTCCATGCCCATGCGGGTGGCGATGGTCAGTGCCGAGTTGGCCACGGCGGTGTTCAGCGGCTTGGGGTGGTAGGTCCAGGTCAGCACGTACTTCTTGCCACGCAGGTCCTGGGTGCCGAAGTGCTCCTGCAGGGCCATGACGTGGGCCAGTTCCTGGCACGGGTGGGTGATGGTCTCCATGTTGATGACCGGCACCGGCGAATACTTGGCGAAGCTGTTGAGGACGATGTCCTGGCGGTCGTAGGCCCAGTCGATGAACTTGGGGAACGCACGCACGGCGATGATGTCGCAGTAACGCCCCAGCACCTTGGCCACTTCCGCAATGTGCTCCTCGGTATCGCCGTCCATCACCGTGCCGAGGTTGAACTCGATCGGCCACGCATCCTTGCCCGGCTGCAGCACCACCGCGTGGGCGCCGAGCTGGAACGCGCCCAGTTCGAAGCTGGTGCGGGTGCGCATGGAGGGGTTGAAGAACACCAGCGCGATCGACTTGCCCTTGAGCTGGTCGCCGAGCTTGTTGCGCTTGAACAGCGCGGCCTGGGTCAGCAGCGCGTCAAGATCGCTGCGGCTCCAGTCCTGGGTGTTCAGGAAGTGCTTGGGGGACATCATCTTTCCTTGCGTGGCGGCGCCGGGTTCGACGCGGTGGAAGGGAAAAGCAGGAAGCAAAGGTGGATCGAAAAGGTTGCAGTTGCAGCTTTCAGCACATGCATTTTTGAAGCGCGGAAACGAAAAAACCCAGCCGGCGGGCTGGGTTTTTTTCGGACGAACAGCAGAAAGCTCCGGTTACCCAGCGAGGATGTGGGGTTCCGGTCGACGCGCACGCGAGGTCATGCCCGACGCCTGTCGGGCTGCGCTGCTGTCGTGCTGGAAGTCGGTGAGCTTCATGGCCGCCAATCTTTGCATGCGGCCGGGGCCGACGCAAGGGGCCGGGGTCGCAGAATCAGGGATTACCGGCGGCGCCCTGCTCGGGGCCGACCCAGGGGGTGATCGAAACCCGGATCTTCAGCCGGTTGCCGGGGTCCTCCGGCAGGCGCGACCGGTACTTGGTGCCCTTGTAGACGTAATCCACGTCATAGGCGATCGGCCGGCGGAATTCACGCCCGACCGGCACGATGCGGCAGTCGCGGGTCAGCATCGGGCCGTTGTTGGCCGGTGCCGGGGCAGGCGTCTCGGCGGCGGTCTCCTCGGAGACCTCTTCATCGCTGCGCTTGAACATCGAGCGCACCGAGTCCCAGAAGCGGCTGATCCGGCCCTTGTCCTCGACCGGCTCTTCACCGGTGACGTTGACCGGGGCCAGGGTGCGGGTCGAGATCGGCTCGCAATGCTCCTCGGTGCGGGTCGCGCGCAGGGTCTGGAACACCGGCTCGACGTTCAGCACCTGCGCATAGTCGAACTTCACGTTCTCGACGATCACCACCCGGTTGCGCGGCTCGGCCTCCTGCGCCTGGGCCACGGCGGCCGTCGCCGACAGGCAGGCCAGGGTCAGCAACGCGGTGGATTTCAGTGGCGACGGGAGCAAGGACACGGCAATAGTGTAGGCAGTGACGAGCGCAAGGGGCTGAACATTACCCGTCCACGCCGCTCCTGCCCACCCCACCTTGGGTGGAGCCGGCGTCCACCGGTGGCAATCGGCGCCCCAAAGCGGGCCGACACGTTCTAAAATCACAGGCTTGTCCCCCAGCCACAGCCCCATGACCCTGCGCCTGCACAACAACCTGACTCGCCAGCTCGAACCGTTCACCCCGCTCGATCCGGCCTGTCCGACCCTGTATGTGTGCGGCCCCACGGTCTACAACTACGTGCACATCGGCAACGCCCGTGGCCCGGTGGTGTTCGGGGTGCTGGCCGATCTGCTGCGGCGACGTTTCGGTGGCCTGCGCTACGCGCGCAACATCACCGACGTGGACGACAAGATCAACACCGCTGCACGCGAGCAGGGGGTGCCGATCAGCACCATCACCGACAGGTTCGCCGCCGCCTACCGTGAAGACATGGCCGCGCTGGGCGTGGTGCCGCCGGACATCGAGCCGGAAGTGACTGCGCACATGCCGCAGATCATCACCATGATCGAGCAGCTGATCGCCAATGGTCATGCCTATGCCGCCGAAGGCCACGTGCTGTTCGCGGTGGCCAGCTTCGACGGCTACGGCAAGCTCTCGCGACGCGATCCGGAAGAGATGCTGGCCGGCGCCCGCGTCGATGTCGCCCCCTACAAGCGTGATCCGGGCGATTTCGTGCTGTGGAAGCCGTCCAGCGACGACCTGCCCGGCTGGGAATCGCCCTGGGGCCGCGGCCGCCCGGGCTGGCACATCGAATGCTCGGCGATGGCGGCCGCCCATCTGGGCGAGACCATCGACATCCATGCCGGCGGTGTCGACCTGCAGTTCCCGCACCACGAGAACGAGATCGCGCAGAGCGAATGCGCGCATGGCGGCAGGATCTTTGCCCGCTACTGGCTGCACAACGGCATGCTCAACTTCGGCGGCGCCAAGATGAGCAAGTCGCTGGGCAACATCGAGCGCGTACACGACCTGGTGCGCCAGCATCCGCCGGAAGCGCTGCGCCTGGCCCTGCTGTCGGCCCATTACCGGCAGCCGCTGGACTGGTCCGATGGCCTGATCGAGCAGTCGGTGCGCACCCTGGACCGCCTGTACGGCACGCTGCGCGAGCTGGCGTCGATCGAAGCCAGCGCGGTGATCCCGGCCAGCGTCGAGGCGACCCTGGATGACGACCTGAACACCCCGCAGGCGCTGGCCGAAGTGGCCCGCATCGCCGCCGATGCACGCCGCGCCACCGACCCGGCCGAACAGGCACGGCTGAAGGGCGAGCTGCTCGGCGCCGGCCTGGCGCTGGGCCTGCTGCAGGCCGATCCGGCGCAGTGGTTCGGTACCGCTGCGGGCGATGACGGCGACGATGCCCGCATCCAGGGCCTGATCGACGAGCGTGCTGCGGCCAAGAAGGCGCGTGATTTCGCCCGTTCCGATGCCATCCGCGACCAGCTGGCCGCCGAAGGCATCGTGCTGGAAGACACCCCGCAGGGCGTGCGCTGGTCGCGCAAGCGCGGCTGACCTGCCCTGCCCCGTGGCCGGCCCGCCGGCCACGCCCCCACTGTAGAGACTGTTGTGACCGACTCCCCGTTCCCGCTTGAACCTACCGCCGCCGAGGCCCAGACCGCCATCGCCGAGGAATTCGGCTTCTTCGGCGACTGGTCCGAGCGCTACCAGTACCTGATCGACCTCGGCCGCAAGCTGCCCGCCTTCCCGGACGAATGGAAGACCGAAGAGCACCGCCTGCTCGGCTGCCAGTCGATGGTCTGGATCGTGCCGGAAGGCAACGCGCAGTCGCTGCGCTTCCATGCCATCAGTGATTCGGCCATCGTTTCCGGCCTGATCTTCCTGGCCCTGCGCGTGTACTCCGGGCGCTCGGCACAGGAAATCCTGGACACCGAGCCCAGCTACATCCAGGACATCGGCCTGGCCCGTCACCTCTCCCCCACCCGCAGCAACGGCGTGGCGGCGATGCTGGCCTTCATCCGCGAGACCGCGCAGGCCCAGCTGCAGCGCGACCCGTCGTGAGCGAGCCTGCCACAGCCGAAGACACCGCGCTGGGCCTGCTGTCCCGGCCCGGTTTCGCCAAGCTGCTGGCCTACCGCATCTTCGCGATGCTGTCCTACCAGGTGGTGGCGGTCACCGTCGGCTGGCACATCTACGAAGTCACCCGCAATCCGTTCTCGCTGGGCCTGGTCGGCCTGGCCGAGGTGCTGCCGTTCTTCTGCGTGGCACCGTTCGCCGGCTATCTGGTCGACCACCTGCCGCGCCGCCGGCTGGGCATGGTCGCCTGTTCCGGGCTGATCGCCACGGCGCTGGTGCTGACCGGCGTTGCGACGGGTTGGCTGCCGTTCGAGGGCGTGTGGCCCATCTATGCGGCCATCGCGCTGACCGGCATGGTCCGCGCCTTCCTGTCGCCAATCTACAACGCACTGTTCGCCCGCGTGCTGGCCCGCGACCAGTTCGCGCGTGGCGCCGGACTGGGTGCCGTGGTGTTCCAGGCCGGCATGGTGGCCGGCCCGGCGCTGGGCGGCGTGCTGGTTGGCTTCGGCGGCAAGGGCCTGTCCTACGCGGTGGCTACGGCCTTTGCGCTGGTGGCGATGGCCTGCCTGGCCACGCTGAAAGTGGAGGAGCCGGTGCACACCGGTCCGGCCGCGCCGATCTTCAAGAGCATCGCCGAAGGCGCGCGATTCGTGGTCGGCAACCGGATCATGGTCGGCGCGATGGCGCTGGACATGTTCTCGGTGCTGCTGGGCGGCGTGGTGGCGATGCTGCCGGCCTTCCTGCACGAAATCCTGCACCACGGCCCCGAAGGCCTGGGCATCCTGCGCGCGATGCCGGCGCTCGGTTCGGTGTGCGTGGGCCTGTGGCTGGCCCGCCACCCGCTGCACCGCAATGCCGGCCGCGTGTTGCTGTTCGCGGTGGCGGGGTTCGGCCTGTGCGTGATCGGCTTCGGGCTGTCGCAGCACTTCTGGCTGTCGGCGCTGATCCTGCTGTTCTATGGGGCCTTCGATGGCGTTTCGGTGGTGATCCGCTCGACCATCCTGCAGTTGGCCACGCCGGAAGAAATGCGCGGACGGGTGTCGTCGATCAACGGCATCTTCATCAGTTCGTCCAACGAGCTGGGCGCGTTCTATGCCGGCACGATGGCCCGTCTGCTGGGGCTGGTGCCTGCAGTGGTGCTGGGTGGGTTTGCGGTGCTGAGCGTGGCCGGGATCACCGCGTGGAAGAACCCGACGCTGCGGAAGTTGAATCTTCGCGACCTGCAGTGAGCCTGCGAACAGCGGATTCGGCGGCGCCGGGCGTTTGGCTGGCCACGTCACTTTCCCTCGATGAATGGGTTTGTCACTTTCTTTGCGCGCGCAAAGAAAGTAACCAAAGAAACGCGCCGCCATCCGCGAGCCGGTGCTGCGCACCGGTGCCCTGCGCTCCTCGGTGAATCAGGGGACGGCGCCGAACTCGCTGCGCTCAAACAGCGGCGCCTCTTCGCCCCCGATTCCCCTGCGGTGCTCGGCTCGCTACAAGGCGGACCCAAGTCAACGGCCACAACTGCCCGTGCCAGCCACGGTCGCTTACCGACGATCCCCCAACAAAAAACCCGGCCGAGGCCGGGTTTTTCGCATGACCAGACAACGATCAGGAATCAGTCGCCCTGCTGCTTCTGCAGGTGCTCCCAACGCTCCTGGGCGTCGATGGTGCGTTCGGCGGTGAGGCGCGCTTCCAGGCGCTCCAGGCCGATTTCCTCGCCGGTGTCGACGCAGTAACCGTAGTCACCCGCTTCCAGGCGCTTCAGGGTGCTGTCGATCTTGCCGATCAGCTTGCGATAGCGGTCGCGGGTACGCAGTTCCAGCGAGTTCTCGGTCTCGCGGGTCGCACGCTCGGCTTCGTCGCCGATGTCACGCACTTCCTCGCGCAGGTTCTCGATGGTCTGCTTGGACTCTTCCACCAGGTCCGCGCGCCAGTTCTGCAGGCGCTGGCGGAAGTACTCCTGCTGCAGCGGGCTCATGTATTCCTCTTCCGAGGACGGCTTGTAGCCAGCCGGCAGGATCGGGCGGCCGGTGGCCTCGTCGGTCTTGTACTCGACCACCTTGTACTTGCTGCGCGGGGCCGGTGCCGCCGAGCGGGCGGCGACGGCCACGGCAACCTTGCCGACAGGGCGCGACACGGTCTTCGGGGCGGAATCGGATTTCACGGCGGTTTTGGCAGGCGATTTCGAAACGGGCACGGGATTCTTGGATTGCGGGGCCTTCGAGGCGGCAGGAGCGGCGGCCGGGGCCGGCTTGGAGGCCGGTTGGGCTGCTGCCACTGCCACGGTCTTGGCCGGGACAGGCTTGGCCGGAGCCGGCTTGGCAGCAGGCTTCGGTGCGGACTTCACTACTGGGGCCGGGGTCGGCTTTACGGCCGGCGCGGCAACATTCTTGGCAACCTTCTTTACAGCGGCAGGTGTGGCGACCGGCTTGGCCGCAGCGACCTTCTTTGCTGCGGGCTTGGCGACCGGCTTGGCTGCAGCCTTCTTCACCACCGCCTTCGGCGCCGGCTTGGTTGCTGCCTTCTTCGCCACTGGCTTGGCGGCAGCCTTCTTCACCGGCGCGGCCTTGCTGGCGGCCTTCTTCACCACCGGCGCCTTCTTGCTGGCAGCGGCAGGCTTGGCCTTGGCGGGCGCAGCAGCCTTCTTGGCCACCGGCTTGGTTGCCTTGACCGGCGTTTTCTTTGCGGTGGCCTTCCTGGCCGCCGGTTGCGAGGACGCTGCCTTGGTCGCCGGCTTGCTGGCCGGTTTCCTGGCAACGGGCTTTGCCGCCAACTTCTTCACAACAGGCTTGGCGGTTTTCTTGGCGGCCGTTGCGGCCTTCTTTGCAGTTTTTTTAGCAGCCACGAAACGCTCTTCCTTGGATTCCCCGGGGCCCGGGAAAGCGGGCCTTTATAGCCTACCCGACCCGCAGCAGCAACCTCGGCACCCTGCTCCATTCAGTCCTGGAGTCAAGGCGCCCTTGGAGGCAGTCCGACGAACACGGACCGCCTTGCGCGGTACGGAACCTGGCCAGCACCCGCAGGTGCTGGTACCGGTCGCAGGCCATCGGCGACATGCGACCAACGGCCCATCCTGCACAAATGCGGCCTTCATGCCAACTGGCATAAGATGACTGGGTGATCTCGCGCCTGCTCATTGCCCTGCTGCGCTTCTACAAGCGCTTCATCAGCCCCTTGCTGGGGCCACGCTGCCGTTTCGTGCCGAGCTGTTCTGAATACGCGATGGAAGCCATCTCGCGGCACGGCCCGCTGCGCGGCAGCTGGCTGGCTGCACGACGGCTCGGTCGCTGCCACCCGTTCCATCCCGGCGGCTTCGACCCCGTGCCCGAGTCTCCCAACGCCCCCTCTTGCCGTTGCACAGGAAAACACTGACATGTCCTCCACCCTCATCACCAACGCCCGGATGGTCAACGAAGGCCGCACCTTCGACGGCGACCTGCGCATCGAGAACGGCCGCATCGCGCAGATCGGCAGCGGGCTGGCGCCGCGCGACGGCGAACAGGTGGTGGATGCGGCCGGACGCTGGCTGCTGCCCGGCATGATCGATGACCAGGTGCACTTCCGCGAACCGGGCCTGACCCACAAGGGCGACATCGCCAGCGAATCGGCCGCGGCCGTGGCCGGTGGCCTGACCAGCTTCATGGACATGCCCAACACCAACCCGCCGACGCTGGATTCGACCATCCTGGAAGCCAAGTACGAGCTCGCGCGCGGCCGCGCCTGGGCCAACTATGGCTTCTACCACGGCGCCAGCAATGACAACCTCGACGCGATCCGTGCCCTGGATCCGAAGAAGGCCCCGGGCGTGAAGGTGTTCATGGGTGCTTCGACCGGCAACATGCTGGTGGACAACCCGGAAACGCTGGATGCGATCTTCCGCGATTGCCCGACCCCGATCATCACGCACTGCGAAGACACGCCGATGATCGATGCCAACCTGAAGGCCTTCCAGGAAAAGTACGGCGATGCGCTGACCCCTGACATGCATCCGGACATCCGTTCGCGCGAGGCCTGCATCAAGTCGACCCGGCTGGCGATGTCGCTGGCGCGCAAGCACGGCACCCGCCTGCATGTGCTGCACATCTCCACCGCCGACGAGCTGGCGCTGTTCGAGAAGGGCCCGCTGATCCGCGCCGACGGCAGCCGCAAGCAGATCACCGCCGAGACCTGCGTGCACTTCCTGCACTTCGCGCGCCCGGACTATGCGACCAAGGGCAACCTGATCAAGTGCAACCCGGCCATCAAGGAAGTGTCCGACCGCGAGGCGATCACCGCTGCGCTGGCCGACGACGTGCTGGACGTGCTGGCCACCGACCACGCGCCGCACACCTGGGAAGAGAAGCAGAAGCCGTACGCGCAGGCACCGTCGGGCCTGCCGCTGGTGCAGTACGCGCTGGTGGCCGCGCTGGAGCGCGTGCACGAAGGCAAGCTGACCCGCGAACAGGTGGTGCAGAAATTCGCCCACGCGCCGGCACAGTTGTTCGACGTGGAAGAACGCGGCTTCCTGCGCGAAGGCTACTTCGCCGACCTGGTGCTTGTGGAAGACGTGCCGTTCACCGTCAAGCGCGAGGACGTGCTGTCCAAGTGCGGCTGGTCGCCGTTCGAAGGCACGACCTTCCGTTCGCGCGTGGCCTCCACCTGGGTGAACGGCCAGCTGGTGTGGGACGGCAGCAAACTGGTGGGCGAGCCCGCCGGCCAGCGCATGACCTACGACCGCTGATGCGCGCGGCTCTATTTACCGGGGCGCTGCTGCTGGCGGCACCCCTGCTCAGCGTACCGTCGGCTCACGCGCAGGATGGCATCGGCAGCCTGATCGACAGCCGCGTGGTGTTCCCGGCCAGTGCGTCGCAGGGCGCACTGGTGATCGGCAAGGTGCCCGCCGGCAGCCGCGTGCAGTACGCCGGTCGCCAGCTGCGGGTGAGCGGCTACGGCAGCGTGGTGTTCGGCATCGGCCGCGACGAGAAGGGACCATTGCGCGTGCAGGTGCAGCGCCCTGATGGCGGCAGCGAGACCGCGACCATTGCGGTGACGCCGCGCGACTGGCCCACCGAGCGGGTCAACGGCGTGCCGCCGAAGACGGTCAATCCGCCGCCGGCGATTGCCGAGCGGATCAAACGCGAACAGGCGCAGGTGACCGCCGTGCGTGCCCGCGATGACGACCGCACCGACTTCACCCAGACCTTCATCTGGCCGGTGCAGGGCCGCATCAGCGGTCGCTTCGGCAATGCGCGCGTGTACAACGGGCAGCCCGGTGCCGGTCATTCCGGCATGGACATCGCGGTACCGACCGGCACGCCGGTGAAGGCACCGGCCGCCGGCATCGTCACCTTCGCCGGGCCGGACCTGTACCTGACCGGCGGTACGCTGCTGCTCGACCACGGTTTCGGGGTCAGCTCCAACTTCCTGCACCTGTCGCGCATCGACGTAAAAGTTGGCGACCGTGTGGAACAAGGCCAGGTGATCGCCGCAGTCGGCGCCACCGGCCGTGCCACCGGCCCGCACCTGCACTGGGGCATGAACTGGTTCGATACCCGTATCGATCCGCTGCTGGTACTGGAACGCAAGTAACGCGCGCAATGCGCTTTGGTGGGTGCCAACCTTGGTCGGCACAACCTCACAGAGCGTGCGGACCAAGGTCCGCACCCACCAGAAGCAGTCAACAGCGCCGATCGATCAACCGCGCGCGGCCCACCACACGCGCAACAAGGTGCGCACCGGGGTCGCTTCAATCGGCTTGCCTGCGGCCTGCGCGGCAACGCGGGCGCGCGCAAGGCTGGACCACACACGGCGCGGGCGCGGGCCGGGCACGCGCGTGCCCCAGCCCTTCAACAGATGCTGCGCCCAGCGCTGTGCAGCCGTGCTGGCATCACCGTCCAGCAGGCTGCGCGGCACACCGGCCACGCCGGCATCCTGCAGGCGCTGGGCCAGGGTCTGCAGCTGCACCGCGCGACCGGCACCGGTGCGCGGCTTGTCCGCGAACAAGGCCGCCTCGACCGCGGCCACGGCTTCAGCGTAGTTGGCCAGCGCACGCTCGGCACTGGCGGCGTCCAGCGCGACGGTGCGTGCTTCAACCAGATCCGGCAGCGCCTCGGCCAACTGCGCCCACGGCGCACGCACCGGCTCCAGCAGGCGGCCCAGTGGATGGCGCGAACGATGCCCGGCCCAGCTGCGCAGCTCCTCGCCCCACCATGCCAGCTTGGCATCGGCCGGCAGCGGATCGCCGCCGGTATTGAGCATGTCGTCGAACTCCTGCAGCAGCGCGAACCACGCCACGGCAAGCTCGCGTTGCGATTCGGCCACGAACGGGGCGGCCACCGACCATTCCGGCCAACGGCTGCGCCACTTGTCGAGGAAACTGTCCAGCGCGGTACTGCTCACTACGTGATTCCTTACGGCTGGGCCGGGGCTGCCGGCCGGGTCGGCCAGAGACTGGCCAGTTGCAGAAGTTCGGCGTTCTCGACCAGCACGTCGGCCTGCCAGGCCAGCGGGTCGTCGCTGTGCAGGCGGTAGCCCCACAGCGCCGCCACCGACGGCATGGCGGCAGCGCGTGCGGCGATGATGTCGCGCTCGTCGTCACCCACGTACACGCAGTCTTCGGCGGCAATGCCAATGGCCTGCGCAGCGTGCAGCAGCGGCAGCGGGTGCGGCTTGCGTTCGGCCAGGCTGTCACCGCCGACCAGCACCGCGCAGCGCTGCTGCCAGCCATGCTGCGGCAGGATCAGGCGCGCCAGGTACTCGGGTTTGTTGGTGACGATGCCCCACACCGTACCGGCCTCATCCAGCGCGGCGAGCATGCCGGCCACGCCGTCGAACAGCACTGCGTGCTGGCCGATCGACGCTTCATAGCGCTGCAGGAATTCCGGGATCAGTGCATCGCGCGCAGCGGCATCCAGGTCCGGGAACGCGGCCGAGACCATCGCCCGCGAGCCCTTCGACACCACCGGGCGCAGTGCGGCCGGATCGATGGGTGCACGACTACGTTCGGCCAGCATCGCGTTGCAGGTGGCGACGAAGTCCGGCGCGCTGTCCAGCAACGTGCCATCCAGGTCGAACAGCACCGCACGCGGGAAGCGGGCGGAGGTCATGCCGGCTTGACCGCGTAGGCCAGGTAGTTGATGTCGGTGCGGCTGCTCAGGCGGGCGTGGTTGCGCCACGGCTCGTAGGCCATGCCGCTGACGTCCACCAGCTGCATGTCGGCCTCGCGCAGCCAGCGCGCCAGCTCGGCCGGCTTGATGAATTCCTGGTAGTGGTGCGTGCCCTTGGGCAGCAGCCGCGCCACGTACTCGGCACCGACAATCGCCACTGCGAAGGCGGCAGCGGTGCGGTTGATGGTCGACAGGAACAGGTGGCCGCCCGGCTTCAGCAGGCGCTTGCAGGCCTCGATGATCGCGCCCGGGTCTGGCACGTGCTCCAGCATTTCCATGCAGGTCACCACATCGAAGCTGCCCGGCTGCTCGGCGGCCAGGTCCTCGGCGGCCTGCACCCGGTAATCGACCTTGGCGCCGCTTTCCAGCGCATGCAGGCGCGCGACCTTGACCAGCTCCGGGGCCAGGTCGATGGCGGTGACGTCGGCGCCGGCCTGGGCCAGCGCTTCGCTCAACAGGCCGCCACCGCAACCGATGTCGAGTACGCGTGCGCCGCGCAGCGGAACGCGGTCGGCCACGTATTTCAGGCGCACCGGGTTCAGCGCATGCAGCGGCTTCTGCGGGCCGTCAGCGTCCCACCAGCGGTTGGCCAGCGCGGCGAACTTGTCCAGCTCGGCCTGATCGAAATTGGAGGAAGCGTGGGGGGCAGTCATGAGGGAGTCCTTGCGGCGCCGGGGTTCAGGCGCGGATATGACGGATGCGCTCGCGCCACTGGCGCGCGTTGGCGATGATGCCCGGCAGGTCCATGCCGACCAGCTCGCGCTGCACCAGCTTCGGCTTGCCGGCGATCCAGACGTCGCTGACCTGCTGGCGGCCGGTGGCGTACACCAGCTGCGACAGCACGTTGTGCAGCGGCTGGGTTTCCAGTGCGGACAGGTCGACGCAGACCAGGTCGGCCTGCTTGCCGACTTCGATCGAACCGATGCGCTCGCCGAAGCCCAGCGCGCGGGCACCGCCCAGGGTGGACGCGCGCAGCGTGGTCGCCGCGTCCAGCGCGGTGGCGTCATCGGCCACGGCCTTGGCCAGAATCGCCGCGGTGCGGTTCTCGCTGAACATGTCCAGGTCGTTGTTGCTGGCGCAGCCGTCGGTGCCGATCGCCAGGTTCACGCCGGCGCGCTGCAGGGCGCAGGCCGGGCAGAAACCGGAGGCGAGCTTCAGGTTCGATTCCGGGCAATGCACCACGCTGACGCCACGCTCGGCGCACAGGTGGATTTCCGCATCAGTCAGCTGGGTCATGTGCACCGCGATCAGGCGGTCGTTGACCAGGCCGAGGCGATCCAGCCGCGCCAGCGGGCGCTGGCCGTGCAGCCTGATCGAATCGTTGATCTCCTGCGCGGTCTCGTGGGTGTGCAGGTGCACCTGCATGTCGAGCTGGTCGGACAGCATCCGCACCCGCTCGAAGTTGGCATCGTTGACCGTATACGGCGCATGCGGCGCGAACGCGGTGCCGATCAGTGGATCGGTGCGCCACTGGTCATGCAGTTCACCGGCCTTGGCGAAGTACTCGTCGTCGGTCTTGGCCCAGGCGGTGGGGAAATCGATGATGACCGCGCCGACCAGCGCGCGGAAACCATGCTTCTTGTAGACGGCGGCCTGCACATCGCCGAAGAAGTAGTTCTCGTTGGCGCAGGTGGTGCCGCCGCGCAGCATCTCGGCGATGGCCAGGGTGGTGCCGTCGGCGACGAATTCGGGGCCGATCACCGCCGCTTCCACCGGCCAGATGTGCTGCTGCAGCCAGGTCATCAGCGGCAGGTCGTCGGCGACGCCGCGCAGCAGGGTCATCGGGTTGTGCGTGTGCGCATTGACCAGGCCCGGCATCAGCGCCGCCTCGGGGCGGCTGACCACCTGGGTGGCGCGGAACCGTGCGCGCGCCTCGGCACGCGGCAGGATGGCCACGATCTCGCTGCCACGCACGGCAACGGCATGGTCTTCCAGCACCACCGCATGCGGCTCGATCGGAACGACGTAACCGGCTTCGATGAGCAGGTCGCAGGCTTCGGGGAGGTGCGGGCTATCGCTCATGCGGGCTCACTGGCTGGGGGGCGGCGAGATACTTCTGGGGGACACGCCCCTGAGTCAGGGGCTGCCGCGAAGCGGCGGGGTCTGGAGACCCGTGAAGCGGGGGCCCATGATCTGCCGAAGCAGATCATGGGAGCGCCAGCGCGAATGCGATGGCGCGTATCCGGCCAGCGGCCGTCACTACCGTAATCCGGCTGCGCCGGATTACTTGACGCGTGCGGAGTATTCGCCCGAACGGGTGTCGACGCGGATCACTTCGTCCTGGTTCACGAACAGCGGCACGCGGACCACGGCGCCGGTTTCCAGGGTGGCCGGCTTGCCGCCGCCGCCCGAGGTGTCGCCACGGACGCCCGGATCGGTTTCGGTGATCTTCAGCTCGACGAAGTTCGGCGGCTGCACGAAGATCGGCTCACCGTTCCACAGGGTGACCACGCAGGACTCCTCGCCCTTCAGCCACTTCTCGGCGCCGCCCATGCCGGCCTTGGTGGCCTGGACCTGCTCGAAGGATTCCGGGTCCATGAAGTGCCAGTACTCGCCGTCGCTGTACATGAAGTTCATGTCGGTATCGACGACGTCGGCTGCATCCAGCGAGTCGGTCGACTTCATGGTCACTTCCTGGGTACGGCCGTCCTTGATCAGGCGGTACTTCACGCGGGTGAAGGCCTGGCCCTTGCCCGGCTTGACGTATTCGGTGTCGATGATGACGGCCGGTTGGTTGTTGACCAGGATCTTCATCCCGTTCTTGACGTCGTTCATGCCGTAGCTGGCCATGCGTAAACTCCTGAGTGGCAAAAACGCCGCGGGTGCGGCGAGCCGTTAGAATGGAAAGCCCACCGGATGCCGGTGGGCGACTGTTTTTCTGCCCCCATGATAACCGCAGGCCCCCTCTCCATGCAGCTTTCCGCCTTCCCCCGGCCCCAGTCGCCAGGCGCGCCCGCGCGCTGGCAGCAGCTCTGGCGCCAGGCACTGCGCGACCCGCAGGCGCTGCTGGCCCGGCTGCAGCTGGACCCGGCGGCACTGGGCGTCTCCGAAGCGGCCATGGCCCAGTTCGCGCTGCGCGTGCCGGAGGGGTTCGTGGCCCGCATGCGCAAGGGCGATCCGGCCGATCCGCTGCTGCGGCAGGTGCTGCCGATCGACGAGGAAATGCGCCCGGCGCCCGGGTTCAGCTTCGATGCGGTGGGTGATGGTGCCGCCAAGAAGGCCACCGGCGTCATCCAGAAGTACCGTGGCCGCGCCCTGCTGGTGGCGACGGGCAGCTGTGCGATCAACTGCCGCTACTGCTTCCGCCGCCACTTCGACTATGGCGCGGAAAACGCTGCCAAGGGCGGCTGGCAGGAGGCCGTAGCCGCCATCGCCGCCGACCCGGACATCGACGAGGTGATCCTGTCCGGCGGTGACCCGCTGTCGCTGGCCACGCACAAGCTGGTCGAGCTGACCGACGCCCTGCGCGCGATCCCGCATATCCGCCGCCTGCGCATCCATACCCGGCTGCCGATCGTGCTGCCCGAGCGCGTGGACGAGGAACTGCTGGCCTGGCTGGGTGGCCTGCCGTGGCCGCTGGCCATCGTGGTCCACGCCAACCACGCCAACGAATTCGACGCCAGCGTGGACGCCGCGATGGCGCGCCTGCGCGGCATCGGCGCCCAGCTGCTGAACCAGGCGGTGCTGCTGCGCGGGGTCAACGACAGCGTGCAGGCCCTGCAGGACCTGAGCGAGCGCAGCTTCGCCGCCGGCGTGCTGCCCTACTACCTGCACCAGCTGGACCGGGTCGAGGGCGTGGCCCACTTCGAAGTGGACGACACCCGGGCCAAGGCATTGATTGCCGGGTTGACCGCGCGCCTGTCCGGCTATCTGGTCCCGAAGCTGGTGCGCGAACTGCCCGGCGACCCGAGCAAGCGCCCGGTGTAATTCCGTAGCGGGGTCAGATCCCTTTTCCTGCGGAAAAGGGATGACCCCCGGCACAACGTCAATCGGTCAAACGCCCGATTCGATCATCCGCACCACTTCGGTGGCGGTGACCGGGTGGCTCAGCCAGTAGCCCTGCCCCAGATCGCAGCCGCGCTGCGCCAGCAGTTCGAACTGCGCCTGCTGCTCGATGCCCTCGGCCACCACCGTGATGCCCAGCGCGTGGGCCATGGCGATGATCGCCGTGGTCAATGCGAGGTCGTCGGGATCACGCTGCATGTCGGCCACGAAGCTCTTGTCGATCTTCACGCCGTCCACCGGCACCTGGCGCAGATGACTGAGCCCGGAGAAGCCGGTGCCGAAGTCGTCCAGCCATACCTTCACGCCGGTGCGGTGCAGCTTGTCCAGCAGCTGCGCGGCGACCATCTCGTCACCGATCACCGCGGTCTCGGTCAGCTCCAGATGCAGGCGCGACGCTGGCAGCCCGGACTCATGCAGGCATTGCGCGACCAGCGCCGGCAGTTCGCCGCCGCGCAGCTGCCGCGGTGACACGTTCACCGACACGAACAGGTCGTCGCCTGCCACGCCACGTGGCCATTGCGAGGCCTCCATGCAGGCCGCACGCAGTACTTTCGGGCCGATGATCTCGATCAGACCACTCTGCTCGGCCACCTCGATGAACACCGATGGCGGTATCGTGCCCAGGGTCGGATGCTGCCAGCGCAGCAGCACTTCGACGCCGACCATGCGGCGGTCGCGCATGCGGAAGATCGGCTGGTAGGCCAGGCGCAGTTCGCCTCGCTCCCAGGCCCCGCGCAGCTCCTGTTCCATATGCACGCGACGTTCGACCGCGTGGTCCATCGCCCGGCTGTAGTAGCGATAGCAGTTCTTGCCGGCCATCTTCGCCTGGTACATGGCGATGTCGCCGTTTTTCAACAGGGTGGTCGCATCGGCCGCATCGTCGGGGAACAGGGTCACGCCGATCGAGGTGCCCAGGAACAGCTCCCTGCCCTGCACCACCAGCGGCCTGCCCAGCTCGCGCACCAGCACTTCGGCCAGCAGCCGCGCGTTGGCGGCCACATCACCGTCGCCCACCAGGATCACGAACTCGTCACCGCCGAAGCGGGCCAGCAGGGCCTCGTCGCCGCCTGCCTCCGCAACGGCGCGGCCGATGCGCTGTGCGAACTGCAGCAACGCCTCGTCACCGGCCTCATGGCCAAGCGTGTCGTTGACCCGCTTGAAATCGTCGATGTCGGCGAACAGCAGGCCCAACCGGTGATTGGCGGCACGCGCCGCCATCAGCCGATGGTCCAGCGCTTCGCGGAATGCCAGCCGGTTGGTCAGCCCGGTCAGCGCGTCGGTATAGGCCATGCGCCGCACTTCACGGTCATGGCGGGCGATCGCATCGCGCATGCGGGCGAAGCCGCGCACCAGCTCACCCACTTCGTCGTCACGGGTGTTCTCGGCCAGGGGCGTCTGGTAGTCACCGGCCTCGATGCGGCGCGCGGCCGCGGCCAGATCGCGGATCGGCGCGACCAGCGTGCGCTGCACGTACAGGATCACCACCACGCCGATCACCACCAGCAACCCCAGCATCAGCAGCAACCAACCCAGGTGGCGGCTGCCGACCAGTTGCAGGCGCTCGCCAAGGGTGGCGTTGGCCGCCTGTTCGCGTTGCTGCACTTCGTCCAGCGCCATGCCGACGCGGACGCCGCCGATGCGCTGGTTGCCAACCATGATCGGCATCGTGTTGTCCAGCACCTTCGGCGATTCCTGCACCAGCAAGGCCTGCGCCGCCGCAGCCTTGGGTGCCAGGGGATCGGCCATCGGCTGGCCGAATCCCGGGACCTCGACCGAGCCGTCGTGCACCAGCCGGCCGCGCTCGTCGAACACCAGTACATAGCGCACCACCGGCTGTCGCGCCGTGCTGCGCACCAGCACGCCGACCTGGTCCAGGTCGCGGTAATACAGCGGGTTGGCCAGCGCATCGGACAACTCGCGTGCCATCGCCTCGCCGCGGCTGCGCACGCTGCGGTCGAACAACTCATGGATGACGCCACCGCTGAGGGTGCGCACCTCGCTCTGCATCGCCGTCTGGCGCCCCAGCAGCACCGCCAGGATGGCGACCACCACGACCATCGCTCCGCCCATCGCCAGCAGGAACCGGGCCTGCATCCCCGAGCCGAGCCACTTCATTCCACTTCCATCCGCACGCGCGTCAATCCTTGTTTCAATTCATCCAACCGCTGCTGCGCATGCGCATCGACACGGTGGAAACCGGAAGTGCCAAAAAACCGATGCAACGCACCCTGTGCCTGCGGGTCGCTGGCGGCCTGCAGCAGGACTTCCTGCAGGCGGTCGCGCACCCGGGCATCGAGGTCGGCGCGGACCATCTCCACCGCACGCGGGTAGGGTTCGGTGCGCAGCAGTTCGCGGAAATCGCGCCGGAATGCAGCCGGCACCCGCCGCTCGTCGTTCCAGTCCACGCTGCTCACCGCCCCCACATCCGCCATCCCCTTGTGCACGTACGTCGCGATGTTCAACTCGCTGCGCGCGAACACATACCCCACGCTGTCACGCCCGGGCACGTCCCAGACCCCGGCCAGGATCTGCGGCGACAGGCCATGGTTCAGCAGAGTCATCACCGGCACCAGGTAGGCGCTGGTGGATGCCGTGTTCTGCAGGGCCAGGCGATGGCCGCGCAGATCCTGCACCCGCTGGATGGGACTGTCGCTGCGCACGAAGAACACCGTCTGGTATTCGCGCACCCCGTTGCGCTCGGTCAACAGCAGCGGCCGCGCACCACTGCGCTGGCCCAGTGCCACCGCCGTACCGGAGGTTTCCGTGACCCAGTCGACCCGTCCCCGCCGCAGATAGCTGGCCATCTGCTGCGGGTCGCGGGCCATCAGTACCCGCCCCTCCTGGATGCCGACGTCATGCATGCGCGCCACCACGTAGTCCAGCAGGGGTTGCAGCTGCTCGTAGTGAGCCTGGGGGTCATCGCTGATCCGGCCCAGCACCAGCACCGGATCCGGTGCTGCATGCACGGCTCCGGCCAGCAGGACCATGGCCAGGCTCAGCAGTCCCCCCTGCATTGCCTTTCGCAGACCCGACACAGACGTCATCCCCCCCTGGGTATCCAGACAGACTACCCGAAAAAATGAGAACGTCGTCAGCTGTCCTTGCTGCCGGCCTGGGCCAGACGCGCCATGCGCTGGGTGTCGGCGAGGATGCCACGCAACAGGCGCACTTCCTGCTCGCTCGGCTCGCTGCGCAGGAACAGGCGGCGCAGCTTGCGCATCGCCGATTCCGGCGCGCGGCCCTTGTGGAAATCGATCTCGTCCAGGGTGTCGCCGAGCTGGGCGAAGAAGCTCTCCATCTGCTCATGGCTGGCGGCCTGTTCGCGGAAGCCCGGCTCGGCGTCGGCGGCCGGCTGCGCGCCCAGCAGCTGCATGCGCGTTTCGTACGCCAGCACCTGCACGGCGGCGGCCAGGTTGAGCGAGCTGAACTCCGGGTCTGACGGGATGTGCACTGCGGCGTGGCAGAGCTGCAGCTCCTCGTTGGTCAGGCCGGTGCGCTCGCGGCCGAATACCAGTGCGACCTCGGCACCTTCGCCCGCCTTGGCCACCGCACGGGCAGCGGCATCGGCCGGCAGGTACTCCTCCAGCTGGACGCGGCGGGCACGGGCCGTGCAACCCAGTACCAGGCGGCAATCCGCCACGGCCTCGGCCAGGGTAGCCACCACCGGAGCGTCCCCCAGCACGTCTTCGGCACCGGCCGAGCGGCGGAAGGCCTCCTCGTCCAGCGGCTTTTCGGGGGCGACCAGCACCAGGCGGGCCAGGCCCATGGTCTTCAGGGCGCGGGCGGCAGCCCCCATGTTGCCGGGGTGCTGGGTACCGACCAGGACGAATCGGAGGCGGGTGGCGGCGGGAAACTGGGACATGAACAGGGAAAAGGTCGAGCTGGACGATGACCAATGGTAAACTGTGCGGCCGGCCACTGCGCCGGACCCGCTCTTTTCCCCCGCCAGTCCATCTCTTCTGCCTTTCCGGGAGCCCACGCCATGCAGAAACCCGCCGTCACCGTCATGGTCAAGGCCGCCCGCCTCGCCGGCAACGTCCTGTTGCGCAACATCAACAAGCTCGAGGCACTGAACGTGGTGCAGAAGGGCCGGATGGACTACGCCAGCGAAGTGGATGCGGACGCGGAAAAGGTCATCGTCAAGGAACTCAAGCGCGCCTACCCGGATTACGGCATCTTCGGTGAAGAAGGTGGCGTGCAGGGCGAGCGCCGCCAGATGTGGGTCATCGACCCGCTGGATGGCACCAGCAACTACCTGCGCGGCGTGCCGCACTACTGCGTGTCGATCGCCCTGGTCGAGAACGGCGAGCCGACCGATGCCGTCATCTTCGATCCGCTGCGCAATGAACTGTTCACCGCCAGCCGTGGCGCCGGCGCCGTGCTGAACGACCGCCGCATCCGCGTGGCCGACCGCAAGGATCTGGAAGGCACGATGATCCACACCGGCTTCGCCCCGCGCGAACGCAGCCGCGCCAGCGCGCAGCTGAAGTCGGTCGACACCCTGCTGGTCCAGGCTGAGGACATCCGCCGCACCGGTTCGGCCGCGCTGGACCTGGCCTACGTGGCCTGCGGCCGCGCCGACGCCTATTTCGAAGCCGGCGTGAAGGCGTGGGACATCGCTGCCGGGCTGCTGCTGGTCCGCGAGGCGGGTGGCAAGGTCTGCGACTTCAAGGGCGCGACCCTGGGCCGGATGGACAACCGTGGCCCGGAGACCCACCAGATCGTTGCCGGCAACCTGAAGGTGGCCGAGTCGCTGCAGAAGGTGCTGGTGAACACGGGCTACGCGGCGGAGTTCGACGCGAAGTTCTGAGGTTTCGCCTGAAGCGGTTCATGGAGACGGCACCTGCGAAGGTGCCGTTTTCGTTTGTGCGCACGAAGAGTCATTTCCGCGACCGCGGAGGGGTGTCACTTTCTTTGCGCGCAAAGAAAGTAACCAAAGAAACGCTCCGCCAGCCGCGAGCCGTCGCTACGCGACGGTTCCCTGCGCTTCTCGGAGAATCAGGGGACGGCGCCGAACTCGCTGCGCTCAGACACCGGCGCCTCTTCGCCCCTGATTCCCCTGCGATGCTCGGCTCGCTCAAGGCGGACTGGAAGGTCAAGATCAAGGGCAACAGCATGCACGCGTGGCATGGATCAACCGGGTGCCGCTGTGGCATTTGACCTTGGGTCCGCCTTGAGCGAGCCGAGCACCGCAGGTCCGGCGAGGGCGGAGAGGTGCGGGTGTCTGAGCGCAGCGAGTTCCCGCACCGTCCCTCGACGGGCCGAGGAGCGCAGGGTACCGGCGTGCGCAGCACGTCGGCTCGCGCCCTGGCGGCGTGTTTCTTTGGTTACTTTCTTTGCACGAGCAAAGAAAGTGACACCTCCCCGCAGGCGCGGAAACGATCCGCCGGGCACGATCCGGCATCAGCAATGCACCGCGCAAACAAAAACGCCCGGCGCGGGGCCAGGCGTTCCTGCACTACCGTAGAAGTACGGAGACTTACGCCACCGTCGACGCCCGCAGCGCGGCGATGCGCTCTTCCAGCGGCGGATGGCTCATGAACAGCTTCTTCGCCGTCGAACCAGCAATACCGAAAGCGGCAATCTGGGTCGGCAGCGTGCTCTGGCCGTGGTTCAGCTGCAGCCGCTCCAACGCGGCGATCATCTTCTGGCGGCCGGCCAGCGAGGCACCGCCGGCGTCGGCGCGGAACTCGCGGTGGCGCGAGAACCACATCGAGATCATGGTGGCGAACAGGCCGAACACCATCTCCAGCACGAACACGATGATGTAATAGGCGAAGCCACGGCCGCCGCCTTCGCGGTTACCCGACAGCGCGCTGTCGATGATGCCGCCGACCACGCGGGCCAGCACGATCACGAAGGTGTTCAGCACGCCCTGCAGCAGCGCCATGGTGATCATGTCACCGTTGGCGACGTGGGCGATCTCGTGGCCCAGCACCGCTTCGGCCTCGTCTTCGCTCATGTTGTGCAGCAGGCCGGTGGACACCGCCACCAGCGCGTTGTTGCGGTTGGCGCCAGTGGCGAAGGCGTTGATCTCCGGGCCTTCGTACACCGCTACTTCGGGCATGCCGATACCGGCCGCCTTGGCCTGGCGCTCGACGGTGGCCAGCAGCCAGCGCTCGGTCTGGTTGCGCGGCTCGGTGATCACCACCGCACCGGTGGAGCGCTTGGCCATCCACTTGGAGAGCAGCAGCGAGATGAAGGAGCCACCGAAGCCGAAGATCGCGGCCATGACCAGCAGGCCGCTCATCTGGCTTGGATTGACCCCGAGCAACGACATCACGATGCTGGCGAGAATCAGGACCGCGAAGTTGGTCGCCAGGAACAGGGCAATGCGGGTAAACATGGGAAAATCCGGCTCGGAAGGGGTCGATACCGGTCAATTTGCGGTGTGGTCAGCTTGAATTCAAGCGCCAACCTGACCGACGATTCAGCCAGCATGACCTCCCCCATTCCCTGCGGTCGTTTCGCGCCCTCGCCGACCGGCCTGCTCCATCCCGGATCCCTGCTCGCCGCCTTCGGCAGCTGGCTGCTCGCGCGACATAACGGCGGCCTGTGGCGGCTGCGCATCGAAGACGTCGATCCACCACGCACCGTGCCCGGCGCCGCCGAGTCACAGCTGCAGGCGCTGGCAGCGTTCGGCCTGGTCCACGATGGCCCGATCCTCTGGCAGAGCACCCGCGGCGAGGCCTACCAGGCCGCGCTGGACGTGCTGCTGGCCAGCGACCAGGCCTTTGTCTGCCACTGCAGCCGCAGCGACCTGGCCGCCAACGGCGGCATCCACCATCGTTGCGTCGCCCGGCAACCTCGACCGGACCCTGCCGTCCGCTTCCGCGTGCCACCGGGCAGCATCGTGCACTTCGACGATGGCCTGCGCGGCCCGCAGCAGCAGGACGTGCACGCCGAAGTCGGCGACTTCGTGCTGCGCCGCGCCGATGGCTGCTGGGCCTACCAGTTGGCGGTGGTGGTCGATGACGCCGCGCAAGGAGTGACCGAAGTGGTGCGCGGCGCCGACCTGCTCGACTCCACGGCGCGGCAGATCCTGCTGCAGCAGGCATTGGGGCTGGCGGTGCCGCGCTACTGGCACCTGCCGCTGCTGCTGGATGCGCCGGGCCACAAACTGTCCAAGTCGCTGGCGGCGCTGCCGGTGGACAGTTCGCACCCGCTGCCCGTGCTGCGCCAGCTCTGGAAGCTGCTCGGCCAGGCACCTGGGGCGCTGGAACCTGCGCACGACCTGGATACGCTGCTGGCCACCGCTCGGCAGACCTTCGACCCGGCACGACTGCCGCGGACCGACATCCTGTTGCCAGCCGGCGCACTTTCCGCGCCGATGTTGCAGAATCCCCCTTCCCCCACCCGACACCCGGACAACACTCCATGACATCTCGCGTCGCACTGGTCACCGGCGGAACCGGCGGCATCGGCACCGCCATCTGCCAACGCCTGGCCGACCAGGGCCACCGGGTCGCCACCAACTACCGCGACGAGGCCAAGGCCCGCGCCTGGCAGCAGGCAATGACCGAACGCGGCTACAGCGTGTCGATCTTCCCGGGCGATGTCTCCGATCCAGGCAGCGCCGAAGCGCTGGTGCGCGCCGTCGAGGCCGAGCTGGGCCCGGTCGAGATCCTGGTCAACAACGCGGGCATCACCCGCGACACCACGTTCCATCGCATGCGCGCGGACCAGTGGCACGATGTGATCAACACCAACCTCAATTCGGTGTTCAACGTCACCCGCCCGGTCATCGAGGGCATGCGCCGCCGCGGCTGGGGCCGGGTCATCCAGATCAGTTCGATCAACGGCCTGAAGGGCCAGTACGGCCAGGCCAACTACGCGGCGGCCAAGGCCGGCATGCACGGCTTCACCATCTCGCTGGCACGCGAGAACGCCGGCTTCGGCATTACCGTCAACACCATTTCGCCCGGCTACGTCGCGACCGACATGGTGATGGCGGTGCCGGAAGAAGTGCGCGCCAAGATCGTCGCCGACATTCCCACCGGGCGCCTCGGCAAGCCGGAGGAAATCGCTTACGGGGTGTCCTTCCTGGTGGCGGAGGAAGCCTCGTGGATCACCGGCAGCAACCTGGACATCAATGGCGGCCACCATATGGGTTGGTAAGCCGCGCCGGCGGCCGCGCCGGCCTCGGCGGCGCACACCCGCCGCCCCTGCCGATGGCCATGCTGCGCAGCACGCAAACCCTTGTTGCGCAACATGATCCCCTGTGAAAGCCAAGCCTGGCGGGGGCTGAGGCGGTTGCAACGGCTGCTGCACTGCGCCATGCTTCGCATCTACTGTGACGAGTGACCGCTTCAATGGCTGCGACCCGCATCATCAAGAAGTATCCGAACCGCCGTCTCTACGACACCGAGATCTCCAGCTACATCACCATCGAGGACGTGCGCCAGCTGATCCTGGACGGTGAAGACTTCGAAGTCCGTGACGCCAAGAGCGGCGACGACCTCACCCGTTCGGTCCTGCTGCAGATCATCGCCGACCAGGAACAGGACGGCGAACCGATGCTGTCCACCCAGCTGCTGAGCCAGCTGATCCGCTTCTACGGCGATTCCCTGCAGGGCTTCATGGGCAACTACCTGGAGCGCAGCATGCAGGTCTTCCTCGACCAGCAGCAGCAGTTCCGCCAGCAGATGGGCAACCTGCTGGGCCAGACCCCGTGGGCGATGATGAATCAGCTGACCGAGCGCAACCTGGAGCTGTGGCAGGAATTCCAGCGCAGCATGGGCACCGGTTTCGGTGGTCCGCGACCGGGTGGCACCGGTACCGGTACCGGCAACAAGCCCAACGAACCCGGTACCGGCACCGGCGGCAAGACCCGCCGCTGAGCCGCTGTACCGGCGGATACGAAAACGGCGCGCCCGATGGCGCGCCGTTTTGTTTTGTGCCCCCGGCGGAGCATCAACGTTTCGCCTTGCACCCCGTGCATACGCGTTCGACCTTGTAGCCCTTCGCCTTCAGCTTCTCGACCACGCCGTCACCTCCCAGAAGGTGCAGCGTACCGACCACCACCAGCGTGCCACCCTGCCCGGCCTGCAGGTACGGCAGCAGCTTCGGTACCCACGCATCGTTGCGCCCGGTGTTGATTCGCTGGTAAAGCTGCGGGTACTGCTGGCGCATTTCCGCGGCCATCTTCGTCCACAACACGCGCTCATCGCCTCGCCGCCAGGCGTCATGCAGCTGGCGCGCCTGCTCATCGCCCTTGCCCGCCTGATCCAGCGCCTCGGACAGCATCTGTCGCTGCTCCTGCACGGTCATGCCGTCGAGCATGCCGATCTGGGTATCGATGTCTTCCAACCCAGCGGTCCTGCGGCCGGTCTTCTGCGCGCGCTCCATGAAATGACGGTCCAGGCCCAGCGCCGGGTCCAGGCCCATCTTCTGCATCTGCCCGACCGAAATGCTCAGGCCGACGAACCAAGGCTTCATGCCCTGCATCTGTGCCAACGGAAGCTTGTTCTCGGATGCGAACGCCTGCAGCTTCTGCCAGGTGGCCGCGTCGAGATCGCGCTTGAGCTCGCTGCCATCGGTGCGCACGGCAGCCTGCACCATGCGGCTGGCCAGCTGCGGCGACTGCATGTCCTCCGGTGACAGTTCGAACACGACCCGCTGCGAGGCCTCGAAGGCCTGCTCGACATCGGGCGACAGCGGGTAGTCCTGCGGTTTCAACAGGTGGAATGATCCAAGCAGGTATACGCGTGAATCACCCGGGCCGGTCACCTTCCACAGCAGCGGCACCGGCGGCTTGGCCGCCGCCGTGGCCGCGGCGTCGGTGGCCGGTGCATTGCGCGCCGGTGCCAGCGGTGCGATTGCAAACGCTGCCATCAGCAGCGTTGCACGGAACAGTCCCTTCAACGGCATCTCAGCCCTCTCCTTCAGACAGGTGGTAGGCCTTCTCGCCCGCTTCCATGCGCAGGTCCAGCCTGTTTTCCGGCGGCGCCAGCGGGCACGTGGCATAGGCGGTGAATGCACACGGCGGGTTGTAGGCATGATTGAAATCGATGCGTAGCGTGCCGTCGGCTGCCGGCGCATCGGTATCCAGGTAGCGCCCGGCCGGATAACTGCCGCGGCCACTGGTGCGGTCGGCAAAGATCAGGAACAGCGGCTGCCCGGTGGCTCCGATCGCCTCCAGCCGCCATGTGCGGCCGTCGCGTTCGAATTCGACCGCCCCCGCATTGGGCATCTCGGTGGTCAGGCCGGTGATGTCGACAATGGGCAGGGTCTTGCCCGCCGGATGCGGGATGAAGCGTGCCTGCACCTGCCAGTCCGGGCCACCCGGCCAGTACTCCAGCCCGGCGAAATCACGGCGCGCCGGCGCATCGGCATGCTTGACCCGCAGCGCATCGCGCGGCCCGCGCCGGATGATGCTGAGCTGGCCCTTGCCACCGTCGAAGGCCAACAGGGTTGGCTGCGGATCCTTGTCGGTGTCGATGCGGATACGGCCGCGCACCGGCTGGCCATCATGGCTGACATCCACACCGGCTTCGGGCGTGAACCACCACTGGCTGCCCTCGCGACGCAGCAGGCCCAGCTTGTCCGGGCCGACCGTCAGGCGGATGCCGTTGGTGGCACCACTGCCGACGAAGTGTGATTTGTTCTGCAGCCAGTGCAGGCCGACCAGGGCCGTCCAGCCATCGGGTCGGGTCAGGTCCTGGTAGCGGGCCACCCGCCATTGCTGCTGCGCGGCCGCATAGGCCGGATCTTCGGTAACCTTCGGCGCCGGCGGTGTTGCCGGACTGCACGCGGCCAACAGCAAGGCGGCCAGCAGACCGCCCATTCCCCGATAACGCATCGATGCTCCCCTCAACGTCCGCGCAGGAACCAGCGGTCGATCTCCGCCAGCGAAAAACGGGCCCAGGTCGGCCGGCCGTGGTTGCACTGGCCAGACCGTTCGGTGATTTCCATGTCGCGCAGCAGCGCGTTCATTTCCGGCACGGTCAGGCGCCGGTTGGCACGCACCGCACCGTGACAGGCCATGGTCGACAGCAGTTCGTCACGCGCGCTGGCCACGCGGCGGCTCTGGCCGTGCTCGCGCAGGTCGGTCAGCACATCGCGCAGCAGCCCCTCCGGTTCGGCATGCGCCAACAGCGCTGGAATACTGCGCACGTGCAGCGATCCGGGACCGGCACGGGTCACCTCGAAGCCGAGCGCCGCCAACGTTTCGGCTTCACTTTCGGCGGTGTCGGCTTCGCGCTCGCCCACGGCGAGTGTGATCGGCACCAGCAGCGGCTGCGACTGCAGGCCGATACCGTCGTGCGCGTTCTTCAGGCGCTCGTAGCCGATGCGCTCGTGCGCGGCATGCATGTCGACCACGATCAGGCCTTCTGCGTTCTCGGCCAGGATGTAGATGCCGTGCAGCTGCGCGATCGCGTAGCCCAGCGGCGGTACGCCGGCGTCGGCACTGGTCACCGGCAGTCCGTTCTCGGCCGGCATCGGCGGCAGCGCAGCACCGCGTTCGGCACCGGCCGGTGCGGCATACAGTGCGGCATAGGCCGCCGGTGCATCGGCCACCTGCAGTCCAAGGGGCTGCTGCGGGCGCCAGCCGGAAAAACCACCACCACCGCCACCCGAGCCGGCACCGGGCGCAGGTCCACGCGCCAGCCCGAAACCCGATGCGCCCGCGCTCGATGTCATCGGTGCAGCAGCGGCGTCCACCGGATGCACCGGACCCGCACCGATCTCCTGCGACGACATGCCGGCGCGGGTATCAGCCAGCGCGTCCTTCAGCGTGCGGTAGACGAAATCGTGCACCAGCCGCGAATCACGGAAGCGAACCTCGTGCTTGGCCGGGTGCACGTTGACGTCAACGCGGGTCGGGTCGAGCTCGAGGAACAGCACATAGGCTGGCTGGCGGCCGTGGTACAGCACATCGCCGTAAGCCATCTTCACCGCATGGGCGACGCTGCGGTCGCGCACCGAACGGCCGTTGACGTACAGGTACTGCTGGTCGGCGCTGGCGCGCGAATAATGCGGCTGCGCGATCCAGCCGTGCAGGCGCAGGCCGGCACCACTGTGGTCGACGCGCACGGCCTGGTTGGCGAAATCCTCGCCCAGCGTTTCGGCCAGGCGCGCATCGGAATACAGATCGCCCGGCTTGTAGCGGCGCGAGGCCTTGCCGTTGTGCGACACGCGCAGCTCGACATCCGGTCGCGCAAGCGCCAGCGAACGCAACCACTCTTCGATATGGCCCAGTTCGGTACGCTCGGCGCGCAGGAACTTGCGCCGCGCCGGTACGTTGTAGAACAGCTCGCGCACTTCCACCGTGGTGCCGGGTGCATGCGCACGGGGCGTCACTTCGCCGATCTTGCCGCCTTCGATCTGCAGTGCCGAACCGTGTTCGTCATGCGCGCGACGCGAGGACAGGGTAAAGCGGCTGACCGAGGCGATCGACGGCAGCGCTTCGCCACGGAACCCGAGCGTGGCCACCGATTCGAGGTCGTCCAGATCGGCGATCTTGCTGGTGGCGTGGCGCGAGACCGCCAGCGGCAGCTGTTCCGGCGCGATGCCACTGCCATTGTCGCGGATGCGGATCAGGCGGACACCACCCTCTTCAAGATCGATATCAACGCGGCTGGCACCGGCATCGATCGCGTTCTCGACCAGCTCCTTGACCACTGACGCAGGACGTTCGACCACTTCGCCGGCGGCGATCTGGTTGATCAGGATTTCCGGCAACGGCCGGATCGGGCGCGGTCCGGGCGCGCTCATGGGAGAGGATGGGCAGCAGACTTCATGGGTTGATGATAGCGGAGCCGCCCCGTGTAGAGTCGACTGTCAGTCGACTGCCCTCCGCCGGGCGGCGAAAACCCCGCGCTGCGCGCGTAGTCGACTGACAGTCGACGCTACAGAAAGCAGTAACCTGCCTTCGGCGGGTTACTTGCTGCCGCCGGCCATGGTCCCGGCAGCGTCGATCTCGGCCTGGGCACGGGCTGCGTACAGCGTGCCCGGCGGTGGCTGGCGGCTGAAGAAGGTGTGCACGCCATCGAGCACGGCGCCGGCGATCTTGCGCTGGTAGGCCGGGTCGATCAGGCGGCGCT
Source organism: Stenotrophomonas sp. YJH_SMC_133 (assembly GCF_059370655.1). NCBI lineage: Bacteria > Pseudomonadati > Pseudomonadota > Gammaproteobacteria > Lysobacterales > Lysobacteraceae > Stenotrophomonas > Stenotrophomonas sp. YJH_SMC_133. The sequence continues at coordinate 349,147 of NZ_JCAFTW010000001.1, read as the reverse complement.
CTTCGTCCGGGTTGGAGATGAACGCGGTTTCCACCAGCATCGCCGGCATGTCCGAGGTGCGCAGCACGGCGAAGTTCGCACGTTCGATGTTCGGCTTGTGGTTGTTGCCGATCCGCTTCAGGCCGCCCAGCACGTGGCCGGCGGCATCTTCAGATGCCTTCATGTAACCGCTCTGGGCAAGGTCCAGCAGCACGTTGGCAAGCGTGCCTTCGGTCTGCTGCAGGCGCACGCCACCCACCAGGTCGGCCGCGTTTTCCTTGTCCGCCAGCCAGCGGGCGCGCTGCGAAGAGGCGCCCTTGGTCGACAGCACGTATACCGACGAACCAGTGGCCGAACGGTTTTCGGCCGCGTCGGCATGGATCGAAATGAAGATGTCGGCCTTGTTTGCACGTGCCTTCTGCGCACGCATCGGCAGCGGGATGAACACGTCGCTGTCGCGGGTCAGATAGGCCTTCAGGCCCGGCGTCGCATTGACCTGGCGGGCCAGCTCACGCGCCACCGCCAGGGTGACATCCTTTTCGCGCTTGCCGGTCGGGCCGATCGCGCCGGGATCCTGGCCACCATGGCCGGGATCGATGGCGACCACCAGATGACGCATGCCGGCCTGCATGCGGATGCGCGAGGCATCGCTGGGCATGGCCGGGCGCGGCGGTTCCACCGGCGTCGGCGCCGGTGCAGGCACGGTAGCCGGCGGCGTGGTCACCACGGCGGCGGTGCGCTGGCCGGCCAGGATCGCGGCCGGCGAGGAAGAAGGTGAGCTGCTGGCCACGGTACCGGCCGCCGCAACCTGGGCCGGCGCGGTGGACGGCGCCGGGGTCGGCGTGGCCGGTGCGGCGGCAGTGGCACTGGCCTGCTGCCGCACCTGCGCGGTCAGCAGTGCGGTCGCACGTGCGGCATCGGAACGCGACTGTGCGCTTTCAGCCGGGGTCGGCCCGGGCGTCGCCACCGGTGCCTGCGGCTGCACCGCCGGTGTCGCTGCCGGACGGCTGGCGGCCACGGCCGGGCCATCGCCCGGCCATTCGATCACCAGCTTGGATTCATTGCCCTCCCGCTGCATCTGCGGGCGGAACGGCGCCACCGATTCAGCGAGGTCGAAAACGACACGGAAGGTCCCCGGCACCGGCTGTCCGGTACGCACCGCCGTGACCACGCCCTGCGCAGCCGGCATCTTCAGGTTGCGTATGGCGCTGGAGTCAGGGAAGTCGACGACCAGACGGTTCGGACCGGCCAGAGAAAGCGTCTTGTAGCCGCCACTGCCGACCAGCGAGATCTCGGCACGGGTGCCAGTGGCGCCGGTATTCAGCAGGACCTGGCGGACTTCACCGGCCCACGCACTGACGCTCGCCAGACCCAGTCCGACGGCGGCACAGATAGCGATGAGACGGTTCCCCGGGCGCATGGCTCAGGATTCAATCACCGCGCTGAACGGAATGCAACACCTTTTTCCTTAATAATCCGTAACCTGCCGGTCTTTGTTCTCGTCAGCCGACAGAAATGGCCTGCAAGTCGCCCCCTTGGGGAAGCCGCTTCAGCCACTCATGTCCGACGTCGCTGGCTCCGGTGAGACGGACGCGGCGCCCCTGCCCCTCGATCTCCAACGCCACCACCAGGTCGGTCGGCGGCAGCGCGCCAGCGCCGCGTTCCGGCCATTCCACCAGCCACAACACCGCGCTGCCCTCGTCCAGGCCCAGGAAATCGAGTTCGCCGGCCTGGCCGATCCGGTACAGGTCCAGGTGCCAGGCCTCGCCACCGGTGGCCAGCGGATAGCGCTCGACCAGGGTGTAAGTGGGGCTGCGGATGGCGCCCTGCACGCCCAGCGCGCGCAGCAGTGCGCGTGCGGTGGTGGATTTGCCGGCGCCCAGGTCGCCGCGCAGTTCGATCAGCGCCTGCGGCGGTCGGGTCGCCGCCAGCCACTGCCCGAGCAGTTCGGTGGCATCGCTGTCGGCAAGGAAGAATTCAGTCATGAAGAGCGTTCCGGGTTGGCCAGTTGCCGCAGCGGCACCAGCAGATCAGTGGGAAGCATGCCGCGCGCGCCGTCGGCGGCCGCAGCGTCGCCGGCGAGCGCGTGCAGCAGTGCGCCAGTGGCGGCAGCGTCGAAGGCGGCCAGGCCCTGCGCGCGCAGGCTGGCAATGATGCCGGTGAGCAGGTCGCCCATGCCCCCCACGGCCATGCCGGGGTTGCCTGCAGCAATCAGCCGTGGCACCTGCCCGGGCGCCGTCACGATGCTGCCCGCGCCCTTCAGCACCACCACGGCGTGGAAGCGCTCGGCCAACGCCTGCGCACAGCGGTAGCGATCGGCCTGGATGTCAGCGGTACTGCAGTCGAGCAGGCGCGCGGCCTCGCCCGGATGTGGCGTAAGGATCGCCTCCGGCAGCGCGCGCGGATCCTGCGCCAGCAGATTCAGCGCATCGGCATCAACCACCAGCGGTTTGCCGCTGTCCAGCACCTGCGCAAACAGTGCGCGTGCCCATTCGTCCTGGCCCAGGCCGGGGCCGATCGCCACCACCCTGGCCTTGTCCAGCAGCGCCGGCAGCACATCGCCATCTTCAAGCGCATGGGTCATCGCCTCGGGAAGCCGGGCCAGCAACGGGCCGACGTGATCGCGCCGGGTGGCCAGGCTCAACAGTCCCGCGCCGGCACGCAGTGCCGCTTCGGCCGCCATCGCGATGGCCCCACCGCTGCCATGGTTGCCGCCGACGCACAGCACGTGCCCGGATTCGCCCTTGTGGGTATTGGCACGACGCGGCGGCAGCAGTGCCCGCAAGCGAGCCTGGGTCCAGTGCTCTGCGGCGGGTGACACGCCCTGCCATGCGGCCGTGGGTAGCTGCAGCGGCGCCAACGCCTTCCGCCCGCAATGATCCAGCGCATCGCCGGTATACAGCCCGCGATGCGGCACGATGAACTGCAGGGTCAAAGCAGCCTTCACCGCCTCGCCCGGTACGGCGCCCCGGTCGGCATCGACGCCACTGGGGACGTCCAGCGCCAGAACCGGTGCCGTCTGCGCGTTGAGGGCGGCGATCAGCGCCTGCGCCACGCCTTCCGGCGCGCGATCGAAGCCCAGACCGAACAGGGCATCAACCCAGAAATCGGCCTCGGGCAGCGCGCCGTCGAAATCGGTGATGGTGCCGCCGTCGGACGTGAATTCCGATGCTGCACGCTGTGCCAGCGACGTCGCCGGTGGCTTGCCCGGCAAGGCGATCACCGTCACCGCGCGCCCGGCCTTCCGTGCATGGCGGGCCAGCACCAGGCCGTCGCCGCCGTTGTTGCCTGCTCCGACCACCACGCCGATCCGCTGCGCCTGCGGCCAATGCTGCAGCAGGCACTGCCAGGCGGCCTGGCCGGCCTGCGCCATCAGGCCCCAACCACCCTCGGCGGCCAGCGCCGAGGCCTGCGCATCAAGCGCACGCGCGGCAGCGGAATCGAAAAGATCGGCAAGGTTGGCCATGCAGGGATTTTATACTGGTGCACATGTCCCCCGCCCCCGTCCCTGTCGATCCGGCCCAGGCCGTGCAGCGCATACGCGAACTGGCGCGTGCGCATGGCTTCCAGCGCTGCGGTATCGCCGGCATCGAGCTGGGCGAGGACGAGGCGCACCTGGCCGACTGGCTGGGCCAGGGCCTGTACGGCACGATGGACTGGATGGCGCGCCACGGCACCCTGCGTGCGCGCCCGGCCGAGCTGCTGCCCGGCACCGTACGGGTGATCTCGGTGGGCATGGACTACAGCCACAAGGACGACACCGAAGCCTGGGCAACCCTGGCCGACCCGGGCCGCGCCTACGTGGCCCGATACGCCTTGGGCCGCGACTACCACAAGCTGATGCGCAACCGCCTGCAGAAGCTGGCCACGCAGATCAACGATGAAGTGGCACCGCTGGGCTACCGCGTGTTCGTCGATTCGGCGCCCGTGCTGGAACGCGCACTGGCGCGCAATGCCGGCCTGGGCTGGATCGGCAAGCACACCTGCCTGATCGACCGCCGTGGCGGCTCCTGGTTCTTCATCGGCGAGATCTACATCGATATCCCGCTGCCGATCGATGCACCGGCCACGGCACACTGCGGCACCTGCACGCGCTGCATCGATGTCTGCCCGACCCAGGCCATCACCGGCCCGCAGCGGCTGGACGCGCGGCGCTGTATTTCCTACCTGACCATCGAGCACGACGGTGCCATCCCCGAAGACATGCGGCCGTTGATCGGCAACCGCATCTACGGCTGTGACGACTGCCAGCTGGTCTGCCCCTGGAACAAGTTCGCCAAGCGTACCGACGAAGCCGATTTCCGCGCTCGCAACAACCTCGACACTGCCCGTCTGGACCAGCTGTTTGCCTGGGACGAAGCTGAATTCCTGCGCCGTACCGAAGGCAGCCCGATCCGGCGCAGCGGCCATGAACGCTGGCTGCGCAACATCGCCGTGGCACTGGGCAATGCACCGTCCTCGGCCGAAGCGTTGGCCGCGTTGCATACCCGCGTCGATGATCCCTCGCCGCTGGTGCGTGAACACGTGCAGTGGGCGCTGGGCCAGCACACGGTGCGCTGACGTGCGATCCTGAGCCCCCGTTCCGCCCGCAGCACGCCGTTCCCATGCAGCCACGCAACAACGACATCCTCACCCCCAGCCAGCTCAACACCCTGGCCCGCGACCTGCTGGAAGGCAGCTTCCCGGCGATCTGGGTCGAGGCCGAACTGGGCAGCGTGGCGCGTCCCGCCTCCGGGCATCTGTATTTCACCCTGAAGGATGCGCGTGCGCAGCTGCGCGCGGCAATGTTCCGGATGAAGGCGCAGTACCTGAAGTTCGTGCCGCGCGAAGGCATGCGCGTGCTGGTGCGCGGCAAGGTGACCCTGTACGACGCCCGTGGCGAGTACCAGATGGTGCTGGACCACATGGAGGAAGCCGGCGAAGGCGCGCTGCGCCGCGCGTTCGAAGAGCTGAAGGCACGCCTGGAGGCCGAAGGCCTGTTCGACCCGGCACGCAAACGGCCGCTGCCGGCGCACGTGCAGCGCCTGGCGGTGATCACCTCGCCCACCGGCGCCGCCGTGCGCGACGTGCTGAGCGTGCTCGGCCGCCGCTTCCCGCTGTTGGAGGTCGACCTGCTGCCGACCCTGGTGCAGGGCAGCAGCGCCGCGGCGCAGATCACCCGCCTGCTGCAGGCCGCCGATGCCAGTGGCCGCTACGACGTGATCCTGCTGACCCGTGGCGGCGGTTCACTGGAAGACCTGTGGGCCTTCAACGATGAAGCACTGGCCCGCGCGATCGCCGCCAGCCGCACCCCGGTAGTGTCGGCGGTGGGCCATGAAACCGACTTCAGCCTCAGCGATTTTGCCGCCGACCTGCGCGCACCAACGCCGTCGGTGGCAGCCGAGCTGCTGGTACCGGACCAGCGCGAACTGGCCCTGCGCCTGCGCCGTACGGCCGCGCGCATGGTGCAGCTGCAACGGCATGCGATGCAGCAGGCGATGCAGCGTGCCGACCGCGCCCTGCTGCGCCTGAACGCACAGAGCCCGCAGGCGCGGCTGGACCTGTTGCGCCGCCGCCAGCTCGATCTGGGCCGGCGCCTGCATGCGGTCTTCAACCAGCAGCAGGAGCGCCGTGCCGCACGCCTGCGCCATGCGGCCGCGGTACTGCGCGGGCACCATCCGCAACGCCAGCTCGACGCGATGCAGCGCCGCCTGGCTGCCCTGCGCGGGCGGCCGCAGGCAGCGATGCAGCGTCTGCTGGAGCGCGATGCACTGCGACTGCGCGGACTGGCGCGTTCACTGGAAGCGGTGAGCCCGTTGGCCACCGTGGCCCGTGGCTACAGCATCCTGACCCGCACTGACGATGGCACGCTGGTACGAAAGGTCGACCAGGTGCAGCCCGGTGACGCGCTGCAGGCCCGCGTTGGCGACGGCGTGATCGACGTGCAGGTCAAGTAGAGGGGTGTTCGGCAGGGCTGCGCCCTGCACCTGCAGAGGCTTCAAGCAACGGCCGAAGCAACAGCCAAAGCGGCTCTGGATTGCTGATGGTTTGGCGGGGCGGTGTGGCTGTGCAGGACACGCCGTAAACCCATCCCTGGGGGCTCGATGGCGCCATCCATGGCGCCAACGGTCCTGCACAGCCACACCGCCCCACCCTCGACAGTTTCCCGATGACGGTCGGTAGATCCACGCCATGCGTGGATGAATCTCTGTCAGATATCGAATCAATTCGGGGTCAGATCCGTTTTCCGTAGGAAAACGGATCTGACCCCACGCCATTCCGACAGATCGCGAGAATCTGTCGAAGGCGGGGTGGGTCCGGTTGCGGGAGTGTCCGCGGCATGGATGCCGCGGCCAAGCCTACACGGACGTACTTGCGGCGCCTCCCGCAACCGGACCCACCCCGCCATCCCACGGAATGCACGCTGTTGCTGTTGCTGCTGCCGGCCAGCGGCCGGCACTACCGCGGGTGCAGGGCTGCAAGCCCTGCCGCCCCCCTTACTTTGCCTGCTCGCAGAATTTCTGCCGGTACTCGAGCGCCTTCGGCATCAGCGCCTGCAGGTTCTGGATGCGGGTGCCCGGGTTCGGGTGGGTGGAGGCAAACTCCGGTGGCGACTGGCCGCCGCTGGCCTGGCCCATGCGCTGCCACAGCGGCACCGCCTCGCGGGGATCGAAGCACGCCGCTGCGGCCAGCATCAGCCCCACTTCATCCGCCTGTGTCTCGTGGCTGCGCGCATACGGCAGCAGATACCCATAGCCCATCGCCGACATCATCATCTGTTGCTGCTGCGCATCCATGCCGCTGGCGGCGCCGGCCACCTGCCCGATCTGGGTCAGCTTCTGCTGGGCCATGCGCTGTGCACCATGGCGCAGCAGCGCATGGGCGATCTCATGCCCCATCACCACCGCCATCGCATCGCGGGTGCGTGCTACCGGCACCAACCCGGTGTAGACCGCCATCTTGCCGCCCGGCAGGCAGAACGCATTGGCCTGGTCGGACGGAATCACATTCACTTCCCACTGGAAATCCCGCGCGAAATGCGCCGGCTGCACGCCGTGCTCCTGGGCCAGCGCGGTCTCCACCACATCGACCTTGGCAATCAGGCGCTGGGCGATATCGCGCACGTCGCGCGCGATCGGTGCATTGGGGTCCATCGGCCGTTCCTGCGACAGGATCTGCTGGTAGGCCTGCAGCCCCAGCGCGGTTTCCTGGCGCGCGTCCAGGCTGCTGTCGATCATCACCTTCTCGCCGGTGTACGGATCGACCGTGCGGTTGGAGAACCAGTAGAACAGCGCATAGCCGGCGGCCAGCAGCAGCACCCACCAGCGGATGTTGCCGAACAGGCCACGCCGCTGTGGGCCTTGCGACGAGCGGGAGAAGGGATCGTTGCGCATCGGGGGACTTCCTGCTGGCCCCGCCGGCTGGCGGGCACGGCGCAATCTTAGTGCGCCGCTGCCCGCAGCGGGTGAAGCCGGGTGCCGCTCAGATGCCGCGCACCAGGCGGAAGCCGATGCGGGCGTTGGTGGTATCCGAATCCTGGGATTGCCGCCAGGCCGCGCGGGTCTGCTCGGGGGCATTGGCCCAGTTGCCACCGCGGATCACCCGCGACCGGCAGCCCGGGTTGAACCAGGCGACGCCATCGGACGGTGCGCGGCGGTAGCTGGCATGCCAGCAGTCGGCCACCCATTCGCTGAGGTTGCCGCCCATGTCGTGCAGACCGAAGGCATTGGCCTGGAAGCTGGCCACCGGCGCCGGCCCCCACCAGCCATCGCCGTACCCGATAAACGCGTTGTGCCAGTGCCGTCCCGAAGGCGAAACGTCCTTGCTGCCGGTGAAGTTGCCGCTGCCTGGCGGCGGCACGCCGGCATCGCCCCACGGATAGCGGCCACTGCTGCCAGCGCGCAGCGCGTACTCGAACTCGGCTTCGCTGGGCAGCCGGTAGCTGCGGCCAGTCTGCTCGGACAGCCACGCTGCATAATTCTCGGCATCACGCACACTGACGTGCATCACCGGCGAGTTGCCCAGCGCGCGACCGCCGTCGTAGTCGGAACGCCAGTCCACGCCGCTGCGGCGGATGAAATTGCCGCTGCGTTCGTCGTAGACCACCGAATGGCCACGCCGGGTCGCGCGCGGGCGCGCATTGGAGGCTTTCACGTAGCGCTCGAAATCGCTGACGGTGATCTCGGTGATCGCCATGGCAAAGCCGCGATCGAAGCGCACGTAGTGCGACGGACGCTCGGCATCACTCGAGCCCGGCTCGGCATCGCCTGCACCCATCTGGAAGCCACCGTGGGGCACCACCACCATCTGCGGTCCGCGCCCCCCATCGCGCATCGCATCACTGAACACCTGTCCCGGCCGGAAGCTCCCGTAATGGGTGGCCAGGTCGATGCGCTCGCGAAGCTGTCCCACCACTGCATCACCCGGCAGAGCGATGCGAAGCGCCTCGGCCAGCTTCTCGCGCGCCGGCTTCAGGCCTTGTGGCGTGGCAAGGTCACGCAGTCCGTCATCACGCAGCTGCAGCAGCGTGGCGGCGCGGATCTGCTCGATGCGTTCGAAGGCATCGGCGATCGTCGGTGACGAATCGCGCACTTTGCTGGCTTCGGCCAGCCAGGTACCCGCACTGGCAAAATCGCGCGCCCGAGCAGCCTGTTCGGCACGGCGGATCAACCCGCTCTCGGCTGCGGCCAGGCCCTGCCGTGCGCGGCTGTTGTCTTCATCCAGCGCCAGCGCTTCACGGAAGTTGCCGATGGCACCGTCGCCATCCTCACCGATACGGTCCGAGCGCAGGTCCTCCTCGCCAGCACGGTTGTAGGCCACCACCCGTTGCGCAAGCTCCGCCCGCGCCTGCAGCGCACGCACCTGCTCGTCCTTCGGCGACAGGGTCAGCAACACCAGTGCCTGGCGGCTGGCCTCGGCCAGCGCCTCGCGCTGCTTCAGCGGCCGCACCAGCAGGGCATCGGCCAGCTGCTGCAGTCGCTGGCGGGCACGCTGCAGGCCCAGCCGGGCCTGGCGGTCATCCGGGTCTTCTTCCTGCACCGCCAGCCACAGCGGAATGGCGGCATCCGCATCTTCATAGAGCCGGCCTTCAGCGAACGCCTGCTCGGCGGCGCGCCGCAACTGGGCAAGGCTGCGGCCCTGGCGGTCCACCCGTGGCGGCGTCCACTGCTGTACGTCCTCGGCGGCATCTTCACCGGCGATGGTCACGCTGCCCTGCCCGGCCTGCGAACTGGCATTGGCGCCGGTGTCGGCGCCCTCGGCCGCGCGCGCCTCTTCGCTGGCGGCCCGTTCCGCCGGCGCGGACGGCGACGGCGTGCAGCCGGCCAGGGCCACGGCCAGGGCGGTGCACAACACGGGCGACAACGGAAAACGCAAGCAGAGCCTCCTTCGGCACAGACGCGGACCGACGTTAGGCTATTCTCCCCTGCCTGAGCAAACCCGAGTAGTAGGCCCTGACCCGTGGCAACCTGGATCACCACCCCCGCCGAGCTGGATGCGTACTTCCAGCAGCGCCCGACCCGCATCGGCCTGGACACCGAATTCATCCGTGAACGCACCTTCTGGCCGCAGCTGGCCCTGGTGCAGATGGCGGTCGGGCAGGACATCCTGCTCATCGACCCGCTGATTCCCGGCATGACCGAGGCGCTTGCGCATTGGCTGGCCGATGAATCCATCACCAAGGTAATGCACAGCGCCAGCGAAGACCTGGTTGCCTTCAAGTGGGCCTGCGGCGTGCTGCCGCGACCGCTGTTCGACACCCAGATCGGGGCGTCGCTGGCCGGCATCGGCGGCGGCATGGGCTACCAGAAGCTGGTGGCGGAGATCACCGGAGTGGCGCTGGCCAAGGGCGAGACCCGCTCGGACTGGATGCGCCGCCCGCTGTCCGAGTCGCAGCTGCAGTACGCCGCCGACGATGTCGAGCACCTGTTCGCACTGCACGACGCCATTGATGCCAGGCTGCAGGCGCTGGGCCGCCAGCAGTGGTTGCACGACGATGGCGAGCGCCTGCTGGCCAGCGTCGCCAACGATGAAGATCGCTGGCCGCACCTGGCGATGCGCTCGGCACAGTTCCTCGATGCCTCCGCGCAGCACCGCCTGTTGCGCCTGCTGCGCTGGCGTGATGTGCAGGCACGCAGCAGCGACCGCCCGCGAAGCTGGATCCTGGACAACGAACTGGCCGCCACTCTGGCGCGCACGCCTCCGGCCGACGAGGCAGCGCTGGGCAAGCTGTTCGAGCAATTCCCAAAGGCACCGCGCAAACTGGCCGGCGCCGTGTGGCAGGCGCTGTCCACGCCGCTGGCCGACGAAGCCGACGCGCCGCTGGCGCTGCCGGCCAACGACAGCAACAAGCAGGCGCTGAAGAAACTGCAGGATGCCGTGGCCGAACGCAGCCGCGAACTGGGACTGCCAGATGGCATCCTTGCCTCGCGCAAGCACCTGGAAAGCTATCTGGAACGTCGCCAGTGGCCCGCCGCACTGGCCGGCTGGCGCCAGCAGGAACTGGAGTCGCGCCTGCAGGCGCTGCTGCCGGGGAACTAGCAACCCGCATCGGCCGCCTCACGGGGCGGCCCTGCCAATGCTCGACAAGGACATTGCTGCGTGCCTGCATGGCCCTCTTCCTGCATGTCACGATGGATGATCGGCTCGCTGCTGCTGGCCAGCAGCACCCCTGCATGGATCGCAGCAGCCAGCTCAACGCCTACGCGGCATTGACGGGCGGGCTGGATCTGGCCCGTTCGGTTCACTACCTCGCGCTTTCGGCACGCCTGATCGAACAGGCCCCCGCTGCCAGCGAGCAGGACAAGCTCGAACCCTGGCTGCATCCGCACGCCTGATGCACGGCTATTTCCCGGAATCGAGGCGTAGAGACAGGGCCAGGGCACACTCGCCTACCGGCCCGAGCTGCTGCTTGCCTTTCCGCTGCACATGGACGATCCCAACGCGAACGCCTGTTCCGGGTGACGGGATTCACCTTCAAGCCTCCTGCTGAATGCCACCGGCACGGCAGCCGCATGTCCTGCTTGCCGCCTCTAACGACCGCGCTTCTAATGTCCAGCCTCGTACTCGCCGGATTGCAGCAATGACAAACGGATTTGCAAAAGACGGGCTTTCCCCCGAAGACCTTGCCTGGCGCGTGCAGGCGCGCACTGCGCTGCAGGAACGGCGCTATGCCGAACTGGATGCGTTGCTTGCTCCACATGAGCTGGCCTGGCTGCAGGGAGAGAATGCGCTGCCCGGCATCCGCTGGCGGCTGCGCAACCTGCACGACGCTACGGTGACGCTGGAAGCCCGCCTGCAACAGGCCCAGCAGTGGGCCTCGGCCGCCCCCGGCAGCTACTACGCCTGGCTTTGCCTGGGCGCCTGCTGGCAGGACGCTGCCGGCGAACTGCGCAGCGCCGATGTTGCCGCACTGGTCGAAGACAGCCAGTGGCTGGCGGCGCAGCTGGCCCGCGACCATGCCGTGCACGCCTACCTGCAGGCGATGCCGCTGTCGCCACGACCTGCGTTGGCGCTGGATGGCATCAAGCGCATCACCAGCTACCTGCGCGAACCGAACTGGCTGCGTGCGCTGCAGGCCGGGGAACCCGCCGCATCCGATGACGCCACGCTGGCCGAGCACTACCCTCAAGCCTGGCCAAAGGCATTGCAGCTGCTGTCGCGCTTCGGCACGCCGTTGCAGACGCTGCCGGATACGCTGCCCCCGTTGCTGCGCGAGCGCAGCCAGGACGATTTCGACGCACCACTGGCGTACTGGATGCGCCTGGTGCTGGAGCAGCGCCCGGACGATCTGGCCACGCTGGAAGACACCCTGTACTTCCTGTACCCGCGCTGGGGCGGCAGCCATGAGGCGATGGAGAACTTCATCGAGGGTGGCTGGTGCCGTGGCCTGGAACTGGCGCAGAGCAACGCGCTGCGGTGGCACAAGGAGCAGGACTGGATGGGCGATCTGCCCCACCGTGAGGATGCTGAGGCCGTGGCCGCGCACGAGCGCGCCTACACGCAGATCCTCGACTGGCACCTGGACCGCCACCTGCGCGCGCAGGTGCTGGCCCAGCGCGCCGGGCTGCGCTACCGGCTTGGCCGCGTTGAAGACAGCGAAGGCGTCGTGCAGTGGGATCCGGACCACATGCAGGCGGTGCTTGAAGATCTGCAGCAGGCATGGACCTTGGACCGCGATGTGGTCCTGCATGAGGGGCTCAGCAACCTGGAGGCCTGCACCTGGTTCGCCCATGTCGACGGTGCCGAAGCACTGTTCGCACAGGTGGTGGACTATGCCGCGCGCGAAGGCGATTCGGCGATCGGCCTGCTCTGGGCCGCCACCGCCATCGAGCATGGCCTGCTCGGCCAGGCCAGCGACCCGACACGCGCCAGTGTCCTGCTGCAGCGCGCGTTGAAGCTTGCGCAGCAGGACGACACCTCGGCGGTGACGTTCGCCGCCAATCTGTTCTGTGATGTTTCGCAAGCCGCAGGCCTGTCGCTGCTGCAGCGCATGGCGGACGATGGCGACGCCGGCGCGATGTCGGCGCTGTGCGACCTGTACAAGGGCCGCCTCGGTGGCCGCGACCAACCGCAGTTCGCCGATGTGGAAAAGGCCGCCTACTGGCAGGAGCGTGCGGTGGAAGGCGGCGACCTGATCGCCACCTACAACCTGGCCGTACGCCTCGTCGCCGCAGGCGGCGCGGAGAATGAAGCGCGTGCGCGCGAGCTGTACCTGCGCTGCCTGGATGAGGCCGAGGCCGGCGAGCGCGTGTGGGGCCCAACCTGCCGCAACCTGGCCTGCCTGGCATTCGATGGCCGGAACGACGCGCACAAGCGCGAAGCGGTCGAACGCGCCTTGATTCCACTGTGGTGGCGCGGCGACGACGACGACAAGCTGTGGGCTGCCGGCTATCTGGCCGACATCTACCACTTCGGTAACGGCGTCCCGGCCAATGCATTCCTCGCTCTGACCTGGCTGCAGCGTGCCAGCGAGATCGATCCGGAGTATGTGGACGTGGTACGCATGGCACCGCTGATCAACGGCGAAGGCCGCTGGTTCGGTGCCAGCCGCGCACGCAAGCAGCAGGAACAGGACCGGCAGCAGGTGGACAGCGCCACTTGGGCCCTGACCTTCGGCCAGCGCAGCCAGGACAGCAACCTCACTGCAGTCTGAAGCAACGAAAAGGGCGGCCCGGATCACCGGGCCGCCCTTTGCATTCCAGCAGTGCGATGGCGGGATGCCCCGCCATCGCGACAGCGCATTACCAGTTCATGTTCAGCGAGACACCGACGGTACGCGGTTCGTTGTAGACCGCGGCCATGTAGTTCTCGATCACGCCCTTGAGGTTCTTCTCATTGGTGATGTTGCGCGCGAACAGCGCCACTTCGTAGGCACCGTAGTTGCCCGAGTAGCCGATCTTCAGGCCACCCTCGAAGTCACCCTTGGAGTTGAACTCCTTGCTGTCGTACAGCACGAAGCTGGTGTAACCCTGCTTGTTCCAGTCGGTGGACACGAACATGGTGCCCGCGTCGCTGACCGGGAAGTCGTAGCGGGCGGCTAGGTTGACGTTGTACTTCGGCGCGTTCGGCAGCGGGTTGCCGTCGATCTGGGCGAAGGTGTTGGCACCGACCTTGATGGTCGGGTCACCGACGGTGCAGACCACCTGGCCGTTGAGGCCGCAGACCTGCGCATACACGCGCTTGTCCTTGATCTCGCTGTGCAGCAGGCTCAGGCCGGCGCTCAGGGTCAGGTTCGGGATCGGGCGCAGCTCCATGTCCGCTTCGAAACCGTAGGCCTTGGCCTTGTCGGCATTGAACAGCACGCCATTGCCGTCCGAATCGTTGCCGTTGAGCTGGATGTCGTTGACGGTGTAGGTGAACGCGGTAGCGTTCAGGCGCAGGCGGTTGTCCCACAGGCTGCTCTTCACACCCGCTTCCCAGGACAGGATGGTCTCGGAATCGGCGGTGGTGAAATCGGCGTTGAACACCGCCGAACGCCCCTGGATGGTCGGGCCGCGGAAGCCACGCGCGACCTTGGCGTAGACGCTCACGTCCGGCGTGATCTGATACATCGCGCTCAGATCCCAGCTCGGGGTGGTGTCGGACATCCTGACGTCGGTGCGGCCCTTGTAGGTGACCACGCCAGCGGCAGTGTCAGCGGTCTTCAGCAGGCGGGTGTGCTTTTCGTCCTTGGTCTGGCGCAGGCCGGCGGTGACAGTGAACTTGTCGGTGAAGGCGTAGCTCAGCTGGCCGAAACCGGCCCACGAGGTGTTCTTGTTGCGCAGGCGCACCCAGTTGTTCGGATTGCGGGCCGCGCCCTGCAGGAACCACGCGCGCTGGTAGAAGTCGGTGGTGTCGCTGCCGTTGAAGTAGAACGCACCGGCCTGCCACTGCAGGGCGCTGTCATCATGGCTGGCCAGGCGGAATTCCTGGGTCCACTGGTCCAGGTCACGGATGCGGCCCATCGACTGGCCGTAGCCGTTCGGCACGCCGTTGACCGGGAAGTTCACCGCGGCGCCGCCGTCGGTGTCGCCGCGGCTGTAGCCGGAGGTGGTTTCGTAGGCGGTGATCGAGGTGAAGTCGATCGCGCCGAAGTCATAACGCGCCTTCACCGAACCGCCGTAGGTCTTGTAGGCCTGCGGGTTGTTGTCGGCTTCGTCGTAGGCGACCTTGTCACGCGGCACGTCGGTCTTGTTCGAGCCCTTGGTCAGCGCACCGCGCAGGAACAGGGTCGAGGTGCCCTCGTAATCACGGGCGTGGGCCGAGGCCAGGATCGAGAACTGGTCGCTCGGGGTCAGCAGCAGCTGCGCGCGTACGTTGCGGTCATCGAAGCCGCCCATGGCGTTCTTCTTTGGGCTGACCGTGCCGTCGGCGCTCGGGCCGCGGTAGGTGTTGTCGACGTAGTCGTCGCGGTGCTGGTACAGGGCCGACACGCGGAACGAGGCGATGTCGTTGATCGGGCCGCCGAAGCCGCCGTCGATCGACACGCTGTTATAGGTCGCATAGCTGGCACTGACGCGGCCGGTGTAATCCTGGGTCGGCTTCAGGGTGTCGAACTTGACGATGCCGGCGGTGGTGTTGCGGCCGAACAGCGAACCCTGCGGGCCGCGCAGCACTTCCACCTGGTCGACGTCATAGACCGGGTTGGACTTCAGCACCACGTGCTCCAGCACCACGTCGTCCTGGATGATCGACACCGGCTGCGAGGCACCCAGGTAGAAGTCGATGTTGCCCAGGCCACGGATGTAGAAGCGCGGGAAGATGCGGCCGGTGGTGGTTTCCGCATACAGGCTCGGCACGCGGCCGGACAGCGCCAGCAGGGTGTCATCGCCGCCGGCGGTGAAGTCGCGCATGCGCTCGCCCTGCACCACGCCCACCGAGACCGGCACTTCCTGCAGGTTCTGCTCGCGGTGTTCGGCGGTCACGGTGATCGTGTCCAGCCCGGTCGGGGTCGGCGCGCTGTCCTGCGCGGCGGCACCGAAGCTGCCGACCAGAGCCAGGCCGGCACAGGCCAGGGCCAGCGGATGGCGGCGGAAGGAAACGAAGGAAGACGACATACCCGACAGGCGGCGGGAATCGGAATGGGAGGGCATGAAATGCTCTGAGGAGGCGTCCGTGCGGCCTGCGCGGGCCGGGCGGCAAAAAGGGGGAAAACTGCGCAAGCGGCCATTATCCCCCAAATTGTTACGATTTCGTTGCGCGACCCCCAAACCCGGCGAAACAAGCGGTTTCGGCACAGTCAGCCAGCACCGCCTGGGGTCAGATCCGTTTCCCAAGGGAGAACGGATCTGACCCCGGATCTCAGGGCAACGGGGTCAACGCGACATCGACCATCGCCAGCAGGCGCTCGCGGCTGATGCCGTCACGGGCCTGCACCGAAATGCCGTGCAGCACCGTAGCGAAGTGATCGCCCAGTGCCTGCACCGCCACATCGCCGGCCAGCTCCCCTTCGGACTGCGCCTGCTGCAGGCGCGCGATGATCGCCGCCGTACGCTGGCGACGATGGCTGGCCAACCAGTCCCGCACGCCTTCGCCATCGGGCGAGACGCTGCTGGCCGAGGACACCACCAGGCAGCCGTGCGGCCGCCCACGTCGGGTGTAGGTCAGCACGGCTTCGCGCAGCATGGAGCCGATCGCCTCACGCAGCGTGGCCTGCTCCAGCGCGCGCGGCGCGAAGCCGCCCTCGCCTTCCTCGTACAGCGCGACGGCTTCGCGGAACAACTGCTCCTTGCTGCCGAACGCGGCGTAGATGCGTGCGGAGGCGATGCCCAGTGCTTCGACCAGTGCCGACATCGACGTGCCTTCATAGCCGTGCTGCCAGAACAGCAGCATCGCCTTGCGCAACGCCTGGTCCCTGTCGAATTCGCGCGGTCGCCCTGCCATCTGCCTGCCTGCTCCAGTGAGGCGCGCAGTGTAACGCGGGTGTTGACCATCGCGAGGGTCGCGCCTATTCTTTGTCGACCGACAAACAATTGGAGCAACACATGCAGACCCTCAAGGGCCCCAGCCTGCACCTGGCGCAGTTCGCCGGCGACCAGGCCCCGTTCAACTCACTTGCCAGCATTGCCGAGTGGGCCGCTGGCCACGGTTTCAAGGCACTGCAGATCCCGGCCTGGGATGCACGCCTGTTCGACCTGGCCACCGCCGCCGACAGCCAGGACTACTGCGACGACATCCGCGGCACCCTGGCTGAGCACGGTCTGCAGGTCAGCGAGCTCACCACCCACATCCTCGGCCAGCTGGTGGCCGTGCATCCGGCCTACGATGAACTCTGCGATGGCTTCGCGCCGGAAGCACTGCGCGGCAACCCGAAGGCGCGCAGCGAATGGGCGCAGCAGCAACTGCACCTGGCCGCCCGTGCCTCCCGCCGGCTGGGCCTGCAGGACATGGGCACCTTCTCCGGCTCATTCGCCTGGCCCTACCTGTTCCCGTTCCCGCAGCGCCCGCCGGGCCTGATCGACGCGGCCTTCGATGAGCTGGCACGACGCTGGCGGCCGATCCTCGATACCTGCGAGGACAACGGCATCAACCTCTGCTACGAGATCCATCCCAGCGAAGACCTGCATGACGGCACCAGCTTCGAGCGCTTCTTCGAGCGCGTCGGTCAGCACCAGCGCTGCCGCATCCTGTTCGATCCCAGCCACTTCGTGCTGCAGCAGCTGGACTACCTGGAGTACCTGGACATCTACTACCCGCTGATCCGCATGTTCCACGTCAAGGATGCGGAGTTCCGCCCCAGCGGCCGCCAAGGCATCTATGGCGGGTATGCCGACTGGACCGAACGTGCAGGTCGCTTCCGCTCGCTGGGCGATGGCCAGGTCGACTTCAAGTCGATCTTCTCCAAGCTGGCCCAGTACGACTACCAGGGGTGGGCGACGCTGGAGTGGGAGTGCTGCCTGAAGGACCAGGAAGCCGGTGCACGCGAAGGCGCTGCATTCATCCGCGACCACATCATTCCGGTCACCGACAAGATCTTCGACGACTTCGCCGGTGCTCCGATCAGCATCGCGCAGATGCAGCACATGCTCGGCATCGCCTGAGCCCCCACGGAGCACTCCCCCATGACCCCTTCCCTTCCCGCTGGCGCTGCCGGCGACGACGCCCTGCGCCACCACTACCTGCGCATCGATGGCCAGCGCGTGCATTGCGTCTCCGCCGGCCACGGCGAACCGGTGCTGTTGATTCCCGGCTGGCCGCAGACCTGGTATGCCTGGCGCCATGTGCTGCACGCCCTGGCCCAGGCCGGTTTCGAAGCCATCGCGGTTGATCCGCCGGGCATCGGCGAATCTGACCGCCCTGCCCACGGCTACGACACCGGCAGTGCCGCCGCCGTCCTGCACCAGACCATGCGGGCGCTGGGCCACGAGCGCTACCAGGTGGTCGGCCATGACATCGGCATGTGGATCGCCTATGCACTGGCCAGCGACCAGCCGCAGGCGGTGCGCCAACTGGCGGTCACCGAAGCGGTGATTCCCGGCCTGGCGCCGGAACCGGGCATCTTCGCCGCACCGGCCGACAACATCTTCCTCTGGCATTTCATGTTCAACCAGGTGGCCGACCTGCCCGAGGCACTCATCAGCGGTCGCGAGCGCGCCTACCTGGAATTCATGTTCGACCGCTGGTCGTACCGCCGCGACGCGGTGGCTGCCGATACCTACATCGCCGCCTACAGCCGCCCCGGCGCACTGCGGGCCGGCTTCGCCTGGTACCGCGCGATTCCGGAAACCATCCGCCAGAACAAGGAACGTGCGCAGCGCCGGCTGGCGATGCCGGTGCTGGCCATCGGCGCCGAGCACGCCACCGCCGATGCGCCGATGCTCACCCTGCAGCCACATGCCGATGACGTGCGCGGCAGCATCGTGCCGGGCTGCGGCCATTTCATCATGGAAGAAGCGCCGCAGGCATTCCTTGCACAGCTGCTGCCGTTCCTGCAGGAGGCACACCATGCAGCTTGAACCGGCGCTGCAGCAGTTCGTCGACGCCGTGGCGTCGCAGCCATTGCCCGACGACCTGCGGGAACTGCGTGCGATCAGCGAGAGCGCGCTGCCCCAGCTGCAGGGCGCGCCGCAGCCGGTTGCGCATGTGATCGAACATGCGGTGATCGCACGCGACGGGCATGCATTGGAAGTCCGCCTTTACACACCGGAAGGGCTGCCCGATGGACCGGCGCCGGCCCTGCTGTTCGCGCATGGCGGCGGCTGGTTCCAGTGTTCGCTGGCGGTCTACGACGGTCCCTGTCGCGCTTTGGCCAATGCCGGCGGCTGCGTGATTGTCGCCGTGGGCTACCGGCTGGCGCCGGAACATCCGTTCCCGGTTCCACTGCATGACGTCGCCGACGCCTGGCACTGGTTGCAGGACAACGCCAGGCGCCTCGGGCTGGACCCACAGCGGCTGGCGATCGGTGGCGACAGTGCCGGCGGCAATCTGGCAGCCGCCTGCTGCCTGCGGCTGCGCGATCTCGGCCTGCCGCAGCCACGCCACCAGTTGCTGATGTACCCGGCACTGGATGCCGGCATGGGCAGCGACTCCTATCGCGAGTACGCCAGTGGCTACTACCTCAGCGCCGAACTGATGCAGCGTTGCTGGCAGGCCTATCTCGGTGATCCTGCCACACCGCCGGCACTGGCCTCGCCTGCCCATGCAACGGATCTGCATGGACTGGCACCAGCCTCGGTACTCAGCTGCGAGCACGACCCGCTGCGTGATGAGGCCGAACAGTACGCACGGCGGCTGCAGGCGGCAGGTGTCGACTGCACGCTCGAGCGGCTGCCGGGGATGATCCATGCCTGCATCCACCTGCACGCGGTCAGTGCCAGCACCGACGTGGCGGCACATTGTGCCGGCGCGCTGCTGCGCCGGGCCCTGTCCTGAACCAGTCAGGGGCGGTAGCCGACGCGGCGCGACCACCGTCCCGGCCCGGCGCTTGGCAAGCCCGGCAGGCAGCGCTACACTGAAACCCTGCCGTGGGGCCATAGCTCAGCTGGGAGAGCGCGTCGTTCGCAATGACGAGGTCAGGAGTTCGATCCTCCTTGGCTCCACCACTTTTCAGAAGAACCCGCAGATCCTCGCGATCTGCGGGTTTTTTCTTTTCCGGGTGCTGGCTCAGGCAGGCTCCTGGCCGCCATCCTTGCGCTGCGGGCTGCGCGAATGCGTATCGCGCACCTCTTGATCGCGCTGCCCCGGCCGCTGCCTGGCCACATCGTCCTGCTTCCTGTCCTGGCGGCTTTCCTGCACGCCCTGCTTCGGATCGTTCTGGCGGTTGCTGCGCACGTTCATCGAACACTCCCTCGCCGGCGGAAAGCCCGCGCTGGCCTCCACGCTAGAGACTGCCGGGTAAGCCGCAGGTCAACCTGCCGCCAACGCCGCGTGCAGCCGCGCACTCAGGTCCGCGTGATCGACACCCCGCCCTCCACGCGCATCGCGGTGCCGGTAACGAAACTGCTTTCGTCGCTGGCCAGGAACAGCGCCGCGTTGGCGATCTCCTCCGGCTCGGCCATGCGCTTCAGTGCGTGCAGCGAGCGCACGAAGTCGCGCGCATCGCCGGTCGGTGCCGCCTGCCGGCCCATCTCGGTATCGGTGCCACCGGGCAGCAGCACGTTGCTGCGCACGCCGCGCGCACCGTATTCGGCGGCGATCACCTGGCTCAGGCCGATCAACCCGGCCTTGCTCGACGCATAGGCCGCCATGCCGGGGAAGCCCACGGTGTGGCCGACAAAAGTGCCAACAAACACCAGCGAGCCGCCGCCGCGCGCCAGCAGTGCCGGCAACTGCGCACGTGCGGCATGGAACGCGGCATCCAGATTGGTCGCCATCACCTCGCGCCAGGCGTCCACCGGGAACTCCGCTGCCGGCACGCCCGGCCCGAGCATGCCGGCATTGTTGAGCGCGATGTCCAGGCCACCAAATGACTGCCGGGCCAGATCGACCAGTGCCGGGGCCGTGGCCGGATCCGCCACGTCGGCGGCATGCACCACCACCTCGCCGCCGGCGGCACGGATCTGCTCGGCCAGCGCCTGCAGCGGCTCCGGCCGCCGTGCGTTGAGCACCAGCTTCGCCCCTTCGGCGGCGAAGCGCAGCGCGCTGGCGCGGCCGATGCCGGCGCTGGCTCCGGTGATGAGGGCGATCTTGTTGTTCAGGCGCATGGTGGCAGTACCGGTTGTGAAGTGGCCGCCACGATGCCGCGCCTCTCCCCTGCCGACACTCCGTTTCCGGGCCTGGCCCGTCGGTGCAGGAAACGGAGTTTCCGCAGAACCGGCACGTGCCAGAATCCGGCCATGGACAGTACCGCCACCACCGCCTTCGATGCCCGCGTCGAACGGGTCTGCCGCCACCTTCAGGCGAGCCTCGACGAACCTTCGCTGCAGGAGCTGGCCGACATCGCCGGCTGCAGCCCGACGCGCCTGCATCGTATGTTCAAGCAGGCCACCGGGCTGACCCCCAAGCAATACGCCGCCGCGCTGCGCGCCGACCGCCTGCGCACCGGACTGGAACAACAGGAGCGCATCACCGATGCCTTCCACGATGCCGGCTTCGGTTCCAGTGGGCGCTTCTACGAGAACGCACCGAAGTTGCTGGGCATGACGCCCAAGCAATGGCGCGCAGGTGGTCGCGGCGAAGTCATCCACTTCGCGCTTGCCGAAAGCTCACTGGGCAGCGTGCTGGTGGCCAGCAGTGCCACCGGCGTGGTTGCGATCCTGCTCGGCGACGATCCGGAGACACTGCTGCAGTCATTGCAGCAACGCTTCCGCCAGGCCGAACTGGTCGGTGCCGACCAGGGCTATGAGCAACTGGTGGCACAGGTGGTAGGCCTGGTCGAGGATCCTTCGCGCGGCGCCACGCTGCCGCTGGATATCCGCGGCACCGCGTTCCAGCAACGGGTGTGGCAGGCACTGCAGCAGATTCCGCGCGGGCAGACCGCCTCATATGCGGATGTCGCCGCGCGCATCGGCGCCCCGCGCTCGAGCCGTGCGGTGGCCCGCGCATGCGCGAGCAACCCGCTGGCGGTGGCGGTGCCCTGCCACCGCGTGGTGCGCCGCGACGGCGACCTGTCCGGCTATGCGTGGGGCGTAGCGCGCAAGCGCGAACTGCTGCGCCGGGAAAAGGCCTCGACTGCCTGAAGCAGGTGCCGACCTTGATCGGCACGCTCAGCTTCCGGTAGGTGCCGACCTTGGTCGGCACGCCGCCAAGCCCTCAATCCAGCTTCACCACCAGCTTGCCGAAGTTGCGCCCCTGCAACAGCCCAAAGAACGCCTCCGGCGCATTCTCCAGCCCTTCCACCACATCCTCGCGGTACTGGATGCGACCTTCGCGCAGCCACTGCCGCATCTCGCGTTCGAAGTCCGGCCACAGGTGGTTGAAGTCGTGCACGATGAAACCACGCACGGTCAGGCGCTGGCGCAGGATCTGGCTGAACAGTGCGGGCAACCGGTCCGGGCCGGGCTGCTCGATGCCCCGCTCGTTGTAGGTGGCGATGGTGCCGCACACTGGAATGCGGGCGAAGTCGTTGAGCAGCGGCAGCACCGCATCCAGCACGTGCCCGCCCACGTTCTCGAAATACACGTCGATGCCCGCGGGCACCGCCGCGCGCAGCTGTTCGGCAAAGTCGGCCGCACGATGATCCAGCGCCACGTCCACGCCCAGCGTCTGCAGGTAGGCACGCTTGGCTTCGCCACCGGCGATGGCGACCACGCGCGCGCCCTGCAGCTTGGCCAGCTGGGCGACGGTCGCGCCCACCGGCCCGGTCGCGGCAGCCACCACCAGCGTCTCACCCGGCTTCAAACGGGCGATTTCGTGCAGGCTGGAATAGGCGGTGAAGCCGGGCATGCCATATACCCCCAGCGCGGTACTCAACGGCAGGCCGGCCGGATCCAGCCGACGCCCCAGCGCCTTGGCCGGCAGCACCGCATGGGTCTGCCAGCCACCCGGCGCCAGCACCAACTCACCTGTGGTTACGCCCTCGGCGTTCGACTGCAGCACCTCGGCCACGGTCTGCCCTTCCATCACCGCGCCCACCGCCACCGGCGCGGCGTACGACGGGCCCTCGTCCATGCGTCCACGCATGTACGGGTCCAGCGACAGGTAGCGGTTGCGCAGCAGCACTTCGCCATCCCCCAATGCCGGCAGCGCAGCCTGTTCCAGGCGGAAGTTGGCCGCGCTTGGTGCGCCCTGCGGACGCGAGGCCAGCACGATACGGGAGGTAGCGAGGGAATCGGACATGGTGACCGGCTCTGCTGTTGCCAGCATCAGGAAAGGAATGCCGACACTACGCTGCAACGATCGCCGGCAACGGCCATGAAAACAGCGTTCCATGGACCAGCGCGGCGCGGGTCCGGGCGCAGCCCTTGGCCTTGCAGCTTTGGCGATCGCGGCGATCTGCTGATTTCCACCGCAGACGATGATCGACTGACCACGCCCCCGTCCCACAACGGAGGATCAAGCACTTGCGAGCCCGCAGACGGCAATGTGAAGAAATCTTGGCAAAACGCTTGCCGAAGGCAGCCGACCTCCGTAATATACGCGTCCTTGGCAGCGACCTCGCTGCAACGAAACATGTGGCCGAGTAGCTCAGTTGGTAGAGCAGGGGATTGAAAATCCCCGTGTCGGCGGTTCGATTCCGTCTTCGGCCACCACTTTCGAAGGCCTGCAGAAATGCGGGTCTTTTTTTTCCGGAAACCGGGTTTGATCACGGTTGCCACACAATTTGGCCGAGTAGCTCAGTTGGTAGAGCAGGGGATTGAAAATCCCCGTGTCGGCGGTTCGATTCCGTCTTCGGCCACCATCTTCAGAGACCTGCAGAAATGCAGGTCTTTTTTTTTGCGTGCGGCCTGCCATCCACGCATGGCGTGGATCTACCTGGCGCTGGCCCCTTCCATGCCCTCGATCCATGCCGGGCCACCGCCGTCTGGTTGACGAAACATTTACACCGGTACCCGCCGCGGCACCTACGCTGCAGATTCCTGCCGGAGCCTGCCGATGCAATTGCGCCCCACCCTGCTCGCCTGCCTGCTGCTGGCCGCCGCCCCGGTGATTGCCGCCGAACCGCTGCGTGCAGTCGACACGCTGGACATCGACCGTTATGCAGGCCAATGGCACGAGATCGCTCACCTGCCGGTGTCATTCCAGAAGCAGTGCGTCGGCGAGATCACCGCCAACTACGGGCTGCGCCGCGATGGACGCATCAGTGTCACCAATGCCTGCCGCAACGCCAACGGAGAACGCGTGATCGCCGAAGGCGTTGCACGCCCGGTGGCTGGCCATCCCGGCCAACTGCAGGTGCGCTTCGTTCCGGACTGGCTGAGCTGGGTGCCACTGGTCTGGGCCGACTACTGGGTGTTGGCGCTGGACCCGGACTACCAGTGGGCCCTGGTCGGTGAACCGGACCGTAAGTACCTGTGGATCCTCTCGCGCCTGCCGGAAATGGATCGCGCCCGGTTCGAGCAGTTGAAGGAAAAAGCCGAAGCCATGGGCTACGACCTGCGCCCGCTGCGCCTGATGGCCCCGCTTCGCGATACGCCCGCCGATTGAGCCGCAGTTCAATCCGTACGCGCACCGTGCGCCCGAAGATCCAGCGCTGCGCACGCCCCGCCGCCATCTTCACGCGCTACCCTCTGCGACGGCTCGCCACAGGCGATCCAAACGACCATACGCCGTAGTATGCTTATTCCAACGCACCGCCTCCAGAGGACCTGCGCCCATGCTCCACCGCTTCCGTATCGCCTTGATCGTCCTGAGCACCCTCGCCCTTGCCGCCTGCGGCAACGGCATCGTCAAGCGTGTTTCGGAACCGGCGGCCAGCCTGCAGCAGCTGACCGTACGCGCCGACGGCAACTGGACCGTGGCCCTGCGCCTGCAGAACTACAGCTCCATGCCGATGACCTTCGATGACGTCTCGCTGGCACTGACCGTCGGCGACAGCGACGCCGGCACCCTGCAGGCCAAGCCCGGTATCTCCATCGGCGGCACCTCCGCGGATGTCATCAATGTCGACCTGGTGCCCAGTTCGGCCGCACGCCTGGTGGTGGCCGATGCACTGGCCGGCAACCGCACCCTGGCCTATGGCCTGAAGGGAACGGTCGCGGCCACGCCGCAGGAAAAGAAGCAGCGCAGCTTCGATATCAGCAGCCGCAGCACCCTCAACCAGGCCCCGGGCCTGCCGGGCGTGCTGCGCTGATTTCCACCTTCCGTCGCGGCGCCTGGCGCCGCTCTCCCCTGCCCTGATCAAATCGAGACGTACCGATGAGCAGCTACACCGCCCCGCTTTCCGACCTCCGTTTCGCCCTGCACGACGTGCTCAAGGTCGAACCCCTGTTCGCCCGCCTGGGCTTCACCGACGCCACCGCCGACGTGGTCGATGCCGTGCTGGAAGAAGCTGGCCGTTTCAGCGCCACCGTGCTGGCCCCGCTCAACAGCGTTGGCGATGAGATCGGCTGCGTGCTCGACCAGGCCACCGGTGAAGTGACCACCCCGCCCGGCTTCAAGCAGGCCTACGACCAGTTCGTCGATGGCGGCTGGACCGGCCTGACCGCCTCGCCGGAACTGGGTGGCCAGGGCCTGCCGCACACCCTTGGCGTGCCGCTCAACGAAATGATCAACGCCGCCAACCTGGCGTGGGGCAACTTCCCGCTGCTCTCGCACGGCGCCATCGAAGCGCTGAAGCAGCACGGCGAGGCCTGGCAGCACGAGGCCTTCCTCAAGCCGCTGATCGAGGGCCGCTGGACCGGCACCATGTGCCTGACCGAGCCGCACTGCGGTACCGACCTGGGCCTGCTGAAGACCAAGGCCGAGCCGAACGCCGATGGCAGCTACTCGATCACCGGCACCAAGATCTTCATCACCGCCGGCGAACACGACCTGACCGAAAACATCGTGCACCTGGTGCTGGCCAAGCTGCCCGACGCCCCTCCGGGCGCCAAGGGCATCTCGCTGTTCGTCACGCCCAAGTTCAAGGTCGACCGCGAGGGCAATGTCGGCGAGCGCAACGCACTGCGCTGCGGCTCGATCGAGCACAAGATGGGTATCAAGGGTTCGGTCACCTGCGTGATGAACTTCGACGGTGCGCAGGGTTACCTGGTCGGCCAGCCGCACAAGGGCCTGCAGGCCATGTTCACCATGATGAACACCGCGCGCCTGGGCGTCGGCCTTCAGGGCATCGGCCTGTCCGAGCGCGCTTACCAGAACGCACTGAAGTACAGCCGTGAACGCCTGCAGTCGCGTGCCCTGAGCGGTGCGAAATTCCCGGACAAGCCGGCCGACCCGATCCTGGTGCACCCGGATGTGCGCCGCATGCTGCTGACGGTGAAGTCGCTGGTCGAGGGCAGCCGCCTGCTGGCCCTGCACGCCGCCACCCTGATCGACGTTGCCCATCACGCCGAGGACGCCGCCGAGCGCGAGCGCGCCGATACCCTGGTGAGCTTCCTGACCCCGATCTCCAAGGCCTGCCAGACCGAATGGGGCATCGAGAACACCTACAACGCCCTGCAGTGCTTCGGTGGCCACGGCTATATCCGCGAACACGGCATGGAGCAGCTGGCCCGCGATGCGCGCATCACCACGCTGTATGAAGGCACCACTGGTATCCAGGCGCTGGACCTGATCGGCCGCAAGACCGCCTCCAGCCAGGGCGCCGGCCTGAAGCTGATGCTGGCCGAGATCGAAGCCTTCGCCAAGGAACACGAGGGCAACGAAGCGCTGGCCGAGTTCATCGGCCCGCTGCGCGCCAAGTCCGCCGAATGGGGCAAGCTGACCCTGGACGTGCTGCAGCGCGCGGCCGGCAATCCGGACGAACTGGGCGCAGCCAGCTACGACTACCTGTTCTATTCGGGCTACGTGGTGCTGGCCTACTGGTGGGCCCGCAGCGTGGCCGCCGCCGACGCCAGCGCGCACGGCGCCGCCTTCGCCAAGGGCAAGCGCGAAACCGCTCGCTTCTACTTCGCCCGTGTGCTGCCGCGCACCCTCAGCCACGCCGCCGCGATCCAGGCCGGCGCCGCCCCGCTGATGGCGATGGACGACGAGCGCTTCGGCGCCTGAGCCGGGCTGCCGCCCGGCACCCGCGGTAGTGCCGGCCGCTGGCCGGCAACCGCAATAGCTGGCTTCCTGCGGGATGGCGAGGTGGGTCCAATTGCGGGGGACGGCGCAAATACGTTCCTTTAGCCTCGATCGCGCCATCCATGGCGCTCACGCCCCCGCAACCGGACCCACCCCGCCTTCGACAGATTTCCGCTGCTGCAGATCCACGCCACGCGTGGATGAGAACCCCCTAAATCCCTCTGGAGAAGAGCCCCCTTTTGTTAAAGGGGGCGCGCCGACAGGCGCGGGGATTAGGAAGAATGCGCGGGCAACCCAGCGCGCCAACGGCGGGCTGGGTTGCTAAAGGGGGCGCACCGACAGGTGCGGGGGATTAGGAAGAATGCGCGGGCAACCCAGCGCGCCAACGGCGGGCTGGGTTGCTAAAGGGGGCGCGCCGACACGCGCGGGGATTAGGAGGAATGCGCGGACCTGAATCGTTGCGATTTGCGTATCGCCGACAGGCGATACACAAATCGTCAACATTCAGGTATAAGCTGTTCTCCCGATGGAGACAGACACTACACGCTTGGGTCTGATCGAAGCCGGAGCTCCGTTTTCTGCTCCGGGCGCCGAAGCATCGCCCAACGCCACGACGCTGCATCGCCCCGGTTCGGTCCGGCTGCTCTCGCTTGATGCCCACGGACGCGTACTGGACTGGATCACCTGGCAGGATGCGGCGTGCCTCTACGCCCGCGAAGCGGTGGCCTGGACGCTGGGCGATCCCTGCCTGCACATCCACGGCGGCACCAATCGCTTCAGCGGCCTGCAGAGCGGCATGGACCTGCACCCGATCATCGCCGCGCGCGGCCATGCCCGCTCCCGCGCGATCGACCCCACGCCGAACCTGACCAACCCGGCCCTGTTCGCCCGCGACGCCCACCTGTGCATGTACTGCGGCCAGCAGTTCAACCGCCCCACGCTCACCCGCGACCACGTCGTGCCACTGTCCAAGGGCGGCCTGGACTGCTGGGAAAACGTGGTCACCGCCTGTTTCCACTGCAACTCGCGCAAGAGCGACCGCACCCCGCAGCAGGCCGGAATGCCGCTGCTGGCCGTGCCCTACCGGCCCAGCTGGATCGAGCACCTGATCCTGTCCAACCGCAACATCCTGGCCGACCAGATGGCCTTCCTGAAGGCGCAATTGCCCAAGCGATCGAAACTGAGCACCTGAACGCCTGAAAATGCAACCCTCACCGTCCTGTCACGGACGGCGGCGTTTGCTTGCCCCACCCCCGTTTGAGGGCGAAAATGGGCATTCAGAAAAAGTGCGAACATGATGATCGACTCTGCCCGCTATCCCCGCCTCGCGCGCATCCAGACGCCGGATGACCTGCGCACGTTCGACGAATCCGAACTGAGGGCGGTTGCCGACGAACTGCGCGCCTACCTCATCGAATCGGTGGGCAAGAGCGGTGGCCACTTCGCCGCCGGCCTGGGCGTGATCGAACTCACCGTGGCCCTGCACTACCTGTACCAGACTCCGGTCGACCAGCTGGTCTGGGACGTCGGTCACCAGACCTACCCGCACAAGATCCTGACCGGGCGCCGCGACCAGATCCACACCGTCAAGCAGAAGGACGGCGTCGCGCCATTCCCGAAGCGCGAGGAGAGCGAATACGACACCTTTGGCGTCGGCCACTCCTCCACCTCGATCTCGGCGGCACTCGGCATGGCCATTGCCCGCCAGTCCGAAGGCGACGACCGCAAGATCGTGGCGGTGATCGGTGACGGTGCGATGACCGCCGGCATGGCCTTCGAAGCGCTGATGCACGCCGGCGGCATGGACCCGGAACCGAACCTGCTGGTGATCCTCAACGACAACAACATGTCGATCTCCGAGGCGGTCGGCGGCCTGACCAAGATGCTAGGCCGTGCCACCGGCAGCCGCACGCTCAATGCGCTGCGCGAAGGCGGCAAGAAGATCCTCGGTGACAAGAAGAACAACCCGGCGCGTTTCGTGAAGCGCTGGGAAGAACACTGGAAGGGCATGTTCGTGCCGTCCACGATGTTCGAGGAGATGGGCTTCCACTACACCGGCCCGATCGACGGCCACGACATGCCCGCCCTGCTGTCCACGCTGAAGACGCTGCGCGCCTCCAAGGGCCCGAAGCTGCTGCACGTGATGACCACCAAGGGCAAGGGCTACGAGCCGGCCGAAGGCGACCAGATCGGTTACCACGCCGTGGGCCCGTTCGATCCGGACAAGGGCCTGGTGGCCAAGGCCGGTGCCAAGAAGCCGACCTATACCGATGTGTTCAGCGACTGGCTGTGCGATGCCGCCGCCGCCGAGCCCCGCCTGTACGGCATCACCCCGGCGATGCGCGAAGGCTCCGGCCTGGTGCGTTTCAGCAAGGAATACCCGCAGCGCTATTTCGACGTGGCGATTGCCGAACAGCATGCGGTCACCCTCGCCGCCGGCATGGCCACTCAGGGTGGCAAGCCGGTGGTGGCGATCTACTCGACCTTCCTGCAGCGCGCGTACGACCAGCTGGTACATGACGTGGCGATCCAGGACCTGGACGTGCTGTTCGCGATCGATCGCGCCGGCGTGGTCGGCCCGGACGGTGCGACCCATGCCGGCAACCTCGACCTGAGCTTCCTGCGCTGCGTGCCCAACCTGGTGGTGATGGCACCGTCCAACGAAGCCGAGTGCCGGCAGATGCTCAGCACCGGCCTGCAGCACCCGGGCCCGGCCGCCGTGCGCTACCCGCGCGGCACCGGCACCGGCGTTGCAGCCGGCACCGACCTGTCCACCCTGCCGATCGGCAAGGGCGAACTGCGCCTGCAGGGCAGCCGCATTGCCCTGCTCGCCTTCGGCAGCACCGTGGCCGCCGCCGAGCAGGTCGGCCGCGAACTCGGCCTGAGCGTGGTCAACATGCGTTTCATCAAGCCGCTGGACCGCGAGCTGGTGCTGGCTGTCGCCGCCCAGCACGAGGGCCTGGTGACGATCGAAGACAACGTGGTGGCCGGTGGCGCCGGTTCAGGCGTCGGCGAGCTGCTCAATGCCGAAGGCGTGCTGCGCCCGATCCTGCACCTGGGCCTGCCCGACAGCTACCAGCACCATGCCAGCCGCGAGGACCTGCTGGCCGAAGCAGGTATCGACGCCGCGGGCATCCGTGCGGCCGTGCTCAAGCGTTGGCCGCAGCTGGCCACAGGTACCCCGCCGCTGAGCGCGGCGGGCTGAGACCGATTGCCACCCAGTGGATCCGCGCATGGCGTGGATAGCGGGGCCAGGAAACAGGACCTGGCCGGAAACCCCCGCCCTCAGCCGTAGCTGACCGCTTCCACGAAGGCGCCGCTGGCTTCCACGCGCACGGCAGCGCGCTGCCCGGTATCGACAAAGTGCAGGCGCGCCAGGGTTTCAGCGAAGTCGAACGCGCGGGCACCGTCGCGGAAATCGATCGGCTCCGGCCGGTCCGGATGCAGCACGCGCCATTGGCGCTGTTCGCATTGCAGGCGGATCAACATGCGGCTCACTCCTTGAGGCAGCGTATCGACGGTAGCGGGACATTCCTGCCGATCACGGCAGGCATCGTCGCAACAGATCAGGGACACACAGAGATGCCCTGATCGCAGAAGATACGGCAATTCAAAATGTGAGCTGTATCAGATTTTTCTGATTTTAGAGGGGCACGCTCAGTTCACCTGGAACTGTGCCCGGCAGCCGTCGCTGACCCAGATGCCACGACGATCCCAGCCCCAGGTCTGGCCCTCGATGCAGGCACTGCGCGAATCCTGGCGAACCAGGCGCACGCCGCGGCGGATGCGGGCGTCGCAGTACTCCTGGCGATGCCCATTGGAATGACAGGTGATCACCTCACCGCCGCCCCAACCGTTGCCGTTGCCGTTGCCCCAGCCCCCCCCATTGCCCCAGCCACCGCCACGACGGTACTCGCCGACGAACTCGGCGCGGCAGCCCTGGGTCACCCAGACGCCATAGCGCGACTGGCCCCAGGTCTCACCTTCCACGCACGGCGAGCCGGACAACTGGCGGATCATCCGCGCGCGGCCCTCCAGACGGCACTCGTTGCTACGGTTCTTGATCGACTCGCAGCGCACGATGCCGCTGCCTTCGCGGCCACCGTAGCGGTCGTCGTCATAGCCGTAGCCATAGCTCTGCGCCTGGGCGCTACCCGCCGCCAGCATCGGCAGCAGGGTGCAGGCCAGGGTACGCCAGGTGAGTGCCTTGCCCATCGAGATCTCCAGATGAATACGATGGCGCAAGCATCCGGGATTCGCGGCACGGCGCACAGGGGGGCGCGTGACGCCGGTTTTTCCCCATTCAAACAACGCAACCGTAGCTGACTGCACCGCAACGACCGGCGTCAGTCTCCTACGTGCAGGGCATCCACCGCGCTGCCGAGCGCCTCGACCCGCACCGTGCTGCGCTGGCCGGTGCGACGGTGGTGCTCGAGGGCCCGCGCCGCGGCGACATCGAAAGCCTCGGCGCCCCGCGCATATCGGGTTGCGTCATGCACCTGCGGATCCAGCACGGACCAGTGCCGGGCGTTGCGTTGAACGGTAATGACCATGAGGGGCTCCTGCGGATGGAAGGATGCGACGGCAGGCGGACGGTCCACGTGCCGGTACACCTTCAGGCTAGCGATCACCTCAGGGGTAGCCCATCAGATTTGTACGAAAATGCCGCGCCCTCCGGTCAGCCCTTTGCCTGCCCTCACATCCCTGAGTCCATTTAGCCTGTTCATTCCGTGATTCTTGTCACGGAGTCAGCCGGGCTTCACACTACCGTCATCAACAGGGGCCCCTTCCACATGCGCACCTTCTTCTCGCAGCAGCGTTGGACGCTGCTGAAGTTCTATTTCGTGGCCAGCTACCTCGTGCTGATCGAGGAACTGATCCGCGCCGCCATGCACTGAGCGCTTGCTGCAGGGCTATTTGCGACAGACACTGTCGCTTTAGGCACGGAGCCCGCCCGATGAAAGCGCTTCTTCTGATTCCAGCCCTGCTGGTGCTGTCCGCCTGTGCCAACCAGCATCAGGCCGCTGCGCGTGCCGATACGGCGGCCACTTCGCCTGCCACGCCGAAGGTCGGTGGCGACCGCGATGCCCACGGTTGCATCGGTTCGGCCGGCTACCAGTGGTGCGAGCACAGCCAGCGTTGCGAACGTCCGTGGGAACTGGCGCAGGCACAGGGCCTGGCCAACACCGCCGAAGCCATCGATGCCTACTGCGCGAAGCCGGCCAGCCCGGCGCGCAAGTGAGTCGCGCCGCCCATGGCTGAGCTGAGTCCGCTCCCCACCCTGGCCCCAGGCCGCTACCGCCACTTCAAGGGCGGCGAGTACGAAGTGCTCGACATCGTCCGCAGCAGCGAGACCCTGCAGCCGATGGTGCTGTACCGCGCGCTGTATGGCGAAGGTGGCCTGTGGGTACGCCCGTACGCCATGTTCGTCGAGCAGGTGCCCGGCGAGCACGGACCGCAACCGCGTTTCGCCCGCGTCGACGCATGAGGGTTCCGCTGCCGGCCATGGCCGGCAGCGCGCGGTAACGCGGCGGGCCTGCGTTACAATCGTACCGTCCAGTCGGTTTCTTCCCGCCATGTCCGCATCCCCCTCCCGTTCGCGCCGCAAGGCGCCCGACAGCGTGCGCCAGTCACTGCTGCAGGCCACCATTGAAGTGATCGGCCGTAACGGCCTGGCCGCGCTGACCGTGCAGGACGTCGCGCAGGCCGCCGGTGTCAGCAAGGGTGCGTTGTTCCATCACTTCAGCAGCAAGCAGGTGCTGGTGGATGAAGCCATCGGAGCGCTGATTGGAGAATTCGAAACGCGCGTGCGCGCCCTGCTGCAGGAAAACCCCGAAGGCCATGGCCGTTTCAGCCGCGCCTATGTGCAGGCCAACTTCGAGCATCTGCTGCAGCAGGAGCAGGACAACGACATCGGCCTGACCTTGGGCAACCTGATGGAACCGGGCCTGCTTGCGCACTGGCGCAACTGGAAGCGCGCGATGCTGGCCGAGTTCCCTGGCGAAGCCGGCGACCCACGGCTGTACGCGGCGCGCTGCGCTGCCGATGGCTACTGGGCCACGGCCTATGGGCGTCCGCTGGACGAGGAAGAACGTGCCAATGCATTGGCCATGGCCGAACAGGCCCTGAAACTGTGCGACCCGCAGTGAGCTGGAGCGCTCGATGAATCCCTACCTCTACCTTGCCGCTGCCATCGTGCTGGAAGTGATTGCCACATCACTGCTGAAGGCATCCGACGGCATGAGCCGGCTGGCGCCGACACTGGGCGCACTGGTCGGCTACGGGCTGTGCTTCTACCTGCTGTCGATGACCATGAAGTCGATCCCGACCGGCATCGCCTACGCAATCTGGTCCGGCGTCGGCATCGTGCTGATCTCACTGATCGGGCTGGCGGTGTTCAAGCAGCGCCTGGATGCACCGGCGTTGACCGGCATCGGCCTGATCTGCGCCGGCGTACTGGTGATCAACCTGTTCTCGCGCAGCAGCGCGCACTGAGCACGCTGCTGCGCGATCAACGCTAGCTGACCTTCTTCGCTACGGTCATGCCGAGCAGGAACAGCACCACGGCGATGATGATGCCGGCCCAGAACAGGAACTTGGCGATACCGACCGCGGCACCGGCAATGCCACCGAAGCCGAGCACGCCTGCGATCACACCGATGACGGCGAAGATGATGGCCCACTTGATCATGTCAAACCTTTCCCTGCGGGGACTGCGTACTGGATGATCAGGCTAGGCCGTGGCCGATGCGGCAATCGTGAACAGGCCGCGTGCGCGGCGTGAATCAGCGCGGACGGAAGCGCAGCAGCGCGACGGCAAACGCCAGGAACACGCTGCCCACCAGGCGCTCGAACCAGCGTCGCGCAAACGGCTTGGCCAACCAGCGGCGAAGGCCATGGCCACCGGCCGCATACATCACGTACCAGAACAGTTCGCACGCGGCGAAGGTGGCCACCAGCACGCTGTACTGCAGCGCCTGGCCGCGTGACGGGTCGACGAACTGCGGCAGGAACGCCGCCGCGAACAGCAGCAGCTTGGGATTGCTCAGGCCCACCAGAAGGCCACCACGGAACACCTTCCACGCGCCCAGCGAGGCCGCAACCGGCGGCGTAGCATCGACCGTCACCGGCGGTGCCGGCCGGCAACTGTCACGCCATGCCTTCAGGCCCAGCCAGGCCAGATAGGCCACGCCCAGATAACGCAGCACCTCGAACAGCATCGGCGACGAATGCAGCAGCGCACTCAGGCCTGCTGCGGAGGCCGCCAGCACCAGCAGCATCGCCAGCAGGCAGCCGGCCATCGCCGGCACACTGCCACGGAACCCCAGCCCGACGCTGCGACCGAGGATATGCAGCATGTTCGGCCCCGGCGTACCACACAGAACGAACACCGTGGCGAGGAACCACCACCAGGTATGCAGGGCCATAGCGCACATCCACTTCAGAAGATCCAACCAGCATAGAGTGCGCCGGGCCTGCCGCGGCACACACAGCGCAGCATGGATGTGGTGGTTACAGATCGCCGCCATCGGCAACCGGGCACCATCTGTGCTGCAATGAGGGCTCCTGGCACGGAGCGGCGCATGAAGACCCTTGGCCTGATTGGTGGCATGAGCTGGGAAAGCTCGGCCCAGTACTACCGGCTCATCAACGAGGAGGTACGGCGGCGGCTCGGCGGTGCGCACTCGGCACAGCTGCTGCTGTGGTCGGTGGATTTCGCCGGCATCAAGCAGCTGCAGCACGAAGGCGACTGGGACACCCTGGGTGACCACATGGTCGATGGCGCGCGGCGCCTGCAGGCGGGCGGCGCCGACCTGCTGCTGATCTGCACCAATACCATGCACAAGCTGACCGATCGCATCGAGGCGGCCTGCACGCTGCCGCTGCTGCATATCGCCGACCCCACCGCCCAGGCCATCGTGCAGGCAGGCGCACGCAAGGTGGGCCTGCTCGGCACCGCCTTCACCATGGAACAGGACTTCTACCGCGGCCGGCTGCAGGATCGCTTCGGACTGGAGGTGCTGGTACCCGAAGCCGATGATCGTCGCAGCGTGCACGACATCATCTACCAGGAGTTGATCGCTGGTGTGGTCAGCGAGCACTCACGGCAGGTCTATGCCGGCGTGATCGCGCGACTGGTGGCGCGCGGTGCCGAAGCAATCATTCTTGGCTGCACCGAGATCATGCTGCTGGTACGCCCGGAGGACAGTGCAGTGCCGCTGTTCGATACCACCGCCCTGCATGCGCGGGCCGCCGTGGACACGGCCCTGGCTTGAATCAATGCGCGCCGGAGCGCGGAATCAGTCCGCGCCCTGCACCTCCAGCGCGGTGATCAGCCACTCGACCACCGCCGGTGAATCGCACAGGAAGAAGATGGCGTCACCGGAGCGTGCGTCGGTAAGCAGCCGATAGACCGTGATCGCCACCGCCGACTGGTTGGCGATGAACACTTCCGGGCTGCGCGGCCCTTCACTATGCCCGGCAACGGCATGCAATGCCTTGCGCGCAGCCACAGTGGCTGCCGGGTCCGCGCTGCGGGTCAGTTCCGGCCCGCGCAGCCCCCAGGCAACGAACACATGCTTGCCCTTGAACGTAGTGTCCAGGACCCGCACCTCGGCGCCACCTGCGTCGGCCGAGCGATGAATGACGGTACTGCTGATCAACGCAACCCCCTGTGGTCGTCGTGGTCCGCGCATCCTCCCCCGCAGGCCGCCCGCACACCAGTGACGGCAGCCACAGGCTGCGCCGACAGGCGTGGAAGACATGTAAGAAGGTGTAAACCGATGCGATCGGATGTGCAGCGATGATACGGGATGTAAGCCTCTGCATGGGCTGGTGCGCACTACTAAATCC
The DNA here is from genome assembly GCF_059370655.1 of Stenotrophomonas sp. YJH_SMC_133. Taxonomy (NCBI): domain Bacteria; kingdom Pseudomonadati; phylum Pseudomonadota; class Gammaproteobacteria; order Lysobacterales; family Lysobacteraceae; genus Stenotrophomonas; species Stenotrophomonas sp. YJH_SMC_133. Next base: position 313,813 of record NZ_JCAFTW010000001.1, on the reverse strand, counting down.
CTCCTGAGCCGCTTCCGGAACGATGCGTTCCGACGGCCCCGTGCTGGGTCATTCTTGCCGCCCGAATCCCCGCCCGAGGCTCCCCCATGACCCTTCGCCCGCTGCTGCCGATCACCGGCGCCGCCCTTGCCCTGCTGCTGGCCGCCACCGCCGTGGCCGCCCAGGACTACGACACTGATCACATTCCAGCGCTGCGCTGCGAATCCCAGTTCAACAAGACCGAGCAATGCCCCATCGAGGGACCGATGCGCCTGGCCAGGCAGCTGTCGGTGACCCGTTGCGTGGAAGACCAGAACTGGGGCCAGAGCCGGCGCATGCTGTGGGTGACCGACGGCTGCCGCGCCGAGTTCGTTGCCGACGAACACGGCCGCTGGCCGGGACGTGGCCGCAGCCGTGATCGCGACAACGAGGGCGAACGCCTGGTCTGCGAGTCCTACGAGAACAAGGACAAGGAGTGCCGGATTCGCGTGCGCCATGAGGTACGGCTGGTCAGGCAGAAATCGGTGACAGCCTGCATCGAGGACCGCAACTGGGGCTGGGACCGCCGCGGGGTGTGGGTCAGCGACGGCTGCCGTGCCGAGTTCCGTGTGTATTGACTGCCGGCCGCGCGCTGGCTGCATCGAGCAGGCGTGCGTGCCAGGCGGAGTCGATAGACTATGGCCTGCACGGCAGGGAGCACGACATGGAACGATGGTATCTGGCGACGCTGCTGGCGTTGATCCTGCATCAGATCGACGCTGCGTTCTGGCAGGAATGGGCCATGTTCCATGTCCCCGGTGGCATCCAGGGCTTCCTGCTGTTCAACCTGTTCGCAGTCGGCGCCGTGCTTTGGGGTTATCGCCAGATCGTGCTGGGCACATCCACGGCGCGCAGCTATGCACTGGCTTGCGGGGGGCTCGGCCTTGGCACGGCACTGATCCATCTGGCCTTTGCCCTGTTCGGTCGCAGTGAATTCCACCTGCCGCTGTCGATTGCCGTCCTGCTCGCCTGCTTTGTGTCGGGTGGCGGCCTGTTGCTGAAGCTGCGCCCGCGATGAACCGGGCGTCCTCTTCTCCGCACCTGCGCGACGGCATTCCGCAGGACGCAGATGCCTTGATCGCGCTCGACAGCGTGGCAGCCACTGATCCACGGCGGATCATGCAGATTGCCGACTGGCTGGCGCACGGCGTCGTGCAGGTCGCCGAGCAGGACGGCAAGATCGTCGGCTACCTGGTCATCCATCACCACTTCTTTGGCGAAGCCTTCATTGAAATGTTGATGGTGGCGCGCGAACAGCGCAGCCAGGGCATCGGCGCCATCCTGCTGCGGCACGCGATCAGGTGGCGCGGTGGCGGCAAGCTGTTCACTTCGACCAATGCCTCCAACACGGGCATGCAACGCCTGCTCGCTGCCGCCGGCTTCGTGGGCAGCGGCATCGTGCATGGCCTGGATGAAGGCGATCCGGAACTCATCTACCGCTTCGCGGAAAACTGATCAGATCTGCAGAACGCACAAAAAAGCCCGCGCATTGCTGCGCAGGCTCCTTGATTCATCACAGTGGTCGGGACGGCCGGATTCGAACCGACGACCCTCTGCCCCCCAGGCAGATGCGCTACCAGGCTGCGCTACGCCCCGACTGATGCTGCGATGTGCCCGCCAGTGCGGCGGGCCGTGAAGTATAGCGGATTACGATGGAAATGGGATCAGCGGCGCAACAACTGCAGCACTTCTTCCAGCTCCATGCGCACCTGCTTGATGATCTGGTTGCTCAGCGCCGATTCCTCGCGGGCATCGGGGCCATCCAGGCGCAGGCGGGCACCACCGATGGTGTAGCCCTGTTCGTACAGCAGGCTGCGGATCTGCCGCACCATCAGCACGTCATGGCGCTGGTAGTAGCGGCGGTTGCCTCGGCGCTTGGCCGGCTCAAGGCTGGGAAACTCGGTTTCCCAGTAGCGCAGGACGTGCGGCTTGACGTCGCACAGCTCGCTGACCTCACCAATGGTGAAGTAGCGCTTGGCCGGGATCGGCGGTAGTTCGCGGTTACTGCCCGGATCCAGCATAAGCCTCCACCCTCTCCTTGAGCTTCTGGCCCGGACGGAAGGTGACCACCGTACGGGCGGAAATCGGAATTTCCTCGCCGGTCTTGGGGTTGCGACCCGGGCGCTGGTTCTTGCGCCGCAGATCGAAATTACCGAAGCCCGACAGCTTCACCTGACGTCCCTGTTCCAATGCTTCACGCAGCACATCGAAAAACGCGTCGACGAATTCCTTGGCTTCACGCTTGTTCAGACCGACTTCGTCGAACAGCTTTTCCGCCATCTCCGCCTTGGTCAATGCCATTGCCTGCTACCCCCGAGTGCTGCCCGCTCAGCCGCGGATCCGGGCGTGGTGTTCACGCTCGATGGCAGTGACCGCCTCGGCCACCACCGCATCCACGTCGCGGTCCGTCAGAGTGCGCGACTTGTCCTGCAAAATCAAGCCCATAGCGAGACTCTTGAAGCCCGGCTCGACGCCCTGGCCAACATAGCGGTCGAACAGGTTCAGGTCGCGCAGCAGCGGGCCGGCGGCCTGGCGGACGGTCGCCGCCAGGTCGGCCCAGGCCACCTGCTCAGGCACCAGGAACGCCAGGTCGCGGCGCACCGCCGGGAAGCGCGACAGCTCGCCGGCACGCGGCAGGCGACGGGCGGTCAGCGGCTCCAGGTCCAGCTCGAAGGCGTACACGTCGGCCTCGATCTCCATCGCACGCGCCAGGCGCGGATGGATCTGGCCGATCCAGCCGATGGCCACGCCATCGCGGAGCACCTCGGCCGAACGCGCCGGGTGGCCGTAGGCGCGGGCCGACGGACGGAACTCCAGCTGCGCGCCACTGGCAGCCGCCAGCGATTCCAGGTCGCCCTTCAGGTCATGGAAATCGACCTTGCGGGTCGGCAGGCCCCACTGCACCGCCTGCGCCTCACCGCAGACCGCAGCGGCCACGCGCGGGGTTTCCAGCGGCGCCGGTTGGCCGTCTCCGCCCTGCTGGGCAAACACACGGCCGATCTCGAACAGGCGCACGCGGCCCAGCTGGCGCGCGGCATTGCGGCCAAGCGTGGCGACCAGGCCCGGCAGCAGCGACGGACGCATCACCGCCAGTTCCGCCGACAGCGGGTTGGCCAGCGGCACCAGACCGTCGCGCAGCTGCCACTGGGTCAGCAGCGCGTCGTCGACGAAGGCGAAGTTGACGGTTTCCTGCTGGTCACGGGCGATCAGCTGGCGGCGCACGCTCAGCGCGTCCAGCTGCGTCTCGCTCGGCATCGCCACGCGCGAGGCACCACCCGGCAGCGTGGTCGGGATCTGCTCGTAACCGTGGATGCGGGCCAGCTCTTCGATCAGGTCTTCTTCGATGGCGATGTCGAAGCGGCGGCTCGGCGCCGTGACCTGCCAGCCCTCGGCGGTGGCAACCACGTCCATGCCCAGCGCGCGCAGGATGCGCTCGACTTCGGCATCGTCGATGCTGATGCCGAGCACGCGGGTGATGCGGGCGCGGCGCAGCACGATGGTCGCCGGCTGCGGCAGATCGGCTTCACGCACGGCCTCGGTGACCGGTGCCGGTGTACCGCCGGCCAGGTCCAGCACCAGGCGGGTGGCGTACTCGATCGCGGTGCGCGGCAGCGCCGGATCGACGCCGCGCTCGAAGCGATGGCCGGCATCGGTGTGCAGGCCCAGCTTGCGGCCACGGCCCATGATCGCGGCCGGCGCGAAGTGCGCGGCTTCCAGGAACACGGCGGTGGTCGCGTCGGTGACGCGGGTGTCGAAGCCGCCCATCAGGCCGGCCAGGCCGACCGCACGGTCAGCATCGGTGACCACCAGGAAGCTGTCGTCCAGCGCAGCATCGCGGCCGTCCAGCAGCTTCAGCGTCTCGCCCGCGCGCGAACGGCGCACGGCGATGCTGCCCTGCAGGGTGCCCAGGTCGTACGCGTGCATCGGCTGGCCCAGCTCCAGCATCACGTACTGGGTGATGTCGACCAGCAGCGAGACCGGACGCACACCACTGCGGCGCAGGCGCTCGGCCATCCACAGCGGGGTCCTGGCGGCAGCATTGACGCCTTCGATGACACGGCCCAGGTAACGCGGCGCTTCGGCGCCGGCGTCGAGCTGGATGGCCAGCTCACGGCTGCCGACTGCCGGAATGGCGTCGGCCGCGAAGTCCAGCACTTCACTGCGGGTGGCGGCGGCGACGTCGTAGGCGATGCCGCGCAGGCTGAAGCAGTCGGCGCGGTTCGGGGTCAGCTTGATCTCGATGCTGGCGTCCGGCAGGCCCAGGTACTCGACCAGGGTCTGGCCGATCGGGGCATCGTCCGGCAGTTCCAGCAGGCCGGACGCATCGCTGTCCAGGCCCAGCTCCTTGGCCGAGCACAGCATGCCGTTGGACTCGACGCCACGCAGCTTGGCCGGTTTGATCTTCAGCTCGCCGATCTGCGCACCAACCATCGCCAGCGGCGCGACCAGGCCCGGGCGTGCGTTCGGTGCGCCACACACGATCTGCAGCAGTTCGCCCTGCCCGGCATCGACCCTGCACACCTGCAGGCGGTCGGCTTCCGGATGGCGCACGGCTTCAACGATGCGTGCCACGACCACGTGATCGAGGCCTTCGCCAAGCGCGGTTACTTCTTCCACTTCCAGGCCGATGGCGGTCAGCACCGCGCTCAGCTCATCGCGCGAGGCGGAGGTCGGGACGTGGCTGCGCAGCCAGTTTTCGGAGAATTTCATGGTGTCACCCTGGTGGGAGGCGTGCCTCCCGTTGCGGTTTTTGGGGTCGCCCAGCGCATGCGCAAGCAGGCGTCCATCCAGAAAGCAGCCGAGCAGGGCTCGGCTCTACACGGTTGCGGCTTACGCGAACTGCTTCAGGAACCGCACATCGTTCTCGAAGAACGCGCGCAGGTCGTTGACGCCGTAGCGCAGCATCGCGAAACGCTCCACGCCCATGCCGAAGGCGAAGCCGGTGTAGCGCTCCGGATCGATGCCGACATTGCGCAGCACGTTCGGATGGACCATGCCGCAACCGAGCACTTCCAGCCAGCGGGTGCTGCCATCGGGCTGCTGCCAGGCGATGTCCACTTCCGCACCCGGTTCAACGAACGGGAAGTAGCTGGGGCGGAAGCGCATCTCGAAGTCGCGCTCGAAGAACGCACGCACGAACTCGGCCAGCGTGCCCTTCAGGTCGGCGAAGGTCGAATGCTCGTCCACCAGCAGGCCTTCCACCTGATGGAACATCGGCGAATGGGTCTGGTCGCTGTCGCTGCGGTACACCTTGCCGGCGGCGATCATGCGCAGCGGCGGCGCGTGGTCGCCCATGTAGCGCACCTGCACACCGGAGGTATGCGTGCGCAGCAGGCGGCCGTCGCCGAAGTAGAAGGTGTCGTGCATGGCGCGCGCCGGGTGGTGCGGCGGGAAGTTCAGCGCCTCGAAGTTGTGCCAGTCGTCCTCGATCTCCGGCCCTTCCGACAGCTCGTAGCCCAGCCGGCCGAAGATGCCGGTGATGCGCTCCAGGGTGCGGGTGATCGGGTGCAGGCCGGCACGGTCGCCATTGCGGCCCGGCAGGGTGATGTCGATGGCTTCGGCGGCCAGGCGCGCATCCAGTGCCGCGTCTTCCAGCAGCGCCTTGCGCTCGCCCAGCGCGCGGGTCAGCGCGTCGCGGGCCTGGTTGATCGCTTCACCGGCGGCCTTGCGCTCGTCGGCCGGCAGGGCGCCGAGCTGCTTGAGCTGCGAGGTGATGCTGCCACTCTTGCCAAGCAGGGCCACGCGCAGCTGTTCCAGCACGTCGGGGCTCTGTGCGGCGGCCACATCGGCCAGCGCCTGGGTGGTGAGGGATTGGATGTCGCTCATGGGGGGCTGGAACTCCAGTCGATCTGCCATCGCGATGCGCGAAGGGCCGACCCCTGTCGCCACCGCCGTCCCCGCGCTGCCGTCGTGGCCTCGCCGGGACCCAAAAAAGAATGGGGAAGGACTTGCGCCCTTCCCCATGCATTGCCTTGACCTGACACCGTCCGAGTGAACGGTTACGGCATCGGGAAGGACTTATGCCGCCAGCGCGCCCTTGGCCTTTTCGGCCAGCGCAGCAAAACCGGCTGCGTCGTGCACGGCGATGTCAGCCAGGACCTTGCGATCCAGGGTGATGCCGGCCTTCAGCAGACCGTTCATGAAGCGGCTGTAGCTCAGGCCGTTGATGCGGGCAGCCGCATTGATACGGGTGATCCACAGCGAACGGAAGTTGCGCTTCTTCTGCTTACGGCCGATGTAGGCGTACTGCTGTGCCTTGATGACCGCCTGCTTGGCGACGCGGAAGACCTTACGGCGGGCGTTGTAATAGCCCTTGGCGAGATCCAGGATTTTCTTGTGGCGGCGACGCGCCTGTACGCCACGCTTAACTCGTGCCATTTTTCAGTTCCTCAGAGGTAAGGGAGCATGCGGTCCAGACGGCCTGCGTCTTCTGCACGGACATGGCCCGTCTGACGCAGATTACGCTTACGCTTGGTCGCTTTCTTCGTGAGGATGTGGCTACGGTTGGCGTGGCCGCACTTGTACTTGCCCGAGGCGGTCTTGCGGAAACGCTTGGCCGCTGCCCGGTTGGTCTTGATCTTGGGCATTGCAATGTCCTTGATGGGATATGACCCTGGTTTCTGACTGATCTGGCGGCGGCCTGGGCCGCTCTTTCCGTCCTGCCATGATCGGCGTACGACCCGTCCTGGGTGGGTCGAGCCGGGCATGATACAGGCAAAACCGCCCTGCCACCAGCCCCTGCAACCCTTTACCGGCGATTCACCGGCGTCCTGCAAAAGCAAAGGGACGCCAGCGGCGTCCCCTTACCCTGAACCCTTCAGCCAGGCGCCCCGGAAGGCGGCCCGTCAGGCCTCAGGTCTTCTTCTTCGGCGCGATCATCATGACCATCTGACGCCCTTCCAGGCGCGGACGGGATTCAATGACGATGTCCTCGCCCAGATCGGTCTCGATCCGGTTGGCCATTTCGCGGCCCAGTTCCTGGTGGCTCATTTCACGGCCACGGAAACGGATGTTGACCTTGATCTTGTCACCATCTTCGAGGAACCCGCGCATCTTGCGCAGCTTGATCTGGTAGTCGCCCTCGTCCGTGACCGGACGGAACTTCACTTCCTTGATCTCGACCTGCTTGGTCTTCTTCTTGGCCTCGCTGGCCTTCTTCTGCGCTTCGAACTTGAACTTGCCGAAGTCCATGATCTTGCAGACCGGCGGATCGGCCTGCGGCTGGATCTCGACCAGGTCCAGGCCTTCATCTTCGGCCATGGACAGCGCTTCGTCGCGCGACAACACGCCGATCATTTCTCCGTCACTGCCGATCACGCGGACGCGCGGCACACGGATTTCCTGATTCTTGCGGTTCTGTTTGTTGTCAGGGGTGCTGATATTACGTTCTCCCAAGGGTATCGAACCGGTCCGGGTGCCTGTGCGCCCGGACCGGACCTTTGCTTACGCGCCCTCGGCGTGGAGCCGCTCGATGAAGGCCTGCAGGCTCATGCTGCCCAGGTCTTCGCCAGAACGCGTACGCACCGCCACAGCCCCATTTTCCTTCTCGCGGTCACCGATGACCAGCAGGTAGGGCACGCGCTGCAACGTATGCTCGCGGATTTTATAGCCGATCTTCTCGTTACGCAAATCCGAGCTGACGCGGAAGCCTTGCTCCGCAAGGGTTTTGGTCACGCCCGAGACGTAGTCGGCCTGGGCGTCGGTGATGTTGGCCACCACCACCTGGGTCGGCGCCAGCCAAGCCGGGAACTGGCCGGCATGGTGCTCGATCAGGATGCCCAGGAAGCGCTCCATCGAGCCGACGATGGCGCGGTGCAGCATGACCGGGTGCTTCTTCTGGCTGTTCTCGTCCACGTACTCGGCGCCCAGGCGGCCCGGCATCATGAAGTCCACCTGCATGGTGCCCAGCTGCCAGGTACGGCCGATGGCATCCTTCAGGTGGTACTCGATCTTCGGGCCGTAGAAGGCGCCCTCGCCCGGCAGCTCCTGCCATTCCACGCCACAGGCGGTCAGCGCCGAGCGCAGCGCGCCTTCGGCCTTGTCCCAAGTGGCGTCGTCACCCAGGCGCGATTCCGGGCGCAGCGCGATCTTGATCTGGATCTCGTCGAAACCGAAGTGCTGGTAGACCGCCAGCGCCTGCTGGTGGAAGGCCGTCACTTCCGACTCGATCTGGTTTTCCGTGCAGAACACGTGGCCGTCGTCCTGGGTGAAGCCACGCACGCGCAGGATGCCGTGCAGCGCGCCGGACGGCTCGTTGCGATGGCACGAACCGAACTCACCATAGCGGATCGGCAGGTCGCGGTAGCTGTGCAGGCCCTGGTTGAACACCTGGATGTGGCCCGGGCAGTTCATCGGCTTGACCGCGTACGTGCGCTTCTCCGATTCGGTGAAGAACATGTTGTCCTGGTAGTTGTCCCAGTGACCGGACTTCTTCCACAGGCTCACGTCCAGGATCTGCGGGCAGCGCACTTCGCCATAGCCGCTGTTGCGGTAGACCTTGCGCATGTACTGCTCGACCACCTGCCACAGCGCCCAGCCCTTCGGGTGCCAGAACACCAGGCCCGGTGCTTCTTCCTGCAGGTGGAACAGGTCCTGCTGCTTGCCGATGCGGCGGTGGTCGCGCATTTCAGCTTCTTCGATGCGCTTGATGTACGCCTCGAGCTGCTTCTTGTCGGCCCAGGCGGTGCCGTAGATGCGCTGCAGCTGCTCGTTCTGCGCGTCGCCGCGCCAGTAGGCGCCGGAGATGCGGGTCAGCTTGAAGGCCTTCAGGAAGCGCGTGTTCGGCACGTGCGGGCCACGGCACATGTCCACGTATTCCTGGTGGTAGTACATGCCCATCGCCTGGATGTCGTCGGACATGTCCTCGATCAGGCGCAGCTTGTAGTCCTCGCCACGGGCCTTGAAGATCTCGATCACTTCGGCGCGCGGGGTCATCTTCTTGATGACGTCGTAGTCCTGGGCGATCAGCTCGCCCATGCGCTTCTCGATCGCGGCCATGTCGTCCGGGGTGAACGGGCGCTCGGAGTAGATGTCGTAATAGAAGCCTTCGGCGATCACCGGGCCGATCACCATCTTCACGTCCGGGTAGAGCTGCTTGACGGCGTGGCCGACCAGGTGGGCGCAGGAGTGGCGGATGATCTCCACGCCCTCCTCGTCCTTGGCGGTGATGATGCGCAGGCTGGCATCGTGGTCGATGACGTCGCTGGCATCGACCAGCACGCCATCCACGGCACCGGCGATGGTGGCCTTGGCCAGGCCGGCGCCAATCGACTGGGCGACCTCCATGACGCTGACGGGGTTTTCAAATTCGCGGCGGCTGCCGTCGGGAAGAGTAATGTTGATCATCGCAGTGGCTTCGTGCGGGGCCCGCTGGGCGGGCTGGAAAGCGTTCCCGGGGCGGCGCCCGGGCAATAAAAAAGCGCCGCGAGGGCGCCTGGAACACAGGGCCTTCGGGGGCAGGTCAACAGTGGGCGGTGGTAGTGCTCATGTCGCACGCTCGGCCGGCGCTGGACGCGGGCCACCTTGTTCCAGTCAGGGTTCTACGATGATCTTAAACCAGCGCACCGGAAAGCCCAAGGACTACCGTACGGTCGGCTGAATGTGCCTCGCTGGCGGCGTGAAATTGCAATGATTACCATGTCGGCGCAGGCCGCTCCGTGCCAGCCTGCCCGCTTTCCCCCAGGACCCCGTGATGCGCCACCCGCTCCGACCGGCTTCCGCCGGCCCCGCCCGTGCCCCGCGTTCGCCGGCCCGCTGCCGCGCCGGCCGCCCGCAATGATCACCGTCGGCCTTTCCACGCTCGGCTTCTGCAGCCTGGGCATGCTGGCAGCGATGTTCTCGGCGCTGGCCTTCTATGCCACTTCGCCGCATTGCCGCTGGCCGCGCCTGCGCCGCGCCGGCCGCCTGGGCCGCCAGATCGGCCTGGTCGCCGCTGCCGCCGCGCTGTGGCTGTGGATGGCCGAGCTCGGCTTTGCCGCCGGCCTGGTGGCGATGTTGTGCACCTGGATGCTGGCCGCGATGCTGTTGCCGGCGCTGGCCGCCTGGCACCGTCCCGGCACGGAGTCGCCCTGATGTGGCCGCGCGCCTTCGCTGGCGTCGTGGCCGGCTTCTTCCTGGCCGCAGCCGCGACCGGCCTGCTGGCATGGGTACCGCCCGGCCCCTGGCAGCGGGCGCTGGTGCCGACCCTGATCGCTTTCATCCCGCTGTGGATGCTGGCCGCCCTGTGGGCGTTCAGTTTCCGCAGCGCGCTGCGCGCCTGGCTGGTGCTGGGTGGCAGCGCCGCTGCCGGCTTCGCCATGCTCGGGCTGCTGCGCCTGACCGGCGCGGTGCAATGAGACCTCTCCCATGAAGTTCAGTTCGCAGACCCTGCGCACGTTCACCACCCTGCATACCTGGGTCGGCCTGGTGGCCGGCTTCGGCCTGTTCGTGGCCTTCTACGCAGGTGCGCTGACCCTGTTCCATCACGACCTGCCACTGTGGCAGACCCCGGGAGCCGCCACCGCACTGCCCGCCGGGCTGGACGATGCGCAGTACCTGCTGGAAGACGTGCTGGCTGCGCATCCGGAGGCACGCCGCCACGTCGGCATGACCTTCCCCGGCGCCGAACACCCGCAGCCGCTTGCGTACTGGCAGGCCGATGACGGCAGCTGGCGCTATGCCTGGCCCGGCCAGATCGCCGGCAGCCCCACACCACCGCAGACCGGACTGGCCGAACTGGTCAACGAGCTCCATTACAGCCTCGGCCTGCCCGTGGCCGGGATCTACGTGATGGGCATTGTCAGCCTGCTGTACGGCATGGCACTGCTCAGCGGCCTGGTGATCCATCTGCCGAAGCTGCTCGGCGACCTGTTCGCGCTGCGTCCGGGCCGCAACCTGAAGCAGCTGTGGCAGGACGCGCACAACGTGATCGGCGTGCTCAGCCTGCCTTTCCACCTGATGTTCGCGGTGACCGGTGCCCTGCTCTGCCTGGTGTTCGTGCAGATGGCCCTGCTCAACCCGTTGATCTACGACGGCAAGGCGCTGCAGGCGGTGCCGACGGCGATGGACACCGCGCCCGTGCGCGATGCCAGTGGCATTCCGGCACCGCCGGGCAGCCTGCGCGTGCTGCATGCGCGCGCGCTTGAAGTCGCCCGCGCACAGGGCGTGGCCAACTTCGAACCGGCCTACCTGAAGCTGGCCAATGCCGGCGATGCCAATGCCACCATCGAGATCACCGGCGAATCCACCGGCACGCTCGGCCCGCTTGGCGCGGTGGCGCTGGACGTGGCCACCGGCGACGTTCTGGCCTCGCAGCTGCCGGGCCAGCGCGACGCCAACCACGCCACGCTCAGCGCCGCCTACGCGCTGCACTTCGGCGAATTCGGCAACGGCGTGGTGGTCTGGCTGTACTTCCTGCTCGGCCTTGGCGGTGCGTTCCTGTTCTATTCGGGCAACCTGCTGTGGATCGAGTCGCGGCGCAAGCGTCGCCAGCCGCAGCAGCCGCGCGCCGGGGTGAACATGGCGCGGGCGACGGTCGGCGTGTGCATCGGCCTGTGCGTGGCGATCTCGGTCGCGTTCGTCACCGCGCTGGTGCTGGAGCGGCTGGCGCCGACAGCGGTCGATCGCGGCATCCGCTGGGCCTGCTTTGGCAGTTGGGCGGCCTGTGCGCTGTGGGCCGCGCTGCGACGCCCGGCGCAGGCCGCACGCGAGTTGCTGTGGGCGGCGGCGATCAGTACCGCGCTGGTACCGGTGCTGCACGGCGCACTCAATGGTGACTGGCTGTGGCGCGCCGCCGCGCGTGGCCACTGGCCGCTGTTCTGGGTCGACGCCATCGCGCTGGCCATGGCCTTCGGCTTTGCCCGCCTGGCAGTGGCCAGCCAGCGCCGCGCCCGCAACGGCGATCCCAACAGCGTCTGGGCCAACTGAACCTTCGCCCGGCATGCCCCGGCGCTACCTGCCATTGCGCGCAACGCCCCCTGTAGCGTCGAGCTTGCTCGACAGCTGTTGATTTCGCGCCAAGCACCGTCGAGCAAGCTCGACGCTACCCGAGCAGGATCATGCCTCGCCGGGGTAACGACTCACTTCGATCAGGTTGCCATCCGGGTCGCGGAAATACACCGATTCGATCGGCCCCAGCGCACCGGTGCGCGCAACCGGCCCCTCCTCCACTGCAACGGACTGCGCCTGCAGGTGGGACAGCACATCGACTGTCGCCATGCGCGTGACCAGGCACAGGTCGGCACTGCCCGGCGTGGGCCGCAGCGCATGCGGCTGCAGCGGGGCACTGGCCGCATGCAGATTGATCTTCTGCTGGCCGAACTGCAACGCGGTACGACCCGCGCCGAAGCGCACGACCTGCATGCCGAGCACGCGCTGGTAGAAATCACAGCTGCGGTCGATGTCGGCGACGGTGAGGACCAGGTGGTCCAGGCGTTCAAGATGGATCATGCCCGCAGCGTAACGCTGCGGGCGTGGCCATGCTGTGCGGGGTTGGGCCAATGGCGTTGCGGCATTGCGCCGGGCATCGCCTGATGCAGCTCAATCGCCGATGCGCGCCTTCTGCCACGGGCCCAGCATGGCGTTGAGCAGGCTGGCCTGTTCGTCGTCGCCGGTCAGCTCCCACATGAACACCCCGGCCAGGCCCTGCTCGCGGGCGAACTGCGCACGCAGGCCGATCGAGCGCGGGTCTTCATAGCTGATGAAGATCTTCTGCCCGGCGTTGTACAGCCACGGGCTCTGCGCCTGCGGCTGCCAGTGTTTCGTCCAACCCGGCTGATCGAGATAGCGCGCCTTGATCACCCGCCAGTCGCCGGCATCGGCCGGCGCACTGTAGGACTGGTACAGACCATCCGCTGCATCGCCGGTGACCTTGAAGCCGCGCCCGTAGAACGGTACGCCCAGCACCAGCTTCTCGGCCGGCACGCCGTGCTCGCGGTAGTACTGCACCGCGCCGGCCACGTTGTTCCAGCGCCGCAGCTCCGGGGCCAGCGGATCGGCCGGCACTTCATGCAGCGGCGCATTGAAGGTCGACACCGCAGAGAAACCGGTGCCCATGTCGTAGCTCATCAGGTTGATGAAATCGAACACCTTGGCCAACGCCGGCAGGTCGTAGCTGGCGGCCGGATCGTAGGGGCCATCGGTCTGCAGGCGACCGGCGGCCAGTGCGGCGGTCAGCAGCATCGGCTGTCGCTCCTTGCGCCCGTGCGCGTCGAGTGCCACGCGGAACGCCTGCGCGAGCCTGGTCAGATTGGCGCGATCCTGCGGGCGGTGCGCCAGCTCCTTCGGGCCGCCACTGACAGGAAATTCCCAGTCGATATCCACGCCATCGAAGCTGCCGGCATGGCGATCGAAGAACAGTGCCATGCACGAGTCGACCAGGCGCTTGCGGCTGGCCTCGGTCAGCGCTGCATCGGAGAACCCACCTGCGCCCCATCCGCCAATTGAGATCAGCGTGCGCAGATGCGGGTGCGCCTTCTTCAGCTCGGCCAGCGCCGCGAAATTCTTCGGCGCTTCGGCACCGATCGTGCAGCGCCCGTCCTCGATGGTGGAGAACGCGTAGAACAGATGGGTGAGGCGCTCGGCCGGAATGCTCGACACCGGGTAGCGCTCGGCCGAACCACCGGGGTAGTAGGCACCGAAGATCGGTGGCTGCGCGGGCGCCGCATGCACGGCAATGGGCAAGGCACCGGCAATCAGCACGGCAAGGACAGCCACGGTCTGGCGGAACATGGGATCTCCCGGTTCGAAGGCGCAGCCACGTTAGCAAACGGATGGGGCTGTGGGACGGTTGTCGCGGCATGTCGTCCAGTGGACAGGCACGCCGCATCCCTTGACGACATCGGGGCAGACATGCGATTGCCGTCATGCACTGCAGCAGGACACACACCGACGCCGGTCTCCCATGCATCGGCTAAGGTAGCCGCGGACCTCCAACCGTGCATGGACATGAGCACCGACCACAACGACATTGACGACGGCGACCTGCTGGACGACGAAATCCTCGACGAACACCAGGCACTGGAGGCACGCGCCTACGCCGTTTTCCGCGAGGGCGACCTGCAGCAGGCAGTGGCTCTGTTCGGCGAGCTGATCGCACTCGCTCCCGAAGTGCCGTATCTGCATTACATGCGCGGATTGGCGCACAAATACCTGCGCGACTGGGCTGCCTCGCTGCAGGACAACCGGCAATCAGAACAGCTGCGCGGCGAGTTCGATGAAGCCACCGCGTGGAATGCCGGTATCGCCGCCACCGGCGCCGGTGACTGGGCCGAAGCGCGCCGCCAATGGGCCCGCTGTGGCATCACCCTGCCCGAGGGCGAAGGTCCGATCGAGGGCAACTTCGGCGTGGCCTGTGTGCGCTTGGCACCGTGGTCCGATGCCGAAGTGGTGTATATGAGCCGCATTGATCCGGTGCGTGCACGCATCGACAACGTACCGCTGCCCGAAAGCGGCTTCCGCTTCGGCGACATCGTGCTGCACGACGGCGCATCAACCGGCCATCGCACCTACGGCGAGCGCCAGGTGCCGGTGTTCAACGCGATACAGCGCCTGCAGGCATCGGACATGACGACCTTCACCGTGTTCGTGCAGTGTGATTCGGCCGATGACATCGCTGCCCTGGAGGCCATCACGCTGCCAGGCATCGGCATGGTCGAGGACTGGACGGCCACCGTGCGCCGGCTGTGCCGCCGCTGCAGCTACGGCACGCCGCACCAGCATGGTGATGAGGCGCCAGATGAAGACCAATGGAGACGCGAACGTGACCTCGGCGTGGCCGCACAGGGCCGGGCTGCGGTGGAAAAGCTCATGGCGGTGTGGGGCGCTGCAGCCCCCAGCCGGGTGCTGGAGGCCATCGAACAGCGCGAGCACCCGATGAGCGCCCCGGAGCCAGGCCAGGTCTGGTGGCTGGGGGAGGACGAAGAAGGCGCGTAAGTGCAAGGACCAACGGTCCTCATCCACAGGATTCCAGGCAAAGAAAAAGCGGGCCGAAGCCCGCTTTTTCATTTGCGAAAGCGTGAGGACCAACGGTCCTCACCCACCGCACAATCAGCAATACCGATTATTCGGCGCTGGCGGCGTCGCCTTCTTCCACGGCCTTCATCGACAGGCGGATACGGCCCTGCTTGTCGACTTCCAGCACCTTGACCTTGACCACATCGCCTTCCTTCAGCACGTCGCCGACCTTCTCGACGCGATCGCTGGAGATCTGCGACACGTGGACCAGACCGTCCTTGCCCGGCAGGATGGTGACGAACGCACCGAAGTCCATGATCTTGGCGACCTTGCCTTCATAGATGCGGCCCGGTTCGACGTCCGAGGTGATCTGCTCGATGCGGGCCTTGGCGGCCTGCGCAGCGATGGCGTTGACCGAAGCGATGACGATGGTGCCGTCGTCCTGGATGTCGATCTGGGTGCCGGTTTCCTTGGTGATGGCCTGGATGGTCGAACCACCCTTGCCGATCACTTCGCGGATCTTGTCCGGGTGGATCTTGATGGTCAGCAGGCGCGGCGCGTAGTCCGACAGCTCTTCACGCGGAGCGGTCAGGCCGTGGGCCATTTCGCCCAGGATGTGCAGACGGCCAGCCTTCGCCTGCTGCAGGGCCTGCTTCATGATCTCTTCGGTGATGCCTTCGATCTTGATGTCCATCTGCAGGGCGGAAATGCCCTCAGCGGTACCGGCGACCTTGAAGTCCATGTCGCCCAGGTGATCTTCGTCACCCAGGATGTCGGACAGGACGACGAAGCGCTCGCCTTCCTTGACCAGGCCCATGGCGATACCGGCCACCGGAGCCTTCACCGGCACGCCGGCGTCCATCAGGGCCAGCGACGAGCCGCAGACCGAGGCCATCGACGAGGAACCGTTCGACTCGGTGATTTCCGAGACGACGCGGATGGTGTACGGGAAGGCTTCCAGCGACGGCATGACAGCCAGCACGCCGCGCTTGGCCAGGCGACCGTGGCCGATTTCGCGGCGCTTCGGGCCCATCATGCGGCCGCACTCACCCACCGAGAACGGGGGGAAGTTGTAGTGGAACAGGAAGTTTTCCTTGTACTCACCGGCAACGGCGTCGATGACCTGACCGTCACGGGCGGTGCCCAGGGTGATGGTCACGATGGCCTGGGTTTCGCCACGGGTGAACAGCGAGGAACCGTGGGTACGCGGCAGCACGCCGGTCTTCACGGCGATCGGGCGGACGGTGTCCAGCGCACGGCCGTCGATACGGACCTTGGTGTCCAGCACCGAGTCACGCATGGTGCGGTATTCCAGCTCGCCGAATTCCTTCGACAGCTCGGCCGGGTTCCAGCCTTCGGCGGCCACGCGGCCAGCCAGGGTTTCGAACACGTCCTTCTTGATTGCCGAGATGGCGTCACGGCGCTGCAGCTTGTCACGCACCTGGAAGGCTTCGCCCAGGCGCGGGCCGATGGCTTCCTTCAGGGCGGAGATCAGCGCGTCGTTCTTGGCCGGGGCTTCCCAGGTCGACGGCTTGGTGCCGGCTTCGACGGTCAGCTCGTTGATCGCGTTGATGACCTTCTGCATTTCGCGGTGACCGAAGGTCACAGCGCCCAGCATCACTTCTTCGGACAGCAGCGCGGCTTCGGATTCAACCATCAGCACGGCGTTGGAGGTACCGGCGACGACCAGTTCCAGCTGCGAGTCAGCCAGTTCGCTGACGGTCGGGTTCAGGATGTACTCGCCGTTCTTGTAACCGACCTTGGCAGCGCCGATCGGACCCATGAACGGGGTGCCGGCCAGGGCCAGGGCAGCCGAGGCACCGATCAGGGCCGGGATGTCGCCGTCCACGTCCGGGTTCAACGACATGACCGTGGCGATGATCTGCACTTCGTTCTTGTAGTCTTCCGGGAACAGCGGACGGATCGGACGGTCGATCAGACGCGAGATCAGGGTTTCCTTCTCGGTCGCACGGCCTTCACGCTTGAAGAAACCACCCGGGATACGGCCGCCGGCGTAGAACTTTTCCTGATAATCGACGGTCAGCGGGAAGAAGTCCTGGCCTTCGCGCGCGCTCTTGGCGGCGACGGCGGTGACCAGCAGTACGGTGTCGTCCATCTTGACGATGACGGCGCCGCTGGCCTGACGGGCAACTTCGCCGGTCTCAAGCGTGACGGTGTGCTTGCCGTACTGGAAGGTTTTGGTGATTTTTGCCACGGAGGGTGTCCTTGGGGATGCTGTCTGCGAATTTGGACCGTCGGCGACCCTTGCCGCCAGCGGGTGGCCGGATCGTTCCGGCCTGAATCGGGGATTGCGGTACTACAAAACAAAACCGCGGCGCATCGCTGCGCCGCGGGGGATTCGTTGCTTAGCGACGCAGGCCAAGCTTCTCGATCAGGGCCTTGTAGCGCTCGACGTCCTTCTTCTTCAGGTAGTCGAGCAGGCTGCGACGGCGGTTGACCATCTGCAGCAGGCCGCGGCGGCTGTGGTGGTCCTTCTTGTGGGTCTTGAAGTGGCCGGTCAGCAGTTCGATGCGGGCGGTCAGCAGCGCAACCTGGACTTCCGGGGAGCCGGTGTCAGCCGAGCTGCGCTTGTTGTCTTCAATGACCTTCTGGGTGTCGATCGACATTTCTTTTTCTCTGTGATGCGTGGCCGGCAGGAACGCGCTTCGCGCACCGCCAGGCTCGCCGTGGACTACGAGGATGAAACCTGCGCCAGGCAGGCTGCCGGAAAACGGCCGCGAAATTGTAACGGTCGGGGGCTTCCGGGACAAGGACCGGGGCTGAACCGCCCGGGCCCGGTCAGAGGTTGAAACGACGCTGCGGGGCCAGCAGGCCGCTTTCGTCGACCTGGCCCAGGCCCTGGACAGCGTCGTCCGGACCAAACACCGCCACCAGGCCACGCGGCCAGGACAGATCGCGCTGGCGCTGGCCGACGCAGAAGCGGTGGGCCTGGTCGGCATCCAGGTCGACCCGCGGGTACTCGGCCAGGCCGGCCGCCAGCGGCAGCAGCAGCGCGTCCATGCCCGCCTCGTCACCCGCCTCGACCATCGCCCGCAACTGGTCCAGGGTGACCATCACCGGCTCACGGAACGGCTCGACCCAGAGCCGACGCAGTGCGCTGATGTGGGCACCACAGCCCAGCGCCTCGCCCAGGTCGCGGGCCAGGCTGCGGATGTAGGTGCCGGAGCCGCAGGTCACGCGCAGCCGCAACCGTTCCGGCTGCTGCTCCAGCACCTCGATGGCGTGTACCTGCACCTCGCGTTCGGGCGCTTCGATGACATCGCCGCGGCGGGCCTTCACATACAGCGGCTCACCGCCCTGCTTCAGCGCCGAATAGATCGGGGCACGCTGGCGGATGTTGCCGGTCAGCGCCGCCAGTGCGGCCTGCAGCGCTTCGGCACTGATGGCCGGCACCGGGCGCTGCAGCAGCACCTGGCCTTCGGCATCGTCGGTATCGGTGGTCTGGCCCAGCACGATCTCGGCGTCGTAGGCCTTGGCCGAGCCGAGCAGCAGGCCGGCGATCTTGGTTGCCTCGCCGAAGCACAGCGGCAGCAGGCCGGTGGCCAGCGGGTCAAGGCTGCCGGTGTGCCCCCCTTTCTCGGCGCGGAACAGGCGGCGGGCTACCTGCAGGGCGGCGTTGGAACTCATGCCGGTCGACTTGTCGAGCAGCAGGATGCCATCCAGGCGGCGGAACTGAATTCGGGTCATGGCAGAATTTTGTAGGGTCGAGCCATGCTCGACTGCCGCAGCGCGGTCTGCATCAGACATCGCGCAGCCGGAATGCAACAACGCCGGGCATACCCGGCGCCACGCGGTTATTCTTCGTCGCTCTCGCGACGCTTCTCCGCGGCCAGCGTATCGGGCAGGTCGCGCAGGATGTTGTCGATGTGCTCACCACGGTCGACCGAGTCGTCGTAGTGGAAATGCAGCTCCGGCACGTGGCGCAGCTTCATCGCGCGTGCCAGGTCCATGCGCAGGCGGTAGCCCAGCTCCTTCAGGCCGGCCACGGCTTCGGCCGAACGTTCCGGCATCAGCGCGGTGACGAACACCTTGGCATGGGCCATGTCGCGGGTGATTTCCACGTCGGACACGCTCACCGAGGGCAACCCGTGCTCGCGCACGGCGTTGTGCACCAGGGTGCCGAGTTCACGGCGCAGCTGGGCGGAGACACGGTCGGTTCGATGGAAAGTCTTGGGCACGAGGAGCTCTTCGTTCAGTTGTCGCCCGACCAACGGTCGGGCGCTACCTTTGATTCGATTGTCGCCCGACCAACCGTCGGGCGCTACAGGTCCATGGTGGGGCCCGACCGTTGGTCGGGCCACCTTGCAGCATTACAGGGTGCGCGGCACTTCGATACGCTCGAAGCACTCGATCTGGTCACCCGGCTTGACGTCGTTGTAGGCCTTCACCGCGATACCGCACTCGGTACCGTTGCGGACTTCCTCGACGTTCTCCTTGAAGCGACGCAGCGATTCCAGCTCGCCCTCGAAGATCACCACGCTGTCGCGCAGCACGCGGATCGGCTTGTTGCGCCTGACCACGCCCTCGATGACCATCGAGCCGGCAACGGCGCCCAGCTTGGAGCTGCGGAACACGTCGCGGACCTCGGCGATACCGATGATCTCTTCGCGGATCTCCACGCCCAGCAGACCGGAGGCCACCTGCTTCACCTGATCGATCACGTCATAGATGATCGAGAAGTAGCGCAGGTCCACGCCGTTGGATTCGATGATGCGACGGGCCGAAGCATCCGCACGCACGTTGAAGCCGATGACGGTGGCCTTCGAAGCGGCCGCCGAGTTGGCGTCCGATTCGGTGATGCCGCCCACGCCGGAGTGGATCACGTTGATGCGGATGTCTTCGTTGGACAGCGCCACCAGCGCCTGGCTGAGGGCCTGCACCGAACCCTGCACGTCGGCCTTGATGACCAGGTTGAGGACCTGCTGGCCCTCGCCCTTGCCCAGGGTCGCCATGATGTCTTCCATGCGGCTGCCGGCGGTGGCGACCAGGCGCGATTCACGGCGCTTGGTCTCACGCTGCTGGGCAACGTCCTTGGCCAGGCGCTCGTCCTCGACCACCACGAAGTCGTCACCGGCTTCCGGCACGCCGGACAGGCCCAGGACCTGCACCGGGATGGACGGGCCGGCGAATTCCGGCTGCTTGCCGGTTTCGTCGAACAGCGCACGCACGCGGCCGTACTGGATGCCGCACACCAGGTAGTCGCCCTTCTTCAGGCGGCCCTGCTGCACCAGCACGGTAGCGACCGGGCCGCGGCCCTTGTCCAGCGACGATTCGATCACCACGCCCGAGGCGCGGCCTTCGTCGACGGCCTTCAGTTCCAGCAGTTCGGCCTGGATCGAGATGGCGTCCAGCAGGTCGTCGATGCCCAGGCCGGTCTTGGCCGAGATCTCCACCATCTGGGTGTCACCACCGAAATCTTCGGCCACGACCTGCTCGGACAGCAGTTCGTTCTTGACCCGCATCGGGTCGGCGTCGGACTTGTCGATCTTGTTGATCGCCACGATCAGCGGCACACCCGCCGAACGGGCGTGCTGGATCGCTTCCTTGGTCTGCGGCATGACGCCGTCATCGGCGGCCACGACCAGCACCACGATATCGGTCAGCTTGGCGCCGCGGGCACGCATCGAGGTGAAGGCAGCATGGCCCGGGGTATCCAGGAAGCTGATCACGCCCTTCGGCGTATCAACGTGGTAAGCACCGATGTGCTGGGTGATGCCGCCGGCTTCGCCGGTGGCGACCTTGGTGCGGCGGATGTAATCCAGCAGCGAGGTCTTGCCGTGGTCGACGTGGCCCATGATGGTGACCACCGGCGGACGCTGGGTGGCTTCGCCCTGGTTTTCACCGGTCGAGGCCAGCAGTGCGTCTTCGGCGTCGTTGTCGTTGGCACGGATCGCCTTGTGGCCGAGTTCTTCGGTCACCAGCGCGGCGGTGTCGTGGTCGATGGACTGGGTGATGGTGGCCATCACGCCCATCTTGAACAGCGCCTTGACCACCTCGCCGCCCTTCAGCGCGAGCTTCTGCGCCAGGTCGGCCACGGTGATCGTGTCGCCGATCGCCACTTCACGCACCACCGGTGCGGTCGGACGCTCGAAGGCGTGCGGGCCGGCATTGTTGCCACCGCGCGACATGTCGCGACGGCCACCGGCCTGGTTACGGCCGCCCGGCCGACCACGGGTGTTGCTGTTGTTGCTGTTGCCACGACGCGCACGGTCGGCAGCCGACAGGTGCATCTGGCCGGCGAAACGGTCGCCCGGGCCACGCTCGTTGCGCGGCGCGCTGCGGTTGTTGCGGTCGTCGTTGCGCGGCGGCGGCGGCGCACTGCGCGGCGCAGCCGGAGCGGCGGCCGGCGTGCGCGGCGGACGCGGCGCGGTTTCATCGATCGGAGCGCGCTTGGGCTTGGTGGCAGCCAGTGCCTCGGCAGCCTTGGCGGCGGCCGCAGCTTCCTCGGCAGCCTTCTTCTCGGCCTCTGCGCGTTCCTTGGCCGCAATCTCTTCCTCACGGGCACGGACGATGGCTTCGTCGCGCAGACGATCCTTCTCGGCCAGGGCCTGCTGTTCGGCGAGGTTGCGGGCGCGCGACTCTTCCAGCTTGCGCAGGATGTCGGCGCGCTCTTCGTCCGGCGTCATGGCGCGCGCACCATCCTTGACGTAGGTGCGCTTCTGGCGCACCTCGACATTCACGGTCGTCTTGCTGCGACCGGAATTGACCGTCACTTCCTGCTGCTTCCGGCGGTTGAGCGTGATCTTCTTTGCAGACTGATCGCTCTCTTCCGGGGCCTGCTCGGGCTTGCCGTGCGAACGACGAAGGAAGCCCAGGAGCTTCACCTTCTCGGAGCTGGTCACGACCTGGTCGGGACCGCTGAACTTCATGCCGGCACCGGCCAGCTGTTCCAGCAGTTTTTCGACCGGCGTGTTGACCAGTTCGGCAAGCTTGCGGATGGTGGTTTGCTGCGACATTCGGATCCTATGATCTTGTGGGCGCCCCCCCGCATCTGGAGGTGGCGCGGATTCTACGCCCTGAGCGGCTCAGGGCCCTGTTCATTGCCGGCTCATTCGCCGCGTTCCAGTCGGGCGATCTCTTCGGCACGGGCGGCCAGGATCAGCGCAGCGGCGCGCGCCTGATCCAGTCCTTCGATGCCAAAGTCCATGACCTCGTCGGCGGCCAGGTCGGACAGGTCCTCGCTGGTACGCACGCCGTGGCCGGCCAGCGCATATGCGGTGGCTTCGTCCATGCCCTTCAGGGACAGCAGGTCCTGCGCCGGCTGGCCGTCTTCAAGGCCTTCTTCGACTGCCAGGGCCTCATTGAGCAGCGCATCGCGGGCACGAGCGCGCAGCTCTTCGACGATGTCTTCGTCGAAACCTTCCACGGCCAGCAGTTCGCCGACCGGGACATATGCGATTTCCTCGACGGTGCCGAAGCCTTCGCTGACCAGGATGCCGGCGATTTCCTCGTCCACTTCCAGCTTGTCCATGAACAGCTGGCGGGCCGAAGCCTGCTCGGCCTCCGACTTGGCGGTGACCTGGTCCTGGGTCATCACGTTGAGCTGCCAGCCGGTCAGGCGGCTGGCCAGGCGCACGTTCTGGCCGCCCTTGCCGATCGCCTGGGCCAGGCGGTCTTCGGCAACGGCCAGGTCCATCGAGTGCTTGTCTTCATCGACGATGATCGACTGCACTTCGGCCGGCGCCATCGCGTTGATGACGAAGTTGGCCGGGTTGTCGTTCCACAGCACGATGTCCACGCGCTCGCCATTGAGCTCGTTGGACACGGCCTGCACGCGCGAACCGCGCATGCCGATGCAGGCACCGATCGGATCGGTGCGCTGGTCGTGGGCGAGCACGGCGATCTTGGCGCGGTCGCCCGGATCACGGGCGCAGGCCTTGATTTCCACCAGGCCCTGGCCGACTTCCGGCACTTCCAGCTTGAACAGCTCGATCATGAATTCCGGGGCGGCGCGGCTGATGAACAGCTGCGGGCCACGGGGTTCCGAACGGACTTCGGCCAGGTAGCCGCGCACGCGGTCACCAGCGCGCAGCACGTCGCGCGGAATGCCCTTGTCCTTCGGAATGAAGCCTTCGGCATTGCCACCGAGGTCGACATAGATGTTGCCGCGCTCGGCGCGCTTGACCACACCGGTGATCAGTTCGCCGACGCGATCCTTCCACGCATCCACGACCTGCTGGCGCTCGGCTTCGCGCACGCGCTGGACGATGACCTGCTTGGCGGCCTGGGCGGCGATGCGGCCGAAGTCCGGGTTCTCGATCTGCTCTTCGATGTAGTCGCCGACGTCCACGCCTTCGGCTTCGTCGACGGCGTCCATCAGGCGGATCTGGCGGTCCGGCGATTCCATGACCACGTCGTCGGCCACCACTTCCCAGCGGCGGAAGGTTTCGTAGCTGCCATCCTTGTGGTCGATGACCACGCGGGTCAGCACTTCCTCGTCGGGATAGCGCTTCTTCGCTGCCGAGGCCAGGGCGGCCTCGATGGCATCGAAGATCACTTCACGCGGCACGCCCTTCTCGTTGGCGACCGCGTCGACTACCAGCAACAGTTCCTTGCTCATTGGCTCACTCCGCGCGCGGCTTCTTTGCCGCCGGCTCGTTGGAAGAAGAATTCGTGTTCGGCTTCGGACGCTTCGGCGCCGGACCGGTCGGCTTGCTCGGGGCCAGCCCCAGCGCCACCCAGTCGGGCATGATCCGTGCCTTGTCGATGTTGTCGGCCGACACCACCACTTCGGTCTTGTCGACGATGAAGGTGATGGTGCCTGCGGCCTCGTCGGTTGCCTCGATACGGCCCTGCAGGCGACGACGGTTGTCCTGCGGCAGCTTCAGCGTGACCTTGGCCGATTCGCCCTGGTGGCGAGCGAACTGCTCCAGGTTGAACAGCGGGCGATCCACGCCCGGCGAGGACACTTCCAGCGTGTAATTGCCGCTGATGGGGTCTTCGACGTCCAGCTGCGCCGACACTTCGCGGCTGACCCGCTCACAGTCGTCGACATTGATGATGCGCTCGGGCTGTTCAGCCAGCGGCACGTCGATGTAAAGGCGCAGGGTCGCACCGCCGGGGGCCGGCAGATACTCAACGCCCAGCAGCTCCAGGCCCAGCGACACAACGGTCGGGGCGAGCAGATTCGCGATGTCGGTTGCCTTGTCGCTCACAGCCTGCCTTGATCTCTTGGTTGGGTGCCGGCCTTGGCCGGCGTGAAAACATGACGCCCCGGAAACGACAAAGGGCCCGCTGGGCCCCTTTTCCGGAAAGACTCCGGTGACTGGATTCCGGTTGCAACCTGCAGTGCCTGCCGGTTGCGGCCCTCCTTCCGGGTCCGGACTCCCGCCGGGAGGCCGCCTTCAGGGGTACTGCTAGGCCGCTGATGATAGCGGCTGCACCGCGCTGGTGCAAGGTGCGGACCTGGGGTCAGATCCCTTTCCCGCGGAAAAGGGATCTGACCCCGATCACGCAGAAACGACGCAGCCACCCAAAGAAAAACGCCTTCGAAGCAGGACTTCGAAGGCGATCTCTTTACTTGGTAGCGGGGGCAGGATTTGAACCTGCGACCTTCGGGTTATGAGCCCGACGAGCTGCCAGACTGCTCCACCCCGCATCAGAAGCGGAATTATGAGCTTTGGCTCCAAAAAATGCAAGCTTTCCCTCATTCATCAAACCGGTTGGCGCCGATCTGAAGTTGGTAGCGGGGGCAGGATTTGAACCTGCGACCTTCGGGTTATGAGCCCGACGAGCTGCCAGACTGCTCCACCCCGCACCGGAAGTGTTTGAACTGCTGCCCTGCTCGCTTTCGAGGAGGGCTACCGCAACGATGTTCTGGCTGAACCGCTGCAGTGACAACTCAGGCTGCGCATATTACACGAATCGCGCAGCTTTGTGTCAACTTTTATGCAAGATGCGCAAATGCCTGCTGGCACCAGACCATGATCGGGTTCCAGGCCAGGCCCAGCGCCAGCAGCGCCAGCGCGTTCACGCCCAGCACCAGGCCCAGCACGCGGTCGTTGCTGCGCGGCATGGCCTCGCCCACCGGCTCATCGAAGTACATGACCTTGATGACGCGCAGGTAGTAGAAGCAGCCGACCACGGCACACAGCACGCCGAGGATGGCCAGCCACAGCAGGCCCCCGTTGACGGCCGCGCCCAGCACCGCCAGCTTGGTCCAGAAGCCCAGGAACGGCGGAATGCCGGCCAGCGACGCCATGATGCACAGCACCAGGCCGGCCATCCACGGGTTGCGGGCATTGAGGCCCTTGAAGTCCTCGATGTTCTCGGCTTCGAAACCGGCACGCGACAGCGCGATGATCGCGCCGAAGGCGGCGGTGGACATGATGGCGTAGGCCAGTGCGTAGAACAGCGCGGCGGCATAGCCCTGCGCGCCACCACCGGCGATGCCCATCAGCAGGAAGCCGATGTGCGAGACGGTGGAGAACGCCAGCATGCGCTTGAGGTTGCTCTGCGCGATGGCCATCAGGTTGCCGATGACCAGCGAGACCGCGGCCAGGCCGGCGATCAGCAGCTGCAGTTCGGTCGACAGCGGACCCACGCCCATTTCCAGCAGGCGGTAGGCCATGCCGAAGGCGGCCAGCTTCGGCGCCGAGCTGATGAACAGTGCGATCGGTGCCGGGGCACCCTGGTACACGTCCGGCAGCCACATGTGGAACGGTGCGGCGCCCAGCTTGAAGGCGACGCCGGCGATCATGAACACCGCACCGGTGATCAGCAGCACGCGCTCTTCCGAGTGCGGGATGGCGTCACGGATGACGTCCAGGTGCAGGCTGCCGGTGGCGCCGTAGATCAGCGACATGCCGTACAGCAGCAGGCCCGAGGCCAGCGAACCCAGCACGATGTACTTCATCGCCGCTTCCGAGGCCAGACCGTTCTCACGGTTGCTGGCAACCAGTGCGTAGGAGCACAGCGCCAGCAGTTCCAGGCCCAGGTAGACCATCAGCAGGCTGCCGGCCGAGACCAGGATCATCATGCCGGCGGTGCCGAACAGGATCAGCACCGGGATCTCGCCCTGGAACAGGTTGCGGTCACGCAGGTAGCGCCAGCCGTAGACCAGGGTCAGGCCGCTGAGCAGCACGATCCCGGTCTTCATCACGTCCGCGGCGGTATCGCGCACGAACATGCCATGGAAGACCTCGCCCTGCCCGCCCACGCCGGTGGCCAGCATGAACAGCACCACGGCCAGCGCAGCGAGCGAGAACAGGTGGGTGACGATCTTGTTCCGGTTGCTGACGAACAGGTCGAGGATCATCAGGG
This sequence comes from Stenotrophomonas sp. YJH_SMC_133, assembly GCF_059370655.1. Taxonomy (NCBI): domain Bacteria; kingdom Pseudomonadati; phylum Pseudomonadota; class Gammaproteobacteria; order Lysobacterales; family Lysobacteraceae; genus Stenotrophomonas; species Stenotrophomonas sp. YJH_SMC_133. Next base: position 287,581 of record NZ_JCAFTW010000001.1, on the reverse strand, counting down.
CGAAGGCGCTGCCGATCAGCACCAGCTCGGGAGCGAGCGGTGGCAGGTCAGCGGCGGTCAATGGCAGCAGCGGCGAGGTGGTCATCATCAAATCCTGGAATTACAGCAGCTTGCTGGATGCGATCTGCATCGCCAGCTTCGCGATCGAGGGCTCCATCAGGTCGGTCAGCGGCTTGGGGTAGATGCCCAGGGCCAGCACGCCGATGGCGAACACGCCCAGCACCAGCCATTCGCGGCCGTTGATGTCCTTCAGTTCGGCCACGTGGCTGTTGGCCACTTCGCCGAAGAAGATGCGCTTGTACAGCCACAGGGTGTAGGCGGCGCCGATGATCAGGGTGGTGGCCGCGCCCAGTGCGATCCACGGATTACGCTGGAAGGCCGACAGGATGACCATGAACTCGCCGACGAAACCGCTGGTGCCCGGCAGGCCCGCATTGGCCATGAAGAACAGCATGGCGAAGGTGGCGAACCACGGCATCACGTTGACCACGCCGCCGTAATCGGCGATGCGGCGGCTGTGCATGCGGTCGTACAGCACGCCGACACAGGAGAACATCGCACCGGACACGAAGCCGTGCGAGATCATCTGCACCATGGCGCCCTGCAGGCCCAGGCGGGCAGCATCGGCGTTGCCTGCTTCACGCACCAGCCACAGGGCGATGAAGGTACCCAGGGTGACGAAGCCCATGTGCGCGATCGACGAATAGGCGATCAGCTTCTTCATGTCGTCCTGCACCAGGGCGACCAGGCCGACGTAGATCACCGCGATCAGCGACAGCGCGATCACCAGCCAGGCCCATTCCTGCGACGCGTCCGGGACGATCGGCAGGTTGAAGCGCAGGAAGCCGTAGCCACCGATCTTCAGGGCGATGGCGGCCAGGATCACCGAACCGGCGGTCGGCGCTTCCACGTGGGCGTCCGGCAGCCAGGTGTGGACCGGGAACATCGGCACCTTGACCGCGAAGGCGATCAGGAAGGCGAAGAAGATCCAGGTCTGTTCCTTGGCCGACAGCGGCAGCGCGTACAGGTCGGCCAGCTGGAAGCTGCCGCCCTTCATGTACAGGTAGATCAGCGCCACCAGCATCAGCACCGAGCCGAGGAAGGTGTACAGGAAGAACTTCAGTGCTGCGTAGATGCGGCGCGGGCCACCCCAGACACCGATGATCAGGAACATCGGGATCAGCATGGCTTCGAAGAACACGTAGAACAGCATCGCGTCCGTCGCGGCGAAGATGCCGACGGTGACGCCTTCCAGGATCAGGAAGGCCGCCACGTACTGGTTGACGCGCTTGTCGATGGCGCTCCAGGCGCCGATCAGGGCAAGCACGCTGACCAGGGTGGTCAGCAGGATCAGCGCCACGGCAATGCCGTCCACGCCCAGGTTGTAGCCGATCTTGTACGCCGGGATCCAGGCATGGGTCTCGACGAACTGCAGGCCGTCGATGCCCGCGTTGTAGCCGCTCAGCAGCGAGAGGCTTGCAACGAAGGTGAGCACCGCGACGCCCAGCGACGCCCAGCGGGCAGTCTGTGCATCACGGATCGCAAGGATCAGGGCGCCACCGATGATCGGCAGCCAGATGAGGACACTGAGTAGAGGCCAGTTCGACACGTCTTCTTATTCCGTACAGGTCATCAACGCAGGTAATGCATCAGCACGCCCAGCAGGGCAATCAGGCCGATGATCATCGCGAAGGCGTAGTGATAGAGGAAACCGGATTGGGTACGACGCAGCACGCCGGCTGCAACGTCCACAACACGTGCCGAGAGATTGACCACACCGTCGACGATGTTGCTGTCGATCCAGCGCGAGACCTTGCCCAGCTTGACGCTGCCACCGGCAAAGCCATCGATCCACAGCTTGTCGAAGCCGTACTTGTTTTCCAGCACCGAAACGATCGGGGCGAGGGTCTTGCGTGCCTTGCCCGAGAGGTCCGGCTTCCACAGGTAGAACAGCGCAGCCAGCAGGAAGCCCGCCAGGGTCAGCCAGAACGGCGGCAGCATCATGCCGTGCAGCGCGAACGCGACCGGGCCATGGAACTCTTCACCCAGGAACGCGACGGTGTTCTTGGCCGGATCGTAGAAGTCGACGATGCCGGTGAAGAACGTCTGCGCCTGGCCCTTGATCGCCTCGTGCGCATGGTTGCCGGCCCAGTCGGTGCCGTGCAGCATCGGACCGATGCTGAAGAAACCGATGGCGATCGACGGGATGGCCAGCAGGATCAGCGGCAGGGTCACCACCCACGGGGTTTCATGCGGTTCATGCGGACCGTGGCCATGGCCGTGGTCGTCATGGGCATCGCCATGGTGGGCATCGGCGGCGTGGTGATCGTCATGGCCGTGGCCATGATCGTCGTGCGCGTCGCGGAAACGCTCCTTGCCGTGGAAGGTCATGAACAGCAGGCGGAAGCTGTAGAAGCTGGTCACCAGCACGCCACCCAGCACCGCCCAGTAGCCATAGGTGGCCACCCAGCTGTTCTGCATGTGGGCGTGGATCTCGGCCGCCTCGATGATCGTGTCCTTCGAGTAGAAGCCGGAGAAGAACGGCGTACCAACCAGGGCCAGCGTACCGATCCACATGGTGATGAAGGTGATCGGCATGTACTTGCGCAGGCCGCCCATCTTGCGCATGTCCTGCTCGTGGTGCATCGCGATGATGACCGAGCCGGCGCCCAGGAACAGCAGGGCCTTGAAGAAGGCGTGGGTCATCAGGTGGAACACGGCGGCCGAGTAGGCCGACACGCCCAGGGCGACGGTCATGTAGCCCAGCTGCGACAGCGTGGAGTACGCGACGACGCGCTTGATGTCGTTCTGCACGATGCCGATCAGGCCGGTGAAGAACGCGGTGGTGGCACCGATGAACAGCACGAAGTTCAGCGCCGTCTGCGACAGCTCGAACAGCGGCGACATGCGGGTGACCATGAAGATACCGGCGGTCACCATCGTCGCGGCGTGGATCAGTGCCGAGATCGGGGTCGGGCCTTCCATCGAGTCCGGCAGCCACACGTGCAGCGGGACCTGGGCCGACTTGCCCATGGCGCCGATGAACAGGCAGATGCAGATGACGGTGGCGATCGACCAGATCACCGGCTCGTTCAGCAGCTGCATGCCCAGGAGCGTGCCGTCCCAGATCTGCAGCTGGGCGCGCGGGTCAGCCAGCATGCCGGCCTGCGAGAACACCTGCGAATAGTCCAGGGTGCCGAACACCCACAGCACGCCGGCGATGCCCAGCAGGAAGCCGAAGTCACCGACGCGGTTGACCAGGAACGCCTTCATGTTGGCGAAGATCGCGGTCGGGCGCTTGAACCAGAAGCCGATCAGCAGGTACGACACCAGGCCCACCGCTTCCCAGCCGAAGAACAGCTGCAGGAAGTTGTTGCTCATCACCAGGGTGAGCATCGAGAAGGTGAACAGCGAGATGTAGCTGAAGAACCGCTGGTAGCCCGGGTCGTCCTGCATGTAGCCGATCGTGTAGATGTGGACCAGCAGCGACACGAAGGTCACCACCACCATCATCATCGCGGTCAGCTTGTCGACCATGAAGCCGACGTGCGCCGAATACTGGCCGACTTCGAAGAACGTGTAGATGTTCTGGTTGAACGGCTGCGCGCCGCCCCACATCAGCTGGTAGAACGTGTACATCGACAGGCCGCAGGCTACCGCGACGCCGAGGATGGTGATGGTCTGCGCGCCGAAGCGCTTGACCTGGCGACCGAACAGGCCGGCGATGATGCTGCCGAACAGCGGTGCAAGCACCACTGCGATCAACAGACTCTTGGAGAGAGTGATTTCCATCTGTGGATCAGCCCTTCAACGAATCGACTTCGCCGACATTGATCGTGCGGCGGGTACGGAACAGGGTCACCAGGATCGCCAGGCCGATGGCGGCTTCCGCGGCGGCGACGGTCAGGATGAAGAACACGAACAGCTGGCCGGACGGATCGCCCAGCTGACGCGAGAAGCCGACGAAATTGATGTTCACCGACAGCAGCATCAGCTCGATCGACATCAGCAGGACGATGACGTTCTTCCGGTTGAGGAAGATGCCGGCCAGGCTGATGGCGAACAGCACCGCGCCAAGCGCAAGCATGTGGCCAAGGGTAATCACGGCTGGGTCTCCTCGCCGGCGGCCGGCTTGCTGTTGCTGTGCACGACCGGTGCTTCGGCGCCCATCTTGACCATGCGCAGGCGCTGGCCGGCCTTGACCATGGTCTGCTCACCCGGGTTCTGGCTCTTCACGCCGGTACGGCGACGCAGGGTCAGCATCACGGCGGCGACCACGGCCACGGTCAGGATGACGGCGGCGAACTCGAACGGCAGCAGGTATTCGGTGAACAGCGTGCGCGCCAGCCAGGTGACGTTGGAGCTGTCGGCAGCGACCGCAGCGGCGTTGTCGGCCGGGAACGGAGTGACCGCCCTGCCCTTCACGCCGATCAGGATCAGCATCTGCACCAGCATCGCCACTGCCACGATCAGGCCGACCGGCAGGTAGCGCACCCAGCCCTCACGCATCTTGGTGGGATCGATGTCCAGCATCATCACCACGAACAGGAACAGCACCATCACCGCGCCGACGTAGACCAGCACCAGCGCCACGCCGAGGAACTCGGCGCCCACCAGCAGCCACACGCAGGCAATGGAGAAGAAGGTCAGCACCAGGCACAGCACTGCATGCACCGGGTTGCGCACGCTGATCACCGCACCGGCCGAAACCGTTGCCGCGATGGCGAACACCCAGAAAGCGATATTTACCCAATCCATCTCTCGACCTCAGCGGTAAGCGGCATCGGCGGCACGACGCTCGGCGATCTCGTTTTCGAGACGATCGCCAAGGGCCAGCAGCTGCGGCTTGGTAACGATGTTTTCGCCACGGTTCTCGAAGTGGTACTCGAGGATGTGGGTTTCGACGATCGAGTCCACCGGGCAGCTTTCTTCGCAGAAGCCGCAGAAGATGCACTTGAACAGGTCGATGTCGTAGCGGGTGGTGCGGCGGGTGCCGTCCTCGCGCTTGGCCGAGTCGATGGTGATGGCCAGGGCCGGGCACACCGCTTCGCACAGCTTGCAGGCAATGCAGCGCTCTTCGCCGTTGGGGTAACGGCGCAGCGCGTGCAGGCCACGGAAGCGCGGCGACTGCGGGAACTTCTCCATCGGGTACATCATCGTGTACTTCGGCTTGAAGCTGTACTTCAGCGTCAGCCAGAGGCCCGCCAGCAGTTCGAGCAGCAGCAGGCTCTTGAAGTAATGGGTAATCCTGTTCATCACTTTAGACGCCCTTTTGAATCACGCCGAAGAACACCATGACGGCGGTAACCGCGATCCACAGAATGGCCAGCGGGATGAAGACCTTCCAGCCCAGGCGCATGATCTGGTCGTAGCGGAAGCGCGGGAAGCTGGCACGGAACCAGATGTAGGCACTGGCGAAGAAGAACACCTTGACGAACAGCCACGGTGCACCGCCCTTCCAGATCCAGTCGACCAGCGGCGAGACATCGCCGAAGTTGACCCAGCCCTGGACCGGGCTCAGCCAGCCGCCGAGGAAGAAGATCGAGATCAGGAAGCTGATCAGGATCATGTTCGCGTATTCGGCCAGGAAGAACAGCGCGAAGGCACCGCCGGAGTATTCGACCATGTGGCCGGCGACGATTTCCGATTCGCCTTCCACCACGTCGAACGGCGCGCGGTTGGTTTCAGCCACGCCCGACACCCAGTAGATGACGAACAGCGGGAACAGCGGCAGCAGGAACCAGTCGAAGAAGCCGGAGCTGCCGGCCTGCGCCATCACGATATTGCTCAGGTTCAGGCTGCCAGCGGCGATCATCACGCCGACCAGGGCGAAGCCCATGGCGATTTCGTAGCTGATCATCTGCGCCGAGGCGCGCATGGCACCCAGGAACGCGTACTTCGAGTTGGACGCCCAACCGGCCAGGATGATGCCGTAGATGCCCAGCGAGGTCATCGCCAGCAGGTACAGCAGGCCGGCGTTGGCATTGGACAGCACGATCTGCGAATCGAAGGGGACCACCGACCAGGCCGCGAAGGCCGGGGCCAGGGTGATCAGCGGTGCCAGCAGGTAGATCGCCTTGTTGGCGCTGCTCGGCTGGACCACTTCCTTGAACAGCAGCTTGAAGACGTCGGCGAAGGCCTGGAAGATGCCCATGCCCACGTACATCGGGCCGTGGCGGACGTGCATCCAGCCGATCAGCTTGCGTTCCCAGACCACGTAGAAGGCCACCGAGATGATCACCGGAACGGTGATCACCAGGATCTTCAGGATGATCCAGATCAGCGCGCCGATGTCACCGAGGCCAAGCAGCCACTGGTGCAGCGGGTCGACCGCGTTCAACAGCAATTCGTTCATGCAGCCACCACCGTTACGCGAGCGGCACCCAGCGGCGCGGTCGCGCCGTGGCCCGATTCAATCCAGACCGAACCCGCAGCGACGCGGGCGTCGACCACCACCGGCAGGGTGGCCTTGCCGGCATCGGTGCCGACCTTGGCCATCTGCCCTTCCTGCAGCTGCAGGCGAGCGGCATCTTCAGCGTTCAGCACGATGCGCGGGGCGTTGTTGAGCGGATGCGACTGCAGCGCCGGGGCGCGACGGACCACCGCATCGGTGCGGTAGATCGCGGCGGTCGAAGCCACTTCCAGGCCTTCGCCGGCAATCACCGGCTGCGCCGAAGCGGCAACGGTGACCGACACCGGGGCCAGGCTGGCACGCAGGCCGGCCAGGTCGGTGAAGTCGAAACCGGCCAGCGCCATGTCGCCGCCCAGTGCGCGCAGCACGCGCCAGCCTTCACGGGCCTCGCCCGGCAGCTTGCCGCCGGCACGGGCCGACTGCTCGCGACCATCGAGGTTGGTCAGGGTGGCGTCGATTTCCGGCAGCGCACCGATCGGCAGGATGACGTCGGCGACGTCGCGGGTCGAGGCACAGGCGAACTGGCTGAAGGCCACCACCTGGGCACCGGCCAGCGCCTTGCGCGCGGCAGGTGCATCGGCGAAATCCAGGCCCGGCTCCAGGCCGTACACCACGTAGGCCTGGCGCGGCTGCGCCAGCATCGCGGCGACGTCCTTGCCGGCCGGCAGCACGCCAGCGCGGGTCAGGCCCACGGCGTTGGCGCCCTGCGGGATGCGGCACAGCTTGGCACCGGTGGCGGCGGCGAAGTCACGCGCGGCGGCGCGGATGGCGGCAGCCTGCGGGTGGTTCTCGGCGATGCCACCAACGATCAGCACGGTGTTGTTGCCGCCCTGCACGGCCGAACGCAGCTCGGCGCTGGCCAGCGCGTCGACGAACTTCGACGGTGCAACGATCTGCTTGCCGGCAATGCTGAAGGCGAAGTCGAAGTCCACCGGATTGACGACGTGGATCTTCGCGCCCTTGGTGGTCTGCGCCTTGCGCAGGCGGGCGTGCAGCAGCGGCAGTTCGTGGCGGATGTTGCTGCCCAGAACGACGATGCGGTCGGCGCCTTCGATCTCGGCCAGCGGCAGGCCGAACACTTCGGCGGTTGCAGCGTCGGAGAAATCGCGGTTGTTGATGCGGTGGTCGATGTTGCTCGAGCCCAGGCCCTTGGCCAGGCGGGCCAGCAGCGCGCCTTCCTCGTTCGAGGTGGACGGATGCACCAGCACGCCCAGGTTGTCGCCCTGGTTGGCCTTGAGGATCTCGGCGGCCGCGGCCAGGCCTTCGGCCCAGCTCACTTCCTTCCACTCACCATTGACCTTGCGCAGCGGCTTGACCGCACGGTCTTCGCTGTACAGGCCCTGGTGCGAGTAGCGGTCACGGTCGGACAGCCAGCACTCGTTCACCGCTTCGTTGTCGCGCGGCACGGTGCGCAGCACTTCGCCGCGACGCACGTGCAGGAACAGGTTCGAACCCATCGCGTCGTGGTAGCCCAGCGACTCGCGCGCGGTCAGTTCCCACGGGCGGGCGCGGAACTGGAACACCTTGTTGGTCAGTGCGCCGACCGGGCAGACGTCGACGACGTTGCCGGACAGTTCGGTGGTCAGCGGCTTGCCGTCGAAGGTACCGATCTGCAGGTTCTCACCGCGGTACATGCCACCCAGTTCGTAGGTACCGGCGACGTCGGCGGTGAAGCGGACGCAGCGGGTGCACTGGATGCAGCGGGTCATCTCGGTGGCGACCAGCGGGCCCATGTCCTCGTCCGGCACCACGCGCTTGCGCTCGTTGAAGCGGCTGACCGATCGGCCATAGCCCAGCGACACGTCCTGCAGCTCGCACTCGCCGCCCTGATCGCAGATCGGGCAGTCAAGGGGGTGGTTGATGAGCAGGAACTCCATCACCGAGCGCTGGAACTTCAGTGCCTTCTCGCTGCGGGTGGCGACCTTCATGCCATCCATCACCGGAGTGGCGCAGGCCGGCGCCGGCTTCGGCGACTTTTCCACGTCCACCAGGCACATGCGGCAGTTGGCCGCGATCGGCAGCTTCTCGTGGTAGCAGAAGCGCGGAATCGAAATGCCGGCCTTGTCGGCCGCCTGGATGATCATCGAACCCTTGGGCACGACCAGGGACTTGCCATCGATTTCGATGGTCACGTGATCCGGTGGCACGTTCGGGTTTACGGGTTGCGCGCTCATGCGGCGGCTGCCTCCACCTTCTTGCCGTCAACCATCGAATGACCGTTGACGATGTAGTACTCGAATTCGTCCCAGAACTGGCGCAGGAAGCCCTGGATGGGCCATGCAGCCGCTTCACCGAACGCACAGATGGTGTGGCCTTCGATCTGGCCGGCCACCGCCTTCAGCTGGTGCAGGTCTTCGATCGTGGCCTTGCCGGCGACGATGCGCTCCAGCACGCGGTGCATCCAGCCGGTGCCTTCACGGCACGGGGTGCACTGGCCGCAGGATTCCTTGTGGAAGAACTGGCTGATGCGGCAGGCGAACTTGACGCAGCAGACGCTGTCGTCGAGAACCACGATCGCACCCGAACCCAGGCCGGAGCCCAGTGCGCGGATGGTGTCGTAGTCCATCGGCAGGTCCTTCAGCTCGGCCGCGGTCAGCACCGGCATCGACACGCCGCCCGGGATCGCGCCCTTCAGCGTGCGGCCCGGACGCAGGCCACCGGCCATTTCCAGCAGGTCGTGGAATTTGGTGCCGAGCGGCACTTCGAAGTTGCCGCCATTCTGCACGCAGCCGGACACCGAGAAGCACTTCGGACCGCCGTTGGCGGTCAGGCTCAGGCCCTTGAACCACTCCGGACCGTTGCGGATGATCGCCGGCACCGAGCCATAGGTTTCAGTGTTGTTGATCGTCGACGGCTTGCCGTACAGGCCGAAATTGGCCGGGAACGGCGGCTTGTAGCGCGGCTGGCCCTTCTTGCCCTCCAGCGATTCCATCAGCGCGGTTTCTTCGCCGCAGATGTACGCGCCGGCGCCCAGCGCACCGTAGATGTCGATGTCCACGCCCGAGCCCATCACGTTCTTGCCCAGCCAGCCGTTCGCATAGGCGTCAGCCAGGGCCTGCTCGAAGTGCTCGAACGGCTCGTGGTGGAACTCACCGCGCAGGTAGTTGTAACCCACGGTCGAACCGGTGGCGTAGCAGGCGATCGCCATGCCTTCCACCACCGAATGCGGGTTGTAGCGCAGGATGTCGCGATCCTTGCAGGTGCCCGGCTCGGATTCGTCCGAGTTGCAGAGGATGTACTTCTGCATGTTGCCCTTCGGCATGAAGGACCACTTCAGGCCGGTCGGGAAGCCTGCGCCACCGCGGCCGCGCAGGCCCGAGGCCTTGACCATCTCGATGACCTGCTCCGGCGGGATCTTCTCTTCGAGGATCTTGCGCAGGGCGGCGTAGCCACCGGTCTTCAGGTAGCTTTCGTACGACCACGGGGTGTCGTAATGCAGGGTGGTATAGACCACCTGGTGCGGCAGCGGCGCGGGGCCGACCGGACCCTTGGATTCGTGGTGATGTGCCATGCCCTTACTCCAGCCCGTCCAGCAGCTCGTCGACCTTTTCCAGGGTCAGACGCTCATGGTAGTGACCGTTGATGACCATCATCGGCGCGCCACCGCAGCCAGCCAGGCACTCTTCCTCGCGCTTGAGGTAGACGCGGCCGTCCGGGGTCGATTCACCGTGCTTGATGCCCAGCTTCTTCTCGCAATGGCGCACGATGTCCTCGGCGCCATTGAGCCAGCAGCTGATGTTGGTGCAGATGGCCACGTTGTTGCGGCCCACCTTCTCGGTCTCGAACATCGAGTAGAAGCTGGCGACCTCGTAGGCCCACACCGGCGGCAGGTCCAGGTACTTGGCCACGCCGGCGATCAGTTCGTCGGTCAGCCAGCCCTGGTTCTGCTCCTGGGCCGCATGCAGGCCCTGCAGCACGGCAGAGCGCTTGCGGTCCGGCGGGAACTTGGACAGCCAGTGATCGATGTGAGCGCGGGTCTTGTCGCTCAGCACCACCATCGGGTCGACGTCGCGCGCCGCCTCGAAATTACCTGTCGCCTTCATCGGCCGACCTCAGCGAAATGCATAACGTGAAATTCCAGAAACTGCGGCGCCGGCTTGCGCCGGCTGCCTGCAGCGGGCGTTGGCGTGGCGGACGGCATTACCGGTCAACCTCGCCGAACACCAGGTCGTAGGTACCGATCATCGCCACCACGTCGGCCAGCATGTGGCCGCGCACGATCGAATCGATCGAGGACAGGTGGGCGAAGCCCGGCGCACGCAGGTGCACGCGGAACGGCTTGTTGGCGCCATCGGAGACCAGGTAGCAGCCGAATTCGCCCTTCGGGGCTTCCACCGCCGAGTAGGTCTCGCCGGCCGGCACGCAGTAGCCTTCGCTGAACAGCTTGAAGTGGTGGATCAGCGCTTCCATGTCGTCCTTCATGTCCTCGCGCTTGGGCGGAGCGACCTTGAAGTTCTTCACCATCACCGGGCCCGGGTTGGCCTTCAGCCACGCCACGCACTGCTTGATGATGCGGTTGGACTCGCGCATTTCGGCAACGCGGACCAGGTAGCGGTCGTAGCAGTCGCCTTCCTTGCCCAGCGGGATGTCGAAATCGACGGCATCGTACTTGGCGTACGGGCGCTTCTTGCGCAGGTCCCAGGCCACGCCCGAGCCACGCAGCATCACGCCGGTCATGCCCCACTGGTGCGCCAGTTCCGGCGTCACCACGCCGATGCCGACGGTACGCTGCTTCCAGATACGGTTGTCGGTCAGCAGGGTTTCGTATTCGTCGATGCGCTTGGGGAACTCGACGGTGAAGTTCTCCAGGAAGTCCAGCAGCGAGCCCTCGCGCGAAGCATTGAGCTGCTTCAGCGCCTTGCCCTTGTGCCAGCGCGACTCCTTGTACTTCGGCATGTGGTCCGGCAGGTCGCGGTAGACACCGCCCGGACGGTAGTACGCCGCGTGCATGCGTGCGCCGGAGACTGCTTCATAGCAATCCATCAGCTCTTCGCGCTCGCGGAAGGCGTACAGCATCACCGCCATCGCACCCAGGTCGAGCGCGTTGGAGCCCAGCCACATCAGGTGGTTGAGGATGCGGGTGATCTCGTCGTACATGGTGCGGATGTACTGCGCACGCTCCGGCGCCTCGATGCCCATCAGGGTCTCGATCGCGCGCACGTAGGCGTGCTCGTTGCACATCATCGACACGTAATCCAGTCGATCCATGTAACCGATCGACTGGTTGAACGGCTTGGACTCGGCCAGCTTTTCGGTACCACGGTGCAGCAGACCCACGTGCGGGTCGGCGCGCATGATGGTTTCACCGTCCATTTCCAGGATCAGGCGCAGCACACCGTGAGCGGCCGGATGCTGCGGGCCGAAGTTCATGGTGTAGTTGCGGATTTCCTGCCGGCTTTCGGCGGCGTTGCTGGCGAATGCTTCGCCGGCCTGGTGTACGTGGCTCACTTCACTGCCTCCTGCGCGCGCTCACCTTCTGCGGTCTGCAGACGGGCGTCGTCGCGGATCACGCGCGGCACGCCGACACGCGGCTCCACCGAGGTGACCGGTTCGTAGATCACGCGCTTCTTTTCTTCGTCGTAGCGGACTTCGACATTGCCGATCAGCGGGAAGTCCTTGCGGAACGGATGGCCGACGAAACCGTAGTCGGTCAGGATCCGGCGCAGGTCCGGGTGGCCTTCGAAGATCACGCCGTACAGGTCGAACGCTTCGCGCTCGAACCAGTTCAGGCCCGGCCAGATGCCGGTCAGCGAGGACACCACCGGCAGTGCTTCGTCAGGGGCGAAGCAGCGCAGGTGCATCATCAGGTTGTGCTGGTACGAGCGCAGCTGGGCGACCACGGCGAAACGCTGGGTCGGCATGTGCTGCGGGCGGGCACCGTCGGCACCGTTTTCCTCGGTGGGGAACTCACCCCACGCGAAACGGCCCTGGGCCTTGCCTTCGACGCCACGGCTGAAGCCCTGCGAGGACACGTCGGCGGTGTCCCATTCGTCGGAGCCATAACCCAGGTAATCGACGCCGCAGAGATCCACGGCCTGCTCGAAACCAAACTCGTCACGCAGCGCCAGGGCGGTGGCGTGCCACTCGGCGGCAGGCACTTCCAGCGTCACTTCGCCGCGGGGTTCGACCACGATGACCTTCGCACCAGCGAAACGTGCGGAGAGTCGGTCGATGAAGGATGCTTGCTCTGCCATGGGGGCTTGGCGCGCTCTTGTCAGGTGAAGGGGTCAGCGGGCGATGGTCTGTGTACGCCAGATCTTCTTCTGCAGCTGCAGGATCCCGTACACCAGCGCCTCGGCGGTCGGCGGGCAACCCGGGACGTAGACGTCCACCGGCACCACGCGATCACAGCCGCGCACGACAGAATAGGAGTAGTGGTAATAGCCGCCACCGTTGGCGCAGCTACCCATCGAGATGACCCACTTCGGGTCCGGCATCTGGTCGTAGACCTTGCGCAGCGCCGGGGCCATCTTGTTGACCAGGGTACCGGCCACGATCATCACGTCGGACTGGCGCGGCGACGGGCGGAACACCACGCCGTAGCGGTCAAGGTCCAGGCGCGCGGCGCCGGCATGCATCATCTCGACCGCGCAGCAGGCCAGACCGAAGGTCATCGGCCACATCGAGCCGGTGCGCGCCCAGTTCAGCAGTGCATCGACGCTGGTGGTGACGAAGCCCTTTTCCAGCAGCGGGTTGTCGCCTTCCGGCCGCAGGATGTCATCAACCCGGCCTTCCGGCGTGGGGTTGTTCATGAGGCCATCGAGAGTCTGAATCACTCCCATTCCAGCGCTCCCTTCTTCCAGACGTAAATGAAACCGAGGAACAGCATGCCGACGAACAGGCCCATGGTGACGAGCGAACGCGCGCCCAGCTCCATGAAGACCTGGGTCCACGGCACGATGAAGATGATTTCCAGGTCGAAGACGATGAACTGGATCGCGATCAGGTAGTAGCGCACGTCGAACTTCATGCGCGCGTCTTCGAAGGCCTCGAAGCCGCACTCGTACGGCGACAGCTTTTCCAGATCGGGGCGGCGGGGACCGAGGAATCGACCAACCAGCATCAGCGTAATGCCGATACCGGTGGCAACGATCAGAAACAGCAGAGACGGCAAATATTCGGCCAGCACAGCGATTCTCTCTTGCCTCTGCCGCTGCGCCTGCAGGCGCTTTGGCATGGGGGAGTGGACGGGAATCTACCTGGCGCCTTGCGCGCCAGGCGAACCCGCTTTACTTACAAATGGTGCCCAAGAGGGGACTCGAACCCCTACGACCTAAGTCGCTACCACCTCAAGGTAGTGCGTCTACCAATTCCGCCACCTGGGCAAACGATCACATCAGACTATCTTCCCGATGCGCCGCGTATTGTAACCGGCTTCAGTGTTTCTGGGAGCCTTCCGAAGGCTTTTCTTCACCAGAAACCGAAGATTCCGCCTGAGCCGGCACATTCGCGGCCGGAACCGGGGCGGCCGGGACCGCATCAGCCTTCGGAACGGCCGGCAATTCGCCTGCCGGAGCCGCCGGAGCGACCGCCGCCGGGGCGGACATCAAGCCCAGATCCTGGTCGGCCGCCGGACGACTGCCATGACCGGCATACCAGGCCATGAAGAGGCTGATGCCGAAGAACACGACGGCCAGCCACTTGGTCGACTTGGACAGGAAGTTCGAGGCGCCACGCGCACCGAACACCGTACCCGAGGCGCCGGCACCAAAGCCCGAACCCGCCGCCGCACCCGAGCCACGCTGCATCAGGATCAGCGCGATCATGGCCACAGCGACCAGCACGTAGACGACATTGAGGATCAACATCAGCATTGGAAACCGCCCTCGGACAATACTTCTAGGATTAGTTCGCGGCCGCCGCCCTTGCGATGGCCAGGAAGTCCGCAGCCACCAGGGAGGCGCCGCCGACCAGCCCACCATCGACATCCGGCTGCGCGAACAGTTCCCCGGCATTGTCGGGCTTCACGCTACCGCCGTAAACAATGGGCAGTGAATCAGCGATTCTAGCATCGATACGCGCGACTTCGCCACGGATGAACGCGTGCACCTGCTGTGCCTGCTCCTTGGTGGCGGTACGGCCGGTACCGATGGCCCAGACCGGCTCATAGGCGACCACAGCCTGGGCGAAACCGGCCGCGCCAACCAGCTCCAGCACCGGTGCCAGCTGGCTGGCGATGACCGCTTCGGTCTGCCCGGCCTCGCGCTGTTCCAGGGTCTCGCCCACGCACAGCACCGGCACCAGGCCGGCGTGCTGGGCGGCGGCGAACTTGCGCGCGACCAGCTCGCTGCTCTCGTGGTGGTACTGGCGGCGCTCGGAATGGCCGACCAGGCCATAGCGGGCCCCGACCTCGACCAGCATGGCCGCGCAGACCTCGCCGGTGTAGGCGCCCTTCTCGTTGCTGCTCACGTCCTGCGCGCCAAAGGCCAGGCCGCTCTCGCCGAAGTCCTCGACCAGCTCGCCCAGGTACGGCAGCGGCGGCAGGATCACCACGTCCACCCCCTCCAGCGGCAGCCCGGCAGCCACCTGCCCCAGCAGTTCATTGGCGAATTGACGGCTGCCATGCAGCTTCCAGTTTCCGGCGACGATCTTGCGGCGCATGAGCGGGTGGCTCCTGTGTGAAGTCAGCCGGTCATGATACCCGCTGCGGCAAAAATCCGTTTCCTTGTAAGCGGTTACATGGATTTTCAGCCAACGGCGCAGCCCCTCGTGGCGGGGGGCGGGTTGGTCGCGTATCACCGGTTGGATTGGTGAGATTGGCCGGGCGGGTGAGGATGCCGGGGGACGCCGTAAACCCGTCCCTGGGGGCTTGGCCGCGGCATCCATGCCGCGGACACCCCCGCCATCCCCACCCGCCCGGCCTCTGACACAGTCCGGCGGTTCCGCCCGCCACGGAAAGAAAAAAGAAGAGCAGGAGCAAAGGCAAAAGCTGCATTCCGGGTTGCTGCCGGCTGGACCAACCCCTACCCCACTTCGATCCGACAGATCTCATCCACGCAAGGCGTGGATCTACCGTGTCGACCAAGGTCGACACCCACCAACCGTCACCGGGAAACTGTCGAAGGCGGGGAGGTGTGGGTTGGCAGGACCGTTGGCGCCATGGATGGCGCCATCGAGCCCCCAGGGGTGAGGGCGCTTTGCTTGCGAAGCACCGCTTCGCAAGCGCCCGAACGCCCAGCCGCCAGCGGCTGGGCCGGCCTGGGGGTTCGCGGCGTGTCCTGCCAACCCACACCGCCCCGCCCAACACGCAGAAACCCAGAGCCGCTTTGGCTTTGGACTTGCCGGCCAGCGGCCGGCACTGCCGCGGGTGCAGGGTGCAACCCTGCAAAGACAAAGGCCGCCTTTCGGCGGCCTCACTTTTCTTTACTTCAGCTTGATCTCGCGCAGGCGCTCCTCGAGGAAGCCGTGGGCGGTGATCGGCTCCGGGTACCGGCTCGGGTTCTCCGGGGTGATGCACGAGGGCAGCACGTCGATCAGGAAATCCGGGTTCGGGTGCAGGAAGAACGGCACCGAGTAGCGCGGCTGGCGGGCCAGCTCGCCCGGGGGGTTGACCACGCGATGGATCGTCGACGGGTACACATGGTTGGTCAGGCGCTGCAGCATGTCGCCGATGTTGACCACGATGGTGTCCGCGTCCGAGGTGAACGGCACCCACTCGCCCTCATGCGACTGCACCTCCAGGCCCGCGGCGCTGGCGCCGACCAGCAGGGTGATGAAGTTGATGTCGCCATGCGCGCCGGCACGCACGTTCGGGATGTCGTCGGTGGTGATCGGCGGGTAGTGGATCGGGCGCAGGATCGAGTTGCCGAAGTTGGTCTTGTCGGCGAAGAAGTCTTCCGGCAGGCCGATGTGCAGGGCCAGCGCGGACAGCACGCGCGAACCCAGGTTGTCCAGCGCCTGGTACAGGCCGTAGCCGCGCTCACGGAAGCCCTCGACCTCGGTCGGCCACAGGTTCGGTGCCATCACATCGCGGTACTTGGAGTCGTCGGCGATTTCACGACCGATGTGCCAGAACTCCTTCAGGTCGAAGTGCTTGGAGCCCTTGGCGGTTTCCACGCCGAACGGGGTATAGCCGCGGGCGCCGCCGCTGCCGGCCACGTGGTACTTGCGCTTGACCTCTTCCGGCAGCGCGAAGAAGGCCTTGAAGGCATCGTAGGCCGCGTCGATGTCGGCCTGCGGAATGCCGTGGTTGCGGATGCCCGCGAATCCCCATTGGCGGTAGGCCGCGCCCAGCTCGGCCACGAAGGCCTCGCGGTCGCTGTCGAAACGGGTGATGTCGAGGGTGGGGATCTGGCTCACAGCAATTCCTGGCTTGTCATTGGGTCTGGGGGGCCTGCGCATTCATGGCCCGCCTGAACATTGTGACAGATCACCCGGCGGACGCTACTCGATCCTCGGAAACAAATCGATACAATGCGCGACCTGCGCACAATTTAACGAATCCATCACGTTGGCAGCGCAAGCCCCGACCGCGCCTCCCCGACCCGACGCACCATGCCCGACGCCCCAGCCGCCATCGCTCTTCCCTCTGCGGGCCCTGCCCTTCGCTGGCGCCGGCTTGCGTGGTGGTCCCTGTTCGTTCTGGGCAATGCGCTGCTGGCGACGATGATCACCCTCGGCAACGTGCCGCTGTACGACAACCCGGGCGGCCACCAGGGCCTGGCCTATCTCGCGATTGCCCTGCCCGGGCACCTGCTCGCCTTCGGCGCGCTGGCCGGCGCGCTGCCACTGCTGCTGGGCCTGTGGCCGCGCAGCGCGCGCACGCTGAACATCAGTGCGGTACTGCTGCAGGGCTTGTGGTTGTGCCTGCTGCTGGTCGACGCCAAGGTGTTCACCCTGTACCGCTTCCACCTCAATGCCATGGTCCTGAACATGGTGTTCGGCGGCGCCCTGCAGGACCAGGTTGCGTTGTCGTGGAAGACCTGGGTGCAGGTCGGCCTGCTGGTGGCGGCCATTTTCACCGCCGAGGGCATCCTGGCCTGGGCGTGCTGGAAGCTGCTGCCGGCCGCGCCCCGCCGGCGCAGGGTGCTGCAGGCCTGGGCGGTGGTCGCCCTGCTGATGGCGAGCGGCCAGGTGGCCACCGCCTACTACGACGCACGCGGCGACCGTGACGTGATTGCCCAGTGGAACTACCTGCCCTGGGCCCAGCCGATCACCGCCAAGAGCTTCATGCGCAGGCTGGGCGTGGTCAGTGAACAGCAGGTCGGCCTGCCCGATCCTCGCCATGCGCAGCTGCTGTATCCGCTGCAGCCACTGCGCTGCCAGAGCCCACAGCGGCCCAATGTACTGATGGTCGTGCTGGAATCGCTGCGCCACGATGCGCTTACTCCGCAGATCATGCCGAACACCTCGGCACTGGCGGCCTCCGCTCGTGTCTACGACCGCCATTTCAGCACGGGCAACGCCACCCGCTATGGCCTGTTCGGCCTGCTCTACGGCCTGCCGGGCGGCTACTGGCAAAGCATGCTTGACGAACAGCGCGGCTCACAGCTGTTCAAGGTGCTGGGCCAGCAGGGGTACGACCTGCATCTGTACGGCAGCGCGCCGATGTACAGCCCGGAATTCGACCGCACTGCATTTGCGGACGTCCGCGACCAGCTGCACCAGGGCCCGCCCGGCCTGGGTTCGGAAGGCCGTGACAGCAGCATCGTGGCCTCGCTTCAGAAGGACATCCGTGCAAGCCAGGCAGCGCACACGCCGTGGTTCGGCTTCGTCTTCCTCGATTCCACCCATGCGCCCTACCACATGCCCGCAGGCTACCCGCCGCTGGCGACCCCGATGGCGCAGGAAATCGACTTCCTCAGGTTCGGTCCGGACCACGACCCGGCCCCGGAACTGAACCGTTACCGGACCGCCGTGCATTACGCCGACAGCCTCGTCGGCACCCTGCTGGACGATCTGCGCGCGCAGGGCCTGGATCAGAACACCATCGTCCTGGTCACCGGCGACCACGCCGAGGAGTTCAACGACCTGAAGCTGAACTACTGGGGCCACAACGGCAACTTCTCCGACTACCAGCTGCAGGTACCGTTCGTGCTGCACTGGCCCGGCCAGGCCAGCGGCCATGAGACACGCACCAGTTCACATGAGGACTGGGTGCCGACGTTGATGCGCCACGCCCTGGGCTGCGAGAACGCACTGAGCGACTTCAGCACCGGCCAGGATCTGCTGGCCGAACCCGCAGGCGAGCGCGCACTGGTGGTGGAAAGCTGGTCACAACGCGCCGTCCGCCATGGCAATGGCATCTACGTGTTCGACAAGTTCGGCAATGCGACGGCGCTTGACCTGCATTACCGCCCGCTGCCGCGCCAGGCCCCGGATGCCGGCGCCGTCCGTACCGCATGGGAAGCGCTGACCCGCTTCCGCAACCGCTGACCACAGAGGATGGATTCCATGAAACGCTCGCTGCGGATCCTGCATACCGAAGCTGCCCGGGGAATGGGCGGCCAGGAGATCTACATCTTCCGCCACATGCAGGTGATGCGTGCGCGTGGGCACCAGGTGTCGCTGCTGTGCCAGCCCGATGCCCGCCTGGCCCAGCTCGCGCGCGACGATGGCTTCACTGTGCATACTCTGCGCATGGGCGGCCTGGCACGGCTGCTGCGCGGCATCTGGTCGGTGTCACGCCTGGTACGCCGCGAACGCTACGACGTGGTCAACACCACCAGCCGCCGCGACGCACTGATCGCCGCGGCCGGCGCACGCCTGGGCGGCACGCCACTGGTGGTGCGCTCGCGCCACCTGATGAGTCCGGTCAATTCGTTGCTGACCTATACCGGTCTTCCGCACCGGATCATCACCGTCAGCGATTTCGTCAAGCGGCTGCTGGTCGACCGCGGCATTGCCGCCGAGCACATCGGCATCGTGCCCCCCATGGCGACGCCGCCGCGCTGGGGCATGACCGAGCAGGGCGATCCCTGGGAGAACCTGCAGGCCACCCGCGCACAGGTCCGCGCCGAACTCGGTTTCGCCGAGCGCGACATCGTGGTCGGCTGCGTGGCCGTGCTGCGCGAGCCCAAGGGCCATGCCGAGCTGCTGCGCGCCATGGCGCCACTATGCAAGACCAATCCCGACCTGCACCTGGCCGTGGTCGGCGACGGCGAGCCGGTCATGGGCCGCCTGCAGGCCCTGCGCAGCGAACTCGGGCTGGAGCGCCAGGTGCACCTGCTCGGCTTCCGCAGCGACGCACACCGGCTGATGGCCGGTTTCGACATCTTCGCCCTGGCCACCCACAAGGAAGCCTCGGGGACCGTGTTCCTCGAGGCGGCGCAGGCGGCACTGCCGATCGTCTCGCATCGCGTTGGCGGCGTGCCTGAAATGCTGGTGGAAGGCAGCAATGCCATCCTCACCCGGCTGGGTGATGACGCCGCCCTCACTGGTGCGTTGCGGCTGCTGGTGGATGATCAGGAACGTCGCCGGCAGATGGGCCGCGCCGGTTGGGACTGGATCCGCAGCGCCAAGCAGTTCAGCGCGGCCGGTCACGGAGAGGCCACTGAAAACTACTACCTCCAATGGTTGAAGGAGCTGGGTCATGGCTAACGCCAGAACCGTACCGGTGCTGATGCACCACCATGTCAGCAACTCGCCGGGAATGATCACCGTATCCCCGGAGAACTTCGAGAGCCAGATCGCCTGGCTCGCACGGACCGGCTGGACCTCGCTGACGCTGGACCAGTACGCCGGCTTTCTCGCCGGGAAGCCGGTGCCGCGCAAATCGATCGTGATCACGTTCGACGACGGCTACCTGGACAACTGGGTCTACGCCCATCCGATCCTGCAGAAATACGGCATGCATGCGGTGGTCTTCGTGGTCACCGGCTGGATGCACGAAGGTCCGATCCGCCCGCATGCAGGCATCGAAGGCGCCGAGCTGCCGGCCACGCCGGAACATCGCGCCTGCGAGGACCTGATCTACAAGCAGGGCCGCAGCGACGAAGTGATGATGCGCTGGAGCGAAGCGCGTGCGGCAATCGAAGCCGGCACGTTCGAGGTCCACTGCCATACCCACAGCCACACCCGTTGGCTCAAGCGCGATGACCTGGACCGTGCGCAGCGCCGCGAAGGCATCAGCGGCGACCTGGCCATGGCGAAGCAGACGCTGCTGGAGAAGCTCGGCGAAGTCTCCGATACGCTGTGCTGGCCCTATGGTGACTTCGACGATGACTACATCGAAGTGGCACGCGAACAGGGCTTCCGCTACCTGCACACCACCCATCCCTTCGGCCGCAACGTGATTGGCGGCGATCCGGAGCGGATCTATCGCTTCGCGATCCGCAACCGGCCGGCCAGCTGGCTGCGCAAGCGCATCGCATGGAGCTACAACCCGTTGATCGCGCCGATCTTCAACGGCTTCAAGGCGCGGCAGAAGAAGATGGTGCCTGGCCCGTAGGAGGCCACGTTCATCTTGATCGCGGCAACACCCGGTTTTCGAATGGACTCAAAGGGACAGTGAAGGCAATGAACGTACTGGTGACCGGCGGTGCTGGCTACATCGGCTCGCATGCATGCGTGGAGCTGCAGCAGCAGGGGCACGGCGTGGTCATCGTGGACTCGCTGTGCAACAGCGACGCCAGCGTGGTCGAGCGCATCGGACGGATCACCGGCACGGCACCGGTGTTCGTGCAGGCTGACATCCGGGACCGGCCGCGCATGGCCGCCTTGATGCAGGAGCACGCGATCGATGCCGTACTGCACTTCGCAGCGCTCAAGTCCGTGGGCGAATCCCAGAAGATTCCACTGCAGTACTTCGACAGCAACATCAGCGGTTCGATTGCCCTGCTCGGTGCCATGCAGGATGCAGGCGTGCAGTTGCTGGTCTTCAGCTCTTCGGCAACGGTGTACGGCAACCAGGACCACTGCCCGGTGGCCGAGACCGCTTCAACCTGTGCGATGACGCCCTATGGGCGCACCAAGCTGGTGGTCGAGCAGCTGCTTGCCGACCTGGCGGCAACGGGCCAGGACCTGCATATCGCGACGCTGCGCTACTTCAACCCGGTCGGCGCCCACGCCAGCGCGCTGATCGGCGAGCTGCCGCATGGCACGCCGAGCAACCTGATGCCCTACATCGCGCAGGTCGCCGCCGGGCTGCTGCCGGAGGTCCAGGTCTTCGGGGACGACTATCCGACCCATGATGGTACCGGCGTGCGCGACTACATCCATGTGCAGGACGTTGCCAGCGCCCACGTGCTGGCCCTGCAGTTCCTTCGCGACCAGCGGCGCAGCATCACCCTCAACCTTGGCACCGGCCAGGGCCACAGCGTGCTGGAACTGATCCAGGCCTTCGAGCTCACCACCGGCGTACGGGTTCCGTTCCGCATCGTACCGCGGCGCGATGGCGACATCGCGGTCAGCTTCGCCGATGCCTCGCTGGCGCTGCGCGAGCTGGGCTGGAAGGCGCGTCACGATCTCACCGACATGTGCCGGGACACCTGGAAGTGGCAGCGGGCGATGTCACGCGCCGCACAAGGTGCAGTGCGAGAGCACCTGCCCGCGCGCTGATGCGGGCAGGACCCAGCGGTCGGAAACGCCCGTACACGACGCGTCACAAGGTGCGCAGCCGCAGCTGAACGCGATCGCGGGTCGCGCACGGTTGAGTCCCCCTCCCAGAAAAAAACATGGCCGCATACGCGGCCATGTCGGGTGCAACACGCGGGATTGCCACGCTGCTCAGGCAGCGGCTTCGCGCACCGCAGCGGACAAGCGATCGAGTGTCTCCTGCATCAGCGTGGCGTCATCGGCTTCGACGGTAACCCGCACCACCGGCTCGGTACCCGACGGGCGCAGGAACGCGCGACCGCGGCCGGCCACCGACTGCTGCGCGGCCGCCAGCGCGGCCTGCACACTGTCGGCCTGCACCGTGGCCTTGGCCGAGACATTGCCCAACCGCACGTTGACCGTTTTCTGCGGCACCCGCTCCAAACCCTTCAGCGCCTGGCGCAGGGTCTGGCCGCCGTTGCGCAGTGCCACCAGTACCTGCAGGGCACTGACAATACCGTCGCCGGTGGTCGCCCGGTCCAGGCACAGCAGGTGGCCCGAGGCCTCACCGCCAAGCACGCCCCCGCCTTCGACCAGCGCCTGGTGCACGTATCGATCACCAACGTTGCTGCGCACGAACGGGATCTGCAGATCGGCGAAAGCTTTCTCCACGCCGTAGTTGCTCATCAGCGTGCCGACCACCGGGCCGCGCAGGCGGCCTTCGTCCTTCCAGGCGCGGGCCAGGATGTACAGCAGGTCGTCACCGTCGACCGGGTTGCCCTGGTCGTCGGCCATCAGCACACGGTCGCCATCACCATCGAAGGCGATGCCGAGATCGGCACGGGTCTCGCGGACTTTGGCCGCCAGGTTGTCGATATGGGTGGAACCCACGCCTGCGTTGATGTTGACGCCATTGGGCTCGGCACCGATGCCGATCACCTCGGCGCCCAGTTCGCGGAACAGCAGCGGTGCGATCTGGTAGGTGGCACCGTGCGCGCAATCCAGCACCAGGCGCACGCCACGCAGGTCGAACGCGCGCGGCACGCTGGCCTTGCAGAACTCGATGTAGCGGCCGACCGCTTCGCGCGCGCGCGACGCCTTGCCCAGCTTCTCCGATTCGGCGGTGGTGAACGGAACGTCCAGCGCCGCTTCCAGGGCCAGTTCGGTGGCGTCGTCGAGCTTCTCGCCCTGGGCGGAGAAGAACTTGATGCCGTTGTCGTAATGCGGGTTGTGCGAAGCGCTGATGACGATGCCGGCGTCCACGCCCAGCGTGCGGGTCAGGAACGCCACCGCCGGGGTCGGCATCGGCCCCAGCAGCTGTACGTCGGCGCCGGCAGCGACCAGGCCGGCCTCCAGCGCCGCTTCGAACATGTAGCCGGAAATGCGGGTGTCCTTGCCGATCACCACGATCGGCCGGCGCCCGTCCTGGCCGCGCTGGGCGACCAGGACACGGCCCAGGGCGTTGCCCAGGCGCAGCACGAAGTCGGCCGAGATCACGCCTTGGCCGACCCGCCCACGGATGCCGTCAGTACCGAAGTACTTGCGGCCTCCCATCAAGCCACCTCCGGGGCCGGCTGACGGCCCAGCATTGCCAGCAGATCGGACAGGCGGTCGCGCATCTCGCGGCGGTCACAGATCTGGTCAATGGCACCGTGCTCCAGCAGGAACTCCGAACGCTGGAAGCCTTCCGGCAGCTTCTCGCGCACGGTCTGCTCGATCACGCGCGGACCCGCAAAGCCGATCAGCGCCTGCGGCTCGGCGATGTTGATGTCGCCCAGCATCGCGAACGAGGCCGACACGCCACCGGTGGTCGGGTGGGTCAGCACCGAGATGTACGGCAGGCCCGCTTCACGCAGCTTGCCCAGTGCGGCCGAGGTCTTGGCCATCTGCATCAGCGAGAACAGGCCTTCCTGCATGCGCGCGCCGCCACTCTGCGAGAAGCACACGTAGGGGGCACCGATCTCGACTGCGGTTTCGGCGGCCAGCGCGAAACGCTCACCCACCACCGAGCCCATCGAGCCGCCCATGAAGGCGAAGTCGAACGACGAGGCCACCAGTGCACGGCCCTTGAGCAGACCGCGCATGGCGATCAGCGCGTCGTACTCACCCGTGTTCTTCTGCGCGATCTTGATGCGCTCGCTGTACTTCTTCTGGTCCTTGAACTTGAGCAGGTCGGTCGGCCCCAGGCGCGCACCGATCTCGGTGGTGCTGTCGGCGTCGAACAGGGCGGCCAGGCGCGCACGCGCGCGGATCGCCATGTGGTGGCCGCACTTCGGGCAGACCTCCAGGTTCTCTTCCAGTTCCGGACGGTACAACGCGCTGCCGCAGTTGCTGCACTTTTCCCACAGGCCCTCGGGGACACTGCGCTTCTTGCTGGGGGTGTTGTCGGTGCGGATGCCGGACGGCATCAACTTGCTGAGCCAACTCATGCGGGAGGACACTTCCGTTCAGGGCGGCCCGAGGGCCGCAAAGGCGGACAGTCTAGCTCCGCTTTCCCTGCCCGTGCACCCCCTTGCTGGCCACGGGGCCACTGGAAAAAACCATGCTGGAACGTACGTTTAGTTGCTGGGTCATGCCGGCCGCTGGCCGGCAGCCCCTACGTGCAGACCCATGGGTAGTGCCGGCCGCTGGCCGGCAGCCCCCTACGTGCAGACCCATGGGTAGTGCCGGCCGCTGGCCGGCAGCCCCCACGTGCAGACCCATGGGTAGTGCCGGCCGCTGGCCGGCAGCCCCTTACGTGCAGACCCATGGGTAGTGCCGGCCGCTGGCCGGCAGCACTTGCATGTGGCCGTCAAGCAGATGCCGGCCAGCGGCCGGCACGACCGTTACGCGTCCAGCGCCTGCCGCAGCGGGGCCAGGAAGTCTCCAGCACGCTGCGCGGCCTCTTCAGCCGAGCCCGCTTCGGCCAGCACCGCCACCAATGCACTGCCGACCACCACGCCATCGGCCTGGCGCGCCATCGCCGCCGCACTGGCGGCGTCCTTGATGCCGAAGCCAGCAACCACCGGCACTGAAGCGCGCGCGCGCAGGGCCTGCAGGCGGGCACTGGCGGCATCGCTGTCCAGGCGTTCGGACGCGCCGGTGACACCGGCAAAGCTGACGTAGTAGAGGTAGCCACGGGCCAGCGCCAGCAGCTTGTCGGCCCGCGCTTCGCTGGTGGTCGGCGACGCCAGCAGGACCAGTGCCAGGCCGGCTGCATCGAAGGCCTGCTGCGCTTCAACCGCTTCTTCCGGCGGCAGGTCGACCAGCAGTACGCCGTCCACGCCTGCGTCGACGGCGGCCTTGGCGAAGGCCGCGTAGCCATGGATCTCCACCGGGTTGAGGTAGCCCATCAGCACCACCGGGGTCTGCGCGTCGCGCTCGCGGAACTGCGCCACGGCCTGCAGGACGTAGCGGCTGCCAGCCCCCCGTGCCAGCGCGCGCTCGGAGCTGCGCTGGATGGTCGGGCCATCGGCCATCGGGTCGGAGAACGGCACGCCCAGCTCGATCACATCGGCACCGGCCTCAACCAGCGCGTGCATGACCGGCACGGTGGCCTCCAGCGAGGGATCACCGGCAGTGATGAAGGGAATCAGCGCCTTGCGCTGCTGCTCGCGCAGGCGCTGGAAACAGGCATCGAGTCGGGATACAGGCATCTCAGGCACATCCTTCAATCAGTTCAATCGCATCACTGGTCCCCCAGTACATCTGGATGACCTTCCCTTCAAACAGTTCCACCCGGATGCCAAGGGCCGAGCCCGGGTCCTGCCAGGTGAGATACTCGCCCTGCTCACCATCGTAGGCATGCGGGCTGGACACAGGCGGCTTCGGGAACCGGGCAATCGCCTGGGCGCGGGTCATGCCGACGCGCAGGCCGAATGGACCTGGCTGCTGGGTCGGCGCCCCACTTTCCGGATCCAGGCCGAGGTCGAAACGGACCACCCGATCTTCATCGGTCATCATCGACACGCCGGGCGGCAGCCCCTTGCCGTCGTAGTATTCGCAGCTACCGCCGATGGCTTCGACAGCCCCTTGTGCCGTCCACGGCCCGAAGGCCTTCAGATCGGTCATGTGCTGCCCGATCAATACCTCGCCGGCATGGTCCAGCGCCACCGAGGCCACCGCTGGTGCGTCATCGCTGTCCGTATCGTCCACAGACGGCGGATCGTCGATCGGCGTGCGCGCCATCGGGTCGAGGTCATCATTGGCGGCAGGCTGCTGCGCCGGCTGCGTGGTGGCCTTGGCGGCCGGCGCCAGTACCGGTGGCTCCGGCGGCTGGCACGCGGCCAGCCCAAGCGCCAGCAGCAGCACGCCGCTGTTCCGCAGCCGCGCGCTCACAGCACCAGCCCTTCGCGCGCAGCGATGGTGTGCACGTCCTTGTCGCCACGGCCGGATAGATTGCACAGCACGATCTGGTCACGCGGTCGCTCACGCGCCAGCTTGATCGCCTGTGCCAGCGCATGGCTGGACTCCAGTGCCGGCAGGATGCCCTCGGTATGCGCCAGCAGGTGGAAGGCCTGCAGCGCTTCCTCGTCGGTGATGCCCAGATAGCGTGCGCGACCGGTATCGGCCAGGAACGCGTGCTCCGGGCCGACGCCCGGATAATCCAGGCCGGCTGATACCGAGTGGGTCTCGATGATCTGGCCGTCGTCGTCGCACAGCACATAGGTGCGGTTGCCGTGCAGCACACCCGGGCGACCGGCAGCGATCGACGCGGCGTGACGGCCGGTGTTGATGCCATCACCGGCGGCTTCGGCGCCGACGATCTCGACCTGGCGGTCGTTGAGGAAGGCATGGAACAGGCCGATGGCATTGCTGCCGCCGCCCACGCAGGCGGTGATCGCATCGGGCAGGCGGCCGTACTCGGCCAGCATCTGCTCGCGCGCCTCACGGCCGACGATGGCATTGAAGTCACGAACCATGCGCGGATACGGATCCGGGCCGGCCACGGTGCCGATGATGTAGAAGGTGTCCTGCACGTTGGTCACCCAGTCGCGCATGGCTTCGTTGAGTGCGTCCTTCAGGGTGGCCGAGCCGGAAGTGACCGGCACCACCGTCGCGCCCAGCAGCTTCATGCGGTAAACATTGATCTTCTGCCGCTCGATGTCGGTGGCGCCCATGTACACCACGCATTCCAGGCCCAGCCGCGCGGCAACCGTGGCACTGGCCACGCCATGCTGGCCGGCACCGGTCTCGGCAATGATGCGCTTCTTGCCCATCCGCGCGGCCAGCAAGGCCTGGCCGATGGTGTTGTTGATCTTGTGCGCGCCGGTGTGGTTCAGGTCCTCGCGCTTGAGCAGGATCTGCGCGCCACCGACGTGATCGCTCAGGCGCTGGGCGTGATAGATCGGGCTCGGCCGGCCCACGTAGTGCGCCAGATCGCGGTCATAGGCCAGCTGGAATGCGGGATCCTGGCGCGCCTGGTCATAGGCCTGGGCCAGTTCCTGCAGCGGGCCGACCAGGGTTTCGGCAACGAAACTGCCGCCATAGCGGCCGAAGTGGCCCTGGGCATCCGGGAAGGCGTGATAGTCGGCAATGGGGGAGGCAGACATGGATACGACCGGTGGTTCAGACAGGTGGATACTCTAGCGCACAGGTCATGACCGGAAAATGGATATTATCTGGCGCATATCGTCAGGAAATCTCACATGAGCCGTTCCCTGCTGCCTCCCCTCAATGCGCTGCGCGCGTTCGAAGCGACGGCCCGCCTTGGCGGCGTTGGGCGCGCCGCGCAGGACCTGCACGTCACCCACGGCGCGGTCAGCCGGCAGTTGAAGCTGCTGGAGGATCACCTTGGCCTGGCGTTGTTCCAGCGGGCCGGCCGTGGCCTGCGCCTGACCGCTGCGGGCACGCGGCTGCAGGCAGCATGCAGCGAGGCCTTCAGCGGCATCGAAGACTGCGTGCGCGAACTGCGGCGGCCGACAGCAGCCCCGGCGCTGGTACTGGGCTGTAGTGGCAGCGTGCTGGCGCGATGGATGATTCCACGACTGCCAGCATTGCAGGCTGCCCTGCCCGGCGTGCGCCTGCAGTGGTCGGCACTGGATGGCAGTTTCACCGAAGCGCAGGCGGCGCTGGACGCGGTGCTGCTGCTGGCGCAGGGCCCGTGGCCACGAGGCTGGCAGGTACGCGAGCTGGCGCCGGAACGGGTCGGCGTGGTGGTGGCGCCATCGCATCCGGCCGCGCAGCGCCTGCGGCATGCACCGCCGTCGGCGCTGCTGCAGGAGACGCTGCTGCACACCAGCTCACGGCCGCAGGCATGGCCGGCATGGGCACAGGCGCACGATCTGGACGTGTCGAAGCTGCAGCTGGGCACCGCCTTCGAGCACCTGTACTACCTGCTGGAAGCCGCGGTGGCCGGGCTGGGCCCGGCAATCGCACCGGAACCGCTGGTGGCCGAAGACCTGGCCGCAGGCCGGCTGGTCGCACCGTGGGGATTTACCGCCACCGGCGGCTTCTGGGTGCTGGCGCGGCCGGATGGCCCGGCCGATGCACGGGTGGACGCCCTGGCCGACTGGGCAGCAGCACAGCTGCGATGAGACAAGGCTCCGGGTGGCGTTCGCCCCCGAAGCCGGCAACACAAGCCTCAGCGCCCCCCCATCGCGACCCGCTGCTGCTCCTCATGCACCTGCTGCTGGTGCGGCGGATCTGCCAGCGGCTTGGCACCGGTCTGCTCCAGCGGCGGTGGCGCCTGAGCCAGACCGATGGCGGTGCGGAAGCCCGGCGTCGTGCCCATCACGAACGCCTTGCCATCCTGCACCGTGATGCTCTGCAGCTTGTCGGCCGCATCGATACCGTGATTACATTCCGTTGGAAAACACGTCGAGCACGTCCGCACTGACCCAGCCCTGCGCGCAGTTCCCGGCGTAACGTCCCGGCGCCGCCACATGGCAGGCCTCGCCCCCCGTGTTCGCCAGGCCAGTGATCGGCCTGTCGCCATAGGTGTCACACAACGTGTTGCCCTTGCACTTGCCGACCGTTGCTGCGGGAACCGCCACGACGTAATAGAACAGCGGATTCTGTCCGGTACGCCCGATGCCCTGCACGCAGACCAGCTGCCCCTTCGACAGCTTTGCGGTCACGCTGGCCTTGCTGCCGGTGGATGGCACCGCATTCAACGTCTCCACGCCCTTGGCGTCGGCTACGCCCGCGAAGAAGCCCTGGTCGCCACAGTCCGGCGACAGTTCGACATCGTAGAAATCACCGCTGTCCACATCGCCGGCCGTGCAGCCGCTGCCCGTATTGGCGTTGCTGCATT
Source organism: Stenotrophomonas sp. YJH_SMC_133 (assembly GCF_059370655.1). Classification (NCBI taxonomy): domain Bacteria; kingdom Pseudomonadati; phylum Pseudomonadota; class Gammaproteobacteria; order Lysobacterales; family Lysobacteraceae; genus Stenotrophomonas; species Stenotrophomonas sp. YJH_SMC_133. Next base: position 258,461 of record NZ_JCAFTW010000001.1, on the reverse strand, counting down.
TCACGCCACTGGCCTGGATCAGCGCCGCCAGGCTGTCGGCAGCCGGTGCTGCCGCCGGAACCGTCGCCGGTGCTGTGGCGGCTGCGCCTGCCGGTGTGGCAGCGGCCGGTGCCGATGCAGTCGGGGCGGAAGAGTCACCGCCCGCACACGCGCCCAATGCAAGCAGCAGGCCGGGCATGATCGTCAGGCGGGCCAGGCGGATACGGTGGGAAGAGAGATGGGGCATATCCATTGCGTCCTCGTTCGAAAGCCAAGGCGTATCTCAGGGGTGCGGCCAGCGACACGCACACCGCATCGCACCCAGCCAGGTCAGGCCGGGCCCATTGTGTCCGATCAGTTGCTCGGGGGTGTCGACTTCCTGGCGCTGGATCCTGAATTACCCGAAAGTGGGATGCTCACCGCATTCAGTAGACGTCCGCCTTCATGGCACGGCACGCGACAGGCAAGAACACAGACCCGGCGGAATGCACCGTCGGCGATGACGTTCCGGGTGCGCCCTCAGGGGGCGCGGATCACTCCAGGACCGTGCAGTCCGCGCGGCGCACTTCCTCGACGAAGGTGCGCATCCTGTAACCGTCCTTGATGCCCGGCTCCAGTTCGATGCCGCTGGACACGTCCACGCCCCAGGGAAGCGTGGCCAGCACAGCGTCGTAGACGTTTTCCGGGTTCAGCCCACCGGCCAGCAGGAACGGCCGGTGCAGGCCGGTCGGGATACGGCCCCAGTCGAAGGCCACGCCGGTACCGCCGCCGCCGCCGGGAGCGTGGCTGTCGAACAGGAACCCCGCCGCGCTCGGGTAACGCAGCTGCAACGTGCGCGCATTGACCTCTTCCCGGCCCCCCATGGCAATCGCCTTCAGGTAGGGCATGTTGAAGCTGCGGCAGAAGCTCTCGTCTTCCTCGCCGTGGAACTGCAGCAGGGTTGGCCGCACCGTGCGCAGCACCTCGCGCACCTCTTCCTTGCTGTTGTTGCGGAACAGGGCCACCACATCAACCATCGGCGCGATCGCCTGGCGCATCGCGCGTGCTTCGGCAGGCGCAACCCGGCGGCTGCTCTCGCGGGCAAAGATGAAACCCACTGCGTCCACGCCCAGCTCACCGGCCAGGCGGACATCGCCGGCACGGGTCATGCCACAGAACTTGATGCGCGTGCGGTAGTAGGAGCGGCTCATAGCGTGACCTCGGCGGGCAGATGCCAGTTGTCGGGGTACAGGGGCCCAAGGAACACCAGGCCCTGCGGCGGTGCGGTGGGACCGGCTACGGTGCGATCGCGCCCGGCCAGCAGTTCGGCGATCCATTCCACCGGTTTTTCACCGCTGCCCACCAGGATCAACGATCCGACGATATTGCGGACCATGTGATGAAGGAATGCATTGCCCTGCACGGCCACTTCAATCACTTCGCCCTGGCGGCTGACCTGCAGTGATTGCAGCTCACGCCGCGCATGCAGCGCCTGGCACTGCACGGAGCGGAACGCGCTGAAGTCATTTTCGCCGATCAGGGCCTGGCCGGCGGCGTGCATCAGCGTCTCGTCCAGCGCCCGGCGCTCCCAGCTGAGGGTCTGCCGGTCCAGCGCCGGCCGCACCTCGCGGTTGAGCAGGCGGTAGCGGTAGCGGCGCGCGCGTGCCGAGAAGCGGGCGTGGAAATCGTCGGCCACCGGCACGCACCAGCGCACCGCGATCGAGCGCGGCAGGCGGGTGGTGGTGCCCAGCATCCAGGCGCGCGGGTCGCGCACCACGTCGGTATCGAAATGGACGACCTGGCACTGGCCATGCACGCCGGCATCGGTGCGGCCGGCGCAGACCACCTGCAGCGGCGTATCGGCCACCGACGACAGGGCCTGCTCAAGGCTGGCCTGCACGCTGGGACCGCCCTCGCCCAGGTTCTGCCAGCCCCTGAAATCGCTGCCGTCGTATTCGACGCCAAGCGCGTAACGCATGTGCTACCTCGATATTGCGTATGGGGCGGCGCTCAGGCCGGATCGCGTTCGGACCAGACCGCCAGTTCGTTGCCACCGGGCTCGACGAACTGGAAGCGGCTGCCACCGGGGAAGGAAAACACCGGGCGCACGATCTCGCCGCCGGCGTCGCGCACGGCGGCCTCGACCGGTGCCAGTGCGTCGGCATACAGCACCAGCAGCGGTGCGCCGCTGTCGCTGGCCCGCTGCGGCTGGCCGCGGAAGAAGCCGCCCTGCAGGCGGCCATCGTCGAACGCCGTGTAGTCGCTGCCGTAATCGACGAACGACCAGCCGAACACCTTCTCGAAGAAGGCGCGGCTTGCGGCCGGGTCGCTGGAAGCGAATTCAACGTAGTCGATGCGACGCTCGCGGCTCATGGCAGGGTCCTTGTCGGCAGGTTCGGTCACGGCAGGCGGGCCAGCAGTTCGCGGGCCTGGGCCTGGCTGTGCAGGTCACCGCCTTCGGCGACTTCCAGCAACAGGGTGCGCGCGGTCTGCGCGTCGCCCAGATCGAGGTAGGCAATGGCCAGTTCCAGGCGCTCCTGGCCGGCACGCGGCGACCAGCCCGCGTCGCCGGCGGGCGCGGCCGCGCTCGGCGCGATATCGTCGGAATGAGAAGCGTCGACGCTGCCGTGGTCGATGCTGTCGATGGCCTCGGGATGTACGGTATCCGCCGGAGCCTCGTTCTCATGCGCGTCAGCCGGCAGATCGAACACTCCGCGGAACTGAGGCTGCTGTTCGGCATGCAGTGCGTAGTCCGGCACCGCCACTTCGGCCGGCGCCTGCGGTACAACGCGTTCGTCCTGCAGCGGCTCGGCGACGACAACCTCGTCGCCGGTGGTTGCGGAATCGTCCCAGCGCGGCAGATTGGTCACCGCTTCGGGCAATGCCACCGCGTCCTCGTCGCGCAGTGTCTCGGCCTGCCATTCGGCCCGCACCGCGTGCTCGGCGACGGGTTCGGCGACCACCACGTCGTGCACTTCGGTTTCGGTCGCCCAGGCAGGCATCACCGGTTCCTGGCGGCCATTGTCGGCAACAGCCGACGACCACGAGGACTGCTCGGCCACCGTATCCAGCGCCGCACCTGCCGGCACCGCTGCGGCCAGGCCGGCGGCATCGTCTTCCTCACGCAGCGGCGGCAGCGGCGACGGCTTGCGACGACGCAGCAGCCAGGCCGCGCCCGCCGCCAACAGCAACACCGGCAGCCCCAGCCAGTACCACGGCGTTGCCGCATCACGGGAACCCGGCGCCTGTGCCAGGCGCTGCTGCGCGGCGGCCAGGTCGTTGTCCTTCATCGCGATCAGCGATTGCTGCTGTTCCTTCAGCTTCTCCAGATCGGCCACGCGCTGCTTCAGTTCACCGATCTCGGCATCGCGGGTGGCGATGTCCTCACGCGCCTGTCGCAGTTGTTCGTTGCCCAGCATGTCACCCTCGCTGCCGGCAGCGGTGCCGGTGGTTGTGCCCGCGTGCGCGGCGTCGGACGCCAGCGCCGGAGCGATCTCAAGTCGTGCCCCGTTGGCGGCAGCCGGGGAAGAAGCGTTCGCGGTTGCCGCCTTGGCGGCCGGCGCGACCGCACCCGCCGGTTGCGGCACGGTGCGCGCCTGCCGCCATTGCGCGGCGTGCTCGCGTACCAGCGCGGTGGCCTCGGCGGCATCGACAGCGGCAAGCGCATCGCTGCCCGGCACGCGCAGCACCGCGCCCTGCTTGAGCAGATTGACGTTGCCACGGATGAAGGCTTCGGGATTGGCGCGCAGCAGGGCGATCATCGCGCGGTCGCGGCTGACCTGGTTGCCACGCGCCACCGCGCTGGCGATCTGCGACAGGGTCTGACCGCGCTGTACGGTGACGCTGCCATCGGCCGCCGGTGCAGCGACCGGCGCGGAGGCCGCACGCGGGCGTGCCGGTGCAGGCGCCACCGCAGGTGGCGGCGTAGTGGGCGCCTCCGCCGCTGGCACTGTTGCCGAAGCCGGTGCCGGTTCGCGCACGATGGTATTGGAGAGCGTGCCTGCCGGCGCGACGATCTCCGGCTCGGCCACGGCCAGCGCGCTGGACGGCGCGTCGACCAGCGCGGAGTACTCGCGCACCAGGCGGCCCTGGCCCCAGTCAGCTTCGATCAGGAAGCTCAGCGACGGCGTCTCCACCGGGGCCTGCGAGGTGACGCGCACCACCGCCCTGCCCTGCGCATTGCGGGTCAGCTCGAACTGCAGCTCGCTGACCAGCCCGGTCGGCCGTTGCAGGCCGACGCGTTCGAAGGTGACCGGCGAGGCCAGCGCCACGCGCAGGTTTTCCAGTTCGGACGGGTCCGCCGACACCACCGGGATTTCGGCCAGCAATGGCTGCCCCGGCTTGGACAGGACACGGATGTCTCCCAGGCCCAATGCGAGTGCCGAACTGCTGGCCAGGGCCAGCAGCGCAGTGGAAAGATAGAGGAGCGGGCGCTTTGCGCCCCTGGCCCGTTTATTCATGGGCGACACTATAAAGCGTGCGGACCGGGGTCCGCACCCACCGGAAAGACCCTTTAGGCAGTGCCGGCCGCTGGCCGGCATGCACTCCGGCACATGGATCACGGCAATGCCGGCCAGCGGCCGGCACTACCGGTGAGGCAACCGCTGTGATCAGCGCTGCTCGGCGGCGACCAGCTCGGCCAGCTGCACGGCATTCAACGCCGCGCCCTTGCGCACGTTGTCCGACACGATCCACAGGTTCAGGCCGCGCGGGTGCGAGAGGTCCTCGCGGATGCGGCCGACGTACACCGCGTCCGTGCCCGAGGCGTGGGTGACCGGGGTTGGGTAACCACCGGCTTCGTGACGATCCACCACTTCGATGCCCGGCGACTGCTCCAGCAGCGCGCGCGCTTCGGCGACGGTGACCTTGTCGCGGGTCTCGATCGCCACCGACTCGGAGTGGCCGTAGAACACCGGCACGCGCACCGCAGTCGGGTTCACCAGGATGCTGTCGTCGCCGAGGATCTTGCGGGTTTCCCAGATCAGCTTCATTTCTTCCTTGGTGAAGCCATTGTCCTGGAAGTCGTCGATGTGCGGGATCAGGTTGAAGGCGATCTGCACCGGGAAGCGCTGCGGATCGATTTCCTGGAAGCTCAGCAGCTGGCCGGTCTGCTTGCCCAGTTCCTCGGTAGCCGAACGGCCGCCGCCGGACACCGACTGGTAGGTGGAGACGTTGATACGCTCGATGCCGTACTTGCGGTGCAGTGGCGCCAGCGCCACCAGCATCTGCATGGTCGAGCAGTTCGGGTTGGCGATGATGCCGCGCGGACGGTTGGCCACCTGTTCCGGATTGACCTCGGACACCACCAGCGGCACGTCATCGTCGTAACGGAAGGCCGAAGAGTTGTCGATCACCACCGCACCGGCAGCGGCGAACTTCGGTGCGTATTCCTTGGACACACTGCCACCGGCCGAGAACAGCGCGATCTCGACGCCGCTCGGATCGAAGGTGGCCAGGTCCTGGACCGTGACCTTCTGGCCGTTGAATTCGATCTCGCCGCCGGCCGAACGCTCGGAAGCCAGGACGCTCAGGGTACCGACCGGGAAACCACGCTCGGCCAGGATCGACAACATGGTCTCGCCGACCGCACCGGTGGCACCGACGACGGCGACGTGGAAACTGCGCTGTGCATTGCTCATGGGGGAACTCTCACGAAAACGGGAATGGGGAAGAAACACGCACAACAGCTGGGTTCGGGGAACCTCCTCAAGCGGGGCGCGCGGAGGTTCCCTATCGTTTCCCGGTTTTTTTGCCCAGCGTCACGCGCGCGGCCATCGCCGCATCAGCGTTGATCGCGCTCGGCATGCGCGACGGGCCGCCGTCCAGGCCGAGCCCGGCAACCAGATTATCCACGGCCAGCTGTACCATCGCCGTGCGCGTGGCCAGCGAGGCGCTGCCGATGTGCGGCGTGAGCACGACATTGCGCAGCGCCAGCAGTTCGGGGCGCACCGCCGGCTCACCCTCGTAGACATCCAGGCCGGCAGCGGCCAGACGGCCTCGGGCAAGCGCGTCGGCCAACGCCAGTTCGTCGACGATGCCGCCGCGGGCGATGTTCACCAGGGTGGCTGAGGGCCTCATCTTCGCCAGCGCAGCCGCATCGATGATGTGATGCGAGGCCGGCGTGTAGGGCAGCACGGTGACCAGGTGGTCGGACTGCGCCAGCAGCGTGTCCAGGTCGACGTAGGTCGCGCCGAGCGCAGCCTCGGTCTCGGCCGGAAGGCGCGAACGGTTGTGGTACAGCACCTTCATGCCGAAACCATGCGCGCCGCGGCGGGCGATGCCCTGGCCGATGCGGCCCATGCCGAGGATGCCCAGCGTGCTGCCATGGATGTCTGCGCCAAGCATGGTCTGGAACGACCATTGCTGCCACTGGCCTTCGCGCAGCCAGCGCTCGGATTCGGTGATCCGGCGCGCGGTCGCCATCAACAGGGCGAAACCGAGATCGGCGGTGGTTTCGGTCAGGACGTCCGGCGTGTTGCTGGCGAGGATGCCGGCTGCGCTGAGCGCATCGACATCCAGGTTGTTGTAGCCGACGCCGACATTGGCGATCACCTGAAGCTGCGCGGCATCGGCCACCTGGGCCGCACCGATGCGCTCGTTGAGGGTGATGATCGCGCCGTCGACGCCGTCCAGCTGTTCGGCGATCTGGTCGGGCGACCAGGCGGTGACCGCATCGGTGCTGCGCAGCTGCACGCGATCGCGCAGCGGCGCGATGGCCGCGTCGATCAGCGGCTGGCTCACCCACACGGTCGGCCGCGTGTCAGCCATCGATCTGCCCGGGAATGCGCGGGGTGATCGTGCCGACATCGCCGCACTGCGCGCGATGGCGCAGCGCCTGGTCCATCAGCACCATCGCCACCATCGCCTCGGCGATCGGGGTGGCGCGGATGCCGACGCAGGGATCGTGGCGACCGGTGGTGACCACCTCGACCACGTTGCCGGCGGTGTCCAGCGACGGGCCCGGCAGGCGCAGGCTGGAGGTCGGCTTCAACACCATCGACGCAACCACCGGCTGGCCGGTGGAGATGCCACCGAGGATGCCGCCGGCGTGATTGCTGGCGAAGCCCTGTGGGGTCAGCAGGTCGCGATGTTCGGTGCCCTTCTGTGCGGCGCTGGCGAAACCGTCGCCGATCTCAACGCCCTTCACCGCGTTGATGCTCATCAGCGCGGCGGCCAGTTCGCCATCGAGCTTGCCGTAGATCGGCTCGCCCCAGCCCGGCGGCACGTTGTCGGCGACCACGTCCACGCGCGCGCCGACCGAATCACCGGACTTGCGCAGCGCATCCATGTACGCCTCCAGCTCGGGCACCTGTGCGGCATGCGGCCAGAAGAACGGATTGTCTTCCACCGCCGACCAGTCGAAACCAGCCGGGGTGATGTCGCCCAGCTGCGACAGGTAGCCGCGCACGGTCACGCCGAAGCGTTCGGCCAGCCACTTCTTGGCGACCACGCCGGCGGCCACGCGCATGGTGGTCTCGCGTGCCGAGGAACGGCCACCACCGCGCGGGTCGCGGATGCCGTACTTGTGCCAGTAGCTGTAGTCGGCATGACCTGGCCGGAACTGCTGGCCGATGTTCGCGTAATCCTTGCTGCGCTGGTCGGTGTTGCGGATCAGCAGCGCGATCGGGGTGCCGGTGGTCAGGCCCTCGTACACGCCGGACAGGATCTCGACCTCATCGGCCTCGCGGCGGGCCGAGGTGTGCCGGCTCTTGCCGGTCGCGCGACGCTGCAGGTCATGGCCGAATTCGGCCGCGTCCAGCGCCAGCCCCGGAGGGCAGCCATCGATCACGCAGCCGATGGCCGGCCCGTGCGACTCACCGAACGTGGTGACCGTGAACAGCTTGCCGAACGAATTGGAGCTCACGGGCGCTGCGCCGCCAGTTCGGTGATGCGCGCGCTGTGGGCGATCAGCTCGCGGCACTCGACCGCGAAGATGCCCATCTGGCCGACCTTGAACTCGATCCAGGCGAAGTCGACTTCCGGCAGCAGCTTGATCAGGTGCTGCTCGGATTCGCCCACTTCGCAGATCAGCAGGCCGTCCTCGCTCAGGTGCAGCGGGGCGTCACGCAGGATCTTCAGCACCAGGTCCAGGCCGTCGTCGCCGGCACGCAGGCCCATTTCCGGCTCGTAGGAGTATTCCTGCGGCAGGGCATCGGTTTCGTCGTTGGTGACGTACGGCGGATTGGTGACGATCAGGTCGTAGTGGCGGACGGTCAGGCCGTTGAACAGGTCCGACTTGAGCAGAGTGACGTTGTGCGCCTGCAGGCGCTCCTTGTTTTCTTCGGCCAGCGACAGTGCATCGTCGCTCAGGTCGACGCCGTCCACTTCCCAGTTCGGATAGTAGTGACCCATCGCAATGGCGATGCAGCCCGAGCCGGTGCACAGGTCCAGCGCACGGCTGACATCGCGGCCGGCCAGCCACGGCTCGAAGCCGCATTCGATCAGTTCGGCGATCGGCGAGCGCGGCACCAGGGCGCGCTTGTCGCTCTTGAAGCTCAGGCCGGCGAACCAGGCCTCACCGGTCAGGTAGGCGGCCGGGATGCGTTCGTCGATGCGACGCTGGAACAGCTCCAGCACGCGCAGCTTCTCGGCCTGCAGCAGGCGCGCCTGGCCATAGGCCGGGCCGAGGTCATGCGGCAGGTGCAGGCTGTGCAGCACCAGCTGGGTGGCCTCGTCCAGCGCGTTGTCGTAGCTGTGCCCGAAGGTCAGTCCGGCTTCGTTGAAACGGCTGGTGCCGTAGCGGATCAGATCGATGATCGTGTGGAGTTCGGCGGCCGTTTCAGCGGTCATGGCGGTACTGCGGGCAAAGTGGCCCCCGATTATAGGGGCTGGCGCCCGTGGCGGCATCCGTTGCGGCGGAAACGATTCGGGCCACAGCCGGTATGATGGGGCCCACTTCGCGCGGGAGCCCCCATGTTCAATCGCAACGCCGGCATCATCCTGCTGATCGCCCTGGCGGCGGGTCTCGGTCTGCTGGCCGCCCAGCAGCTGTTCGCGCCGAAGCCGCCGGCCAATGCCCCGGCCACCGAAGCGATCACGCTGTACCCGCAGCCGCGCGAACTGCCCGACTTCAACCTGGCCCAGTCCGACGGCACCCGCCTGATCCCGGGCGAACTGAAGGGCCACTGGACCCTGGTATTCCTGGGCTTCACCTTCTGCCCGGACGTCTGCCCGACCACCCTGGCCGAGCTGGCCGGCGCGCAGAACCAGTGGGAAGCCCTGCCCGACAGCCTGCGCCCACGCGTGTTGTTCATCTCGGTCGACCCCGACCGCGACAGCGCCACCCGCCTCGGCGAGTACGTGCACGGCTTCCACAAGGACACCCTGGCCGCCACCGCTGACGTTCCCTCGCTGGAGCGCTTCGCCACCTCGTTGGGCTTCGTGTTCCAGAAGGTACCGGGCAAGCATTTCGACGAGAACCCCGAGGATTACACCGTCGAGCATTCGGCCAGCCTGGCCGTGCTCGACCCGCAGGGCCGCCTTGCCGGCCTGGTACGCCCCCCGTTCAACGCGCCGGCCATTGCCCGCGACCTGCAGAAGCTGACCGAGAAAACCGCCCCATGAGCCTCACCACCGCCCTGACGTACGCCCTGCCACACCGCCTGCTGTCCTCGATGGCGCGTTCGCTGGCGTACTCGGACGATCCGCGCGTATCGCGCTGGCTGATCGACACGGTCACCCGCAAGTTCAACGTCAACCTGGACGAAGCGGCCAACCCGGACCCGCGCAGCTATGCGACCTTCAACCAGTTCTTCACCCGTGCGCTGAAGCCGGGCGCGCGCGTGGCTGACGCCGATCCGCGCAGCCTGGTGATGCCGGCCGACGGCCGCATCAGCCAGCTGGGGAAGATCGAGGCCGGCCGCATCTTCCAGGCCAAGGGCCAGTCATTCACCGCTGCCGAACTGCTGGGCAGTGACGAGGACGCCAAGCCATACAACGATGGCCTCTACGCCACGGTGTACCTGTCGCCGCGCGATTACCACCGCGTGCACATGCCGTGGACCGGCACCCTGCGTGAGACCGTGCACGTGCCGGGGCGCCTGTTCAGCGTTGGTCCGGCGGCAGTGAACGGCGTACCGCGCCTGTTCGCCCGCAACGAGCGCCTGGTCTGCCACTTCGACACCAGCTTCGGGCCGATGGTCAGCGTGATGGTCGGTGCGCTGCTGGTGTCCGGGGTGGAAACCGTGTGGAGCGGCGAGGAGATTCCGCACTATGGCGACCGCATCACCCGCAAGGACTACCGCGGCCAGGGCATCAGGCTGGAGCGCTTTGCCGAGATGGCGCGCTTCAACTACGGCTCCACCGTGATCGTGCTGCTGCCGCCAGGCGTGGCTGACTTCGCCCCGCAGTTGGGCGCTGAAAGCCCGGTGCAGCTGGGCCAGGCGCTGGCCAGGCTGCGCTGACAAAAAGGGGACGGAGGGGATTAAGTCGTTTATGCATAAACGACTTAATCCCCTCCGTCCCCTTTTTCGATCCAACGCGTCGAGCATTGCCGGCCAGCGGCCGGCACTACCGGTACGCGCGTTACTGCAGGGACGGGGCCGGACCGACGTCCATGCCGTCGTAGTCTTCCACGCCCTTCTCCGCGGCCAGCGCTGCGAATTCCTGGTTGCGGCGGTCAAGCGAGGCTTCGTCGTGGATCTCGACGCGCTCCACATGCAGCACGTGGAACGGCGCGTCGCCCTCTTCCGGATCCTGTTCGAACAATTCCACGAAGGTGTAACCCTGCGCCTGCAGGTGCTGCGCCAGTGCCTGCAACGGCTCGGCAGTGGAGTGCACGAAGAAGTACCCCCACAGCAACGGGCCGGTGATGTCCCAGTCGGTGTTTTCGCGGAGGTTGGCGAACAGGTTGCGGGTGTCTTCGAGGTCCATGCGGATTCCAGGGTAGGGGATTACTTGTCGCAGCCCTGCAGCTTCAGCGTCTGGCCGTGGCGCAGGCTGTAGGCCGGGGCCTTCAGGCCGTTGGCACGGGCCAGGGTGGGCACGTCGCACTGGAACTTGGCCGCGATGGCGCCCAGGGTTTCACCCCGGCCCACCTTGTGGCTGCGCACCGGCTTCGGGCGCGCCGCCGGGCGCGGCGTGGCCACCGGAGCGACCGGCGTGGTCGGCACGCTGGTGGACGCGGCCGCATCGGCCACCGGCACCACGCCGCCCACGGCCACGCTCCCGGTGTAGCTGGTCGCGGTCGGGCGCTTGATTGCTGCGTTCAGATCGGCGGTGATCAGCGTCCGGGCCAGGTCGGCACGCGGGCCACTGACGCAGTTGCGCTGGTACAGGCCGGCGATGCGGGTGGTGGCATTGATCAGCGTGCCGGCCGGGATCCAGCCATCGGCCTCATAGCGCGGGTTGAGGTTGCGCAGCGCGCGCATGTAGCCATCGCGGGTGCCGTGGCTGCCCAGGCAGATGGTCAGTTCGTAGATGGTGGTCGACTTGGCCAGGCGCAGCGTGGCCGGTTGCGCGCTGATCTTCGGGAACTCCACGCCGTATTGCTGCGGGTGCAGGAAGATCCAGGCCGCGGCGATCACCATCGGCACGTAGTCCTTGGTCTCGCCGGGGAACTGGTTGTAGACGCTGTCGGTCCAGAAGCTCTGCCCGGCGCTCTGCTTGAACACGCGCGCGGCGCGGCCTTCGCCACCATTATAGGCGGCCACCGACATTTCCACGTTGTTGTTCAGTTCGCGCAGGCGTTCGTTGAGGTAGCTGGCGCTGGCTTCGGCGGCGCTGCGCGCGTCAAAGCGGGTGTCGAAGCCGGTGCCGTCCGGGCCGAGGCCGAAGCGGCGGCCGGTGGCCGGCATGAACTGCATCAGGCCCGCCGCGCCGGCGCGCGAGGAGGCATGCACGCGGCCGTTGGATTCCTTGGCCATGATGCCGAACAGCAGCGCTTCGGGCAGGCCACGCTTCTCCCACTCCGGCCACATCACCGCACGCAGGTTCTGGTAGTTCTCGTAGCTGGTCAGCAACGCCGGGCGCATGTCGGTCAGCCAGCGGCGGATGCCGGCCTGCACCGCCGGGTTGTATTCGACCATGCTGTCGAAGGCGTGCCGCTTGTCGTTCAGCAGCGCGGCAGCGCGCGCGGCCTCCGGTACGTCGGCGGTAAGCGGGCCGATGTGGTCGGGGTCGGCTTCCAGGCGATCACCGCCCTCGTCGGCCACGTCATCGCTGGCGGCCGCGTCGGCGTCGTGCTTGAGCAGGCGCTTGTAGCTGGCCAGCAGGGTGCCCATCTGGCAGCCCTTCTGCTTCACGCAGTCGTTGAGGACATCTTCCATGTCCTCCAGCGCGGCGTCGGCTTCGTTGCTGCCCTTGGGGTCGGCATTGGCGACCAGCAGCAGCGCATCGCTGTAACGCTTCTCGGCGACGGTCATGCGCTGCTGCAGCGCATCCACCTTCACCTTGTCCCGGGCCGAAACCCGCTGCGCATGGGCGTCGGGCGCCAGGGAAACCAGGCCGGCCAGGGCCAGCAGCGGCCAACCGCGGGAAATCAGGACAGGAACGGGCATTGATGGCACTGTGTGCGAAACAGGCAGGCAGAGTAGCGGCGCCGCCAAGGTCCGGGCAAGCCGACCTTCGGACCGTCACCGCCGGCGGTTAACATTGGGCTATTCACCACAAGGGCTGGACCATGGATCCGATTCTGCTCGGCAAAGGCATCACCGACGATGTGGCCGTCACCCTGCTGCCGAGACTCGGCAACCGCCACGGCCTGGTGGCCGGCGCCACCGGTACCGGCAAGACCGTGACCCTGATGACCCTGGCCGAGGGCTTCTCGCGGCTGGGCGTGCCGGTGTTCCTGGCCGATGTGAAGGGCGATGTGTCCGGCCTGGCGGTGCCCGGCACCGGCGCCGAGAACCTGCTCAAGCGCGCCGCCGAGATCGGCGTGGCCGACTACGCACCGGCCGCCAGCCCGACCATTTTCTGGGACCTGTACGGCAAGCTCGGCCACCCGGTGCGCACCACGGTCAGCGAGATGGGCCCGACCCTGCTGGCGCGCATCCTCGAGTTGAACGACACCCAGTCCGGCGTGCTCGACATCGTGTTCAAGCTGGCCGACGACCGTGGCCTGCTGCTGCTGGACATGGACGACCTGCGCGCGCTGCTCGGCCTGGTGGCCGAGGAGCGCAAGGACATCTCCACCGAGTACGGCCTGGTCAGCGCGCAGTCCATCGCTGCGATCCAGCGGTCGGTGCTGCGCCTGGCGCAGGATGGCGGCGAGAACTTCTTCGGTGAGCCGGCCCTGGAACTGGCCGACATCATGCGGGTCAATCACGACGGCCGCGGCATGATCGGCATCCTTGCCGCCGACCAGCTGGTGCTCAAGCCGAAGCTGTATTCCACCTTCCTGTTGTGGCTGCTGTCGGAGCTGTTCGAGCAGCTGCCGGAGGTGGGCGACCTGGACAAGCCGAAGCTGGTCTTCATCTTCGACGAAGCGCACCTGCTGTTCGACGATGCACCCCCGTCGCTGGTGCAGCGCATCGAGCAGGTGGTGCGCCTGATCCGCTCCAAGGGCGTGGGCGTGTACTTCTGCTCGCAGTTCCCTGATGACGTACCGGGCAACATCCTCGGCCAGCTCGGCAACCGCGTGCAGCATGCGCTGCGTGCATTCACCCCGCGCGACCAGAAGGCAGTGAAGACTGCTGCCGAGACCTTCGTGCCGAACCCGAAGCTGGACGTGGCCAAGGTGCTCAGCCAGCTCGGTACCGGCGAAGCGCTGGTGTCCACGCTGCAGGACAAGGGTGTGCCGATGCCGGTGCAGCAGACGATGATCGCGCCGCCGCGCTGCCGGATGGGGCCGATCACCGACGCCGAGCGTGCCCAGGTGCGTGCCGGCAGCCCGGTCGGCAGCCGCTACGACACCGCGATCAACCGTGAATCGGCCGCCGAACTGCTGGCCCAGCGTGCGCAGAAGACCGTCGAACAGGCGCAGGCACCGGCCGCGCGTAGTCGCGAGCAGGACGAAGCGCAGGAAGGCGGTTTCGGCCAGGCAATCAAGGACGCGATCTTCGGCACCAAGCGCCGCCAGGGCATGATCGAAACCATGGCCAAGCAGACCACGCGCACCGTCGGCACCAAGCTGGGCAACCAGATCGTGCGTGGCATCCTGGGTGGCATCTTCGGCGGCAAGCGCTGATCCGCCACTACTGGGGTCGGATCCCTTTCCTGCGGAAAGGATCCGACCCCATCGTTCCCCTGAAAAGAAGTCGCACCACATGTCGCGTTGGCGTCCCCCTGCAGAAAAGAGTACCGCCCTGATCACCGCCTCCGGCCATGCCCGGCTGAAGGCCGAGCTGGATGACCTATGGCGTGTGCGCCGCCCCGAGGTGGTGAAGGCACTGGCCGCGGCCGCTGCGGAAGGCGACCGTTCGGAAAACGCCGAGTACACCTATCGCAAGAAGCAGCTGGGCGAGATCGACCGTCGTGTGCGCTACCTGACCAAGCGGTTGGAATCGCTACGCGTGGTTGATACCACGCCGACCGATCCGCTGGCGGTGTTCTTCGGCGCATGGGTGGAACTGGAGAACGTGGACAGTGGCGACACCAGCCGCTATCGCATTGTCGGCCCGGATGAGACCGACGCAGGCCTGGGCTGGATCAGCATCGATTCGCCGCTGGCGCGTGCGCTGCTGAAGAAGCGGCTGGATGATGAATTTTCGGTGGAACTGCCCGGCGGCCAGTTCACCTTCGCGGTGATCAGCGTGGAATACGAACCGCTGTAGCGTCGACTGTCAGTCGACTACCGCGCCAAGCGCGGCACAAACCTCCGCAGCCGGACGGTAAGCGCACCGCGCTCCTCATCGCGGTTGATGACTCGCCGAAGCCACCTGTCGGGCGTTCACGGCCTCGGAACGAAGAGCAGTCGACTGACAGTCGACTCTACATAGCCCTGTGCAACGGCGGCGGGTACTGGCGGCCGGCCCGCAGCGGGCGGAAGTACGCGGCATCTGCATAGAAGGCGGCATCCTGTCCCTGGTGCCAGCCCGGGATTCCCGCCAGCGGCAGCGGACGCAACTGCAGGGGATCTGCCACTGCCCTGCCCTCGGCGATGGCCGCGGTCACTGCGTCAACGCAGGCATCATCGACTTCACCGTGCACCACCACGCACTTGCCGACCAGCAGGCGCCCCGGTAGCAGCGCCTGCTCCATCAGCGCGTGCCCGAATATCGCAGCGATAGCGATGTCACCACTCTGCCAGCGCGCAGGCTCGAACAACGCCGGCCAATCATGCACGTCCCATGCGGCCAACACGTCCTCATCGCGCACACGCACGATCACACCGGTTTCGTCGAACTGGGTCAGCGCGGCCTGCGCGCGATTGCGCTGGCCCGGCGGCATGGATGCGATATGCCTGCACTGCTGCACATTGAGCACCTGCTTGAGCTGCGGGTAACGGGCCCACACCAGTGCATTGAACAGGTCATGCCAGTTGTCGGCGCGGGTGGCGATGCGCCCCTGTGCGATGCGGGCTTCGTAGTGCAGGCCGTCGGCCAGCAGCGCGGCATCCTGCTCGACCAGGTGCTTGCCGGGCAGCGTGAGGCGTGCCTCGAGCGCTGCAATGGACGGCCACTCGGGGCTGGCCAGCAGGTCATGGACGTCGCGCAACCCGGCAAACACCGGGTGCGCGAACACCTGCGGATCGACCGCCGCACGCGGCGGCGGCACGAAGCGGCGCACGCCGCTGCCGTCACCGGCGGCGGTCGTCGCTGCGGTCACAGCATCTTGAGATCGAATGCCGGGCGGGTAGCGGCGGGCAGCGCATCACCGTACAGGTCGTGCTCGTCGCTCTCGGTGATTTCCACGTCGACGAACTCACCCACGCGCAGCGGCACCTGGTCGGCATTCTGGATGTGCACCAGGCCGTCGATCTCCGGCGCATCGGCCTTGGAACGGGCCACGGCGATGTCACCTTCGATGGCGTCGACCAGGCACTGCTGCACGGTACCGATCTTGGCTTCCAGGCGCGCGGCGGAAATCTGCGCCTGCTTCTCCATGAAACGGGCCAGGCGTTCCTGCTTCACTTCTTCCGGCACCGCATCGGGCAGGTCGTTGGCGGTGGCACCTTCGACCGGTGAGTAGGCAAACGCACCGACGCGATCCAGCTGTGCCTCGTCCAGGAACGACAGCAGTTCTTCGAACTCGGCCTCGGTCTCGCCGGGGAAGCCAACGATGAAAGTCGAACGCACGGTGATGTCCGGGGCGATGCGGCGCCAGTTCTGCACGCGCTCCAGGGTCTTTTCGACCGCACCGGGGCGCTTCATCAGGCGCAGGATGCGCGGGCTGGCGTGCTGGAACGGGATGTCCAGGTACGGCAGGATGCGGTTCTCGGCCATCAGCGGCACCACCTCGTCCACATGCGGATATGGGTAGACGTAGTGCATGCGCACCCACGCATCCAGCTCGGACAGGCCTTCGCACAGCGCCTTCAGGCGGGTCTGGTAGGCCTTGTCGCGCCACATCTTCTCGGCGTACTTCACGTCCACGCCGTAGGCCGAGGTGTCCTGCGAAACCACCAGCAGCTCGCGCACGCCACCACGCACCAGGCGCTCGGCTTCACGCAGCACTTCATCCACCGGGCGCGAGACCAGCTTGCCGCGCATCGACGGAATGATGCAGAAGCTGCACTTATGGTTGCAGCCTTCGGAGATCTTCAGGTAGGCATAGTGGCGCGGGGTCAGCTTGATGCCGTAGTCCGGCACCAGGTCCACGAACGGATCGTGCTTGGGCGGCAGTGCTTCATGCACCGCTTCCATCACGCTCTGGTAGTCCTGCGGGCCGGACACCGCCAGCACGTTCGGGTAGGCCTCGCGGATCTGCTCCGGGCGCTTGCCCAGGCAGCCGGTGACGATGACCTTGCCGTTCTGGTTCATCGCCTCGCCAATCGCGTCCAGCGACTCGGTCACCGCCGAATCGATGAAGCCGCAGGTGTTGACCACCACCACGTCGGCCGAATCGTAGGACGGGACGATGTCGTAGCCCTCCGAGCGGAGCTGGGTAAGGATGCGCTCGGAATCGACAAGGGCCTTCGGGCAGCCAAGGCTGACGAAGCCGACTTTGGGGTTCAGCTGGGACATGGAATCGCGGGACTCTGGAGGCCTGGGCCCCTGCCGGCATGGCAGGGGTTCCTGGGGGCCGGGGCCTGAAAGGGCGCCAGTATACCGGGGTTGGCGGCCGGGCTCTGAACGGCCAGCCGCCCGATCGCGCACAGCCGCTGACACCGCGCTAACCCTCGCAGCACCGACAATGCAGTCCTGTCCCTGCAACGAGAGTAGATGAAGATGGCCGAGTGGATCACCCTGGATACGCACCACGGCCCCGTCCGGGCCTGGCAGGCACTCCCCGAGGGCACCGCGCGAGGCGGGCTGGTGGTGGTGCAGGAAATCTTCGGCGCCAACCCGCACATCCGCGGCGTGGCCGAGCGCTTCGCCGCCGAGGGCTATGCGGTGCTGGCACCGTCGTTCTTCGACCTGGTCGATGGCCCCGATGCCGACCCGGACGCCCTGCCCTACGACGCCGACGGCGTGAAGCAGGGCCTGGAACGGGTCAGCGCGCTGGGCATGGAGAAGGCGCTGGAAGTGGTCCGCGCGGCAGCCACCCGGCTTGCCCCCTACGGCAAGGTCGGCACCGTCGGCTACTGCTGGGGCGGTACGGTAGCGATGCTGTCCGCAGTGCGCCTGGGCCTGCCCTCCGTCAGCTACTACGGCGCGCGCAACGTCCAGTTCCTCGATGAGACGCCGAAGGCGCCGGTGATCTTCCACTTCGGCGCCCAGGACCGCAGCATCCCGCCGGAAGCGGTCCAGGCCCATCGCGAGAAGCTGCCGCAGATGGCCACCTTCGTCTATCCGGCCGACCACGCCTTCAACCGGGAGGTCGGACATGCGTATGATCCAGACAGCGCCGCCCTGGCGCTGCAACGCACCCTGGACTTCTTCTCGGAGCATCTTGGATGAGCGAATTCGAACTCGATTCACGCCTGGCCACCGATAGCGTGCTGGTGGCCGAAGGACCGTTGTCGCAAGTGCGGCTGATGAACGACGAACGATTCCCGTGGCTGGTACTGGTACCGCGCCTGGCCGGGGTCACCGAGTGGATCGAGCTGGACGGCGAGCAGCAGGACAAGCTGCGCACCGAGCTCAACCGCGCCTGCAAGGCCCTGAAGGGCGCCGACGGGGTGGAGAAGATCAACATCGGCGCGTTGGGCAACATCGTGCGCCAGCTGCACTTCCACGTGATCGGCCGCCATGACGGTGATCCGGCCTGGCCGGGCCCGGTCTGGGGCAGCGGTCCCGCGCACCGCTACGAAGCGGCCGCACTGGACCAGCATGTCGCCTACTGGAAGGAACGGCTAGGATATCCGGCCCACACCTGAGCCTTCGCCGACCCGATGCGATTCAACCTCGTTGCCGCCATCCTGCTGATCCTGATCGGCCTGTTCATGCTCGCCAGCAACCTCGGCTGGACGCACCTGAACCTGTCCAAGCTGCTGCTGACCTGGTGGCCGGTGGCGCTGGTGGGTGTCGGGATCGCGATGCTGTTCGGGCGCGGAAAATAACGAAGGCGGCGCATTGCGCCGCCCTCGTTCATGCAGAGCCGAGCCATGCTCGGCTGCCCCGCCTTGAAGCCGAGCATGGCTCGGCTCCACAAACCGCCTGCAATCTTCAGGTCCGCGGCAGGGTCACACCGGTCTGGCCCTGGTACTTGCCGCCACGATCGCGGTACGACGTCTCGCAGATGTCATCGGCCGCGGCCTGGAAGAACAGCATCTGTGCAACGCCTTCGTTGGCGTAGATGCGCGCCGGCAGCGGCGTGGTGTTGCTGAATTCCAGGGTGACGTGGCCTTCCCATTCCGGCTCCAGCGGCGTCACGTTGACGATGATGCCGCAGCGCGCATAGGTGCTCTTGCCCAGGCACACCACCAGGGTGTCGCGGGGGATGCGGAAGTACTCGACGGTACGCGCCAGCGCGAAGCTGTTCGGCGGAATGATGCACTCGTCGGCGGTAATGTCGACGAAGCTGCCCGAGTCGAAATGCTTGGGATCGACGATGGTCGAGTTGATGTTGGTGAACACCTTGAACTCGCGCGAGCAGCGCACGTCGTAGCCATAGCTGGACGTGCCGTAGCTGACGATGCGCTCGCCGTTGGCCTGCTTGACCTGCCCGGCCTCGAACGGCTCGATCATGCCGTGCTGCTCGGACATGCGGCGGATCCAACGGTCACTCTTGATGCTCATGCTTTGTCCTGGGGGATACGAGGGGCGCGAGGATTCTAGCAGGGGGCCGGGCATCGCCGACGGCACCGGCCGAGGTGCTTACAGCAGCGACGACAGGATCGGAATCGACGCCCGCGGGCGCTTGCCCACTTCCTCGATCAGGCGCTGCGCGGCATGGCGGTAGGCCTGCGCCGGCACCGAATCGGGCTGCGCCACGGTGATCGGGGTACCGCTATCGCCCTGCTCGCGGATGCCGATCTGCAGCGGCAGCGATCCCAGCAGCGGCACGCCGTACTGCGCGGCCATGCGCTCGCCACCGCCCTCGCCGAACAGATGCTCGACATGCCCGCAGTGGCTGCAGGTGTGCACGGCCATGTTCTCGACAATGCCCAGCACCGGCACCTCGACCTTCTCGAACATCTTCAGCGCCTTCTTCGCATCCAGCGTGGCGATGTCCTGCGGCGTGGTGACGATCACCGCACCGGCCAGCGGGATCTTCTGGGTCAGAGTCAGCTGGATGTCGCCGGTGCCCGGCGGCAGGTCGATCAGCAGGAAATCCAGGTCATCCCACAGCGTGTCGTTGAACAGCTGGGTCATTGCCGAGGTGGCCATCGGACCGCGCCAGATCATCGGCGTGTCCTCTTCGATCAGGTAACCGATCGACATCGTGTCCACGCCGAACGCGCGCAGGGGCTCGATGCTCTTGTTGTCGGGACTTTCCGGCCGCCCGGACAAGCCCAGCATGGCGGGCACGCTGGGGCCGTAGATGTCCGCGTCCAGCACGCCGACACGTGCGCCCAGCTGCTGCAGCGCCACGGCCAGATTGACCGCGGTGGTCGACTTGCCCACGCCGCCCTTGCCGGAGCCGACCGCGATGACATTGCGGATGCGGGCATGTGGCGTCAGTCCCTTCTGGACCTGGCTGGCATGGGGGCGGCGGGGGGAACTGTTCACAACGGGCACCAGCTGTATCAGGGGGAATAACCCAACATCATACAAGCTGGACGTAGCCTGACTGAAATTCAGGATTGCTACAGATTCGTGCACAGATTGTTAAGTTCATGTTACGTTCCTGAAGCACTGTTTTGGGCTGCGGAGCTGGTTTCCAGCGCGCACGATGGCGCATGCGCAGTGCCGATTTTTGTTTTTGCTCTCTATTGGAACTACATGAAATACGCAAGCAACACCGCACGTCGCAACACGCTCGCCGTCGCCCTGATTTCCGCCCTGATGGCCGCCGCCCCGGCAATGGCCCAGGACAAGGCGACCAACCTGGACAAGATCACCGTCACCGGTTCGCTGATCCCGCAGACCCAGGTTGAAACCCAGACCCCGGTGATGTCCATCACCGCCGAAGACATCCAGACCCGCGGCTTCAGCAGCGTTGCTGAAGTGCTGCAGCAGTCCTCGCTGACCACCGGCGGCCTGCAGGGTGGCCAGACCTCGGGTTCGTTCACCCAGGGCGCTGAAGCAGCCGGCATGTTCGGCCTGAACCCGGGTTACACCAAGTACCTGATCAACGGCCGCCCGATGCTCTCGTATCCGGCGCTGTACAACGGTAGCGACACCTTCAACAACATCAGCGGCATTCCGATCGACATCGTCGAGCGCATCGAAGTGCTGCCCGGTGGCCAGTCCTCGCTGTACGGCTCGGACGCGATCGCCGGTGTGGTCAACATCATCCTGAAGGAGCGCATGGACGGCGGTA
The DNA here is from genome assembly GCF_059370655.1 of Stenotrophomonas sp. YJH_SMC_133. Taxonomy (NCBI): domain Bacteria; kingdom Pseudomonadati; phylum Pseudomonadota; class Gammaproteobacteria; order Lysobacterales; family Lysobacteraceae; genus Stenotrophomonas; species Stenotrophomonas sp. YJH_SMC_133. Next base: position 237,596 of record NZ_JCAFTW010000001.1, on the reverse strand, counting down.
CGATGACCGTCCGTGGCGGCACCTACACCGAAGGCGGCGGCAGCAATATCCGCTTCAGCGCAGCCAAGGGCTTCAACGCGTTCGACGACCGCTTCCACGCGCTGGTCAACGTGCAGATCGAGAACGGCAGCCCGATCTGGGGCTACCAGCGTGACATCACCAAGCAGAACAACCCGGTCGGCTACACCGCGCAGGTGCCGTCGAACGACTTCGCCGTCATCACCAATGCAGACAACAAGCTGCTGATGATGGACCCGAGTCGCTGCGCCAACGTGGCAGGCCTGTACGACGGCACCACCGTCGTCGGCAAGCGCGCGTCGGGCGAGTCCTGCGGTTCGGTGTACAGCGCCGGCTACAAGACCCTGAAGAACGGCAAGAACAGCGGCCAGTTCTACTCGTCGATGACCTTCGACGTGAACGACAACTTCCAGCTGTTCGCCGACGTGCTGTACAGCAAGGAAAAGACCGAGTTCACCTCCGGCTCCAGCGCCCTGTGGTGGGGCACGAAGTCGGTCATGGGTGGCTTCTACGACCAGGGCGCAGGCAAGGTCGTGAACCTGCAGCGCGCCTTCGCGCCGGAGGAGATCGGCGAGGGCGACTACAACAACATCCTGAACTCCGATGAGAGCCGCGCCTACCAGGTCACCTTGGGCGGCAAGGGCATGGTCGGCGACTGGGATTACAGCGCCAGCTTCACCCGTGGCGAGTACCGCCTGGACCAGAACCGCTTCGTGCGCTGGAAGGACAAGATCGAGGACTTCTTCGGCCAGACCGTGCTGGGCCCGCGCCTGGGCACCTACACCGACCCGAAGGACCCGACCGCCACGTTCGGCATCTACAACCCGAACTACGCTGCCTTCTACTCGCCGATCACCCCGGACCAGTTCGCCAGCTTCACCGGCTACGGCACCCACCGCAGCAAGACCTGGCAGAACCTGGGTCGCGTGCAGGTGACCAACGGCTCGCTGTTCAGCCTGCCGGGCGGTGACGCCGGCCTGGCCGTCGTGCTGGAAGGTGGCAGCGAAGGTTGGGACTACTCGCCGGACCAGGCCTTCGTCGACGGCAACGTGTGGGGCACCACCGCCGTCGCGGGCGCCGGCCACCGCAGCAACTACGCGGTCACCAGCGAACTGCGCATGCCGCTGCTGGAGAAGCTGACCGTCAGCGCCTCGGGCCGTTATGACGCTTTCAAGATCGCCGACAAGACCGTCGACAAGGCCACTTACAGCATCGGCCTGGAATTCCGTCCGATCGAGAGCCTGCTGCTGCGCGGCAAGTACGGCACCGCCTTCCGTGCACCGACCCTGTCCGATGCCTTCCAGGGCATGAGCGGCTCGTACTCGTCCGGCCAGAATGACTACTACCGCTGCAGCCAGCTGGGCTACGGCCTGCGTGACGAGGCCTGCTCGTTCTACAAGAACACCTCGGTGTACAGCGAAAAGTCCGGCAACCCGGACCTGAAGCCGATCACCGCCGACGTGTGGAGCGCAGGCGTGGTGTGGGCCCCGGTGAGCAACTTCTCGCTGTCGGCCGACTACTACAACTGGAAGATCAAGAACGAGGTCAAGACCCTCAGCACCGACCAGCTGCTGCTGGCCGAGTACCAGTGCCACAACGGGCTGCCGAACAACACCTCGGCCAGCTGCCAGAACGTCACCGACTGGGTGTCGCGCGATGCCGGCGGCAACCTGACCCGGGTGTACACGCCGAAGCTCAACGTCGCCAGCCAGAACCTGGAAGCGGTGACGGTGGCGGCCAAGTACCAGCAGGATATCGGCCGCTTCGGCTCGCTGATGTTCTCCGGCAACTACACGAACATGCTGAAGCGTGAAGTGCAGCCGATGCCGGGCGCCGCCAAGCTCGACCTGCTGAGCGATCCGTACAACATGTGGTACTACGACAACTTCGCCAAGGTCCGTGGCGATCTGTCGGTGGCCTGGAACATCGCCAAGTTCACCACCACCGTGTACGCCAACTACGTTGGCAGCACCCCGAACTACCTGGCCTACACCGGCCGCAGCTACGGCTATGTCCACTCTTCCGGCGCCAAGGCCGGCAAGTGGGGTTCGTACACCACGTACAACCTGAGCATGAACTACCAGGCACAGGACGATCTGGTCCTGTCGCTGATGGTCAACAACGTGTTCAACAAGCTGCCGGAAGGCCAGCGCTACAACTACCCGGGCAACGAATCGACCCCGTTCAATGACGGCTTCTACAGCGTCTACGGCCGCCAGATCTCGGCCCAGGTCAAGTACAACTTCTGATCCCGTCGTTTTCCGGACTTCGTGTCTGGACCAGGCCCCGCTTCGGCGGGGCCTTTTTTTTCCTTCTATGCGGCATGGGGAAAGCCCGCGACGTATCGATTGTTAATGTCAGTTGAATTTATCAAATATTCATTTTCCCTGCTTTCCGATAATCCGGAAAACGGCAGAAATGCCTGTGGAGAAGGGGCTTTTCACCAAGCGCGCAACCGTCCGTCACCGACCGTTACAGAACTGCGCAAGGCACGTTAAGCGTGTGTTACGTTGACGCTACGCCGCTAAACCGCATAGGCAAAGCAGCTGAACAGAATCGAAATCCCAGGAAAGGGATACACGCGTCATCACGATCACACGGAGTAATCGCATGTCTCGTCGTCGCTTCGCATTCTCGCACCACCCGCTCACCCACGCCGTCGCCTGCGGCTTGTTGCTGGCCGGCAGCAGCGCCACCGTACTCGCCCAGGACAGCAGCAAGGCCGCGACCAACCTCGACCGGGTCACGGTCACCGGCTCGCTGATCCCGCAGACGCAGATCGAAAACCAGACGCCGGTGCTGACCATCAGCGCCGAGGCGATTCAGGCGCGCGGTTTCTCCAGCGTTGCCGAAGTGTTGCAGCAGTCCTCGTTGACCACCGGCGGCCTGCAAGGCGGCCAGACCTCGGCATCCTTCACCCAGGGTGCTGAAGCGGCTGGCATGTTCGGCTTGAACCCGGGCTACACCAAGTACCTGATCAACGGCCGCCCGATGCTCTCGTATCCGGCGCTGTACAACGGCAGCGACGCGTTCAACAACATCAGCGGCATCCCCATCGACATCGTCGACCGCATCGAGGTGCTGCCCGGTGGCCAGTCATCCCTGTACGGTTCGGACGCGATCGCCGGCGTGGTCAACATCATCCTCAAGGAACGCATGGACGGCGGCACGCTGAACGTGCGCGGCGGCGCCTATTCCGATGGCGGTGGCGCCAGCTTCCGCGTGAGCGGCGCCAATGGCTTCAACAGCAAGGACGATCGCTTCCGCGCCCTGGTCAATGTGCAGTATGAAAAGACCAACCCGATCTGGGGTTACCAGCGCGACATCACCAAGCAGAACAATCCGCATGGCTACACGCGCCAGCTGCCCTCGAACGACTTCCTGGTCTTCGACGCGGATACCAATGATTTCCTGATGATGGATCCGAACAACTGCGCCGGCGTTTCCGGCCAGTTCGGCGGCACCACCATCCTCGGTACGCGCCGCGCTGGACAATCCTGCGGCTCCGCGTTCGGCGCGGGTTACAAGACGATCAAGAACGGCAAGGAAAGCAGCCAGCTCTATTCGTCGCTGACCTACGACGTGAATGACAACCTGCAGCTGTTCGGCGATGTCCTCTACAGCTACGAAACCGTCAAGTACAACACCGGTGCCGGCTACAACTACTGGGGCACGGACATCAGCATGGGTCCGTTCTTCGATCAGTCCAGTGGTCGCTATCTGGGGCTGCAACGCGTGTTCGCACCCGAAGACATCGGCGGCATCGGCTACCGCGACATCATGAATACCGACCGCAGCAAGTCCTATCAGGTCACGCTGGGCGCACGCGGCGCGATCGGCAGCAACTGGGACTACGAGGCCAGCATCACCCACGGCGAGTACAAGCTCAACGAGCGTGGCTATGCGCGCTGGAACGACCCGATCAACAACTGGTTTGCCGACAACGTGCTGGGACCGGTGCTGGGCCAGACCGACGACGGCTACAACATCTACAACCCGAACTGGGGTGCTTTCTATTCCCAGCTGCCGCAAGGGGCCTTCCAGAGCTTCACCGGCTTCACCACCAGCCGCAGCCGCACCTGGCAGACCCAGACCCGCGCGCAGATCACCAACAGCTCGCTGTTCAAGCTGCCCGGTGGCGACGCCGGCTTTGCCGCCGTGGTTGAAGGCGGCAGCGAAGGGTGGAACTACACGCCGGACGTGCGCCTGACCGACGGCACGGTGTTCGGTACCACCTCGGTGGCGGGCAACGGCCATCGCAGCAACTACGCTGTCACCAGCGAACTGCGTCTGCCGTTGCATGACATGCTGACGGTCACCGCTTCCGGCCGCTACGACAACTTCAAGATCGCCGGCCATACCGTAGACAAGCCCACCTACAGCATCGGCCTCGAGTTCCGCCCCTTCGAAAGCCTGCTGGTCCGCGGCAAGTACGGCACCGCGTTCCGCGCCCCGTCCCTGCCCGATGCCTTCCAGGGCAAGAGCGGCTACTACGCCAATGGGTCCAAGGATTACTACCGCTGTGGCCAGCTCGGGTTCGATCCGTCCAACACGGTCGACTGCCGCTACGGCAGCGTGTCGGTGTTCGGCACCCAGTCGGGCAATCCGGAGCTGAAGCCGATTACCGCCGATGTGTGGAACGCGGGCCTGGTGTGGGCGCCGATCAACAACCTGTCGGTGTCCCTGGACTACTACAACTGGAAGATCAAGAACGAGGTCAACACCCTCAGCTCCGACCAGTTGCTGCTGGCCGAGTACTACTGCCGCAACGGCCTGACCAACACCGCTGGCGCCACCTGCGAGGAAGTGGCCAACTGGGTCACCCGTGATGCCACCGGCGCGCTGGAGGAGATCTACACGCCGAAGCTGAACGTGGCACGGCAGAACCTCGAGGCGGTCACTGCCAGCTTCAAGTACGTGCAGGACATCGGTCGCTTCGGTTCGCTGCAGTTCTCCAGCAACTACACCAACATACTCAAGCGTGAACTGCAGCCGCAGCTCAACGACCCGTTCCTGGATCTGCTGGGCAACCCGTACGCAATGTGGGTGTACGACTCCTACGCCAAGGTCCGGGCTGACGGCTCGATCGGCTGGGCGATCGACAAGTTCACCACCACGCTGTACTTCAATTACATCGGCCGCACGCCGAACTACCTGTCCTACCTGGGCCGTGGCTATGACTATGTCGATCCGACGTCCGGCTACAAGGCTGGCAAGTGGGGCTCTTACACGACGTACAACCTGAGCGTGAACTACCGCGCGATGGACAACCTGACGTTCTCGCTGATGGTCAACAACCTGTTCAACAAGGTACCGGACAACCAGCAGCACTCCTACGCGGGCAACATCGACGTGCCGTACAACAACTCGCTCTACAACGCCTACGGGCGCGCTATCTACGTCCAGGCCCAGTACGACTTCGGCAGGAAGTAAGCACAGCCAAACGCACATGGAAGCAGAGGCCCCGCTCCGGCGGGGCTTTTTTTTGCCTGCGTGGGTCTTCCACCGCTTCTCTCCGGATGCTGCGCGTCGGTGACCATCCTTGATCGTTAGCGGCTGGATTCATGAATGTCAGAAAAATATGACAATTCCACCTCATGCAGCGATCGCGCCGCCCATCACATGACAATGATTTTATATGTATTTTCGCAGAACTTAGCTTCAATATTGCGTTTTTTACCAACCCGGAGTTTTTCCAAGTCTTGTCACCTAAAAAATTTCATTCAGGATTCATTGCATTTTTGTTCACGAGGCATTTATAAATGAGGCACGCCGTTTGTGACCGCGTTCCTGTTTGGCCACGAGGCGCACCCACTACACCCCGGAGAGAGTCCTGATGCAAACGAAGTTCTGGCGCCGCGCGGCGCTGGCTACCGCCCTGTCTGGTTGCCTTTTCTCGATCGCCCACGCTCAGTCCGTGACCGGTTACATCTACGGCCAGGCGCCGGCCGGCGCGGGTTCGAGCGTGGTTGTCCGCAACCTGGGGACCGGCGCCACGCGCACCCTGCCGGTTGATGCCAATGGTCGTTACCGCGTGTCCGACCTGCCCAACGGCCGCTACTCGGTGGAACTGCGCCGTGACGGCGCCACGGTCACGACACAGAATGACGTGGCGGTCAACATCGCCTCCGGCACCGAGGTCTCCTTCGCCGGCGGCAAGGCGACTGATCTGGACGGCATCGTGGTGCGCGCCGCGTCGATGGCATCGATCGACGTTTCGCAGGTCGATACCCGGACCGTCTTCAGCTACGAAGACCTGCGCAGCCTTCCGCTGCCGCGCGACATCACTGCTGTTGCCCTGCTGGCACCCGGTGCGATCGCCAGCAACAGCTACAGCGGCGTACCCAGCTTCGGCGGTTCTGCTGCGTCGGAGAATGCCTATTACATCAACGGCTTTGCGGTAACCAACCCGCTGACCAGCATCGGCTCGACCACACTGCCCTTTGAGGCCATCGCCCAGGAACAGGTCCTCACCGGCGGCTATGGCGCGGACTTTGGGCGCTCCACCGGTGGCGTGGTCAACATCGTGACCCGTCGCGGCACCAACGAATGGAAGGCCGGTGCGTACGAGATCTGGAGCCCGGAATCGCTGCGCGCATCTCCGCGCAACATGTATTACGCCAACACCGGCCACTTTACCGCCAATGATCCGCGCGGCGCGGCTTACCAGACCGATGGCAAGCTGTATCAGTACCGCAACAAGAACAACTCCTGGCAGAACACCACCGGTGCCTATGTCGGCGGCCCGATCGTCCAGGACAAGCTGTTCTTCTTCGTCAACGGCGAGTTCACCAAGACTGACGGCACCAGCGCCCGCTACGCGACCAACACCAGCCCGGCCAACCTGACCCGCGGTTGGAACGAGTACACCTATGAATATCCGCGCTGGACGGCGAAGATCGACTGGAACATCACCGACAACCACGTCATCGAGCTGACAGGTGTGTCTGACGTTACCAAGTACGACGCCGAGTACTACTCGTTCGACTACAACAAGTTCACACATGGCGACGTGCAGACCGGCGGCATCAGCACCAAGGAAGACTCCAAACTCTACATCGGCAAGTACACCGGCTACCTGACCGACAACCTGACCCTGTCGGCGCTGTACGGTCGCCAGAAGATCGAACACTCGCAGGGCCTGTACAACTACGACGCAAGCTGCCCGTACATCAGTGCCGGAACCACTGCACGCGTGCCGGGCCTGAACTACAGCGGCTGCCAGAGCACGACCTCGCTGGTCAATGCCGACGGCGCCTTCGACGAGACCAAGGGCGGGCGTATCGACCTGACCTGGCGTCTGGGCAACCATGAACTCCGCTTCGGCTTCGACCGCCAGGATGCAGAGTCGCTGACCGGCACCGAGTATCCGGGTGGCTACGGCTGGATCTATCGTCGCTCCACCAACCCGAACACCCCGATCGATGCATCGCACGGCGTGAGCTCGGCAGCTTCCGGTGGCGGCCTGGGCGCACAGGGCTACTACGTCTATCGCCTGTACAGCACCAAGCTGGCACAGCCGAAGACCGAGCAGGCCTCGCAGTACATCGAAGACCGCTGGCAGGTTTCGGACAACGTTTTGCTATCGCTGGGTCTGCGCAACGAACAGTTCACCAACTACACCGGCACGGGCGAGAAGTATGCGAGCCAGAAGACGCAGCTGGCACCGCGTCTGGGCGTGGCCTGGGACGTTCATGGCGACTCGTCGCTGAAGTTGTTCGCCAATGCCGGTCGCTACCACCTGGCCATGCCGAACAACGTGGCAGTGCGTGCAGCCTCCGGCTCGCTCAACACCAACGAGTACTTCACCTACACCGGCGTCGATCCGACCACCGGTGCACCGACGGGGCTCAATTCCATTCCGGTCGATGCCTCGAAGGGGTACCTGTGCCCGGGCACCAACGCTGTCGCCAGCAACCTGGAATGCGGCAGTGCGCCGAATCCGCGCACCTTGGCCGCAGTGGACATGAAGTCGCACTACCAGGACGAGTACATCATTGGCATGGAGCAGCAGCTTGCGGCTGATACCGTCTGGGGCGCGAAGTTCACCTACCGCGAACTGAAGAGCGCGATCGACGACACCTGCACCCCCGCGCTGGGCGGCGCATGCTTCCTGTTCAACCCCGGCGTGGGCAACACCTTCTGGGAAGAACAGGCCGATGGCAGCTACGAGAAGGTGCACTATTCGGCAGCTGACCTTGGCCTGCCCAAGCTCAAGCGCAAGTACTACGCGCTGGACCTGTTCCTGGAGAAGCGTACGGACAACTGGTACGGCAAGGTCATGTACACCTTCAGCCGCAACTACGGCAATACCGAAGGCCAGCTGAACTCCGACCTGGATACCGGTACCGGTGGCCAGGAAGATGTGTCGGTCACCCAGGACTGGGATCTGCCGCAGCTGATGCAGGGCGCCAATGGGCTGCTGCCGAACCACCGTGGCCATGTGCTCAAGGCGTTCGGCTACATGAAGCTGACCCCCGAGTGGCGCGTGGGTGGCAGCCTGACCGTTGCCGAAGGTCGTCCGAACAACTGCACCAGCATGTACCCGACCCCAGACAAGGGCCTCTACGATGGCTCCTACTATTGGTACTGCGGCCTGCCGGGCAGCGGCACCACACCGGGCACGGCCGGTTACGTGCCGCCGTCGGCGGACTACGGTTCCTCGCCGCGCGGTTCGCACGGCAAGGCACCGTGGCAGTTCAACCTGGGGCTGAATGTCGCGTACACGCCGGATTGGGCGAAGGGCCTGACCCTGCAGGCCGATGTGATCAACCTGCTGAATCGCCAGGTGGCTGGCAGCACGTACTCGCGTTACGCCGCCTCGCCGTACCGCGGCGCAGCGGACTACAACCCGGAGTACGGTCGTGACCTGAACTACTCGACCCCGCGCTACTTCCGCTTCACTGCCCGATACGATTTCTGATCATCCGGCAGCATCGTTGACCCCGAGGGCCCGTGCGATCCGCACGGGCCCTTCTTTTTTCCTTTCGTGGCGCGTCGCCGTCGGCCCCTTGCGCCCGGCCATGACCTTCGACACCCTTGCAGGGCAAGCCGGCGGCGTATCGTTCGGCCCACGGCCGTCCCTGCGGCCCTTCCCTGACTCACTCGGCCTGGAGGCCATCAAAGTGACCCGTACTCCCAAGATCGTGCTGCTGACCCTGGCCGTTTCGGCCGCGCTGGTTGGCTGCGGCAAGAACGAAACCCCGGCCAAGGACGCCACCGCCTCCACGCCGGCTGCCGCCGAAGCCACCCAGTACACCCTGGACGAGAGCAAGCTGCCGGCCTACAACGCCTTCCAGCCCAGCGACCTGGATGCCAGCAAGGACGCCTGCGGCGCCTTCGGCGACTACGTGAACAGCAAGTGGCTGGCCGCCAATGAAATCCCGGGCGACCGCACCAGCTGGGGCGCGTTCACCATCCTCGACGAGCGCTCGGTGGCCGTGCAGCACCAGCTGGCCGAACAGGTCGCGCAGGTGAAGACTCCGAACCACATCGAGAAGATCGTCGGCGACCTGTGGGCCACCGGCATGGACGAGGCCAAGATCAACGCCCAGGGCATCGAGCCGCTGAAGGCCGACCTGACCGCGATCGATGGCCTGCAGGACAAGGCGGCCATCGCCAATTACCTGCGCTCCAGCGCCGCCAAGGGTGACAACGTTCTGTTCGGCTTCGGCGCCGAAGCCGACTTCAAGAACTCGGCCGTGAACATGGCCTACGCCAGCCAGGGCGGCCTGGGCCTGCCGGACAGCACCTACTACACCGATGCCAAGAACGCCGACAAACTGAAGGCCTACCAGGCGCACGTCGCCAAGGTGCTGGAGCTGTCCGGCGTCGCTGCTGCCGACGCTGCCAAGCAGGCCGAGGACGTGGTCAAGTTCGAGACCCGCCTGGCCAAGGCGTCCAAGTCGCGCGTCGAACTGTCGCGCAACGTCGAGCTGTACTACAACCCGGTCACCGTGGCCGACGCGGACAAGCTGACCCCGAACTTCAGCTGGACCGAGTTCTTCAAGTCGCAGGGCGTGGCCGCACCGGAGAAGTTCTCGCTGGCCATGCCGGCCTTCCATGAGGAAGTGAGCAAGGCGCTGGGCGACACCGATCCGTCGGTGTGGCGTGCCTACCTGCGCTTCCACACCGTGGACAGCGCCTCGCCGTACCTGGCCGACGCCTTCGTGCAGGAGAACTACGAGTTCTACGGCAAGACCCTCAACGGCCAGAAGGAGCAGAAGCCGCGCTGGAAGCGTGTGCTGGGCACCATCGAGAATGACGCCGGTGAAGCGTTCGGCCAGCTGTACGTGAAGGTGGCCTTCTCGCCGGAAGCCAAGGCGAAGATGGAAGAACTGGTGAAGAACCTGGCCGCCTCGCTGAAGGACCGCATCCAGGGCCTGAGCTGGATGAGCGATGAAACCAAGGCCAAGGCCATCGCCAAGTGGGAAACCTTCACCCCGAAGATCGGCTACCCGGACAAGTGGCGTGACTGGTCGGGCCTGCAGACCCAGCGCGACAGCTTCCTGGGCAACGTGCGCGCGGCCAACGAATTCAACTACAAGTTCAACCTGTCCAAGATCGGCAAGCCGGTGGACAAGACCGAGTGGGGCATGACCCCGCAGACGGTCAACGCCTACTACAACCCGCTGCAGAACGAGATCGTGTTCCCGGCCGCCATCCTGCAGCCGCCGTTCTTCGATCCGAAGGCCGACGACGCACTGAACTACGGCGGCATCGGCGCGGTGATCGGCCACGAAATGACCCACGGTTACGACGACCAGGGCGCACGTTTCGGGCCGACCGGCAACATGGAAGACTGGTGGACCGCCGCTGACAAGAAGAACTTCGAAGGCCTGACCGGCAAGCTGGTCAAGCAGTTCGACCAGTACAAGGTCGACGGCCAGGCGGTGAACGGCCACCTGACCCTGGGTGAGAACATCGCCGACCTGGGCGGCCTGGCTACCGCCTACGATGCCCTGCAGAAGGCCAGCGCCGGCAAGGAAGACCCGAAGGTGGACGGCTTCACCCGCGACCAGCGCTTCTTCTTCAACTGGGCCACCGTGTGGCGCACCAAGTACACCCCGGAGAACGCCAAGGTCCGCCTGGCGACCGACCCGCACGCCCCGGCGCAGTTCCGCGCCATGGGTGCGCCGTCGAACCTGCCGACCTTCGCGGCCGCGTTCCAGTGCAAGGCCGGTTCGCCGATGGCCCGCAGCGGCGACCAGCAGGTGGTGATCTGGTAAGCCACGGCTGACGCCGCGGCAGACCTGCAGAGGCCCGGGAATTCCCGGGCCTTTGTTTTTCCGGGGTGTTTTTCATCCACGCATGGTGTGGATCCAATGATCTCGGCGCTCCCCGCTAGCGGCCGACCCTGGTCGGCGAAAGCAGCGTGATGCGTGCATGCCGCGTCGATGCGCGGCTTGCTATAGTGCGCGCGCCCTCAATCCATCACGGATTCGTTCCACATGCCCAATTTCCGTCCGCTTGCCATCGCCCTGGGCATCAGCCTGGCGACCCTGGTCCCGACCCATGATGCGTTCGCCGCCGCCAAGAAGAAGGCCGCGCGCGCCCCGGCCGTCAGCGCCCAGTGCAGCGACTTCTATGACGCCACCAACGCAGGCTGGCTGAAGGCCAACCCGGTGCCACAGACCGGTGCCACCACCGCGCTGGGCCAGCTGGTCGACCGCAGCCGCCAGCAGCAGCGTGAACTGCTCGACGCAGCGATGAAGGCGCCGCAGGGCAACGTGCAGAAACTGCTGGGCGACTTCTGGGCCAGCGGCCTGGACGAAGCCGCCGTGGAAGCCGACGGATCCAATCCGATCGCCCCGCTGCTGACCCGCATCAACGCCATCAAGAAGGCCAAGGATGTGCCGGCCTCGATCGCCGCGCTGCACCAGGTCGGCATCCCGGTGGCCTTCAACTTCGGCCCGGACGTGGACCTGAAGGCGCTGGACCGCCACATCGGTTACTTCATGCAGGGCGGCATGGGCCTGCCGGACCCGGCGTTCTACACCCGCACCGACGCCGACACCGTTGCGCTGATGGGCCGCTACCGCAATTACGTCAAGCAGATCCTGGCACTGACCGGCACTCCGGCCGCCAAGCTGGATGCCGAGTCGCAATCGGTGATCGCACTGGAAACCGAACTGGCGCGCAACGCGCAGTCGCTGGCCGGCATCAACAACCCGTTCAACAACTACGCGCCGATCTCCACCAAGGAGCTCAACAGCCGCTACCGCAACCTGCAGCTGGATGCCTTCCTGAAGGCCCAGGGCGTGGACGACGATCTGGTCTCGCTGGCCGACCCGGGCCTGTTCAAGCAGCTCGATGGCATGGTCACCAAGCTCAAGCCGGACCAGTGGAAGGCCTACCTGCGCTGGCGCGTGGGCGACTCGATGGCGCCCTACCTGTCCAAGGCCTACCGCGACGCCGAATTCGAATTCCGCGGCCGCGTGCTGCGTGGCGAAACCCTGCCGCCGCAGCGCTGGGAAGACGTGCTGGAGGCGATCAACGTGGCCGCCGGCCCGATGCTCGGTCGCGAATACGCCGCCCGTTACCTGTCGGCCGAAGACCGTCGCCAGGCCGCATGGATCGTCGACAAGGTGCGCGAAGTGCAGATCGAAGCGGTCAAGAACAGCAGCTGGATGAGTGCCGAAGCCAAGACCGAAGCGCAGGCCAAGCTGGCCGCGCTGAAGATCGAGATCGGTACCCCGCTGCGTGATCTCGACTACAGCGTGCAGCCGATGGGCCGTGGTTCGTTTGGCGGCAACATGCTGATCGCGTCGACCTGGCGCCACCGTGAGGAAATGAAGCGCATCGGCAAGGGCAACGCCGACCGCCGCTGGGACGTGCTGCCGCAGCAGCCGTCGCTGGCCTATGACCTGGCGCAGAACCGCCTGATCGTCACCGCTGCGATCCTGCAGGGGCCGGTGTTCAACGCCAAGGCCGACGCTGCCGACAAGTTCGGCAGCTTCGGTGGCCTGGTCGGCCACGAGCTGACCCGTGCGATCGATGCCAAGGGCGCACTGGTCGATGCCAAGGGCGAACTGCGCAGCTGGTGGACGCCGGCCGACAAGACCGCCTGGACCCTGCTCGGCAACCGCGTCGCCGCGCAGTACGGCGCCTACGATTTCCCGGGCGTGAAGGGTGCCAAGGTCAACGGCACGCTCACCCAGGAAGAGAACCTGGCCGACATCGCCGGTCTGGAACTGGCCTGGGCCGCGTACACCGCGCAGGAGCCGAAGGCCAAGCAGGCACAGCAACAGGGCTTCTTCCGCGCCTGGTCGGCACTGTGGGCGCAGCAGCTGTCGCCGAACGAGGCCGTGCGTCGCCTGACCGCCGACATCCGTGCACCGGGCCTGTGGCGCAGCAACGGCACGCTGGCCAACCTGCCGGCGTTCGGTGCCACCTTCAGCTGCAAGGCCGGCCAGCCGATGCAGCGCAGCGAAGCCGAGCAGATCAAGGTCTGGCGCTGAGCCAACTGCTGCAACTGGTAATGCAGAGGGCGCCTTCGGGCGCCCTTTTTTCGCTTGGCGACCCAAAAAAGGGACCCCGGCATGGCCGGGGTCCAGGTCGTTTTCTGGAGAGATCGATCAGGTGCTGCGATCAGAAGTCGTAGGACGCACTGACACGAACCGAACGAGGCGCGCTGAAGTAGGTACCCATGCCGTAGGTGTTGGACACCGTGTAGGGGCCATCTTCATAGACCGCGTCAGACTGCACGGCGCGACGCTGGTTCAGCACATTGAAAACATCCAGGCTGAAAGCCAGCTTGTGATCGGCAAACGAAGGGCGATACATCACGCCCAGATCCAGGCGGGTCGTCCAGGGCTGCCGGCCGGCGTCACCCGGACGCGACGGCTTGCCACCGCAATAGTGATAGGCCGCGTCGTAGCCCAGCGGATCACTCTCATCGGTGCCGTAGTAGCCCAGGCAGCTCTTCGGCGCCCCCGACATGATCCGCAGGGTGGCCGACGCCGACCACTCGTCGTTGAACATATAGGCGCCATAGCCCTTCAGCTGGTGACGGCGGTCGTTCGCCAGATAGCCACCGGCGTATTCCATCAGTGCCGCGGCATCCCAGTCCTGGGTCTTGGAGACGTCATCCTGGCCGATATCCGACTTCACCTGGCCTTCGGTATTGCCGAAGCTGCGCGACCAGGTGTAATCCAGACGTCCGTACCACTTGTCGCTCAGCGGGTGCTCGATGAACAGATCGACGGCGATGTAGTCACGCTTGGCCTTCTTGTTGCCGTAACCCCAGTCGGCGGAGCTCATCTGCACCGGCGTGTAACCCGAGCCATCCGCGTGTCGGATCATGAAGGTGTTGGTCTTGCCCGGATTGAAGATCACACAGCCCGGGACATCGAGATTGCTGTCGTCGACGCCCATCGCGGCAAGCTTGTCGTGGATGCGATCGGAGTCACAGGTATCGTCGATGGCCGTCTGCAGGCGACGATAGGTGAACTTGGCACCGGAGCTCCAGCGCTCGCCCAGCGTCTTCTCGAAGCCAAGGATCAGCTCGTCCTGGTACTGCGACTTCAGGTCGGTCGGCGCAATCGACAACGGATCAGGGGTCTGGCCATATTCATTGTTGGCTGACACCGGGCCCGGGCCCAGAGCGGTCAACCCGGTCGGGTTGCCGTTGGCATCAATTCCGCTATAGGTGAAGTACTCGCGGGTGAACGTCGAGGCGGAAGCACCACGAATGGCAACGCTGTTGGGCAACGCCAGGTAGTAGCGGCCCAGGTTGGCGAACACCTTCAGCGACGAATCGCCAAACACATCCCAGCTCGCGCCCAGGCGCGGCGCCCACTGGTCACCGCTGTCGACGTAAGGCTTGGCCGCACTGTTGTAGTTGGTGAACTTGTCATTGCGGATGCCGAGGGTCACCAACCAGTTCGGCGTGACCTGCCAGCGGTCCTCCAGATAGTAGGCCTTCTGCTTGACCGACATGCTGGTGGTCGTGGAGAAGATGTACTTCTGCACGAAGTAGCCATTGCCGCCCGGCGGGGTGATATCAAAGCCCGGATTCGGCGACGAGGCCGGATCAACACGACCATAGATCCAGGCATACCCCGGCCCGGTCATCGCCTGACCTTCGTTATGCCCCTGGAAGTACATGTTATCGATACCACCGGTCAGCTCGTGGTTGCCGATGCGGTACTGCAGGTCTACACGCAGGCCTCGGGTCTTGCTGCCCGCATCTGACGACTTGGTATAGAGCGCCGACTGGTCGTTGCGGATGGGGCGGCCACCGGTAATGGACGGATCCTGATTGCCCGGGCTGCTGAGATAGGGGTTGGCCGTATCCAGCGGATTCGACTCCAGATTGCTCTCCTTGCTGCGACCCCATACCGCACTCAGGGTCAGGTCATCGTTCAGGTAGCCGGTGTACTTGAAGATGTCAAAGTCGTCCTTGAGCTTCGTGGTGTTCGGGAACGTGCCGGTGCGATCACCTTCGGCCAGGTCCTCGTAGTCGAACGATCGGTAGTAGCCACCGTTGCGATCGGTGTTCTGCACGCGGGTGTATTCCAGCGTGTTGCTATCGTTGATGTTCCAGTCGATCTTTCCATAGAACTTCGGCGCATCAATGGTGTAGTGGTTGCGCACCTGCTGCGTTGCTGCAGAGCTGTTCGTGGACACACCTTCGGTGCGGTCCTTTTCCGCAGCCAAGTGAATGAACAGACGATCCTCGATCAGCGGGCCACTGGCATAGCCACTGTAGGTGGTACGCGTGGCGACATCGTCCTTGCGATAGCGATAGAGCGAACCAGGCAACGAGTCATCGGTGTAGCTGTATCCATCTGGCAGCTGGCGATTGGGATAGATGACAGTGGCCGCAGAAGCCGACAGCGAGTCCGGGGCCCAGGTGGCCTGCACGCCGAAATGCCATTCATTGGTGCCGCGCTTGCCGAGCTGGTTAATCACACCACCGGTGGAGCGCCCGTATCCCGCTCCGTAGCCGCCCATGAACGTTTCCTGCTGGTCGATCGACCCATAGGGCAGGCTGATACCACCCAGGTTGCTGAGCGGATTGTTGGCCAGGAAGCCATTCAGATAGTAGGCATTCTCAGTAACACTGGAACCACCGAAAGACAGCACCGAACGCGAGCCATTGCTGAACGCGCCACTGCCTGCGACAACACCTGGCGCGAGCAATGCGATGGCTTCGGCGCTGCGCCCCAGTGGCAACACATCCAGTTGCTCGGACGTAATGACCGACTTGGACACCGTATTGGTGACATCGATCTTCGGCACATTCGCCGCGACGACGTTCACGGCCTCCAGCGTGGTGGCGGCACTGCTGCCACCGGCAAACGATACCTCGGTGCCAACGCCGACCTTCAGCAGAACATTCTCGCGCTGATCGACGGTCCGGCCGTCACGCTGCTGGATGATGGTGTACTTGCCCACCGGCAACGAGCCGAGGTTGTAGCGGCCATTGCTGTCGACGGTCGCCGAGCGTTTCAGGCCCGTATCGCTCTGCACGACGATGGTCGTGCCGGCAGGCGCACTGCCGTACAACGAACCGGTCGTGCTCTGCGCGGCTGCGGCGCCGATGAAAGAAGTCAGGACGACCGCCAAGGCGGTGCGCTTCAACCTTGCGACGTGCTTGCTGCTGGTCATGGAGTTTCCTTGATTCGGTGAAGATCAGGCTGCAGTTGCAGAATTGCTGCACGGAAGCGACAGCCCCATGTAGCTGAACCAAATATTAATTTCATCAATTCTTAATTTGCAATGGCAGCTGAACAAAAATAACCAATTGAAATTGAAAGAAAAGTTTTGATACAAACATGAACTTTGTTCAAGTTTTGTTTATTAATCAGCCGCTTGCAGCCCGCTCCACCCGTTACCGCCCCCCCAGTCTCCGCTCACCGTGATACCCATCCCGGCTTAACACCCGGCGTGCTATCGCTGCGGCTTCGTCCATCGCGGAGCCCCGACATGGCACACAAGAACACCATCTGTGTCTGGTACGACAACGGCGCGCTCGAGGCCGCCACCTTCTATGCCAGCCTCCTGCCCGACAGCGCGGTCACCGCCGTGCATCACGCGCCGGGCGACTACCCGGATGGCAAGGAAGGCAACGTGCTGACCGTCGAATTCACCGTCTGCGGCATTCCCTGCGTCGGCCTCAACGGCGGCAGCGCGTTCAAGCACAGCGAAGCGTTCTCCTTCCAGATCCAGACCGAGGACCAGGCCGAGACCGACCGCCTGTGGAATGCGATCGTCGGCAACGGTGGCCAGGAGAGCCAATGCGGCTGGTGCAAGGATCGCTGGGGCATCTCCTGGCAGATCAGCCCGCGCATGCTCATCGAAGCGGTGACCAGCAAGGACAAGGCACTGGCCAAGCGCGCCTTCAACGCGATGATGCCGATGAAGAAGATCGACATCGCCACCATCGAAGCGGCAATAAAAGAAGGGGACGGAGGGGATTAAGTCGTTTCTTCCCATCGCCGCTGGTCCCGTGCCAATTGCGACTTAATCCCCTCCGTCCCTTTTTTCAGAGGTGCTGATGTCCTGGGATGCAATCATCATCGGGGGTGGCCACAACGGTCTGGTCTGTGCGGCCTATCTGGCGAAGGCCGGAAAGAACGTGCTGGTCCTTGAACGGCGCGGCGTGCTCGGCGGAGCGGCGGTCACCGAGGAGTTCCATCCCGGCTTCCGCAACTCGGTGGCGTCGTACACGGTGTCGCTGTTGCAACCGAAGGTGATCGAAGACCTGCAACTGCATGCGCATGGGCTGCGCATTGTCACGCGCCCGGCCAACAACTTCCTGCCATTGCCCGACGACCGCTACCTGTTGTCGGCACCTGGCCGCACCCAGGCCGAAGTCGCTGGATTCTCCGCTCGGGATGCACAGCGCCTGCCAGCGTACGAAGCACGCCTGGAGATCTTCGCCGATGTACTGCGCGCGTGGGCTCTCCGCGCGCCACCGGACATCGGCGTCGCCGGCGGCTGGCGCGGCCTGCCCGCACTTTGGCAGATGGGGAAGCTCGGCCGCGAACTGGCGGCGCTGGATGCACCGCTGCGGCAGGAGCTGCTGGACCTGTTCACTCTGTCGGCGGCGGAATACCTGGACCGCTGGTTCGAGAGCGAGCCGATCAAGGCGCTGTTCGGCTTCGATGGCATCGTCGGCAACTATGCCAGTCCATACACACCGGGCAGCGCCTACGTGTTGCTGCATCACGTGTTCGGCCAGTGCAATGGCGTGAAGGGTGCATGGGGCCATGCGATGGGTGGCATGGGCGCGATCAGCCAGGCCATCGCCAGCGCCGCG
The DNA here is from genome assembly GCF_059370655.1 of Stenotrophomonas sp. YJH_SMC_133. Classification (NCBI taxonomy): domain Bacteria; kingdom Pseudomonadati; phylum Pseudomonadota; class Gammaproteobacteria; order Lysobacterales; family Lysobacteraceae; genus Stenotrophomonas; species Stenotrophomonas sp. YJH_SMC_133. Next base: position 219,310 of record NZ_JCAFTW010000001.1, on the reverse strand, counting down.
CGCGAGGCCGGGGCCGAACTGCGCGTGGATGCCGGCGTGCGACGGATACTGACCGAACAGGGCCGCACCGTGGGGGTGGAACTGGCCAACGGCGAAACCCTGCGTGCACGCGCGGTGGTCGCCAACGTCAATCCGAAGCTGCTGTACGAACAGCTGCTGGAGCCGGCGCAGGTACCGGCTGCCACACGCGAACGCATGACGAACTGGCGCTGCGGTTCCGGCACCTTCCGGATGAACGTGGCGCTGTCGCGGCTGCCGGAGTTCCGCGCCCTGCCCGGTCCGGGCGATCACCTCAGCGCCGGCATCATCATGGCACCCAGCCTGGACTACATGGATCGCGCCTGGCTGGATGCGCGCCGCGACGGTTGGTCGCGCGAACCGATCGTGGAAATGCTGATACCCAGTACGCTGGACGATTCACTGGCACCGCCCGGGCAGCATGTGGCCAGCCTGTTCTGCCAGCATGTGGCGCCGGTACTTCCTGATGGGCGTCACTGGGATGACCACCGCGAGACGGTAGCCGACCTGATGATCGCTACCGTTGAACGCTATGCGCCCGGCTTCGCTGACAGCGTGCTCGGTCGTCAGGTGCTGTCCCCGCTCGATCTGGAACGCACCTTCGGCCTGGTCGGCGGCGACATCTTCCACGGCGCACTGAGCGCCAACCAGTTGTTCTCGGCGCGGCCGATGGTCGGCCAGGCCGGCTATCGCGGCGCCCTTCCCGGCCTGTATCTGTGTGGGTCGGGTACCCATCCCGGCGGTGGTGTTACCGGTGCACCGGGGCACAATGCGGCGCAGGTGGTGCTGCGGGACCTGTAGCGGTGTGCCGACCAACGGTCGGCACCTGGGCGTCAAGTGATCCCATTCAAAGCGTGCCAACCAAGGTTGGCACCTACCCGCGTGGGAAAAGGTGTGCCGACCAACGGTCGGCACCTACGGCGTCAAATGATCCTTCGGATCATTTGACGCTGCGCAGATGGTTCGGGCGCTTCGGTGGGCCGGGCGGGCGGCGCTTGTTGAACGGCGGCTGCCCGCGCCAGTAACGGATCAGCAACCAGCCGAACAGCATGCCGCCCAGGTGCGCGAAATGGGCCACGCCCGGCTGCCAGCCGGTCATGCCCAGCACCAGTTCGCCCACGCCGAACAGGATCACGAAGGTCCGCGCCTTCATCGGGATCGGCGGGAACAGCAGCATCACCCGCTGGTTGGGAAACAGCATGCCGTAGGCCAGCAGCAGGCCAAACACGCCACCGGAGGCGCCCAGCACCGTCGCCGGGTTTTCCAGCAGCGTGCCCACCAGCAGCTGGCAGACGCCTGCACCAGCCACGCACACCAGGTAATACAGCAGGAAGCGCTTCTCGCCCCAGGTCTGCTCCAGCGGCGCGCCGAACATGAAGACCGCCAGCATGTTGAAGAACAGGTGGCCGAAGCTGCCATGCAGGAAGCCATAGGTCAGCAGCTGCCACGGCTGGAAGTTGCCGCCCGGCGAGAACGCATCGAAGCCCTGCTGCAGCGGTTGCAGCATGAACGGCTCGAAGGTCTGCATGCCGAGCAGGAACGGCTGCTGCAGCAGGAACAGGATCGCATTGGCGATCAGCAGGGCCTTGGTGACGGTTGGCAGTCGCGGGAACATGGGAGTACCGGCATGGAACGGCCTCCATCATAGCCGCAGCACCGTGTCTTGTTGGCGGCCCTCAGGTCCGGCCTGTTCAGTCGCCAGCGGTGCTCAGCCCGGGCCCCACACAGCGGCATCCAGTGCCGCTGCCGGATCAGCCGCCGGCATCCGCACCCGGCCGTTCTCCACCACCACGCCCTCCGCGCGCAACCGCTGTGACTGCTCGCGCCATCCGGCCGACCCTTCTTCCATGGCGATGCGCCCATCCGAGCGCAGCACGCGGTGCCAGGGCAGGTCCGGGTCGTCGTTCTGGCCCAGGATGCGCGCGGTCAGGCGTGCACGCCCGGGCAGGCCCGCGCGCATCGCCACCTGGCCGTAGCCCATCACCTGCCCCACGGGGATCGCGCGGATCACCGCCAGGATGCGCGCACGCGCCTGCTCCGGCGTCAGCGCCGCAGGCGGGTCACCAGCAGAACGCCGATCAGCACCAGCACGGTGCCGGCGATCTGCGCCGGCCCCATCGGTTCGTCGAGCAGCCATAGGCTCATCACGATGGTGGAAACAGGGCCCAGCATACCGACCTGCGCGGCCAGCGACGAACCCACGCGCTGCACCGCCAGCATGATCGCCAGCACCGGCAGCACCGTGCACACGGTGGCATTGACCAGCGACAGCCATTGCACTGGCGCCGGTGCCTGCCACAGCAACGGCAGCGGATGGGTCACCGCGAAATGCAGCAGCACCAGCACGCTGGCCACGCAGCTGGCATAGGCGGTCAACCGCACCGCGCCGATGCGTGCGACTACCTGCCCACTGCCGAACAGGTACAGCGCGTAGCTGAGCGCACTGCCCAGTACCAGCAGGCTGCCGACGATGATCTGCCCGCCCTCGCGCTGCAGATCGTGGCCGAAGGCGAGCAGCACGCCGAGGTAACTCAGCACCAGCGCGCCGATCTGCCACCGACCCGGCCGCTGGCGCGTCAGCAGCACGTTGATCAGCAGCACCAGGGTCGGGTTCAAGTAAAGAATCAGGCGCTCAAGGGTCACGCTGATGTACTGCAGGCCCTGGAAGTCGAGCAGACTGGACAGGTAGTAGCCGGTGAAGCCCAGCCACAAAACGCGGGCACGGTCGGCCCAGGTCAGCGGCTCGGCCCGGTGCGCGGCCCACAGTGCCATCAGTACGAACAGCGGTAGCGCCATCAGCATGCGCAGGGCGAGCAGCGTGGTGGCATCCACGCCGTGACGCAGTCCGAGCTTGACGATGATGGCCTTGCCGGAGGCGGCGATGGCGCCGATGGCGGCCAGGCCGATGCCTCCCAGCGCGATGCGTGGGGAAGCGGTGGCGATACGGGAAGCGGGGCTGGACATCAGGACGACGGCGGGCCGCACGGGGCGGCCAGGGAAGGCGTAAGGGCGTCCATTGTCGCATGGGTGCGCCTGGTGACCTGGAGAGCCGAGCCTGCGCTCGGCTCTAAAACCGTCCAGCTCAGCGCATCAGCACGACTTCCTCGGCCGAGGTCGGGTGGATCGCCACGGTGTCGTCGAACTGGGCCTTGGTCGCGCCCATCTTCACCGCCACCGCAAACCCCTGCAGGATCTCGTCGGCCGCTTCGCCCAGCAGGTGGATGCCCACCACCCGTTCTTCCGGACCAGCACAGACCATCTTGAACAGGCTGCGCTGGGTGCCATTGGCCAGCCCCTGCAGCATCGGACGGAAACGGCTGTGGTAGACGCTCACCTGATCGAACCGCGCGCGCGCCTCTTCTTCGCTCATGCCCACCGCGCCCAGCGGTGGATGCGAGAACACCACGCTGGCCACGTTCTCGTAATCCATCTTCGACTGCGGGCGGCCACCGAACAGGCGGTCCATCAGCCGCCGCGAAGCGGCCACCGCCACCGGGGTCAGGCCGACCTTGCCAGCGATGTCGCCCACCGCGTGCACGCTCGGCACACACGTGGTCTGCCATTCGTCCACCTGCACCTGCTGGTGTTCGCCGATACCGATGCCGAGCGCTTCCAGGCCCAGATCGCGGCTGTTGCCACGGCGGCCGGTGGCAAAGAACACCGCGTCGAACACGCTGTCGAGCGGGCCATCATGGCCGAATGCACGTACGCGTTCGCCATCGCGCTGCAGTTCGCGCAGGCGATAGCCGAAATGGATGCGCACGCCCTGCTGCTTCAGGTTCTCGGCCAGCTGATCGGTCAGCTCGTAATCGAAGCGATCCAGCAGCCGCTGGCCACGCACCAGCAGGCTCACCTTGCTGCCCAGTGCCTGCAGCAGGCCGGCCAGCTCCACCGCGATGTAACCGCCACCGATGATCGCCACCTCGGCCGGTGCCGCGCGCAGATCGAAGAAATCATCGGAGACCAGGCCCAGTTCGGCACCGGGGATGTCAGGCCGCAGCGGGTGCGCGCCGGTGGCGATCAGGATGTGTTCAGCGCTGTAACGCACGCCATCGCTGCAGGCCACGGTATGCGCATCGAGCAGATGACCGCGCGCCGGAATGCGCACCACGCCGGTTTCGTCCAGGCGCTTGTGGTAGCTGGTGTGGATGTTGCTGATGTAGGCCTGGCGATGGATCACCAGCTCCTTCCACGACAATGCCGGGCGTGCCTTGACATCGAAACCCATCGCACTGGCCAGGCCGATGCGCTCGTGCAGGTCGGCCGCCAGCCACATGGCCTTCTTCGGCACGCAGCCGACGTTGACGCAGGTCCCGCCCAGTTCACCAGGCTCCAGCAGCGCCACGCGCTTGCCGTGCTGCGCGGCGCGGATCGCGCCAGCCAGGCCGGCGGAACCACCGCCAAGGACGATCAGGTCGTAATCATAGGGTGCAGTGCTCATCGGAATCGCTCGGGTCGGTAAGGGGCAGGATCGATCGCCGGCGTGCGGCCGCAGACGAGATCGGCGATCAGCTGGCCGGTGCCGGCGCTCATGCTGATGCCGAGCATGCCATGCCCCGCTGCAAGCCAGACGTGAGGATGCGCGGGCGCGCGGCCGATCAACGGCACGTCGTCCACGCTCATGGGGCGCCACCCGCACCACTGCTCCTGCAGCCGCGCACCACGTGGCGCGCGCAGGTAGTGGTCGGCGGCCTGCTGCAAGGCCTGCAGGCGGGTCGTGCGCAGCTGCGGATCGGCACCGGCGAATTCCATGGTGCCGCCCAGCCGCAGCGCTTCGCGCCAGGCGATCACGAACACGGAATGGTCCTTCAGCACGACTGGACGCTGCGGCACCTGCGCCGGTCGTGACCAGGTCAGCGAGTAGCCCTTGCCGGGTTGGATCGGCACGCGCAGATCCAGTTGCCGCGCCCAGCGCGGTGACCACGGCCCGGTCGCCAGCACCAGCTCGCGCGCCTGCAGCATGCGTTCACCGGCACGCACGCGCACACCCTGCGCGTCGGCGCTGAAAACCTCCACGTCCGACTGTTCTTCGATCACCACGCCCTGTGCGCGCAGCACGCGCGCCAGTTCGGCGGTGTAGCGGTCCGGACGCAGCTGGGCATCGCCGGGGAAGTGGATCGCACCGGCAAGGCGATCATGGAACGCCGGATTGTCGCGCGCGTAGTCGGTGCCATCGATGCGCGCCGAGGCAATGCCCTGTGCGTTCAGCGCCTCACACTCGGCAGCGTGGTGATCGAAATTGCGGGCGTCACCGAACACATAGTCCAGACCGCGCGCCTCGAACTCGCAGTCCAGCGCATGCGTCTGCACCCACTGCGCCAGGCGCAGCCGTGAATCATTCAACAATGCGCCGCGTGCCCGCGTGGCGTGCAGCCAGTCGCGTGCGTTGCAGCGCGCCCCGAACTGCAGCAGCCAGCGCCACAATGCTGGGTCCAGGCGTGTACGCACGTACAGCGGCGCACGCGGATCGAGCATCCAGCGCAGCGCGCGCAACGGCACGCCGGGCGCTGCCAGCGGTGGCGCGTGGCTGGGGGTGATGGTGCCGCAGTTGCCATGCGAAGTCGCGCCGCCGACACGCCCACGGTCGATCACGCGTACCTGCCGGCCCTGTGCACGCAGCGCGAGTGCGGCAGCCAGTCCAATGGCACCGGCGCCGACCACGATCACATCCTCGCGCGCGCCCTGCATCGATCAGCCCTGGCCGGCCTCGCGCCGCATCTGCGGCCACTGCCGATAGGTCATCGCGCGCCACAGCCATTCCATCGGCCCAAAGCGGAAGCGGCGCAGCCATACGTGCGAGATGCCCACCTGCACGGTGAACAGCAGCAGCGCGAACATCAACTGCACGCTGCGTGGCATCGTTTCGAACGCGCCCAGGCCGTAGTGGTAGAACAGCCAGGTGCACAGCAGCGACTGGCCGAGGTAATGGGTCAACGCCATGCGCCCGACCGGCGCCAGCCAGCCCAGCCGCGCGCGGCAGTGTACGATCCAGGCCAGGTAACCCAGGCACATCGGCAGGCCGCCGATCGTCACCAACGCCATCGCCGCCGTAACCGGCAGATCGTAAGCGCCCGGCGCCAGATACGGCTTCCAGGCAACACCCAGCAGCGTGACCAGCAGGCCGAAGGGCAGCGCCCCCCAACGCAACACCGCATACAGCCGCGGGAAGCGATCCGGCGTGGCCAGCGCGCCGCTGCCGGCAAACCAGCTGCCGATCAGGAACATGCCCAGCACTTCCGGGCCGGTGATCAGCATCGCCCCCATCGACGTGCCGAACTCGCTCAGCCGCTGCGCATTGGCCTGCATCCAGCTGCCCTGCCCGTACACCAGGCGCTGCAGATCGATGCTCTGCTGCGCGTCGGTGAGCATCTTCCGCACGTCCTCCGCCGAAGCCATCGACACCATCGCGCCGACCAGCAGCATCATCGCCACACCGCCGAGATAGACCGTTACACCCATCCACGGCAGCCAGCTGCGCGGCGCCTCGCGGCAGGCCAGCAACGGCAACGAGACCAACGCGTACATCACCAGGATGTCGCCGGACCAGACCAGCAGCGCGTGGCACAGGCCGATCAGCAGCAGGCCAGCGCTGCGGCGCAGGTAGAACGGGGTGAAGTCACGCCCGGCCGCCTCGGCGCGCTGCGCCATCACCGCGAAGCCGGCGCCGAAGAGCAACGAGAACAGGGTGAAGAACTTCCCCTGCACGAATACGTAGACAAAGGCATCGGCCCAGTAGTCGATACCCTGCCAATGCACGTCGATGCCGGTGAAGGCCAGGTCCAGCGGTCCGCTGAAGGCCTCGATGTTCATCAGCAGGATGCCCAGCAGCGCAGCACCGCGCAGCACGTCCAGCACGGCGATGCGTTCGCCGGAAGCCACCGGCTGCAGGGAAGGAGAAGCGGCGTTCACGGGGCGTCCGTCGGGCAGGTCCGCCATTATGCCGCCGGCCCGCGTGCCATGGATGGCCGCGCCGTGTTCCAGAAACGCAATGGCCCGCCGAAGCGGGCCGTTGCTGCCATCATGATCGCGCTGCGATCAGTGGTGGTGACCGCCGTCGCCGTGGACGTGGCCGTGGTCGATCTCTTCCTTGCCGGCTTCGCGCACATCGACGATTTCCACGTCGAAGTGCAGGTCCTTGCCAGCCATCGGATGGTTCAGGTCGACGTCGACGACGCTCATGCCGACCTTCTGCACGGTCACCGCACGCGGGCCGAAGTTGGTCTGCAGCACGACCTGCTGGCCCGGAGCCAGCTTGGTGTTGCCGAAATGCTTCTTCGGCACGCGCTGGGACAGGCCCTCGCGGCGCTCGCCGTAGGCATCGGCTGCGTTGACGTCAACGCTGAAGGTCGCGCCGGCTTCCTTGTCCATCATGGCGTTTTCCAGGCCCGGGATGATGTTGCCGTGGCCGATCAGGATCGCCAGCGGCTCGCCGCGGTCCTTGGACGATTCGATCGGCTCCTGGCCGACTTCGGAAACGGTGTAGTGGAAGCGGACAACGCGGTCTTTTTCGATCTTCATGCGCAACTCTGTCTGGATCTGCCGGAGGCAGGCGGGTTGGGGCGGGTTGTCGCCCGGCGGGGACGCCGCCATCATGACGGCCAATCCCAAGGTGGCGCATTATCCGGAGAACATGCACATCACGCCAGTTTCGTCCGGCCTGCGCCGGCTCCTCGCCCCGGCCCTGCTGCTGGCCCTGCCCGTGCTGATGACCGCCTGCGGCGGCGGCAAGGCCACCCGCCCCGCTCCGCCCCCGCCGACCGCGAACTGGCCGAAGACCGTGCCGGACAACCCCGAGGCGGCCAACTCGGTGCTGATGCGTGCCATCAGCCTGGTCGGCACCCCCTACCGCTATGGCGGCAACACCCCGGATTCCGGCTTCGACTGCAGCGGCCTGGTGGCCTATGTCTATCGCGAGATGCTGGACCTGAAACTGCCGCGCACCTCGCGCGACCTGGCGGCGGTACAGGGTCCGAAAATCGATCCGCAGCGCCTGGCCACCGGCGACCTGGTGTTCTTTGGCAGCCGCGGCAGCGTCACCCATGTCGGTATCTATGTCGGTGAAGGGCGTTTCGTGCATGCACCGAGCACCGGCGGCACCGTGCGCCTCGACTCGCTCAGCGGTCCCTACTGGAAGGACCACTACACAGGGGCGAAACGCGTCCTTCGCTAAAATGAACAGGCGATATGTTCAAACCTGTGACGAACATCACCCTGCAAATAACGAATTACTAACGGAATTTTTAACTTATCCGCGCTTTTACAGGGCATGATGCCCCATCGTTTTTTTCCTGTGACCGACGCGTGACGACTGACGACCTGAAAAGCGAAGGCCAGACTTCCGTATCTTCACGTAGTGCCCGCCCGCTGTTGCTTGGCCTGGCACTGTGTCTGACCAGCCTTCCGGCCTGGTCGCAGACTGCTCCGAACCGTTCCGATGTGAGCCCGGCCCCGGTGGCCGAGAGCACCGCCCGACCGGCCGCCAAGGCCGAGGCTGCCGCTCCGCAACGCAGCCGCGTCGACGCCGCCGCCAGCGCTACCCTGGCCGCCCTGCTGCCTCACCTGGCCGCCAACGACACCATTCCGCTGATGGACCGCTCGGCCGTGGTGGCCGGTGACCTCAGCCGCCTCCTCGCCAACTACGACACCAGCAGCGCTGCCAATGGCAGCGTTGTCGGCACCGCGGCCGACAATGGCAAGGTGCAGTCGCTGCTGCGTCGCGCGATGACCCTGCTGGGCACCCCATACCGTTGGGGCGGCAGCAACCCGGACAGCGGCTTCGACTGCAGTGGTCTGGTCGGCTACGTGTTCCGCTCGGCCCTGGGCATTGAGCTGCCGCGCGTCTCGCGCGAAATGGCACATGACGACAACGCCGAACTGATCAACGACCGCACCGCGCTGGCCGCCGGTGACCTGGTGTTCTTCGGCCGCAAGGGCCGCGTCGATCACGTCGGCATCTATGTGGGTGATGGCCGCTTCCTGCACGCACCGAGCTCGGGCAAGGACGTGCGCGTGGACACCCTGCTCAGCGGCTACTGGGGCAACAAGTTCATGCAGGCCCGCCGGGTCGATCTCTGATCTGGCCGGTTGGCGCTACCACGCCGCCTGACACGAGAAAGCCGCTGCCCTGCAGCGGCTTTTTTGTTAAGCCCGCGCAATGGTGGGTAGCTGCCGATCTTGGTCGGCACCGCCTCCATCCACGCGTGGCGTGGATCTACCAGGCCCGGCTTGACCGCCACCGCGCCAGCCAGCTCCCAGACAAAAAGCCCGCCGTTCAGGGCGGGCCTTTCATCTCCACGCAACCTCAGCCGCGTGGCGGCGTCGGATCGGGGTCGTCCACACCCACATTGCTGGACGGATTGTCATACACCGCCTGGTCGAGCAGCCCGGTTTCCTTGGCCACGATCACCGGCACCAGCATCTGGCCGGTCACGTTCGTCATCGTGCGCATCATGTCGAGGATGCGGTCGATGGCATACAGGTAGCCGATCGTCTCCAACGGCAGGTTGGCCGCGCTCAGCACCACCGTAGCCATGATCACCGCGGTACCCGGAACACCGGCCGTACCGAAGCTGCCCAGCACCGAAGCAATCAGCACCACCACGTACTGTTCAGGGGTCAGCGGCACACCGCTGTACTGCGCGATGAACACCGCGCACAGCGCCGGGTAGATGGCACCGCAGCCGTCCATCTTGATGCTGGCGCCCAGCGGCACCGCAAACGAACCGTAATCCTTGTTCACGCCCAGGTTGTGGGTGATCGAACGCAGTGCCACCGGCATCGCCGCGAAGCTGGAAGAGCTGACGAACGCAACCTGCATGCCCGGCGCCGCACCACGGAAGAACTTCAGCGGGTTCAGTCCGTGCGCCAACAGCAGTGCGCTGTAGACCACCACGATGTGCAGGGCGCAGGCCACGTACAGGGCCAGCACGAAATGCCCCAGCGGCAGCAGCTTCTCGAACCCGTAGCTGCCGACCAGGCCGGCGATCAGGCCAAAGGTGCCGATCGGGGTGACTTCCAGCACGAAGCGGGTCACCTGGATCATGATGTCGCTCATCTGGCCGACCAGCTTGCGCGCCTCGGTCACCTTCTCGCCGAGCTTGACGATGGCGAAGCCGACCAGGCCAGCGAAGAAGATCACCGGCAGGATCGAGCCACGGCCGGCGGCCAGCACGGTTTCGCCGGCCGCGTTGACCTTTGTGCCGATACCAGACAGCGCATAGAAGACATTGGCCGGTACCACGTCCAGCAGCACCTGCACCACACTGGGCACTTCGCGCGGCACGTAATTGCTGGCCATCGTCAGCTGCAGGCCACCGGCGCCGGGCTGCAGCACGGTGCCCACGCCCAGTCCGACGCACACCGCCAACGCAGCAGTGATCACGAACCACAGGAAGGTGCGGCCACTGAGCGCGGCAACCGACTTCTGGCCGTGCAGCGAGGAGATCGCATTGATGACCGCGAAGAACACCAGCGGCACGGCGATCATCTTGATCAGGGTGACGTACAGCTCGCCAAGCGGGCCGAACCACGTTTCCGCGGCCGGGCCGAGCGCCCAGCCGGCCAGCGCGCCGAGCACGAAGCCACCGACCACGCGCTGCCAGAATGGAATCCGCAGCCAGGCAGAGACCAGCTTCATAGGCAATCCAGAGGGAAGGAAGGGATGCTGGCACGATAGCCCATCAACGGCTGGGGAACGACCGCCCGACCGGCAAATCAGTGTGTCATCGGCGTGCCTTGCGAGGGCGGGCATAATGAACGTCCCGTTACAGTTTGTGAGATCCCAGCGTCCATGCGCCGTTCCGTCTCCCTGTTGGCCGCCTGCGCCACCACCCTGCTGCTGGGCGCCTGCGCCAGCACCACCCCCGCCACTGCCCCGGCCAGCCTCAAGGTCGCCGTCGACCCCGTCGCCCACCCGGCCGGCGAGACCCCGCAGTGGTGGTACCGCAGTGGCGCCGCCCAGGCCGCCGCCAACGGTGCGATGTCCGGCAAGGCCAAGAACGTCATCCTGTTCCTCGGCGACGGCATGAGCTTGACCACCGTGGCCGCCTCGCGCATCTACGAGGGCCAGCAGAAGGGTGGCTCCGGTGAAGAGAACCTGTTGTCCTGGGAGCGCTTCCCGGCCACGGCATTCAGCAAGACCTACAACACCGATTCGCAGACGCCCGATTCGGCCGGCACCATGACCGCCATCACCACCGGCGTGAAGACCCACATGGGTGCGATCGGCGTCAGCGCCGGCAGCCGCACCGACTGTGCCGACAGCCTGTCCAAGGGCCTGCTGACCTGGCTGCAGCTGGCCGACAGCGCCGGTCTGGCTACCGGCGTGGTCTCCACCGCGCGCCTGACCCATGCCACCCCGGCCGCCACCTACGCGCACTCGCCCGAGCGCAACTGGGAAAACGACACCGACCTGACCGAAGCGGCCAAGGCGGCCGGCTGCAAGGACATCGCCCAGCAACTGCTGTCGACCTCACGCTATGGCCGCGGCCCCCTGGTCGCCCTCGGTGGCGGCCGCGGTGAATTCACCACCGTGGAAGAGCGCGATCCGGAATACGACGACAAGGTCGGCCAGCGCCTGGATGGCCGCAGCCTGGTGCAGGAATGGCAGCAGGCGCACCCGCAGGGTGCCTACGTGTGGAACAGCAAGCAGCTGGCCGCCGCCGCCAACGCACCGGCCATCCTTGGCCTGTTTGAGCCGGACCACATGCGCTACGAGTACGAGCGCCCGCAGGATCCGGGCGGCGAGCCGAGCCTGGCCGAACTGACGGCCGCAGCGATCAAGAATCTGGCCAAGCACCAGGAAGGCTACGTGCTGATGATCGAAGGCGCGCGCATCGATCACGCCAACCACAGCGGCAATGCCTACCGTGCACTGACCGAGACCGTGGCCCTGTCCGACGCAGTGCGCGTGGCCAACGAACTGACCTCCGCCGACGACACCCTGATCATCGTCACCGCCGACCACTCGCACACGCTGAACTTCGTCGGCTACCCGGCACGTGGCAACCCGATCCTGGGCAAGGTGAAGGACAAGGGCGGCGAAGACGGCGCCGGCAAGCTGGACTACGCGCTGGACGGCACCGGCCAGCCGTACACCACGCTGAGCTACGCCAACGGCCCGGGCCACACCGGCAGCAGCAACCAGCAGCCGGCCGGCCCGAAGCGTTACCCGCACAACCCGAGCAGCTTCGAACCGGCCAACGGCCGCCCGAATCTGCGCGAGGTCGACACCGAGCATCCGGACTACATGCAGGAAGCACTGGTGCCGATGAAGTCCGAATCGCACGGTGGCGAGGACGTCGGCATCTGGGCACGCGGCCCGGGCAGCAAGGCGATCCGCGGCACGCTGGAACAGAACGCGATCTATCACATGATCGTGCAGGCCACCCCGGCCCTGCGCGAGCGCCTGTGCCAGGCCGGCACCTGCGATGACAAGGGCGTGCCGGTGCAGCTGCCGGCACCGACCGCGTTCGAGCGCAAGGCCGAGGCCAAGTGATCGCACGGCAGGCCCGCCCTGACGCTGCCAGCGGCCGCTTCGCGCGGTCGCTGGCCCTGCTTGGCGTGCTGGTCAGCGCCACTGCAGCGGCACAGGCACCGGCATGCAAGCTGCTGACCGACGAACACGGGTTGTGGCCACTGCCCAACTGCGAGGTGATCGATCACCGGCCGAAGATCAGCGCCGACACGCTGAAGGACCTGAATTACGACGACCACGGCCTGGCAGTGGTGTACGCCGACCAGGGTTTCCACTACGTCGACCGCAAGGGCCGCAGCCTGCCGGTGCTGACCTGGGACAACGGCCCGGAAACGCCGCAGGAAGGCCTGCTGCGCGCCCGCGTCGGCAACCGCGTGGGCTACTTCGACCTGACGTTCCGCCAGGTGGTGCCCGGCACCTTCGATTTCGCATGGCCGTTCCAGGACGGCGTGGCCGAGGTCTGCAATGGTTGCCGTCGTGGTACGCCGGATGCCGATGGCCACACGCCGATGGAAGGCGGAGAGTGGTTCCGCATCGACCGTTCGGGTCGTCGGGTGAAGTAGGGTTTTTGGCAGGGCTGCGCCCTGCACCTGCAGACGCCAAAGCAAGATCAAAAGCGGCTCTGGTTTCCTGTGAGTTGGGTGGGGCGGTGTGGGTGGGCAGGACACGCCGTAAACCCATCCCTGGGGGCTCGATGGCGCCATCCATGGCGCCAACGGTCCTGCCCACCCACACCGCCCCACCCCCGACAGTTTTCCGGTGACGGTTGGACCATCCACGCTTTGCGTGGATCGTATCTGTCAGATATCGAATTGAATCCGGGGTCAGATCCGTTTTCCGCAGGAAAACGGATCTGACCCCATGAGCAACCCGACAGTTCGCAGGAAACTGTCGAAGGCGGGGTGGGTCCGGTTGCGGGAGTGTCCGCGGCATGGATGCCGCGGCCAAGCCCCCAAGGACGGGTTTACGGCGTCTCCCGCAACCGGACCCACCCCGCCTACCCTCAGGAAACCAGCTTCTGCTGTTGCTGTTGCTGTTCCTCTGGATCGTAGCGGGTGCAGGGCGCAACCCTGCCGAGCAACCCTATACTTGCCACCGTGACTGCCTTCCCTGCCCTCGTTCCGCTGGATGCGCCGCTGCTGGTGGGCTACAGCGGTGGCGTCGACTCCACCGTGCTGCTGCACTGGCTGTGGCGCTGCGCGCAGACTTCCGGCACCGCCCTGCGCGCGGTGCACGTGCATCACGGCCTGCAGCCCGATGCGGATGACTGGGTGCTGCACTGCCAGCAGCAATGCGACGCCTGGGGCATTGAGCTGGCCGTGCACCGCGTGCAGGTCGAGAACGGCACAGGCCTGGGCACCGAAGGTGCCGCGCGACAGGCACGACGTGCCGCGTTCGCGGCTGAGCTGCGCGAAGGCGAAACGCTGGCACTGGCGCAGCACCAGGACGACCAGGCCGAGACCTTCCTGTTGCGCGCCCTGCGCGCTTCTGGCGTCGATGGCCTGGCGGCGATGTCCACGCACAGCCGCCTTGGCGAACATCCCTTGTGGCGCCCGCTGCTGGCGGTACCACGCAGTGCACTGCTCGACTACGCGCGCCAGCACGCGCTGCGCTGGATCGAAGACCCCAGCAACGCGGAAGACCACGCCGATCGCAACTTCCTGCGCCTGCAGGTGTTGCCGTTGCTGCGCCAGCGCTGGCCGCATGCGGCTGCAGCATTGGCGGGCAGCGCGACGCATTGCCGGCAGACCCGCGAACTGCTGGACGAGGAAGACGCCGAGCTGATCGCGCATCTGGAAGTGGCACCGCGCGTGCTGTCACTGGAACTGCTGCGCCAGATGTCGCCGCGCCGCGCAGCACGCGTGCTGCGCGCGTGGGTGCTGGGCCATGATGCGGCACCGTTGCCGGCCTCGGTGTTGCAGCAGGCGCTGGAGGAGCTATTGCCGGCCGACACCGACCGCCAGGCGCGTGTGCGCTGGCAGCAGCACGTGATCCAGCAATGGCGCGACCACGCCTATCTGCTGCCGGCCCGGCTGCCCTCGCTGCCCCTCGACTGGCAGGCCGAGTGGGATGGCCGTGCACCGCTGCCATTGCCCGACGGTGGCCAGCTGAGCCTGCTGGGCGCCGGCGCTTTCGAACAGCCACTGCAGGTCCGTGCACGCGTGGGCGGCGAGCGCATCCTGCTGCAGGGTCGCCAGCATTCGCACGCGCTGAAGGACTGCCTGCAGCGCGAGCACCTCGCCCCCTGGCGACGCGCGCAGCTGCCGTTGATCTTCGATGGCCCGCAGTTGCTGGCCGCCGCCGACGTGGTCATCGCCGCGCCCTTGCAGGCCTGGTTGCAGGCCAACGAGGCACAGCTGCGGTGGCGTCCCGGCGGCTGGTGAATTGACCCCCGCGCGCGGCCCGTCCACACTTGCCGCATGGCCAAGAAGTCCCCCGAAAACGCCTCCCCCGTCGCCCAGTTCGAGCAGTCGCTCGAATCGCTGGAGCAGCTGGTGGAGCAGATGGAAACCGGCGAGCTGAGCCTGGAAGCTTCGCTCAGTGCTTACGAGCGTGGTGTCGGTCTGTACCGCCAGTGCCAGCAGGCACTGGAGCAGGCCGAACTGCGCGTGCGCCTGCTCAGTGATCCGGCGCAGCCGGAAGCCTCCGAGCCCTTCGACCCGCCCAGCCATGACGGCTGAGGTTCTGTTCGCGCGCTGGCGTGACCGTATCGAAAGTCAGCTCGATGCCGCCCTGCCCTCGCCTGCCGAGGCGCCGCAGCGCCTGCATCAGGCCATGCGCTATTCGGTGCTTGGTGGCGGCAAGCGCATGCGGCCCCTGCTGGTCTACGCCAGTGGTCACCTGTTCGGTACGCAGCCGGAAAGCCTGGATGCGGCGGCCATGTCCGTCGAGCTGATCCATGCCTATTCGCTGGTGCATGACGACCTTCCGGCGATGGATGACGACGCCCTGCGTCGCGGCAAGCCCACCACCCACGTCGCCTTCGACGAAGCCACCGCGATCCTTGCTGGCGACGCCCTGCAGACCCGCGCCTTCGGCCTGCTGGCCGATGCGCCGCTGCCGGCCACGTTGCGCGTGGCCTGCCTGCAGACCCTGGCCCACGCCTCAGGCGCGTCCGGCATGTGTGGCGGCCAGGCGCTGGACATCGATGCCACCGGCCAGCAGCAGACGCTGGCGGCGCTGACCCGCATGCACGCGCTGAAGACCGGCGCGCTGATCCGCGCGGCAGTGCGCATGGGCGCGCTGTGCGGCCAGGCCCACGAACCGCAGCTGGCCCAGCTCGACAGTTTCGCCGATGCACTCGGCCTGGCCTTCCAGGTCCGCGATGACATCCTCGATGTCGAAGCCAGTTCCGAACAGCTGGGCAAGACTGCCGGCAAGGACCAGGCGCAGGACAAGAGCACCTTCCCCGCCCTGCTTGGCATGGACGGCGCAAAGGCCCAGCTGCACGAGCTCGCAGCGCGCATGCAGTCGATCCTGGCCAGGTATGGCGAGGAAGCCGACGCGCTGCGCGCGCTGGCGACGCTGGCGGTGGAACGCGATCACTGATCGCTGCACGCGGCCCGGCATTCCCCGCACACGAAAACGCCCGGCAGTGCCGGGCGTTTTCAGTTCCGCGTGCAGACGATCTTACTTGATCAGGCGCAGCGCGAACGGGTAGCGGTAGGCTTCGCCGTTGTTGGCCTTGACCGCAGCGATGATGCTGAACACCAGGCTGATGATGCCGACG
Source organism: Stenotrophomonas sp. YJH_SMC_133 (assembly GCF_059370655.1). NCBI lineage: Bacteria > Pseudomonadati > Pseudomonadota > Gammaproteobacteria > Lysobacterales > Lysobacteraceae > Stenotrophomonas > Stenotrophomonas sp. YJH_SMC_133. The sequence continues at coordinate 203,087 of NZ_JCAFTW010000001.1, read as the reverse complement.
ATCGGGGCCAGGAACACGCCGATGATCACGATGGTGAGGATCATGCTGATGACCATGGCGATGGTCACGGTGATCTGGAAGTTCAGGGCTTCCTTGGCCTGGTCGGTCACGAAGGCCTTGCCAGCATCGTCCTTGTTGATCAGCCAGATGATCAGCGCGCCGATGAAGCCGGTGAAAATGCCCAGCAGGTGCGCGGCCAGGGCCATGGTGCGCTGGTCGGCCGGAACGTCGGCGGTGGCCGGTGGCGGCGGCGGGACGTTATCGAATTCACTCACGACAAAACTCCTTTTCATTGGGTGGTCTTGACCAACCAGCACCCAGCTGATTGCGTCAGGCGGGCATAGCTTACGCCATCGACGGCATCAATCATTACCTGCGATGGTCATCCGCCCCAACAGGATCGAACCGGTCCGGATGTGCGAACGGGGATCGACGTCGCTGCCGACCGCCTCGATGCTGCTGAACATCTCGCGCAGGTTGCCCGCGATGGTGATGCCGTCCACCGGGTACTGGATCTCGCCGTTCTCGACCCGGAAGCCACCCGCGCCACGCGAATAGTCGCCGGTCACGCCGTTCACGCCCTGCCCCATCAGCTCGGTCACCAGCAGGCCATCGCCCATCTGCCGCGCGATGTCCTGCAGCGGGCCGGCATTGGCCGCCAACTGCAGGTTGTGCACGCCACCGGCGTTGGCGGTGGTCTGAAGGCCCAGCTTGCGTGCCGAGTAGCTGCCCAGCACATAGCGCTGCAGCACGCCGTCGCGGACCAGAGCCGAGGCCCGGGTGGCCACGCCGTCGCCGTCGAAGGCGGCCGAGCGCAGGCCACGGCGCAGGTGCGGCAGCTCCTCGATCTGCATCCATTCCGGGAACAGGCGTTGGCCAACGCTGTCCAGCAGGAAGCTGGCCTGGCGATATAGAGCACCGCCGGACACCGCCGACAGCAGGTGCCCGACCAGGCTGCGCGCCACTTCCGGGGCGAACAGCACCGGCATGCTGCCGGTGGCCAGCGATCGTGGCTGCAGGCGGGCGACAGTGCGCTCGGCGGCACGACGTCCGACCAGGTCGACGTCCTCCAGGTCCTCGCGAGCCAGCGCACTGGTGTACCAGCCGTCACGCTGCATGCCATCGCCCTGCCCGGCGATCAGCGCACAACCGACCGAATGGTGGGTGCCGCGCTCACGGCCGATGAAACCATGCGAATTGGCATAGACCGACAGGCTCTGCATGCTCGACACCGAGGCGCCGTCGGAATTGCGGATCTGCGCATCGGCCTCACGGCCTGCGGCTTCGCAAGCCAGGGCCAGGTCCACCGCCTCGTCGGCCTGCAGCGCCCACGGGTGCCAGCCGTCCAGGTCCGGGAAGTGGGTGGCCATCAGCGCCGCCTCGGCCAGACCGGCGGCCGCGTCATCTTCGGTATGCCGGGCGATGGCGCAGGCCTGCTCGACCGTGGCCGCCAGGCTGGCCTCGTTCAGGTCGCCGGTGCTGGCGCTGCCCTTGCGTTGGCCGAAATACACAGTGACGGCGATGCCGCGGTCGCGGGTGGACTGCACGGTTTCGACCTCGCCGAGGCGGACATTCACCTCCAGCCCGCGGTCTTCGCTGCAGCTGACTTCAGCCTGGCTGGCGCCCAGCGCGCGGGCGCGGTCGAGCAGCTGCTGGGAGAGGTCGGCCAGCCGTTCCAGCCGGGCCGGGCTGTCGTCGCCGACGGCGGCTTCAGGGGCGATCACGTTCAATGCTTTATCCTGTACGGGTTGGGCCCGGCATCACGCCGGGCGACTTTTTTTGAAATCAGGTATGGACGATGCGCGGACGCGACGAAGAAACCGGTGAATTCCACGACAAGAGCCGCAGCCAGAACCGGCGCGACGCGCTCGACGTCCTGGCCCTGGGCGAAAAACTGGTGTCGCTGACACCGGCCCAGCTGGCGCGCCTGCCGATCCCGGAAGACCTGCTGCCGCACATCGCCGAGTGCAAGCGCATCACCGCGCACATCGCCCACAAGCGCCAGCTGGCGTTCCTGGCCAAGCACATGCGCCGCGAAGAAGAAGCCACGCTGGATGCGATCCGCGATGCGCTGGATGCCAACAGCGAAACCGGCCGCCGCGAAGTGGCGATGATGCACCGCGTGGAAGACTGGCGCGAGCGCCTGCTGGCCGAAGGTGACAAGGCGCTGGCCGCCCTGCTGGACGATTACCCGCAGGCCGACCGCCAGCAACTGCGCACGCTGGTGCGCAATGCGCAGGCCGAGAAGGCGAAGAACAAGCCGCCGCGTGCCTATCGCGAGATCTACCAGGTGCTGCGCGCACTGATGCTGCCGGCGGCGCTCGGCCTGAAGGCCAGCGCCGAAGACGCTGGCCACGTCGAAGCCGACGAGGCCGACGAGGACTGAGTCCGCGCTGGAGCGGGCGGTGGCGCTGGCCATCGCCCGGCTCAGGCCTGGGTACCGCCGACGGTGATGCCCTCGATCAACAGCGACGGCTGGCCGACACCCACCGGCACGCTCTGCCCGTCCTTGCCACAGATACCCACGCCCTCGTCCAGCGCCAGGTCGTTGCCGACCATGCGCACCTTCTGCATGGTTTCCGGACCGTTGCCGATCAGGGTCGCCCCCTTCACCGGCGCGGTGATGCGGCCATCCTCGATCAGGTAGGCCTCGGTGGCCGAGAACACGTACTTGCCGCTGGTGATGTCGACCTGGCCGCCGCCGAAGTTCACTGCATACAGGCCCTTCTTCACCGAGCGGATCATTTCCTGCGGGTCGTGCTGGCCGGCGCGCATGTAGGTATTGGTCATGCGCGGCATGGTCAGGTGCGCGAACGATTCGCGACGCCCGTTGCCGGTCGGTGCCATGCCCATCAGGCGTGCATTGAGGCTGTCCTGCATGTAGCCGACCAGGATGCCGTCCTCGATCAGCGTGGTGCACTGGCTCGGGTGGCCTTCGTCGTCGATGTTGAGCGAACCGCGACGCCCGTCCAGGGTTCCATCGTCGACGATGGTCACGCCCGGTGCCGCCACGCGTTCGCCGATGCGGCCGGCATACACGCTGGTGCCCTTGCGGTTGAAGTCGCCTTCCAGGCCGTGGCCGACCGCTTCATGCAGCAGCACGCCGGGCCAGCCAGGTCCCAGTACCACCGGCATCACGCCGGCCGGCGCCGGCACGGCGTCCAGGTTCACCAGCGCCTGGCGCAGGGCCTCGCGCGCAAACGCTTCCGGGCGGCCATCAGCGAACAGTTCCCCGTAGCCATAGCGGCCACCGCCACCGGCATAGCCGGACTCGCGGCGGCCGTTGTGTTCGACGATCACCTGCACGTTCAGGCGCACCAGCGGGCGCACGTCAGCGCCCAGCACGCCGTCGCTGCGCGCGATGAGCACCGTGTCCACGCCGCCGGACAGACTCACCATCACCTGCTTCACGCGCGGGTCGGCGGCACGCAGGTAGCCGTCCAGGCGCTTCAGCACCTCGACCTTTGCCTCGTTGCCGACGCCATCGATGGGATCCAGCGCCGGATACAGCGCGCGTGAATTGCCGCGCAGCAGCGAGCGCCCGGACTGCGCGCCACCCTCGCGCGAAATCGCACGCGCCGACTGCGCCGCGGCCAGCAGCGCGTCGGCATGGATGTCGTCGGAGTAGGCGAATCCGGTCTTCTCGCCGGACATCGCCCGTACGCCCACGCCTTGCTCGATGGAATGGGCGCCGTCCTTGACGATGCCGTCTTCCACGCTCCAGCTCTCGCGGCGGGCGTGCTGGAAATAGAGGTCGCCGAAGTCCACACCGGGGCCGAGCAGCTGGCCGAAGGTGCGCTCCAGGCCAGCGGTATCCAGCCCGCCGGGGCGCAGCAGGCGATCTTGGGCAAGCGTCAGGGCGATATCAGTCATGGTTCTCGATCTGGGGGTGCTGGGGCGCTCAGGCAAGCCCCGTGAACAGGAGGCCCACGCTCAGCGTGAGCGTGGCAGGTCGGTAACGGGCGGCGGAACGGCCGGGGCCGGGCGCGGCGCGGGCGCTGGCGGGGTCTTGTCGCGGCTGCGTTCGATCACTTCCACCTTCGGCTCCTTCCATGGACCGGTCACCTTGTAGGTGCGGGCGCCGATCTCGCCGAGCGGTTTGGACAGTACCGCATTGGTGGCCGCGCCGAGCGCCGCGCCCACCGGGCCACCGGCCACCGCGCCGACCACCGTCAGCAGGTTGCCAGCGCGCGGGTTGACATCGATGGTCTGGTCGAACCGCTGGTTGCGCAGGTCGGCCTGGCCGCGGATGGTGATGTTCGCCGCCGGGCCCTCGATCAGTACCTTGTCGGTGCGGGCCATGCCCTGCCCGAACTGCACGCTGCCGTCGACCTGGTTGAACGCGAAGCCCTTGGAGAAGAAGTCGCGGAAGTCGAACATCAGGCGCCGCGGCAGCTGGGTCACGCTGAGCAGGCCCAGCACACGGCCAGCGCCCGGCTCCAGCTCCAGCAGCTGGCCATTACGCGCGTGCAGATCAAGGCTGCCCTGCAGATTGGCCAGCTGGAAGTCCGACGGCCCCCCGCTCCAGGAGGCCTGCAGCTGCGCCTGGCCAGAGCCGCCACGCAGCTGGCCGCCGTAGTCGAGGTTCTGCATCAGGGCGCCCAGGTCCTCGCTGCGCACCTGCGCGGTCAGCTCGGTGCGGGCACCACCGGTGCGACCCAGCCAGCGACCGCTGATGTCGATCTCCTGATCGGGCGCGCGGAAGCGCAGCTCGTCCACGTTCAGGCCATTGGCCAGCGGCCGCGTACGCAGCACCGCCTGGCCCAGCACCACCTTGCCGAACTTCAGGTCGGCAATGTCCAGCGCGAACGGCGGCAGCTTGGCCGGGTCCATGTCGTTGGCGCCGGCCTGCACCCGGGCTGGCGCGGCCGCGCCCGGCGCCGGCGGCAGCGACTGCCAGTGCACACGGTCGAGTCGGCCACTGATGGTGCCTCCTTCGGCGTTGGGTACGGTCAGGCGACCGGCCAGCGAAGGTCCATCCAGGCGCACGTCCAGCGCCTGCGGTCCCGGCTGCAGCTGCAACCGGGTCTGCTCGAAGACGCCGCCGATCAGCATCAGCTTGCCGACCTGCACGTCCACTGCACGCAGCGGCATGCCGTCATCGTCGTTGCCACCACGGGCCAGACTGATCCACTCCAGCGCATCCAGAGTCGGGCTGCGGCCATTGACGGACAGTCCGCTGGGCGGCGGCTCGCGATCGGCATGGTCGCTGCCCAGGGTGACCTGCACACCGGTGCGGTTGTTGTGGCTGCGCGCGGCCAGGGCCAGACGCTGGCCAAAGGCCACATCGATGCGACCAGCGCCCATCGGCAGCTGCGCGGCCACCGTGGTCGCCAGCGGCTCGGTGGCCGGCTTGTCCAGCGGTGCCGGCAAGTCCAGGCGGGTTCCCACCAGATCCGAACTCAGGCGCAGTTCGCTGGGCGGTGCGGGCGCTCCCGGTGCGACTTTGGGCAGGTTGACCGCGATGGTCCAGGGCGAGTTACCCGCGATATAGGGCTTGAGCCACGCCATTTCCGGGGCGCGGTCAATCAGCACACCGGCGTCGAGGTTGGCCGTCAGCTGGGACTCGAACGCCAGCCTGCTGTCGTGCACGTAGCCGCCGGCACGCAGGCTCAAGCGGCCGTCCTGACCGAGGTGGCGCACCGCCAGTTCCTCGGCACCGAAGCCACCATTGCTGTAGCGCGCCTGCCCATGCATGTTGTCGAAGGCCAGCTGGAAGCGCTTGTCCACCAGCTTCACACCATTGAGGTCGACCGTGCCCTGCAGGTGACCGCCGCCTTCATCGTGGTGCAGCGGCTGCAGCAGGTCGAAGGTCACATGCGCCGGGCCCGCAGCCGTGAGGTTGTCCAGGGTGTCGCCATAGTCCTTGTGCAATGGGCTCTGCCGCAGCATTGCCAGCAGTCTGCCGGCCTCGCTCTGCGCATCGGCACGCACGTACAGCGGCTGCTGCCCGAAGTCCTGGATGCCCGCCTCGAATCTCTGCACCGCTACACCGGCCAGGTCCCCTCGCCCATGCATGTCGAAGCCGGGGCCGATGAAGGCGATATCGGCGTCGACCTGGCGCATCAGCGGCCAGTCGTGCTGGAAGCGGATGTCGCCGTTGGTGATATGGCCGGTGGCCTCGAAACGACCATCGTTGTTGTCGAACGGCCAATCGTCCAGGTCACCGCTGACCAGGCCGATGCCATTGCGCACCTGGCCGCCGGCCAGCGCCATGTCCAGCCAGTCGGTGGCGCCCTTGCTCATCTTGGAGTGGATCCAGAAGCGCTTGGCCGCCGTCATCGGCACATCGTCCAGCTTGGCCGCCAACTGCAGCCAGGGCCGCGTGCCGTCGCCCTGGAACCAGACACCACCGCGCACATCGGCCGCGTAGTCGGTGCCTTCCACGCGCATCGCCGCAGTGCCGATACGCCAGCCACCGCCCTCGTCACGCCAGCCCACGATCTGTCCAGCCAGGTGCAGGTCGTGCCGCACGCCGAAGCCGGTGGGCCAATCGAACTGCAGCTGCCGTTGCGGTTGCAGCTGCAGGCTGAAGCCATCGGCGTCGCCCTCGAAATGTCCCCCCAGGCCGCGCAGACCCGGAGAATTGCCAACGCTGGCAAAGCCCAGCGACTGCAGCTCGCCCTGTGCCCGCAACGGGCCATCACGTTCGCCGGCCAGTTGCAGCTCTCGCACATCCAGCTGCGGTTTGGACAGGAACAACCAATGGCGCAGGCCTGGCTCGAGGCGATCACTCAGCGCCAGCGCACGCAGCGCCGTACCGGCCTGTACTTCGCCGGAACTCACCCGCAGCTGCCTGCCAACCTGCAACTGCAGGCCATCGAGCTGTTGTTCGCCGTCTTCGGTCTTCAAACGAAGGCGCGGTACCTGCAGCGCCCAACCATCGGCCTGGCGCTGCCAGCGCAGGCGCGCCTGCAAGCGCTGCAGCTGCAACCGCGGCGTTGCCACGTCGGGCATCGGTGCACCGTCGACGCGCACGTCACGCAGGTCCGAATCGGTGGTCAGCGCCACCGGCGCGAAGTCGCGCAGGGTCAGCCACAGGTTCAGCTCACCCTTGCCTTCGCGCAGGCGCACGCCACCAGCTGCCAGCAACGGCGACCAGGCATGGAAATCAACAGGATCGGCACCCAACCAGGCCTGCCCGTTGCCGCGCGCGCGGTCCACGTCCAGCACTGCGGTCAGCGGCAGGGCATCGGTCTGCGCCCAGGCACGCACGCCCACACGCAGGCGGTCGCCATTGACGCGCAGGCGCAGATCGATACGCGGCAGGGTGGTATCGATACCCAGTCCCGGTGCATGCACACCCAAGCGGCCATCGATCACCTGCAGCTCGCCCAGCCGGCGCAGCGCGTCCAGCGGGTCACCGCCCGTGTCTGACTTCGGCAGGCCACGCACCGACCAGCGGCCGTCCTTGCCCTGCTGCAGGTCCAGTGCCAGGCCACGCAGGCGCAGCTCGGTCAGCGAGCGACCAGGCAGCATCCCGCTGTACATTGACACCAGCACTTCGGCCTCGCCGATGGCCAGGCCCTGACCGGCGCCGATGCGCAGGCCCTTCAGCTGCAGCAGCGGACCACGCCGGGTCCAGGCCGTCTGCAGCTGGTCGAAATGCACCGGCTGGCCGGCACGCTCACTCAGCCAGGCGGCAATCCTGTCGGGGTGACGCTCGGCCAGCGGCAGCAGCTGGCTGAGGGTACCCACCAGCAGTGCCAGCCCGACCAGGCCTACCGCGCAGGCGGCAATGAAATGACGGCGGATCCTTCGCAGTCGCAGGCGCGGCGGCGCGCTCATCGGCCACCGCCGGCCTGCGGCCGGCGAGGATCAGAGCAGAACGACATCGAATTGCTCCTGCAGGTACTGCTCGTCCGCCTGGAAGCGGATGCTCTTGCCGAGGAATTCCTCCAGCTCGGCCACCGCCGAGGATTCCTCGTCGGTGATGCGCGCGACCACCTTGGTCGAGGCGATCACCAGCAGGCGTGCGGCATCGAACTGGCGCACGGCACGGGTGATCTCGCGGAAGATCTCGTAGGTCACCGTTTCGGTGGTCTTGATGCTGCCACGGCCACTGCACTGCGGGCACGTTTCCGACAGCTGGCGCTCCAGGCTTTCCACCGTGCGCTTGCGCGTCATCTCCACCAGCCCCAGCGGCGAGAAGTCGTACACCGTGGTCTTGGCATGGTCGCGGGCCAGCGCCTTTTCCAGGGTGCGCAGCACCTGGCGGCGATGCTCGGCATCGTCCATGTCGATGAAGTCGATGATGATGATGCCGCCCAGGTTGCGCAGGCGCAGCTGGCGGGCCACCGCCTGTGCCGCTTCCAGGTTGGTGCGGAACACCGTCTCTTCCAGGTTGCGCTGGCCGAGGAACGAACCGGTATTGACGTCGATGGTGGTCATCGCCTCGGTCTGGTCGATCACCAGGTAACCACCGGATTTCAGCGGCACCTGCTTGTCCAGCGCACGGCCGATCTCGTCCTCCACCCCGAACATGTCGAAGATCGGGCGATCGCCTGAATACAGTTCCAGCTTCTCGGCCAGCACCGGCATGTACTTGGCCACGAACGCCTGCAGCTGCGCGAAGGTTTCCTTCGAGTCCACCTTCACCTTGTCCACGTCCTTGCGGATCAGGTCGCGCACCGAACGCAGCGGCAGGCTCAGGTCTTCATAGATGTTGCTGCACGAGGCCGCTTCGCGGCCGCGGCGCTCGACCACGTTCCAGACCCGCGACAGGTAAGCGATGTCCTCGGCGATGGCCTCGGCCGGCTGGCCCTCGGCATTGGTACGCACGATGTAGCCGTAGCCGCCATGCTGCGCAGACAGCTCGGTCACCAGGGCCTTTAGGCGGGCGCGCTCGGCTTCATCCTCGATGCGCGCGGACACCCCCACCACCTTGGATTGCGGCAGCAGCACCATGTAGCGCGACGGAATGCTGATCTGGGTGGTCAGGCGTGCGCCCTTGGTGCCGATCGGGTCCTTCACCACCTGCACCACGATGTCCTGGCCGTCACGCAGCAGCTCGACAATGGGCACGCTGGCCGGCGGCGGCAGGGTCGTGTTCTCGGTGTCTGCACTGGCCACCGGGGCCGGGCGCACCACGTCGTTGGCGTGCAGGAACGCGGCGCGCTCCAGGCCTACCTCGACGAACGCGGCCTGCATGCCGGGCATGACCCGCTGCACCTTGCCCTTGTAGATGTTGCCGACCACACCCCGGCGCCAACCGCGCTCGATGTGCAGTTCCTGCAGCATGCCGTTCTCGATCACCGCGACCCGGGTCTCGCGCGGGGTCACATTGACCAGGATTTCCTCAGACATCGGCAGCCTCCCTGGCGGCATCGGCAGTGGGGGCCAGCACGCCACAGCGCGCCAGCAGACGATCGGTATGCAGCAATGGCAGCCCCATGACGCCGGAGTAGCTGCCGGAAAGATGTTCGATCCAGCGCTCGGCCCCGCCCTGGATGGCGTAGGCCCCGGCCTTGTCCAACGGCTCGCCGGTGGCGACATAGGCGGCGATGTCGGCGGCGGCGATCGGGGCGAAGGTCACTTCGGAAATGACCAGTTCGCTGTCCAGCCCGTCGGCGCCGACCACCACCACCGCAGTCATCACCTGGTGGGTGCGCCCGGCCAGGCGCGCCAGCATCGCGCGGGCGCCGGCGGCGTCGGCCGGCTTGCCGAACACTTCACCGTCCAGCACCACCTCGGTGTCCGAGCCGAGCACCCGCGCCTGCGGATCATCGGCCAGCACCCGGGCCAGGCCGGCGCGCGCCTTGTCGGCGGCGACCCGGCACACATACTGTTCGGCGCTTTCAGCGGGCGCGCGCTGCTCGACGACCTCCAGGTCCAGGGCCTGGAAGGGGCGTCCGAGTCGGGCCAGCAACTGGTTGCGTCGGGGGGAGCGGGAAGCAAGATAGAGCATCGGCACAGCATAACCTGAGGCCGCCACCTGAATCGTCGGCAACCCGTCCCGGAACGCGTTGAACCCCGAACGGGCTCACAGCGCGTTCATCGCTACGACACCACCCTCAACGGCACAACAAGGAGTTCTCCATGCGCCTGACCGCCACCCCGCTGCTGCTTGCCCTGTCCCTCGCCCTTGGAACCTCGATGACTGCCCATGCCGCCCCGTCGTCGCCGTCGATCGCCGCCGCGGCCGAAGGCACGCTGCTGAACATCTCGGCCAATGCCGAAGCCACCCGCGTACCGGACGTGGCCACCCTGTCGGCCGGCGTGGTCACCCAGGCCGCCGATGGCAACAGCGCAATGCGCCAGAACGCCCAGCAGATGGACAAGGTACTGGCCGCGATCAAGGCCGCCGGCATCGCCGAGCGCGACGTGCAGACCAGCGGCGTCAGCCTCAACCCGCAGTACCGCTATGCCGACAACGAAGCGCCGAAGATCACCGGCTACCAGGCCAGCAACACGGTCAGCCTGAAGGTCCGTGACATCGCCAAGCTCGGCAAGGTGCTGGACGCGCTGGCCGCTCAGGGCGCCAACCAGATCAACGGCCCCAGCTTCGAGATCGACCAGCCGGAACCGGTCTATGACGAAGCGCGCCTGGCCGCGCTGAAGAAGGCCCAGGCCCGCGCCCAGACCTATGCCAAGTCGCTCGGCCTTCAGGTGCGCCGCATCGTCAGCATCTCCGAGAATGCCGGGGGTGGTTACCGCCCGATGCCGATGATGCGGACCATGGCCGCCGGCGCGGCGATGGACAAGGCCACGCCGGTCGCCCCGGGCGAATCCACTGTGTCGGTCAATCTGGACGTGGTGTTCGAGCTGGGTCGCTGATCCCATCCGTTCCGGTAGACAGAGGCGGGTCCCGCAGGGGCCCGCCTTTTTCATGGGCCGGGGCGGCTGGCTGAAGGCCAGCCCAACGGTCCTGCCCCTACCTCTAGGCAGTGGCTGGGGCCTGGCGTTAATGATTGGCTGCCAGCCGCGTGCGGCAACCCCGCCACGGGCCCTGGTGCGTTGAGGACTTCGTCACTGGCATGGAGGTGGACCATGGTTCGTACGTATCCCGTTGCATCCCCGCACTTCGACCCCGCCCGCGTTGCCGCCTGGAGCGCGGCCATCGCCCTGCACCTGCTCGCGTTCCTGTTGCTGCTGATCCCGGCGACCTACCAGGCCGTGCAGGTCCCGCGTGACAAGACCACGGTCAGGCTGATCGAGAAGATCCCGCCAACGCCGCCCCCACCGGTGCTGCAGGAACCGAAGGAAGTCGCCCGGGTCGTGCCGAAACCGCAGGCACAGCCGGCGACACCGCCACTGCCGGCCCCAACCGCGACCGTGGAGGAAACGCAGGGCATCATGCTGCCGGCCGCCGAACCGGCCCCGCCGCAACTCGCGCCGAGCATCGACACCCATGCACCGCTGGCCGGCGCCCAGCTGCAATACCGCAGTGCCCCGCCACCGGCCTATCCGGTCGCCGCACTGCGCAACCATGAGCAGGGCACGGTGCTGCTGCGGGTGGAGGTCGACAGCAGCGGCCAGCCGGTCGCGGTCAGCATCGAGCGCAGCAGTGGCTCGCGCCACCTGGACCAGGCTGCGCGCCAACAGGTGCTCAAGCGGTGGCGCTTTGAACCGGCCCAGCGTGATGGTATAGCGGTACCGGCCATCGGTTTGGTGCCGGTGCAGTTCTCGTTGCCGGACTGACGACCCGGGCCGGTCCGACCGCCTGTCGGACCGGCCTTCGAGACCGAACTGCCAAACTCGGCAAAGTTCCAGTTCAAACGTTACGGATTAAGCAAAATTTCACGACTTCGTCACCCGTCGGAAACCTAGATTGGCCCGTCCCGGATACTCCGGAGACAGCCCTCAACGCTACGGTTTTCCAGTTAGGAGAGAAGCTGTGAAACACCTGATCCAACGGCCCGCCAGCCGCCGCCGCTGCACCCTGGCATCGTCCATCACCCACATCCTTACCGGCGGCACATTGCTGCTGGTTGGCGCCGCGGCTTCCACCTCCGCCTTCGCGCAGGAGAAGGCCACCAACCTGGACCGCATCACGGTTACCGGTTCGAACATTCCGCGCACCAACACCGAAACACCGTCCCCGGTGCAGGTGGTGACCCGCCAGGAAATCGACCGCACCGGCAAGACCACGGTCGCCGAATACCTGCAGACCCTGACCGCCGATGGTTCCGGCTCGATCCCGAAGACCTTCGGCAACGGCTTTGCCGGCGGTGGTGCCGGCATCTCGCTGCGCGGCCTGGGCGCGGGTTCGACCCTTGTCCTGTTGAATGGTCGTCGCATGGCCACCTACGGCCTGGCCGATGACGGCCAGAAGGTCTTCACCGACCTGAGCACCATCCCGCTCGACGCCGTTGAACGCGTGGAAGTGCTGAAGGACGGCGCCTCGGCGATCTATGGCTCCGATGCCATCGCCGGCGTGGTCAACATCATCCTGCGCAGTGATTTCCAGGGCGCGATCCTTCGCGGTTCCTACGGCCTGTCCGGCGACAGCGATGGCGACGCGAAGAAGGCGACCCTGACCGCCGGTACCGGCGATCTGGCCACCGACGGCTGGAATGCCTTCTTCAGCCTGGATGTCGCAAAGACCGACGCGATCAAGATCAGCGATCGCAAGAACCGCAAGTGGATCGGTACCGGCGATACCCGCCCGTGGGGCTATGGCAACAACGCCCAGTTCCTCGGCGGCGCTTTCCTCAGTGGAAAGACCCGCGGCGGTGTTGGTCCGAACGGTTCGGTGTACGACGATCGCAATGTGACCGAAGAGAATCCGGCCTTCCTGGTCGCTTTGCCCGGTTGTGCTGGTCTTACCACGATTCCGGGCCAGACAGAGGCATCCGCGCAGGCGCAGGGCTGCTTGTGGGATCCGAACCAGCTGTATCGCGATCTCACCCCGGAAGAGAAGTACGTCAACGTGTTTGGACGTGCCAGCTTCGCCTTTGGTGAAGGTGGTGAGATCTACACCGAAATCGGCTACTCAAAGAAGGAAACCACCTTCAGCAACACCCCGTCTGGCGTTTCAGGCGGCTGGGGCTATCCGGGTGGCCCGGTCAACGCCAACAGTGGCGACGGCGCTACGGTGCTGGGACCGAATCATCCAGATAATCCGATTCCGGGCCAGGCCTCGCGCCTGCGCTATTCGGCCTGGGATGTCGGCCCGCGTGTAACCAACAACACCAACGAGTTCACCCGCTTCCTGGTCGGCGTCAAGGGCAACTGGGGCGACTGGAGCTACGACACCGCGTATCTGCACTCCGGCACCGACCTGGTCAACAAGCGCACCGGCTTCCTCAACTACGACAATGTACGTTGTGCACTGGCCAACCCAAACTGCGCTGGTGGTGTTTGGCGCATCGGTGACAATGCCGGTATGAACTCGCAGGCCTTGTACGACTTCATTTCGCCGGATATCAGCGCACGTGCGAAGTCGAGCCTGGACATGTTCGACTTCACCGTGTCGCGCAGCCTGATGGACCTGAAGGGTGGCCCGCTGGGCCTGGCGCTGGGTACTGAATGGCGCAAGACCAGCAACAGCCTGACCCCGCAGACCTACACCGACCAGGGCCAGATCATCGGCCTGGGCTACTCGGCCTACGACGGCACCCAGAACGTGTACGCCGGTTACGTCGAGCTGTCCGCACCGGTGCTGGAAACCCTGGAACTGTCCGGTGCGGTGCGCTACGACAAGTACGAGAGCGGTGAAGGCAAGGCCACGCCGAAGATCGGCATCAAGTGGACGCCGGCCGATTGGATCGCACTGCGCGGCAGTTATGCGGAAGGCTTCCGTGCACCGAACCCCGCCGAGAACGGCGATGGTGGTCTGGCAGCATTCTCCAATGCGTCCGACCCCGTGCGTTGCCCGGGCGGCAATCCGGCACCAGGTGCAAACGACGACGACTGTGGCGCTCTGCCGGTCGCCATCATCACCCGCCCGAACAAGGACCTGAAACCGGAAGAGTCCAAGAGCTATTCGGTGGGTATCGTCCTGCAGCCCACGTCCACGACTTCGCTGACCATCGATGCCTGGCAGATCAAGCGCACCAACGAAATCGCCCAGGGCAGCACCTCCGAAGCCATTGCCGCCGGCAACGTGTTGCGTGACAACAACCTGCTAAATGGCGTACCCGGTACCGGCAGCATCCTGGCGGTCAACACGCAGTACATCAATGCCGCATCGACCCGGGTCCGGGGTATCGATACCGATATCCGCCAGACCTTCGATATCGGCCCAGGTCAGCTGGAGATGGACCTGCAGTGGAGCCATGTGCTCAAGTTCGAGCGCACCGATGCCGACGTGACTGTCGACTACGCCGGTACCCACGGCAACTGCGACGTGACCAACTGCATCGGCACGCCAAAGGACCGCATCAACTTCGGCACCACCTGGAGGCAGGGTCCGTGGAGCGTCAGCGGCGTTGCCAACTACATCTCGAAGATGGACAACAAGGACTTCCGTGGTCCGAACGGCTCCTACCTCTTCGCGTATGCAGACGGTACGGACGTCAAGAAGATCTCCTCGTTCACCACCTTCGACCTGTCGGGCCGCTGGAACATCACTGAAGCCTTCGAGCTGAACGCCTCGGTGCAGAACGTGTTCGATCGCATCGCGCCGCTGGATCCGTCCACCTACGGCGGTGTCAATTACAACCCGCTGCACTTCAGCGGCGCCATCGGCCGTTACTTCACTGTCGGCGCCAAGTACACCTTCAAGTAATACCGTTCAACGCACCACCGTCGAAGGCCCGGGCATCTGCCCGGGCCTTCGTCGTTGCGGCCCCTTGCGTGCATGTTCACGGGCACACCGCTACCGTGGGTCAGCGGCATCAGCGCCGCAGGGGACATCATGGCCGTGACATCACAACGCCTCGGGCTGCCCGCGTTGACCGCACTGGTGGTCGGCTCGATGGTCGGTGCCGGCATCTTTTCATTGCCGCAGAACGTAGCGCACAGCGCCGGTCCGGCGGCGGCGCTGCTCGGCTGGGCGGTCAGCGGCGCCGGCATGCTGATGCTGGCCTTCGTGTTCCAGGCCCTGGCCAACCGCCGGCCGGATCTCGATACCGGCATCTACGCATACGCGCGCGAAGGCTTCGGCAACTACATCGGCTTCTCCGCTGCGTGGGGCTACTGGGTTGCCTCGGTGCTCGGCAACGCCAGCTTCTTCGTGCTGATCTTCAGTGGTCTCGGCCACTTCATGCCGGTCTTCGGTGAAGGCAATACCCCGGCCGCCGTGGCCGCTTCGTCGCTACTTCTCTGGACCGTGCACCTGCTGGTGCTGCGCGGCCTGCGCACCGCCGCCATCGTCAACGGGCTGGTGACGGTGGCCAAGCTGCTGCCTATCACGCTGTTCCTGATCCTGGCCGCCGGCGCCTTCCGCATGGATGTGTTCCGTGCCGATTTCCTGGGCGCGCCCGCGCTCGGCGACCTCGGCCAGCAGCTGCGCGGCATGATGCTGGTGACCGTGTGGGTATTCATCGGCATCGAAGGCGCCAGCATCTACTCGCGGCGCGCGGCCCGTCGCGCCGATGTCGGCCGCGCCACGGTGATCGGCTTCCTCGGCGTCTGGCTGCTGCTGGTGCTGGTCAGCCTGCTGTCGATGGGCGTGCTGTCGCAGGCCGAACTGGCGGGGTTGCCCAATCCGTCGATGGCTTATGTGCTGCGCGCCATCGTTGGCGAGTGGGGCGCGACGGTGATCATCGTCGGCTCGATCATTTCGGTACTCGGCGCGCTGCTGGCCTGGGTGCTGCTGTGTGCCGAAGTGCTGTACGCCGCTGCAGGCGACGGCACCATGCCGGCCTTCCTGGGACGCGAGAATGCGCGCGCCGTGCCCGCCAACGCGCTGTGGCTGAGCAATGGCTTGATCCAGCTGTTCCTGCTGCTGGTGCTGGTCAACTCCGGCAGCTACACGGGCCTGGTGCTGCTGGCGGCCTCGATGAGCCTGGTGCCCTACTTCCTGTCCACCGCGTTCGGCGTGCAGCTGGCGTGGCGCGGGGACGCCTATGCGGGTGAACCGGGCGTGCGCTGGCGTGACTTCGCTGTGGCGCTGCTGGCCAGTGCCTACGCGTTGTGGCTGGTGTATGCAGGAGGCCTCGACAACCTGCTGCTGTCGGTGCTGCTGTATGTGCCCGGCGTGGTGGTGTTCGCACTGACCCGGCTGCAACGCGGTGAGCAGGTATTCACGCGTTGGGAATGGGTGTTGTTCGGCGCCATTCTGGTGGTGGCCATCGCTACGCTGGTGGCGTTCTCCAGAGGTGAGCTGGCACTGTAGAGTCGAGCGCGGGCTCGGCTCTACAACAACGCAAAAAAAAGACCTGCATCTTGCGATGCAGGTCTCTTCAAGGTGGCGCCCGAAGTTGGACTCGAACCAACGACCCCCTGATTAACAGTCAAGTGCTCTAACCGGCTGAGCTATTCGGGCAGACGACTAGTATAACCACTCTTCACGCGCGATGGTAGGGGTGATTCGCAATCATTGCGGCGGCCCGGTACAACTGCTCGGCCACCACCAGGCGTACCAGCATGTGCGGCAGCGTCAATGGTCCAATCGACCACTTTTCGTCGGCCAGCGCGGAAACTTCCGGCGAATGCCCTTCCGGGCCACCGATCAGGAAGGCAAGGTCCCTGCCCTGCCCACGCCAATGCTCCAGCCGCTGCGCCAGCTGTTCGGAACTGAGCTGGCGGCCCGGCACATCCAGCGCCACCACATAGGCATTCTTCGGCAGTGCGGCGATCACGCGCCTGCCTTCGTCTTCGGTGGCGCGGCGCGCATCGCGGCCCTTGCCGCGCAGGCCGGGCTCGATTTCCACCAGATCGAACGGCAGCCAGTGCGACAGCCGCTTCTGGTACTCGGCGAAGCCCTGCGCCACCCAGCTGGGTGCGCGTTCGCCGGTAGCAATCAGGCGGGCTTTCATCAACGGTCCTCCAAAACGTCGACGGCGCCATCGGCGCCGTCGAAGGGATGCATCAACGTGCGGCTCAGGCCACTTCGTCGTCGCTGGACGGCGGCTGGTCGCCAACGGTCCACAGGCGCTCCAGGGCATAGAACTCACGCACGCGCGGCAGCATCACATGCACGATCACGTCGCCCAGGTCGACCAGCACCCACTCGGCTTCGCGCTCGCCTTCAACACCCAGCGGCATCACGTCGAGATTCTTGGCAAAGCGCACGACTTCATCGGCGATCGACTTGACGTGGCGGGTCGAGGTGCCCGAAACGACGATCATGTAGTCGGCAACGCTGGACCGGCCGCGCACATCGATCTCGACCAGGTCCTTGGCCTTCAGGTCTTCGGTGGCTTGGCGGACGCTGGCCAGCAGTTCCGGCACGGACGGCGGCGGGCTGGGCAGATCGACCTTGATGGTCTGGGGCTGGGTCTGGTTGCTCAAAGTGGATCGACTCGATAAACGTGGGGGCGATTATACGGGCAAGCCGGGGCGGCGGCATTCACGGCGTAGGGGAGCGGTACAGGCCATGGGCGGCCACATAGTCGGCCACGGCCGGCGGCAGCAACGCCCGCCAGGGGCCGCCGGCGGCGATCTGCGCACGCACGGCACTGGCCGATTCCTCGCGCAGCGGATGATGCAGGCGCAGGATGCGCCCGGCCGGACTGGCGAACAGGGCCTGCTCGTTGTCGGCCCAGCGGCCTTCCAGGGCGCGGCCAAGTTCGCCATCCACCGAGGCCTGAAGGGGGCTGCCCGGGCGCTCGGCCACCACGAAATGGGCCAGCCCGAACAGTGCCTCCCATTCATGCCAGCGGGTCAGGCCCAGCAGGCTGTCGGCCCCGACCAGCCAGGCCAATGGCCGGCTGGGGCCCAGCTCGCCGCGCAGTTCGCGCAGGGTGTCGACGGTGTAGGACGGGCGGCCGGGAAAGCGTATGGCGCGGTCCAGTTCACGATGGTCCAGCAGCAGGCCAGGCTCATCGCCGATGGCCAGCGAGAGCATGGTGAAGCGCTGGTCAGCGGTTGCGCCCGGCACCGCGCGATGCGGCGGATCAGCCGCCGGCAGCATGCGCACAGCGACCTGCAGTTCGTCACGGGCAGCACGCGCGATGGCGAGGTGCCCGAGGTGCACCGGATCGAAGGTGCCCCCGTAATAGATCCGCAGGCTCATCATTCAGGCCCGCGCCAGCAGGCGCACGGCACGCGGTTCGGCCACGGCCACCAGCAGGCGCTCCAGCGCCAGCCAGGCATCACCGTCGGCGCGCCCCTTGGCGATGCGGTCGACCAGTCCGGCCTCGGCCACGAAACGCTCCCAGCGCTTGCCCTCGGGGTGCCGCTGCAGCGCACGCTTGTAGGGCGCTTGCCGCGATTCCCAGATGCCGCGCGATTTCATTTCGGCGGCCAGATTGCCGCCACGCGCCTGTACCCGGGCCAGGCCGGCACCAGCCAACAGCTCGCGGATCACCATTGGCATCAGTGCGGCCACTGCCTCGCCTTCGCCGCGCAGGCCCGCCAGCATGCGCAGCACCGCCGGCGGCTGGCCGGAGAACGTGGCTTCCAGCAGCCGGAAAACGTCATAGCGGGCGGCGTCGGCCACCAGCGATTCCATCCGTTCCACGTCCAGCGGCTGGCCGTCGGCCAGCAACGCCAGCTTGTCGATTTCCTGCGCAGCGGCCAGCAGGTTGCCCTCGACCCGCTCGGCCAGGCGCTGCACGGCGGCCGGATCGGCACGCAGGCCCTTGCCACGCAGGCGGCGCTCGATCCAGTCCGGCAGTTCGTGCGGCTTGATCGCCCACGCCACCGACAGCACGCCGATGCGATTGACTGCCTCGGCCCACTTGCCCTGGTGGGCCTTGCTCCATTCGTTGGCGGTAATCATCAGCACCACGTCCGGCGCCGGGTTGGCGCAGAACTGGCTGATCACCTCGGCCCCGTCCTTGCCCGGCTTGCCGCTGGGCAGGCGCACCTCGACCAGGCGGCGGGCACTGAACAGGCTGGGCGCGTTGAAGCTGGCGTCGAGCTGGTTCCAGTCGAAATCACGCCCATCGGCGTCGAACACTTCCCGCTCGGCGATGCCGGCGGCGCGTGCGCGTGCACGGATGGCGTCGGCCGCCTCAAGCACGCGCAGGGTTTCCGGGCCGGCAATCAGGTAGACCGGCGCCAGCGGGGTGTCAGCGCCCTGGCTGGCCAGCTGCTCCGGACGCAGTTCCATCGTCGCGACTCAGTGCTTGGCTGCGGGAACCGGCTCGGCCGGCTCCGCCCCTTCGATCGGCTTGGCCTTCGGCGCCGTCAGGCTGCCGCCCTTCTCGATCTCGGCGCGCACCACGCTGTCGATGCGGCGGATGATCGACGCGGACATTTCCCGTCGCAGCTCATCGGCCAGGATTTCGCGTTCGGTGGTGGTACCGGTGGCGTCGGTCGGCGGCGAAACGTAGTCGCGCGACAGTTCGATCACCTGCTGCGGCACCAGCTCGCTGCCATCCTCGCGACGGAAGATGAAGATCACCGCATAGCGCAGGCTGTACTCCTGCGCACGGCCCTGCGAGTCGATGGCGATCGGCAGGTCGCCCCAGCGTTCGGACAGCACCTGGAGCTGGGTACTGGGCCCCTTGCTGTCCTCGTCGGCCAGCTTGGCACCGGAAGCCAGCAGGCTGCGATTGAGCAGCTTGACCAGTTCGCTGTATGGCGCGGTGGAGACCACCTTCACCGGCGCCGTGTCGGTCGGCAGCATCAGCTTGTTGCGCAGATGGAAACCGCAGCCGGCAAGGCCGAGGACAAGAACGAGGGCAAGCAGGATTCGGGTCATGGAGACAGTCTGGCGGAGCCGGGCGATCACGGCAACACACAGCCTGCCCGAAGCCGCGTGAATGCAGGGCCATCAAGTGCATGGCCCCGCACCGGGAAGGTACCGGCCACCGCGTGGGTGACCGGCCCAGGATGCATCAGGCAGCGACGATGTTCACGATCTTGCCCGGCACGATGATGATCTTGCGCACGGTCAGGCCTTCCATGAACTTGGCCGCATTCGGCTCGGCCAGAGCCAGTGCTTCGACCTGCTCGCGTGCAGCATCGGCGGCCACCTCGATGGTGCCACGCAGCTTGCCGTTGACCTGCACGGCCAGGGTCAGCGCGTCGCGCACCAGCGCACCGGCGTCGGCCTGCGGGAACGGCTGGTCTTCCAGCAGCGTCTCGCCATGGCCCAGCACCTGCCACAGGGCGTGGCTGGCATGCGGGGTGATCGGGTTCAGCAGCAGCACGATGGCCTGCAGCGCTTCCTGGCGCACCGCACGGCCCTGCTCGCTGCCGTCCTCGAACTTGGCCAGCGCGTTCATCAGTTCCATCACCGCCGCGATGGCGGTATTGAAGCTGTGGCGACGGCCATAGTCGTCACCGACCTTGCCGATGGTCTCGTGGGTCTTGCGACGCAGTGCCTTCTGGTTGGCGTCCAGCGCGGCCACGTCCAGCGCCGGGGCGGCACCGTCGGCGGCGTGCTTCTGCACCTGGGCCCACAGGCGGCGCAGGAAGCGCGCCATACCGTCCACGCCGGCTTCGTTCCACTCCAGCGACTGTTCCGGCGGGGCGGCGAACATCGAGAACAGGCGCACGGTGTCGGCACCGTACTTGTCGACCATCGCCTGCGGGTCCACGCCGTTGTTCTTCGACTTGGACATCTTTTCAGTGCCACCGACCACCACCGGCTGGCCGTCGGCGATCAGCGTGGCGCCAGTGATGCGGCCGCGCTCGTCGCGCTGCACTTCTACATCGGCCGGATTGATCCAGTCCTTCGAGCCGTCCGGGTTCGGGCGGTAGTAGGTCTCGGCGATCACCATGCCCTGGCACAGCAGGTTGCGTGCCGGTTCGTTGCTGTCCACCATCCGCGCGTCGCGCAGCAGCTTGTGGTAGAAGCGGAAATACATCAGGTGCAGGATCGCGTGCTCGATGCCGCCGATGTACTGGTCGACCGGCAACCAGTAATTGCCGCGCTTGTCGACCGCATCTCGGGCACCCGGCGAGGTGTAGCGGGCGTAGTACCAGCTCGACTCCATGAAGGTGTCGAAGGTGTCGGTCTCGCGCTCGGCCGCGCCGCCGCATTCCGGGCAGGTGGTCTTGCGCCATTCCGGATCAGTCTTGATCGGCGAACCAGTCCCCGAGAACGCCACGTCCTCCGGCAGCACCACCGGCAGCTGCTCTTCCGGCACCGGCACCGCACCGCACTTGTCGCAGTAGATCACCGGAATCGGGCAACCCCAGTAGCGCTGGCGGCTCACGCCCCAGTCGCGCAGGCGATAGTTGACGCGGCGCTGGCCCTGGGCCTTGCGCTCGAAGCGTTCGGCCAGGGCTTCGAAGGCGCCCTGGAAATCCAGCCCATCGAATTCGGCCGAGTTGACCAGCTCGAAGGCACGGTTCTTGTCGCTGTACCAGTCCTGCCAGCGGGCACCATCCCAGGTGCGCTCGTCGTCGTTGCGCGGATCCTTCAGCGCGATCACCTGCTTGATCGGCAGGCCGTACTTGTTGGCCACTTCATTGTCGCGCTGGTCGTGGCCCGGAACAGCCATCACCGCACCGGTGCCGTAGCCCATCAGCACGAAGTTGGCGACCCACACCGGCACCTTTTCGCCGGTGACCGGATGGATGGCACGCAGGCCGGTGTCCATGCCGCGCTTTTCCTGGGTTTCCAGCTCGGCCTCGGACACGCCACCCTGCTTCATTTCCGACAGCAGCGCAGCCAGTTCCGGGTTGTTCTTCGCCGCATGCAGGGCCAGCGGATGTTCGGCGGCGATCGACACGAAGGTCACGCCCATCACGGTATCCGGACGGGTGGTGAACACGCGCAGCGGATCCAGCGCAGTGCCGTCGACATCACGCACGTCGAACTGGATTTCCAGGCCTTCGGAGCGGCCGATCCAGTTGCGCTGCATGGTCTTGACCGAATCCGGCCAGCCGTCCAGTTCATCCAGGCCGTCCAGCAGTTCCTGGGCGTAATCGGTGATGCGCAGGAACCACTGCGGGATCTCGCGCTTCTCGACCAGCGCACCGGAACGCCAACCACGGCCATCGATGACCTGCTCGTTGGCCAGCACGGTCTGGTCGACCGGATCCCAGTTCACCACCGCATTGCGGCGGTAGGCCAGGCCCTTGCGCATCAGGCGCGTGAACATGCGCTGTTCGTGTACATAGTAGTCCGGGCGGCAGGTGGCGAATTCGCGCGACCAGTCCACCGCATAGCCCATGGCCTTGAACTGGCCACGCATGTGCTCGATGTTCTTGTAGGTCCAGGCCGCCGGTGCGGTCTTGTTCTTGATTGCCGCGTTCTCCGCCGGCAGGCCGAACGCGTCCCAGCCCATCGGCTGCAGCACGTTGTGGCCGGTCATGCGCTTGTAGCGGCTGATCACGTCGCCGATGGTGTAATTGCGCACGTGGCCCATGTGCAGCGCACCGGACGGGTACGGAAGCATCGACAGGCAGTAGTACTTCGGCTTGTCCGAAGTCTCGTCGACTTCGAAGGCACGGGTGGCGTCCCAGTACTTCTGGGCGGCGGATTCAACCTGCTGCGGGTCGTAGGCGTTGGTTTCAGCGCTGGTCATGGAACACGCGGATGCGGCGGCAAAGCGGTACAGCGTACCGCAGTGCGGCAAACGTCTCCAATCCTGCCCGCCGACCGCCGGCCCCGCCAGCGCCCGGAGCCGGTCTCAGCGCGGTCGCGACAGAGGCAGGGCCAGCGCCAGCCAGACCGCCCAGCAGGCGAATGCAAGCCGTTGTGCCAGCGGCGCCGGCAGCACGCCCTGCAGCGCAAAGGCAGCCAGCGCCGCCAGCACGCCACAGGCGATCGCCACCCCGCCCAAGGCGCGCCCGTGCGTCTGGCGCAGCTGCGAGATGCCCAGCAACAGGGTGCCGGCGACGAAGCCCAGCACCCAGATCATCCAGGCACTGGCGTGCAGCTGGCTGGCCGGCCCGTGCAGATCGTCCACATCCAGCGGCATCAAGCCCATCGCGGTGAAGGCCAGTCCGCCCAGCAACAGCATCTGGCTGCCCACCCGCGGCGCCCAGCCAGCACTGGCCGGCAGCTGTCGGCGCAGGCACTCGGCCACGACCACCGCCAACAGGCCCGGCAGTACGAAGCCCAGCAGATTGAAGGCCAACGCGTGCGGCACGCCGTGTGCGCCCAGCAGGGCCACCGGGTGCCGCGCCTGTGCATAACCTTCCAGGCCGGTGCCGAAGCCCAGCACCGCCAGCACGAACAGCAGTGCGGCGGCGGGGCCGGACAGACGCAACAGGGAAGACGGGGAGGTCATGCAGGCTCCAGGAGCAACGGCGGCGGGAACGACGCATTGTCGGGCATTTGCCGCAGTCCGGGTTGAGACTGGCATCGATCGTCACCATAGAATCGGTCTCCAGATGCCAATCGATGCCTCCCCCATGACCGAGACGACCTACGTATTCGACGCCACCACTGCGACCTTCGAGGCCGAAGTCCTGCAGAAGTCGCTGCAGACGCCGGTGCTGGTCGACTTCTGGGCCACGTGGTGCGGCCCCTGCAAGACCCTGGGGCCGATGCTGGAAAAGCTGGCCGCCGAATACAACGGCGCCTTTGAGCTGGCCAAGGTCGATGTCGACAAGGAACAGCAGATCGCCGCCGCCTTCCAGATCCGCTCGGTGCCGACCGTGTTCCTGGTCAAGGGCGGCCAGCTGGTGGACGGCTTCCCCGGCGCCATCCCGGAAGGCCAGCTGCGTGAGTTCCTGGCCCAGCACGGCATCGTGCCGGCCGACGTCGGTGACACCGCCGCCGACGACGAAGCGCCGTTGGATCCGCAGGCACAGGTGGATGTACTGCGTGCGCAGATCGCCGCCGAGCCGGACAAGGACGAGCTGAAGCTCGACCTGGCCCTGGCCCTGCTGCAGATCGGCGGCGTGGACGAAGCCGGTACGCTGATCGACGGCCTGCCCGCCAACCTGGCCACCGACGACCGCGCCGTGCGCGCCCGCGCCCGGTTGTCCTTTGCCGCTGCCCTGAAGGACGCCCCGGCCGCCGAGGTGCTGGACGCGCGCATCGCCGCCAACGGCAATGACCTCAAGGCCCGCCACCTGCGCGGCGTGCAGCTGCTGCTCGGCGGCCATGACGAAGCCGCGCTGGCGCAGTTCCTGGACATGCTGCGGATCGACCGGAGTTTCGAGGAAGGCCTGCCGCGCAAGGCGCTGATCGATGCCTTCAATGTGATCTCCGACGAGGACCTGGTCGGCCAGTACCGCCGCAGGATGGCCTCCCTGCTGTTCTGAACGGAAGCCGGGTTCGTTCAGAATCCCTGCACTGGACGCGGGCAATAATGCGCACGATGGCGGCCGTAGGGCCGCCACGATCCGTTCGGGGGGATGAGGTCGGGGCCATGGGGTCTTGCAGCTGCACCCCCGCATTGCCGGGATTGCAAAACTGTGACCTTCGTCCGCTCGCTGTTGTTTGCCATGCGCTTCCAGGGCGCCCTGCTCTGTGCCCTGCTTCTGCTGCCGGCCATCGCCGCCGCGCAGGACTGGAACTACCGGGTCCGCCCCGGCGACACCCTGTGGGATCTGGGTGGCGTGTATCTGAAACCCTCGGTGCGCTGGCAACAGCTCCAGCAGCACAACCGAATCGACAATCCCTACCGGCTGCCGCCCGGCCAGCTGCTGCGTTTCCCCATCAGCTGGCTGCGCATCGAACCGGCACCGGCGCGGGTGCTCTCGGTCCGCGGCAAGGTCGAACTGTCCAGTGGAGACGGCAGCGCCAGCCGCGCCATCCAGGCCGGCGAGCAGCTGCATATCGGAGACACCGTACAGACCGAGGGCGAATCCAGCGTCACGCTGGAATTTGCCGATGCGTCGCGCCTGCAGCTGCGTGAGTACTCGCGCCTGCGCCTGGACCAGCTCAGCCGCTATGGCCACACCGGCATGGTCGACACCCGCCTGCGCCTGCAGCAGGGCCGCGCCAGCAATCGGGTGACGCCCGCGCGCGGCCCGGCATCGCGCTACATCATCGATGCGCCCACCGCCACCAGCAGCGTGCGCGGCACCGTCTTCCGGGTCAGTGCCGGCGACGGTCGTGATGTCGCGGCCACCGAGGTCCTGCAGGGCAAGGTGCAGGTCGGCAACGCCCATGGCCAGCGCATGGTCCAGCCCGGACAGGCCACCCGCAGCGCCAGCGCAGACGCCGCTCCGGACACAGTCTCCGTACTGCTGCCGGCACCGCAGCTGCGCAACGATGAACTGCGCCTGGCCCCGTTGCCGACGCTGCTGGCATGGACTCCGGTCGCCGGCGCCGCGCATTACCGCGTTGAAGTGGTGGAGGCAGCCACGCCGGAGATCCTGCTGTTCGCTGCCACCACCCCCGATACCCGCCTGGCCATCGGCGATCTGCCGCCGGGCCAGCTGCGCATCCTGCTGCGCGCGGTCGATGCGCAGGGTGTGGAAGGCATCGACGCCAGTGCCGACTTCGAACTCAGCGACCAGCCTCCACCGCCGCTGACCCTGGCCCCGCTGCATGGACAGACAATCAACAGCGACCGCCCGCGTTTCCGCTGGAGCCAAGCCCCCGGTGCGCGCAGCAGCGTGCTGCAGATCGCGGCTGATTCCACCTTCGTACAGCCACTGCAGGAACAGACCAGCACCGGCACCGACCTGCGCCTGGCGCAGCCATTGCCGCCGGGTCACTACTTCTGGCGGATCGCCTCCCGCAGCGCCAATGGGCACCAGGGGCGCTATGGCCAGGCCCTGCCACTGCAACTGAGCAACGAGCCGGTGGATCCTGCGCTGCAACCGCCCGAGGCCGCGCACGGTGAGCTGACCCTGCGTTGGCAGGCCGGCAGCGAAGGCCAGCGCTATCGCGTGCAGGTCGACCGCCGCGGCGACTTCAAGGCACCCCTGGTCGACGAAACCGTGGCCGAACCGCAGGTCAGCTTCAAGCGTCCGTGGCGCGGCACCCTGCATGTGCGCGTGCAGTACATCGACGATGACGGCCATGCCGGCGAGTTCTCGCCTGCCCAGAAGATCGCCCTGCCGTGTCGCCTCTGCTATGGCACCGGCGGCGGTGCCCTGCTGCTGTGGCTGCTGTTGTGAGGCGTTCGCCGCTGCCGTGGTCGAAGCGGATCCTGCTGGCCATGCTGGCCGGGATACTGACCCTCGTCGCCAGCCAGGGCCAATGGCTGTGGCGGCAGGACGAGGCCACCTACGACGCGATGGTCGGCAACTGGGACTATCGACCCGACCCGAGCGTGCTGATCGTGGCCATCGACGAAGGCAGCCTGCAACGCATCGGCCAATGGCCGTGGCCGCGCTCGGTCCACGCCCGGTTGCTGGATCGCCTGACCGATGCCGGTGCCGAACGGGTCGCGCTGGATCTGATGCTGTCCGAGCCGGACCGCCGCGACAGCCGCCAGGATGAGGCGCTGGCCGCGGCCATCCGTCGCAATGGCCGGGTGGTGCTGCCGGTGCTGGCCGCACCGGCAGCCGGTGATCGCATGGCCGAGGAAATGCTGCCGGTTCCGCAGATCGCGGCCAGTGCCGCCGCCATCGGCCACACCGACGTTGAGGTGGACAGCGACGGCGTCGCCCGCGGCATCTACCTGCATGCGGGCATCGGCAAGGCGCATTGGCCGGCGCTCGGGCTGGCCCTGACCGGCCTGCCTGCGGGCGCGGTGCGCGGACTGCCCGACCCTGATCCCGAGGTGGGCTCGCCTTATCAATGGCGGCGCAACGACTACGTGCGGGTGCGCTATGCCGGACCTCCCGAGCAGTTGCCGCAGGTTTCCTACGCAGACGTACTCGATGGCCACGTGGACATGGCGATGCTGCATGGCCGCCGCATCATCGTCGGCATGACCGCCAGCGGCATCGCACCGCGCCTGCTGACCCCGACCACCCGCGAGTTCTGGATGAGCGGCAGCGAGTACCAGGCCAACATCGCCTCGATGCTGCTGCAGCACAAGCAGATCGAGGTGCTGCCCCGCTTCTGGCAGCACACCATCAGCGCGGTGCTGGTGGCGCTGTGTGTGATCCTGCTCGGCCTGCGCCTGCCGTGGCTGGCGGCGCTGTGTTCGCTGCCGCTTGCCCCTCTGCTGAGCTGGTTGCTGTTGCGCACCAGCAACCTCTGGTGGGCGCCAGCCACCGCCCTGCTGGGCGTCCTGCTGGTCCTGCTGGCCTGGGCGACCTGGCGGATTTCGGCCTGGCACCGGCAGGCCAACCGCGACGCACTGACCGGCCTTGGCAATCGCCTGCGTTTCGAACAGGCGTTGCAGCAGGAATGCGACGCCGCACGACGCAACGGCAAGCCGCTGAGCCTGGCGCTGATCGACGTCGACCACTTCAAGCGCCACAACGACCGCCATGGCCACCAGGTCGGCGACCGCGTGCTGCGGGACGTCGCCCGGTTGATCGGCGCGCATGCGCGGCGGCCGCGCGACATGGCCGCGCGTTACGGTGGCGATGAATTCGCACTGGTACTGCCCGATACCCCGGCCGAAGGCGCGCGGCTTGTCATCCAGGACCTGATCGACTGCGTACGTGCGTTGCCGGTACACGGTGACGGCAGCGACGATCGGGTGACGCTCACCATCGGCGTGTTTACCCGGGTACCGGAAGGCGAGCTGCAACCGCATCATTTCGTCGAAGGGGCCGACACCGCGCTGTACCAGGCCAAAGCGAATGGACGCGACGGGTATGTGATGGACGGCGGCGCGTGACCGGTGCCACCGGGTGCAACATACGCATGCGAATGGTTAGACTGGACACCTCGCCCAGCGCCCCCGGATCCGCATGAACGCCCGTCTGTTCCGCTTCGGCATCAACCTCTGGCCGCCCTTCCTGTTCACCGGCATCCACGTCACCCGCATCACCCCCGACTACCGGCAGATTGATGTCGAGCTGCGCCTGCGGCCATGGAACCGCAACTACGTCGGCACCCACTTCGGCGGCAGCCTGTTCGCGATGACCGATCCGTTCTGGATGCTCGGCCTGCTGCACATCCTCGGCCGCGACTACTACGTGTGGGACCGCGCCGGCGCCATCGACTTCCTCAAGCCGGGCCGTGGCATCGTGCGGACGTCGTTCCGCATCGACGACGCGCTGCTGGATGAACTGCGCGCCGAAGCGGCCAGTGGCGAGAAGGTGCTGCGCTGGTTCAGCAACGACGTGATCGATGAAAGCGGCGAAGTGGTCGCACAGGTCCGCAAGCAGGTGTACCTGCGCCTGAAGCCGCACGCGCGCTGAGCGCGCCTCAATCGCGCGCCAACGCAGTCGAAGCTGGCTCCGCCTGCAGCGGCACCGACAGCCACGGGCTTTCGTCGTTGCTGCGGGACGGCGAGCGGCGCGGCACCTGCAGATGGCGGCCATCCGCCGACAAGCGCGGCACCCGCACCGGCGAGGCGAACTGTGCCGGCAACCGCTGCAGGGCATCCACCGGATCCCCCGGCTGCTGCCGCAGCCAGCGCTGTGCACCCAGCAGGCGCAGCATCGCCGCGGCGTCCTGGGTGCGCGACGAATAGGCCGGATAGACCGGACCCGCAATGTCGGTCAACAGGCAACCCATGACGTTCGACAGGCAACCAAAGTCACGCTGCGGCGGCGCCGGTGCCGGCAACGGACGGTCCGCCTCCAGCGCAGCGGTCGCCGTCGCGCCACAGGCCCAACCGAGATTGCCGGCCGCACGGGCCAGGGTGCTGCTGCGGTCCAGTACCAGCGCGCCGCCGAATTCCCGCGCCGAGGTCTCGATCGCCACCCGGTTCATCGCATACTCGCCCTGCATCGCACGGCACAGGCTCTGCTCGTCGGCCCGCATCGGCTGCATGGCCTGTTCGCATTCGGCCGGCAGCGGGTGATCGGCAGGCAGTTCGACCAGCATGTCGGCCAGCAGCTGCGCGTTGGCCTGTACCAGGCTGGCGCCGATGATGCTTTCGACCAGATAGCTGCCACCGGGCACCAGCCGCCGGCCCAGCTGCACTCCCCGGCAGCTGCCGCGCAGGGCACCGTCGATGTCACCCTGTACGAACGCCAGCGCACGTGCGCTGGTGGCATCGACCACCAGCCCGTAGGTCGGCATCGGCACCAGGATGCCCTCGCCCTTCGGCTGGAACGGCGATACGAAGTAGTCTGCTTCGGCGAGCTGATCAAGCCGCGCGTGCAACTGCTGGTGCCCGGCATGGGCCTCCACGAAGCGTTGCGGGTCCGCGCGGACCTGGGCGAGGCAGCCGCGGGCGGCCGGCCCGCAACTGGCACCGGGCCGCGAGCGCAGCTCGGCATGGTTGGCCACCAGGTGTGTCTGGCCGCCGCTGCTGCCCAGCAGGTCGGCCTCCCAACGGCGCACGTCCTCGGCCAACGCCTGCTCGCGCTGGCGGGCATCCAGATCGTCGAACGGCAGCGTCCACAACAGGGCATAACCGTTGCGCCCGCTCGCCGGCAGCCGCGCTTCCAGCCGGTGCTGCGCCTGCAACCGCGATTCCGGCACCGGCCACATGCGTGAGGCGCACCACACCACGATGGTCAACAGCAGCAGGCCCGCCAGGGTCCAGCCCAGTCCGCGCAGAATCTTCAACACAGCTTCCCTTCCATGGCTCGTTGCCGCAGTCGATCCACCAGCGTAATCGACCGGCAGTGACCGCTACAATGCGCACATGTCGCTCGAAGCCCCCGCCCTGGTCCCCCGCCCCTCCCTGCAGCGCCTGTTCCTGACCGGCCTGCTGACCCTGCTGCCGATCTGGCTGACCTGGGTCGTGGTCAAGTTCGTGTTCGTGTTGCTGTCGGGCATTTCCAGCCCGCTGGTGGTACCGCTGTCCGAGCAGATCGCGACAAGCTTCCCGCACTACCTCGGCTGGGTCCGCGCCGAATGGATCCAGGACACCATCGCCCTGCTGGCCACCCTGCTGGTGATCCTGGCGGTGGGCGTGGCCAGCCGCCGCGTGCTCGGCCAGCGCCTGCTGCGCTGGGTGGGCGCGGTCATCAAGCGCATTCCGCTGGCCAGCATCATCTACGACAGCGCAAAGAAGCTGCTGGACATGCTGCAGACCGAACCGGGCAGCACCCAGCGCGTGGTGCTGATCGACTTCCCGCACCGCGACATGAAATCGGTCGGACTGGTCACCCGCGTGATCAAGGAACACGGCACCGACCGTGAGCTGGCCGCGGTGTATGTACCGACCACGCCGAACCCGACCTCGGGCTACCTGGAAATCGTGCCGGTGGAACTGCTGACCCCGACTGACTGGACCGTCGACCAGGCCATGAGCTTCATCATTTCCGGCGGCGCCGTCGCACCGTCCAGCGTGCCGTTCACCCGCGCCGGCGAACGCACCGGCGAACGCACCGAATGACCCCGGCGCCGATCGAGCGCCCGCTGCAGGACCGCGCGGTCCTGCTGTTCATCGTGCTGGCCGCGTTCTTCTGCGGCAATGCGGTGCTGGCCGAGCTGATCGGGGTGAAGATCTTCGCGCTGGAAGACACGCTGGGCATCGCCCCGCTGAACTGGAACCTGTTCGGCCAGACCGGCTCGCTCAGCTTCACCGCCGGTACCCTGCTGTGGCCGGTGGTGTTCATCATGACCGACACCATCAACGAGTTTTTCGGCAAGCGCGGCGTGCGCTTCATCTCGTGGCTGGCGGTGGTGCTGATCGGCTACGGTTTCCTGTTCGCCTTCGCGGCCATTTCGCTGGCGCCGGCCAGCTGGTGGGTCACGTCGATGGATGACCATGGTGTGCCCGACTACCAGGCCGCGTTCGCAGCCGTGTTCGGCCAGGGCATGTGGACCATCGCCGGTTCGCTGGTGGCCTTCCTGCTCGGCCAGCTGATCGACGTGGCGGTGTTCCACCGCATCCGCCAGGCCACCGGCGAACGCCACGTGTGGCTGCGTGCGACCGGATCAACTGCGATCTCGCAGGTGGTGGACAGCTTCGTGGTGATCTGGATCGCCTTTGTGCTGGGCCCGCAACACTGGCCGACCTCGCTGTTCCTTGCGATCGCCAGCGTCAACTACGTGTACAAGATGGGCTTTGCGGTCGCCCTGATTCCGTTGCTGTACCTGATGCGGCGTGCCATCACCCGCTATCTGGGCGCCGATCGCGCGGCGGCACTGCGCGCCGCCGCTGCGGCTGACTGAAGCCCCAGCGCCGCCAAGCTGACTGCGTCTTCACGCTGGCCGTACGCGCGCGGATCGTGCAAGCTCCACGATCTGTGTTCCACGGAAGCTTCTTGATGCCGTATTCCCCCCGCGTCCTGGCCGCTGCCATTGCCGCGTTGTTCCTGTTCAGTGCCGTGCCGTCGGCCGAAGCAGCGAAGAAGAAGGCCAGCCGCCCTGCCGCTGCGCAGACCCGCCAGGCCGCCAAGCCCAAGGCCAGGCCCGCCCGTGCCACCGCACCGGCCCGTGGCAGTTCGGCGCGCCGCGCTGCGCCGCGTCCGGTCGCACCGGCCCGTGCCGTGCCCAAGCAGGTGCAGCTGGAACGGCTGTACGACGAGTACTGGGATGCCTCGATGCGGTTGAACCCGCTGCAGGCCACGTTCCAGGGCGAACCGCGCTACAACGACCAGCTGCCCAACATCCTGTCCGCCGCCTGGCGCCAGCAGTCGCACGACTTCACCACGCAGTGGCTGGGCAAGGTCGAAAAACTCGGCAGCGATGGCCTGCAGGGCCAGGACCTGCTCAGTTACGAGATCTTCGTACGTGACGCGCGCGCCTCGCTGGCTGCCGAGCGCTACCCGAGCTGGATGATGCCGATCAGCCAGTACTACAACATCGGCAGCATCATGGCGATCCTCGGCTCCGGCGCGGGCGCGCAGCCGTTCAACACCGTGCAGGACTATGACACCTGGTCGCGCCGCTCGCTCGGCATTCCCGAACTGTTCGACCAGGCCATCGACAACATGCGCCAGGGCATGAAGGCCGGCGTGGTGCAGCCGCGCGACCTGATGGAGAAGGTGCTGCCGCAGCTGGATGCGGTGATCAAGCCGACCGCTGAAGAGAGCATCTTCTGGTCGCCGATCCGCACCATGCCGAACACGATTGCGGCCGAAGACAAGGCGCGCATCAGTGCCGAGTACAAGCGCATGATCGAACTGCGCATCATGCCCGCCTACCGCGCCCTGCGCGGCTTCATCGCCACCGAGTACCTGCCGGCCACGCGCGCCAGCAGCGGCATGGGCGCGCTGCCCGACGGCCAGGCCTGGTACGCCAACCTGATCGTGCAGACCACCGCCAGCGACCAGACCGCCACGCAGCTGCACGCGCTGGGCGAGCAACGCGTGCAGGAACTGCAGGCACAGATCGCCACGGTGATGAAGGACGCCAAGCTGCGTGGCACGCCGGCAAAGCTGCTGCGCAGCATGCGCAACGATCGCCAGTTCCAGTACAGCGATGCCAATGCACTGATCAGCCGCTACCGCCAGGTGCAGCAGCAGGTCAACGCGCGCCTGCCGCAGGTGCTCGATACGCTGCCGAAGTCCGCGCTGGAAGTACGCGCGGTGGAACCGGAACGGGCGCTGACCGCCGCCGCTGCCGCCTACCAGCCGTCGCCGCCTGGGCAGCCCGGCGTGCTGTACATCAACACCCGCGACCTGCCCAGCCGCAAGCGCTGGAGCGTGCCGGTGCAGTACCTGCATGAAGCGATTCCCGGCCATCACGTGCAACTGGGCCTGCAGCAGGAGCTGGCCAAGCTGCCACGCTTCCGTCGCCTCGGTGGCGATCTTGCGTTCGTCGAAGGCTGGGGCCTGTACGCCGAAACGCTGGGTGAAGACCTCGGCGTCTACACCGATCCCTACGACCGTATCGGCTACCTGTACTCACGCCTGTTGCGCGCCGCGCGCGTCGTCGCCGACACCGGCGTCAATGCACAGGGCTGGAGCAAGCAGCAGGCCGTGGCCTACCTGCAGAAGACGGTGGACATGAGCAGCGATGACGCCAACGCCGAAGTCGAGCGGATCATGGCCCAGCCCGGCCAGGCACTGTCGAACGTCGCCGGCCTGACCACCATCGTTGCCCTGCGCGACAAGGCCAAGGCACGCCAGGGCGCAGCCTTCGATCTGCGCCGCTTCCATGCAGAACTGCTGAAAGACGGCTCGATGCCTCTGGACGTGCTGGACCGCAAGATGGAGCGCTGGATGGCACAGCCGGCCAGCGCTGCGCCCACACCTTCGCCCTGACGCTTCCGGAGCCACCATGCGCCCTGCCGTCGCCCTGTTCGCCGCCGTGCTGGGCCTGCTGCCTCTGGCGGGCGACGCCGCACCGGTGCTGACCCCACCGGATGCCGGTATCGACGGCCTGATGCAGGCCTACGATGGCCAGGTGCCCGGCGCCGCAGTGCTGGTGCTGCATGACGGGCAGCCGGTGTTCCGCCGTGGCTACGGCCTTGCGGTGGTCGAAGACGGCACCCCGGTCACAGCCGCCAGCAACTTCCGGCTGGCCTCGGTCAGCAAGCAGTTCACCGCTGCGGCGGTGCTGCTGCTGGTGGAAGACGGCCGGCTCGGGCTGGACCAGCCGGCCCGGCAGTGGCTGCCCGAGCTGCCACCGGCTGCAGCGGGCATCACCCTCCGCCACCTGCTCTCGCATACCAGCGGCCTGCTCGACTACGAAGACCTGATGGACCCGGCAGACTCGCGGCAGGTACACGATGCCGATGTGCTGGCCCTGCTGTCGCGCCAGGACCGGCTGAACTTCGCGCCGGGCACGCAGTACCGCTACAGCAACAGCGGCTATGCACTGCTGGCACTGATCGTGGGCCGCGCATCCGGCCAGGATTTCGCCGCCTTCCTGCAACAACGCATCTTCCGCCCGCTGGGCATGACGCATACCGTGGCCCACCAGGACGGCGTGGACACGGTCGCCGCACGCGCCTATGGCTACAGCCGGATCGATGGCCGCTGGCAGCGCACCGACCAGAGCACTACCAGCGCCGTACTGGGAGACGGCGGGATCTACTCCTCGCTGGACGATCTCGCCCGCTGGGATGCCGCGCTGTACGACGACCGCCTGCTGTCGAAGGTTTCGCGCCGCGCGATGTTCAGCCCGGCCACGACCACATCGGAACCGGACGTGCCGCATTACGGCTTCGGCTGGCGGCTGAATGGTCCGGTGCAATGGCACAGCGGCGAGAGCATCGGCTTCCGCAACGTGATCGTGCGCCACCCGGAGAAGCACCTGACCGTGATCGTGCTGACCAACCGCAACGACCCCGAACCCTATCCGCTGGCGCAGAAGATCGCCCAGCGCTGGCTGGACACCCTGCAATGACCCCCGGTTCCGACGCCCTGCTGGGCATCCACCACGCCGCACTGATCTGCAGCGACTACCCACGCTCGAAGGACTTCTACGTGCGCATCCTCGGCCTGCGCGTGCTGGCCGAGAACCACCGCGCCGCACGCGATTCCTGGAAGCTCGATCTGGCCCTGCCCGACGGCGGCCAGCTGGAACTGTTCTCCTTCCCCTCGCCGCCGCCCCGTCCCAGCCGCCCGGAGGCCCAGGGTCTGCGCCACCTCGCGTTCCGCGTGGCCACGCTGGAACCGTTCATCCAGCGCCTGGCTGCACATGGCGTGGTCTGCGAACCGATCCGCGTGGACGAGTACACCGGCCGCCGCTTCACCTTCTTCGCCGACCCCGACGACCTGCCGCTGGAGTTGTACGAAGTCGGTTGACGTCCCCGGGGGTCAGATCCCTTTTCCGACGGAAAAGGGATCTGACCCCATCGCCGCAACCAAAACCTCATTCACGCATGGCATGGATCTACCGTGTCGACCAAGGTCGACACCTACCCACAGCCGCAGAAATCTGTCAGAGGTGGGGCGGTGTGGGTGGGCAGGACCGTTGGCGCCATGGATGGCGCCATCGAGCCCCCATGGATGGGTTTACGGCGTGTCCTGCCCACCCACACCGCCCCGCCATCCCACGGATAGCTGCCTTTGCTTTTGAGGTTGCCGGCCAGCGGCCGGCACTACCGCAGGTGCAGGGCGCAGCCCTGCAACGCCCCTCTTCCCCATACCCCGCCGAATGGGTATACAGTCGACCCGTACCGGCACCGTGCCGGAATGAACCCTGGGAGGGGACCATGCGCAACACCTTCAAGACCCTGTTGCTGGCACTGCCGCTGTGCCTGGCCGCGCTCTCGGCCCAGGCCGCCGACGGCGCCGCCGGCCGCTGGAAGACCATCGACGACAAGACCGGCAAGGTGAAGTCGATCGTCGAGATCACCCAGGCCGCCAACGGCACCCTGACCGGCAAGGTGGTCGACATCCTGCACTCGGACAAGGGCCCCAACCCGGTCTGTGACGGCTGTGAAGGCGCCAACAGGAACAAGCCGGTGAAGGGCATGACCATCCTCTGGAACCTGAAGGCCGACGGCGCCAACAAGTGGTCCGGTGGCACCATCCTCGACCCGGCCAACGGCAAGACCTACAAGTCGAAGATGGAACTGCAGCCCGGCGGCACCAGGCTGGACGTGTCCGGCTGCATCGCCTTCATCTGCCGCGCGCAGACCTGGCAGCGCGAATAAGCGCCCCTGGCCTCACTTCATCCCGGTGACCCGGCCCCGGCCGGGTCACCTCGTTGCGGGCATGCGATACTCTGCGGTTCCCCTCGGCTTCACCCCGCGACCATGACCCGTACCGCGCTCGTCACCACCGCCCTGCCCTACGCCAACGGCCCGCTGCACCTGGGCCACCTGGTCGGCTACATCCAGGCCGACATCTGGGTGCGTGCGCGGCGAATGAGTGGCGGCAAGGCCTGGTTCGTCTGCGCCGACGATACCCATGGCACGCCGATCATGCTGGCCGCGGAAAAGGCCGGGGTCACCCCGGAAACCTTCATCGCCAACATCCAGGCCAGCCACGAACGTGACTTCGCCGCCTTCGGCGTGGCCTTCGACCACTACGACTCGACCAATTCGGCGGCCAACAAGGCGCTGACCGAGCAGTTCTACCTGAAGCTGGAAGCGGCCGGCCACATCAGCCGCCGTTCGGTGGCGCAGTTCTACGACCCGGCCAAGGGCATGTTCCTGCCCGACCGCTACGTCAAGGGCATCTGCCCGAACTGCGGCAGCCCCGACCAATACGGCGACAACTGCGAAGTGTGCGGCGCTACCTATGCGCCGACCGATCTGAAGGAACCGCGTTCGGTCATCTCCGGTGCCACGCCGGAAATGCGCGATTCGGAGCACTTCTTCTTCGAGGTGGGCCACTTCGACGCGTTCCTGCGCGAATGGCTGGCCGGCGACGTCGCCCTGCCGGGCGTGAAGGCCAAGCTCGGCGAGTGGCTCAACGCCGAAGGTGGCCTGCGCGCGTGGGACATCTCGCGCGATGCGCCGTACTTCGGCTTCCAGATTCCCGGCCAGCCGGGCAAGTACTTCTACGTCTGGCTGGACGCGCCGATCGGCTACCTGTCCAGCTTCCAGACCCTGTGCGGCAGGATCGGCGAGGACTTCGAAGCGCACCTGCGCGCCGGTACCAGCACCGAGCTGCACCACTTCATCGGCAAGGACATCGTCAACTTCCACGGCCTGTTCTGGCCGGCGGTGCTGCACGGCACCGGTCACCGCGCGCCGACCCGCCTGCACGTCAACGGCTACCTGACCGTGGACGGCGCCAAGATGAGCAAGTCGCGCGGCACCTTCGTGATGGCGCGTACCTTCCTCGATGTCGGCCTGGAGCCGGAAGCGCTGCGCTACTACTACGCCGCCAAGTCCGGCGGTGGCGTCGACGATCTCGACCTGAACCTGGGTGACTTCATCGCCCGCGTCAACGCCGACCTGGTCGGCAAGTTCGTCAACCTGGCCAGCCGCTGCGCCGGCTTCATCAGCAAGCGCTTCGACGGGCAGCTGGCCGCGCAGCTGCCCGATGCGGCGCAGTACCAGCGCTTCGTCGATGGCCTGGCGCCGATCCGTGAAGCCTACGAGCGCAACGACCCGGCCGCGGCGATCCGCCTGACCATGACCCTGGCCGACGAAGCCAACCGCTACATCGACGACGTCAAGCCGTGGGTCATCGCCAAGCAGGAAGGCGCCGATGCGCAACTGCAGGCCGTATGCAGCCAGGGCCTGAACCTGTTCCGCGTGCTGGTCACCGCCCTGAAGCCGGTGCTGCCGGCCACCGCCGCGCAGGCCGAAGCCTTCCTGGCCGCGCCGGTGAACGACTGGACCGAACTGGCACAGCCGCTGCTGGGCCACCGCATCACCGACTACACCCCGCTGTTCACCCGTATCGACCCGAAGAAGATTGACGCCATGATCGACGCCTCCAAGGACACCCTGCAGCCGGCGGCTGCCGCTGCCCCCGCCGCCAAGCCGGCCGCCCCGGCCCCGGCCAAGGACGAAGCAAAGAGCGCCGACGCGCCGGCCTACATCGGCATCGACGATTTCGCCAAGCTCGACCTGCGCATCGGCAAGGTGCTGGTCTGCGAGTTCGTGGAAGGATCGGACAAGCTGCTGCGCTTCGAGCTGGATGCAGGTGAACTGGGCAAGCGCCAGATCTTCTCCGGTATCCGTGGCAGCTACGGCGAGCCGGAGAAGCTGGTCGGCCGCAGCGTGGTGTTCATCGCCAACCTGGCCCCGCGCAAGATGCGCTTCGGCCTGAGCGAAGGCATGATCCTGTCGGCCGGCTTCGACGGCGGTGCGCTGGCGTTGCTGGACGCCGACAGCGGCGCGCAGCCGGGCATGCCGGTCCGCTGATGCCCGCAGCGGGCGTGGCCTCGGCCGCGCCCGCCGGCAGCATTGGCCAGCGGAGGCAACGCGATGGGAGGCAACGGAATGGAACTGGCGCTGTTCGACTTCGACCACACCGTGACCACCTGCGATACCTATGGCCGTTTCCTGCGCCGCGTGGCCACCGCCGAACAGCTGGCGCAGGCGTGGTGGAAGGTCGGCCCGTGGCTGCTCGCGTACAAGCTGAAGCTGATCTCGGCCGAACGCATCCGCGCGCGCGTCACCCGCCTGACCTTCAGCGACCGCCACAGTGACGACATCGCCACCCTGGCCGCCGGCTTCTCGCGTGAGTTCCTGCCCGACGTGGTGCGCCCGGAAATGCTGGAGCAGATCCGCTGGCACAAGGAACAGCAGCACACCGTGGTGATCGTGTCCGGCTCGCTGGACCTGTACCTGCGGCCGTGGTGCGAGCAGCTGGGCCTGCAGTTGATCTGCAACCGGCTGGAATGTCAGGACGGACGCCTGACCGGCCGTTACGCCGGTGGCGACTGTGGCCCGCGCAAGGTCGAGCACATCCGTCGCCAGTTCGATCTGTCGCGTTACGTGCGCATCCATGCCTACGGTGACAGTTCCGAAGACAAGCCGATGCTGGCGCTGGCCCACGAGCGCTGGTTCCGCGGCAAACCCCTGAAGTAACCCGACGCGCAGCCTTCGCCACGCATGAGCCTGATCCCACCCCTGACCGAACGCCTCGACCGCCTGCTGCCGCAGACTCAATGCGGGCAATGCGGCTACGACGGTTGCCGACCGTACGCGCAGGCGATGGCGCGCGGCGAGGCAGGCGTCGACCGCTGCCCACCCGGTGGCGATGCCGGTGCACGCGCGCTGGCCCAGGTTCTGCGCGTACCGGCGATTCCTTTTGATCGTTCGCGCGGCGAGCACAAGGCGCCGCAGGTGGCGTTGATCGTGGAAGCCGACTGCATCGGCTGCACCAAGTGCATCCAGGCCTGCCCGGTGGACGCCATCGTCGGCGGCGCCAAGTACATGCACACGGTGATCGCCGATCTGTGCACCGGCTGCGAGCTGTGCATCCCGCCGTGCCCGGTCGACTGCATCGAGCTGGTGCCGGCCTAGCCACCGGACCAACCGGCGGAGCGGCGGGGTAGAGTCGGCTGTTAGTCGACTGCTCTTCGTTCCGGCGGCGCAAAACCCCGCGCTGCGCGCGACAGTCGACTAACCGTCGACTCTACCCCCCCTCCACTGCTGGGAGGTGACCCCGCCGTTACGGCACTGCCGCCGTCACCACGATTTCGACCTTCCAGTCGGCGTGGGCCAGCTTGGCCTCGACCGTGGCGCGCGCCGGGGTCGCACCTTCCACCACCCACTCATCCCATGCCTTGTTCATGCCATCGAAGTCGGCCATGTCGGCCAGGAACACTTCGGCGCGCAGCACGTGCTGGCGATCACTGGCCACCAGCGCCAGCAGCTTGTCGATCTCGGCCAGCACCTGCCGGGTCTGCCCGGTGATGTCCTGGCTGGTGTCTTCCGGAATCTGGCCGGAAAGGTAGGCGACCTTGTTGTACACGGTCATTTCGGACATGCGCGGTCCGACGTCGTAACGCTCCATCATGGGCGTGGCTCCTGCGGGTGATCAGGCCTGCATTGTCCTCCAAACCGGTCAACGATGGGTGCAGGGCAGCCATCCACACACGGTCACTACCGGCTTCCGACAGCGACGCTGGTCAAATGCCAGCGACAGGCGCACGATGCGCCACGGCTGCATTGACACCGCCCTCGCCCTCCCTGACGCACCCTTGCGCCGATGACCGAAACCACCGACCCCGCCACCGCTCCCTCCACCCCGGCATGGAAGCGGGTCCTCACCATCGTCATCCCGCTGCTGATCCTCGCCCTGGCCTTGCACGGCCTGGCCAATGAGTTCGACGAGCACGGCTATCGTGCGATCCGCCAGGCGTTCCGGCAGCTCAGCGGCACGCAGATCGCGCTCACCGTGGTACTCGGCCTGGCCAGTTACGCCTGCCTGATCGGCTTCGATGCCATCGGCCTGCGTCGCAGCGGCATCCGCGTGCACCCCGCGCGCGTCGGCATCACCGCGTTCCTGGCACACACGCTGGGCCAGACCGTGGGCTTTGCCGCGTTGACCGGTGGCGCGGTGCGCCTGCGCGGCTACCGCAGCGCCGGCCTGGACCTGGCGCAGATTGGCCAGGTGGTGCTGATGAGCACGCTCGGTTTCGTATTCGGTGCATGGCTGTTGATCAGCGTGGCGCTGTGCATGGAACCGGCGGCGGCAGCGTTGGCATTGCCATTGAATCCCGATGCCGTGCGCATCGTCGGCATCGTCGCGCTGCTGGCCTATGCGGCCACCCTGCTGCTGGTCGGCCGCGATGGACGCCAGTTCAGCGTGTTCGGCCATGTGCTGTGGCTGCCCGACCGGCGCACGATGATCGGGGTGACCGTGCTCAGCGTGATCGAGCTGGTGCTGGCCAGTGCCGCGTTCTATGTGCTGCTTCCGGACTCGACGCCGACCGGCCTGCCCGGCTTCGTCGGCCTGTACCTGGTCGCGGTGCTGGCCGGCCTGGTTTCGACCGTGCCCGCCGGCCTCGGCGTGTTCGAATGGAGCCTGCTGAAGCTGCTGCCACAGGTGGCACCGGCTGCGGTGCTGGCGGCGGCGTTGATCTACCGCGTCACCTACTACGTACTGCCCCTGCTGCTGGCCACCCTGCTCGCGCTTGCACCCGCGCTGCGCCAGCCGCTGCAGGCCAGTGCCGGGGCGACCCGTGCCGGCTGGAACGCGCTGCGCCCATGGTTGCCGCAGATCATCGCGCTGGCGGTGTTCAGCATCGGTGCTGCGCTGGTCATCGACGGCACGTTGCCCACGCCGCGCCGTCACCTGGTCAACGCATCACTGCCGATCCTGGAAACGTCCCATCTGATCGGCAGCCTCAGCGGCGTCGCCCTGCTGCTGATCGGCCAGGGCCTGGCCCGGCGCAGCCATGCCGCATGGATGCTGGCGATGGCCGTGTGCGTGATCACCCCGTTGCCACTGTGGCTGCGCGGTGGCCAACCGTTGATCGCGGTCTCCGCCCTGCTGGTGGCGATGGCGCTGTGGGCCGCACGCCGCGAGTTCTACCGCCAGGGCGCGCTGCTCGATGAAGCATGGTCGTGGCCATGGCTGCGCAACCTCGGCCTGGTACTGGTGGCGGTCACCTGGCTGTTGTTCTTCACCTACAGCCATGTCGAGTACCAGAACGAGCTGTGGTGGCAGTTTGCGATATCCGGCAACGCACCGCGTGCGCTGCGTGCGCTGCTGGTGGTGGCGATCGCGCTGGTGATGTTCGGCCTGGCGCGGCTGCTGCACAGTACGCGCAGCCCGCTGCCAGCCGCCGACGAGGCCACGCTGCAATCATTGGCGCCGGTACTGGCCGGTGCCACCGATACCCAGGCCTGCCTGGTACTGACCGCCGACAAGGCGGTGCTGCGCGATGATGCGAAACAGGGCTTCGTGATGATGCAGCGCTACGGCGGTTCGCTGATCGCGATGGGCGATCCGGTCGGCCCGCCTGATGTGGCGCGTGCGCTGATATGGCGCTTCCGCGAGGAAGCTGACCGGCTCGGCCTGCGCCCGGTGTTCTACCAGGTGGGCGAGACCTACTGGCAGACCTATCTCGACCTGGGCCTGGGCCTGGTCAAGCTGGGCGAGGAAGCGATCGTGCCATTGCACGACTTCGGCCTGGAAGGCCGCGAACGCGCCGATCTGCGCCAGGCTTGGAACCGTGGCAAGCGCGGGGGCCTTTCGTTCCGCGTGGCACCGGTGGAAGAGATTCCCAGCCTGCTTCCCCGCCTGCAAGCGATCTCCAACGCGTGGCTGGAAGACAAGGCCGGCGACGAGAAGGGTTTCTCGCTGGGCAGCTACGATCCGGATTACCTGGCGCGCTTCCCGGTGGCACTGGTCGAAGCCGAGGGCCAGATCGTGGCATTCGCCAACCTGTGGCAGGCACCGGCCGGTGCCGAGCTGTCGGTGGACCTCATGCGCCATGTCAACGAGGCACCGAAGGGCACGATGGACTTCCTGTTCATCGAGCTGTTCCTGTGGGGCCGCGCTCAGGGCTATGCGCGCTTCTCGCTGGGCATGGCGCCGCTGTCCGGGCTGGCCCAGCATCGCCTTGCTGGGCGCTGGAACCGACTGGCCGGCCTGCTGGCGCGGCATGGCGAACGCTTCTATGGCTTCAGTGGCCTGCGCCGCTTCAAGTCGAAGTTCGACCCGCAGTGGCGACCGCGCTATCTGGCAGCACCCGGCGGCATGCACCTGCCGGCCGCGTTGCTGGATGCCACGCGCCTGATCTCGCTGGACCCGCGGCGCAATTGACGCCCCATACCGCCGAGCATGCCCGGCACCACCTGCCGCCCGGTAGGTGTCGACCTTGGTCGACACGCCAGCGACAGCGGTCAGGCATGGCCCGGCATTACCGCGGCACGTTCTGGTGGGTGCGAACCGTTGGTTCGCACTCTCTCCGCTTCACGCCCCGCCCTTGAGGATCACCTCGGCCAAGCGATCATAGTCACCCCCGAAATGGTGATCGCCCGGCAGCTTCACCTTCCTCACGCCGTCATTGGCCGGCAGGTCCGGGCACAGTGCGTCCTCATCCTTGTCGCCGTATACGCACAGCGTTTTTTCCGCCGGCAGTCTGGCCACTTCCGGCGCGATC
This sequence comes from Stenotrophomonas sp. YJH_SMC_133, assembly GCF_059370655.1. Classification (NCBI taxonomy): domain Bacteria; kingdom Pseudomonadati; phylum Pseudomonadota; class Gammaproteobacteria; order Lysobacterales; family Lysobacteraceae; genus Stenotrophomonas; species Stenotrophomonas sp. YJH_SMC_133. Next base: position 160,837 of record NZ_JCAFTW010000001.1, on the reverse strand, counting down.
GGCAGGCCGTCGCCACCACCCCCCAGCCAGTTGCTGACATGGAATTCGAAGTCAGCCTTCCTGCCCACCGACAGCAGCACGATACGGTCCAGCGTCTCACGGGTGCCGGCATCAAGCTGGTTGATGGTGGCCGGCAGCACGTCGGCACCCTGCGAGAAACCGATCAGCATCACCTTGTCGCGGTGCCACTGCTGGCGGTAGTGATCGATGATCTTCTGCAGGTCAGTGGCAAATCCCTTCGGCGTGCGCTCGCTCCAGAAGTAGCGCAGTGAGTCGATGCCGACCACGGCCACGCCATGCTCGTTGAGCGACGATGCCACGTCCTTGTCCAGGCCGGCCCAGCCGCCATCGCCGGAAACGAACACGGCCAGCGTGTCGCCGCTGCCGGTCGCCGGTACTTCCACTATCGGCAGGCCCTTCAGCGCGGCTGGTGGCGGTGCCAGGCTGACGCCGGCCTGCGCGCCGATCACCCGCGCCGCCGCCACCAGGCCGGGTGAAGCATCGCCGCGCGCGGTGCGCTTGAACTCGCGTGCCATCGCCACCTGCTGCACGAAGCGGCTGGCCTCGCCAACCTTGCAGCCATGGTCGCCGGCGGCGCTCAGCCACGGGGAATTCAACTCGGCAGGCTGCAGCTTGTTGTGCTTCACGCCATCGCCGCAGACCATGCGCTCGTGGCTGTGATCCGGGCAGAAGCCGGTGGTCAGCAGGCCGGCGAATACCTGGGTGTCGGCCTGTGCGGCCAGCGTGTAGGCCATCTCGGCGCCTTCACCATCACCACCGACCAGCGGCAGGTGGTAGCCAGGCAGGTGCAGGGAGGCCTGCAACCAGCGCGAGAAGTTCTCGACGTCGCCGGAACCGAACGAACAGGTCGGATTCCCCTCGCGCTTGAGCACGCTGCGCAGATGCGCGATGTCCACGGCAGCGACCATCGCGCCATCGGCACGCAGGGCCTCGATCGGAAGGCGGCTGGTATCACCACCGGCGGTGGGTTCATGGAACCAGATCACCACACGCTGCGGCGTGCCAGCCGGCATGTGCACCGGAATCTGCTCGAACCGCCCGTGGCTGAACTGCTGCACGTTGGCCGCCGCCATTGCCGGCAGCGCTGCCAACGCCAGAACCACACCCATTGCCCTGCCGAGCCCTGCACGCTTCATGTCGCATCCCCGATGGAATGCGCACACGATACGCCGCCGCCGCGTGCACGGCACGTACCGGCGCAGGCCGTTGGGGATTCAGTGGGCTGCGGCCCGACGGCTGCGCCGGTACAGGGCCATCGCCAGATACAGCAGCCAGCCCACGATCACCGCGATCACCACTTTCTGGCCCAGCCCACGCGGCGGCCCGGCGCGCCACAGCACATGCAGCCACAGCAGCACGAAGGCCAGCCATGCCCAGCCCCAGAGCAGGCCCGCGGCGGACTGCCAACCCGGTTCGCGGCGCAGATACCAGGCCTGCAGCAGCATGCCGACGCTGGCACACAGGAACGCGGTGTTGGCTGCCAGTCCATGGATGAACGGTGCCAGCAGCGGGGTCGCTTCAGGCAGCCAGCTGTCACCGATGGCGACCGTCGCCAGCCCCAGTGCAGAGACAATGAACAACAGCGGCGCCGCCGCACTGCGGCGCGGGCCAATGCTGCCGCGATACAGCGCAATGCCAAGCGCCGCAATGGCCAGCGCCAGCAGGCAGTAGGCAGCGCGCAATGCCAGGCCCCACGGCCCGTGCAGGTACAGGCTCAAGGTTGCCCGCACCCAGTCCAGATCACTGCGCGCGACCTGGGTCCACAGCGCGGTGGCCACGAACAGCAGCAGCGCCACCAGTGCCAGCACCGCCGCCGGACGCGCACGGCTCATGGCGTTGCCTCCGGATGCCGCGTCTTCCACTCGGCCAGCGCCTTGCGATAGCGCTGCAGCTCATCGGCGTACAGATCCAGCACGCACAGCGGGCAACCACTGCCACAGCATTCGTTGGGACCGGGCTCTTCCGGTGGCAGCGGGCGGGGATCGGGATCAGGGACGGACACAGTGGGAAGCGACAATCGGTGAGAGCAGGCCCAAGTGTACCGGTCCAGCTCAGCGGGCCAGCTGTCGACGCAGGTTTTCCCGAGCCGCCGCATCCAGGCGCTGGTGGAAGAAGTCACTGAGGAAGATGCGCGGCGCCCGCAGCAGCCCCTGCAGGAAACGGCGACGCCCGGCGCGGTACAGGAAGCCCGGCACGACCCCTTTGTACTCTTCGGCCACACCACGATCGTAGGCGGCGAACACCGGCTCGGGCGCGGCCAGGATCGCCATGTCGCAGTCCAGGAACAGCGCGGCCTCGGCATCAACGTCGTCCGGGCCCAGATCGCCATGGCGGGCTGTCAGCAGGATCAACTGCTCGACCCGCGCGGCGTCGACGCCGGCCAGTTCCGGGGCCCGTGCGATTGCCTGCAGGGCCAGCGCCGCCGAACGCGCTTCGTTGTCCTTGCGGCCCGCCACATAGATCGCGTCGTGGTAGAGCACGGCCAGGTACACCTCGGCGGGCCTCTGCCAGCCCGGGCCGTCAGCCACGTCCTGGCAGTGCTGCAGCACCGCGCGTACGTGTCCGAAGTGGTGGTAGGCGCGGGGCGGCGTTGCGTAGCTGTCCTGCAGCGCCTGCCACTGCGCAGGAGCCAGCGTCAGCGGAGAGAAATCCATACCCGGATCATCCCGCCTGCGCAGCCCCGCGGCAAGCTGATGGTTTTTTCACCACATACTCACAACGCTTGCCCGGTGAGGCCTGGACGCGGTTGTCCACAGCTTTGTCGAGCGCTGGTCCACATCGGTTGTGGATGAAACGCCGTACCGGCCACGCGCCGACCAACGGTCACTGCAGCGCGGCGCCGCCGGGTCTACACTCGCTGCAGGCGGGAGCGCCCGCCGCTGCCGGGAACTGTCATGTACCGCCCTGCCGCCCGCATCTTCATCGTGGTCCTGGCCGCTTTGATGGCCGCGCCGCTCTGCGCACAGGACCACCCGCGCACCGATGCACTCCCGCCCATCGGAAGCGTCACCCCGGTGGAGGTCCCCTCACCGGAACAGGTCTTCGCGATTCCTCCCGCAATGCGCGCGATGCTGCAGGCGCAGGTGATCGACCGCAGTTCATCGCGCGAGCAGCGGCTGCAGGCACTGGTGGAAATGATCTTCGGCCGCCAGGGGCTGGACCTGCAGTACGACGCGAACGCGACCTACACCGTGGACGAAGTCTGGCAGCAGCGCCGCGCCAACTGCCTCGCCTTCACGCTGATGTTCGTGGCACTGGCGCGCGAGGCTGGCATCCAGGCCCGCGTCCAGGAAGTCGGCCAGGTCGTGTCCTGGTACCAGGACCAGGACGCCGGCGTGGTCTACAGTGTGGGCCACGTCAACGCGGGCGTGGAGATCGCGGGGCGTTACGCCACGGTCGACCTCGATCGCAACGTACTCTACGACCGCCACGGCCCGCAGCCGGTCAGCCGCGCGCGTGCACTGGCCCATTTCTACAACAATCGAGGTGCCGAACGCATGGCCGAAGGAGACCTCGTCGGCGCCCGCGCGTTCTTCGATGCCTCGGTCGTGCAGGATCGCGCGTTCCCCTCGGTCTGGAACAACCTGGGTGTGCTCGACAACCGTGAGGGCAACACCGATGCGGCGCGGCAGGCACTGGACCGCGCCCTGCGCCTGGACGGTCGCCAGGATGCGGCGCTGACCAATGCCAGCGCGCTGTATCGGCAGCTTGGGCTGGATGCGCAGGCCAAGGCCTTGGAGCGACGCTTGAAGTCGGTGCAGCGTGAGGACCCGTTCGCGCAGTACATGCTGGGCACGCAGGCCGAGCAGGCCGGAAAGCTGGCCGAAGCCATCCGCTATTACCGGCAGGCCGTGCGCCTGTATGACACCGCGCACCAGTTCCACTTCGGGCTGGCGCGCGTGTATTTCCTGTCCGGGCAGCTTGAGCGCGCCGACCGTGAACTGACCCGCGCGCAGCTGCTGGGTGGTGCACCGGAGCAGGCACGCTACCAGGCCAAGCTCGACAGCCTGGCCCGCTGGCGCGCGCAGCAGCAGGCCAGGCGCTGAGACCGATCAGGCCTTCTTGAGGAAGCAGGTCTTCAGGACCAGGCCCTTGATCTTGTCCGAGTTGCCTTCGATGTGCTCGGCATCATCTTCGACCAGGCGGATGTTGCGGATCACGGTGCCCTGCTTCAGCGGGATCGAAGACCCCTTCACCTTCAGGTCCTTGATCACGGTGACGGTGTCGCCGGCCTGCAGGGTATTGCCGTTGCTGTCACGCACGACCAGGGTCGAACCGGCACTTTCCTCGGCGGTCCATTCGAAACCGCAATCGGCGCAGATCCACAGCGCGCCATCGGCATAGGTGTTTTCCAGGGTGCACTGCGGGCAGGCGGGAACAGACGACATCGGCAAGTACCTCAAAGTGAATCAACAGCCGCCATTGTAACCGCCCGGTCCGGGGCCCCGGCTCCCTGGCAGGTGCCCGGCCGCCGCCATGACCGCGGCTGGAGCAGCCGTGACGCTGGAACTTGCAGTCGGCGACGAACTGCAGCAGAGTGCGCGGCCCCTGACCGCCCCCGGAACTCCCCATGCGCCTCGGCATCGACTTCGGTACCAGCAACTCCGCCGCCGCCATCGTGCATGAGGGGAAACTGCTGCCGATCCGTTTCGGTGACGCCGAACAGTTCCGCACCAGCGTGTACTTCCCCGGCGTGGTGCCCGACCCGGACGACTTCCAGCTCGACGACGGCCAGGAACACCAGCTGCAGCAGATGATCGACAGCGCCGCGCGTGCAGCCCGTGCCGCCGGCCAGGAACGCACGCCGCAGGCGCTGCGCCGTGAAGCCCTGCGCGCCCTGCGCCGTGAATGGATGGAGGCCCGCGCCGGCAAGGAACGCAGCGCCAGCGACCTGCTGCAGAACGCGGTCTACGGCGACGACGCGCTGGAAGCCTATTTCGAGGAACACGAAGGCAACCTGGTGCAGAGCCCGAAGTCGATGCTGGGCTACAACCTGCACCCGCGCGCGAAGCAGACCATCACCGGCATCGCCGCGCACATCCTCGAACACATCCGCCTGACCGCCAGCGCCCAGCTTGGCCAGCCGCTGCGTGCCGCTCTGCTCGGCCGCCCGGTGCAGTTCCGCAGCTCGATCGGCGCGGCCGGCAATGACCAGGCACTGGATATCCTGCGCGAGGCCGCCACCCAGGCCGGCTTCGACCAGATCGATTTCCTCGAAGAACCCGCCGCGGCGGCCATGCACTACCACGCCGAAAGCCGCGAGCGGCACCAGGCGGTGATCGTCGACATCGGCGGCGGTACCACCGATATCGCGCATGCCGAAGTCGGTGGCGACGACGCCCCGCGTATCCACCGCGCGTGGGGTATCGCCCGCGGCGGTACCGACATTGATCTGGCGCTGAGCCTGTCCAGCTACATGCCGCTGTTCGGCCGCGGCATCACCCGCGTGCCCGCCCACCACTATGTGGAAGCAGCCACCGTGCAGGACATGACGCGCCAGCGCGACTTCCGCCAGCACAAATACGATCACGTCGACGAGCCGTGGGGCGGGCGCCTGCAGGCCCTGCAGGACACCGGCAATACCGCCCGCCTGTACCGCGATGTCGAACGCGCCAAGATCGCCCTCAGCGCCGCCAGCGAGCACCGCAGCACGCTGGACTACATCGCCCGCGACCTGCATGCCGACAGCAGCGCCGATGGCCTGGCCGCCGCCGCCCACGGCTACCTGGAGCAGATCCGGGAACTGCTGGCCCAGGTCCGCAGCGACATCGGGGGCGACCCGGATGCGGTGTTCCTGACCGGCGGCATGTCCCGTGCCGGCTACCTGCGCCAGGCCGTGGCCGAGGCCTTCCCGGGGGCCCGCATGGTCCACGGCGAGCCCTCGCTGGGCGTGGTCCAGGGCCTGGCATTGGCGGCAGCCAGCCAGGATTAACAAAACGTTACGCGGTCTAAGTTACTCTTGGTCGGCTAGAACCCCGCTGCACCTTCCACCGGCCACGCCGGTGTGTGTCCACGGTGCAGCCTGGCCCGCCCTGCGGGCCTAGCGGCCATGCCTTCCTGGCTCGTTCATGGTCCGCGCAGCACCTGAGCCGCCATCGAGACCCGCTTTGGGCACCCGCCAGGCCCCTGTGGCCTTACAACCTGACGCAGCACCTGCACCCATCGACTGCCGCCGTTGTGACGCGGTCTGTTGCCGGCTGCCCGTGCTGCTGCAGCCCGGCGACCACGTGCCTGGCCAGTTCCTGTCACGCGACACCCACGGCCGTGCCGTGATGGCGCGCAACGAGGAAGGCTGGTGCGCGGCGATCGATCCCTATCACCTGCGCTGCACGATCTATTCGCAGCGCCCGGCGATCTGCCGCCAGTTTTCGATGGGCGGCGATGACTGCCGCCGCGAGCGGCAGGACTACCTGCGCCAGGCCGACGCCTGGGCGCTTTCCTCCCCTTCCACCTGACAGGAGCAACCATGCCCCGCAAGGCAAAGACCCCCGCGAAGGCCAGCAACAGCATCCGCAGCGAACGCAAGGGCGCGGCCGCCAGCACCGTGGTCAGCAGCGATTCGATCGCTTCGGACCTGGCAGCGTTCCGCAAGGCCGGTGGCAAGATCGAAGTCCTCGGCACCACCTGGGCGCTGAAGAAAGCCAGCTGACCCAGTACCGACCGCGGCGGCGCTGCCGCCGCGGCCTGCCGGACCGTGCTCAGCGATCCAGGCGTACCCGCACACTGCCCGAATGCGACTGGATGCGGATGTCTCCATCGCCGCCCCCCAGACGCGTATCGAGATGGCTGCCCGGCCCATAGCGCGGCCGCTCCACCTGACCGGCGTCGCTGTTGATCGAGCCGCTGAAGCTGTTCACCGACAGCTGTGCCGACACCGTGCGTGGCAGGCTCAGCGTGACCGAGGCACTGACCGATTCGACATTGATGCGGCCACCGGGCGCCAGCCCGGCCGCTGCCAGATCGATGCTGCCAGAGACGGTTTCCACCGCCAGTCGCTGCACGCGCCCGGCGTCGACCTCGACCCGTCCGGACACCGTCTGCGCACCGATATCACCGGACACGCCGCCGCCGGCCTCGATGCGGCCACTGACGGTGTTCACATCCAGCTTCGGCGTCTGCAGGCGTGCGCTGACGCTGCCACTGACCGTGTTGAGCTTGCTGTCGCCACTGCGGCCAGCCGCGCTCAGGCTGCCGCTGACCGTGTCGGCCTGCAGCCGTCGCACATCGATACCACTGATGTCCTGGCTGGCGCTGACCGTGCTCAGCAGCAGCTCCACCGATCGCGGCACGTTCAGCACCAGCGTTGCACCGCCGTTGTTGCTGCGGCGCGGATATTCGATCTCCCAGCGCACACGGTTGGCGCTTTTTTCCTGGCGCAACTGCAGGCCGTCGCTGAGCGTGCCGGTGAGCTGCACGTCATTGCGGTCCCAGCCACGCACGGTCACCTTGCCGGCCACGTTGCTCAGCTCGATGCGACCGCCCGCAGCCAAGGTGTGGCGCTCGTCGATGCGGGTGTCGGCCAGTGCCACGGCAGGGGTCAGCAGCAGCGCGACACAGCAGGAAATCAGGGTTCGGGTCATGGGGGTCTCCTCAGGTCGTCAGGCCGGACTCGGCGGCATAGGCCGCCTGCCGGGTCAGTTCCAGCCGCAACGCATAGGTGCGCTTGAGCTGGCCAAGCAGGTGCGGCGCACGCGGGTCCTGCGCCAGGGCGGCACGGATCTGCGCCGCGCTTTCATCCAGTTCATGCAAGGCCGGCTGCCATTCCGGCGCCCGTCCATCGGGCAGCGCGGCCACGGCCTGCTGGTACTGCTCGGTCATCGCCGCGGCCTGCAGCTGCAGGGCGGACGGCGCCGGCGTATCCGGCTGCGCATGCCGCCACGGCGCCACCACATACAGTGCCAGGCTGGCCGCCAGGGCAGCGCCGGCCGGCAACCACCAGCGGCGCCGCGAACGCACCGGCAGGACCACCACGTTGTCCGTTGGCTCGGGTGCTGCCTGCGGTCCACGCGGCGGCAGCCGGGCGGACAGGCGTGCCCAGCCATCGGCGGGTACATCGCGCTCGTTCGGCAGCGCGCGCAGCCGGGCCAGCAGGTCGTGATCGGAATCGTGTTCGTGTGTACTCATGTCATGTCTCCCAGCCGTGCGCGCAACAGGCCGCGCGCACGATGCAGCTGTGCCTTGGAACTGCCGACAGCCATCTGCAGCTGCTCGGCGATTTCCTGGTGTTTCCAGCCTTCGATATCGTGCAGCACCAGTACCGCACGCGCCCGTGGTGGCAGTGTCGACAATGCGCGCTCCAGGTCACGCTCGGTACCCGCGCAACGGTCATGCACCGCCAGTTCCAGCAGGCCGCCATCGACTTCCTCCAGACTGTCGTGATCCTGCCCTGCGGCGCGACCACGCAGTTCCATCAGTGCGGCGTTGACCCCCAGCCGATGCAGCCAGGTGGACAGGCTGCTCTCGAAACGGAACCCTGGCAGGGCTTTCCAGGCCTGCAGGAAGGCCTCCTGCAGCGCATCCTCGGCACGTGCCTGCTGGCCGCCACACAACCGCCACAGGACAGCGAATACACGCGGCGCGTGACGCCGGTACAGCAGTTCGTAGGCAGCGGTGTCGCCGGCGGCCGCCGCCCGTACCAGAGCGGGTTCGTCGACGGCGTCGTTGGCGGCGGGCGGCGCGGGCATGGTGGTGTCGAGCATATCGCTTGGATGCGGCGACCCGGGAAAAGGTTTAGAGCCGATCGACGGCCGATGCCATGCAACCTTTTCGACGGCTGCTGCATCCATGGAAGGTCCTTCGCGAATCTGCCGTCCGGGAGTCCTGCCATGTCCAGCCCTTCCTGCGCCGCCCTGCTGGTGATCGCTGCCTGCGTCCTGCTGCAGGCGCTGGGCCTGTCACTGCAGCTGCGCCCCGACAACGGCCGCGCCTGCCTGCAGCAGCACCGCCAGGAGCTGGTCTGCCTGGCCTGGACCCCGCCGGTCGAATCCCCCGCACGCGCCGGGTAACATCGAGGGCCGTTATTGCCACCCGTCGTCGCCCCCATGATGTTGTCGCTGAAGGATCACCTGCCGGCCTGGACCTACCCTTGGCTCCACGACGCGGGTATCGCCGTGAAGATCCTGCTCACCCTGCTGGCCGCGTGGCTGCTGCGGGTGCTGGCACGGCGCTTGATCCGCCGCTTCGCCGAGCACTACACGCTGCCACCGGAAATGGTGATGGGCGCGCGCCGGATCACCAGTTTCGTGGTCTATTTCAGCGCGGTCCTGTACATCCTCAGCCTGCTCGGCGCATCGCCGTCGGTACTGTGGACCGCGTTCACCGGCTTCGCGGCGGTGGGTGCGGTGGCCTTCTTCGCGGCCTGGAGCGTGCTCTCCAACATCTTCTGCACGCTGCTGATCTTCACCACGCGCCCATTCCGCCTGCATGACTACATCGAGGTGCTGGAGAACGGCGAGAAACCGGGCCTGAAGGGCCGGGTGATCGACGTGAACCTGATCTACACCACGCTGCAGGAGACCGGCGACGGCCACGAGGGCACGGTGCTGCAGCTGCCGAACAACCTGTTCTTCCAGCGCACGGTGCGGCGCTGGCGCGACCCGGCACAGGCCCCCGGCGGCATCCAGGGCGACGGCTGAGGGGGTCTTCCTTTGCAGGGCTGCGCCCTGCACCTGCAGAGGCCGAAGCCGAAGCAAGATCAAGAGCGGCATTCCGTGGGATGGCGGGGCGGTGTGGGTGGTCAGGACACGCCGTAAACCCGTCCATGGGGGCTCGATGGCGCCATCCATGGCGCCAACGGTCCTGCCCACCCACACCGCCCCACCTCTGACAGATTCCGCGCGCTGTTGGTGGGTGCCGACCGTTGGTCGGCACATCTGTCAGATATCGATAGTCAAAATTGAATCCGACCCCGTGCCGACCAACGGTCGGCATCAGCAGCGGGTTCCAACAGATCGCGGAAATCTGTCAGAGGCGGGGCGGTGTCGGAGTGCGGGGTGTCCGCGGCATGGATGCCGCGGCCAAGCCCCCATGGACGGGTTCACGGCGTCCCCGCACTCCGACACCGCCCTGCCAACCCACGGAATGCCAGCCTTTGATGTTGACGTTGCTTCTGCAGGTGCAGGGCGCAGCCCTGCAATAAAACACCCCTTACCTCAGCTGGCTGTCCTTGCTGCCACGCCGGTTGTACCCGGCATGCGCCTGCTCTTCGTCGTCATGCGCCTGCTGGCACGCCACGCACAGCCGTACCCCAGGCACGGCCCGGCGCCGCGCCAACGGAATCGGTGCGTCGCATTCCTCACAGTGTTCCAGACCAGGGCCCTGCCGCAGCTGGCGCCGCGCGCGGGCAATCGCATCGTCGACGGTGGCGTCGATCTGGTCCTGGACCGCGCCGTCTCCCGCCCAACCGGTGGCCATGGCCATCCTCCGCAGGTGTGTCGCCTGATATGGGGACGATACACCCGCGCACAAAGGAGCAGACCTGTGTTGAGCCGAGCCATGCCCGGCTGATCTTCAGCAATCTGAGCAGAGCGTGGAGGGCTTCAATCAGGTCGATCGCGACTTAATCCCCTCCGTCCCCTTTTCGCTTACCAGACCAGGTCGTCGGGCACCTGGAACTGGGCGTAGTAGGCGTCGTCCTCGGCATTGCCGGTGGATATCTCAGCGGTCGAGCCCGGCTGGCCGTGGTCGACGATGATCGCTTCCGGGGCGCGTTCGCGCACCTTTTCCGCCGCAGCACGCGGCAACACGGCGTAACCGTCGCCGTGGGCAACGATGACCAGCACACCCACCGACAGCGCCTTGCGCAGCTTGGGGTCGATCAGCAGGGTGCGGATCGCCGTGCCATCGCTGAAGCGGTACTCGTCATCGCCCTTGTGGGGCACGGCATGGGCCGCGATGATCTGCTTCGCCTGCGCCTTCTGTTCAGCCTGCCTGGCCTGCGCATTGCGCTCGGCGGCCAGCGCGCGGTCGCGCTCGACCTTCTCGGCACGGGCCCGTTCAGCCTCGCGCTGGACGTCGGCCGAGGTCGATTCGGCCTTGCCCTGCCGGGCCTTGGCCTGCTCGCGCGCGGCGGCGCTGGCCTGCGACTTCTTGGCCAGGCCGGCCTTGAGCAATTGTTCCTGCAGCGCGTTGGGCTTTGCCATGGTCGGTGCGTACCGCGTGTAATCTTGGATGCCCCATTCTACCGACGCCCCGCCGCCCCTGCATGGCAGTCCTGAAGTACCTCACCGGCTATCCCGAACCCCTGGTCGCCCAGGTCAGCGAACTGCTGGCGCAGGGCAAGCTCGGCCCCTGGCTGCAGCAGCGCTACCCCGACCCGCATGAAGTGCGCAGCGACCGCCAGCTGTACGACTACACCCAGGAGCTGAAGGACCGCTACCTGCGCAAGTCGGTGCCGCTCAACAAGGTCTGCTACGACAACACGCTGGAAGTGATCAAGCACGCGCTGGGCACTCATACCGCCATTTCCCGCGTGCACGGCGGCCGCCTCAAGGCCAGCCGCGAGATCCGCATCGCCACCGTGTTCCGCCAGGCACCAGCAGCGTTCCTGCGCATGATCGTGGTACATGAGCTGGCCCACCTGAAGGAAGCCGACCACAACAAGGCCTTCTACCAGCTGTGCCAGCACATGGAGCCGGAGTACCTGCAGCTGGAGTTCGATACCCGCCTGTACCTGACCGAGCTGGCCAACCGCGGCCAGCGCTGACCGGCCGCAGCAGCTACACTGCGCGCCCCCTGCCCGACCTTGCCGCCATGGAACCGATCCGTCTCGACAAACGCCTGTCCGCCCTGCTCGGCATCCCGCGCGGCGAAGCGCGACGCTACATCGAAGGCGGCTGGGTCACGGTCAACGGCGACGTGGTGGAGCAGCCGCAGCGCCCGGTCGATGACAGAGCGGTGATCGTTGTGGCCGAGCAGGCCAGCGATGAAAAGGCCGAGCGGGTCAGCATGCTGTTGAACAAGCCGGCCGGCGTTGCCGCTGAGACCCTGTGTGCGCTGGTCAGCAGTGACAGCCGCAGCGAACTCGATGCCAGCGACATCCGTCCGCTGCAGCGTCACTTCCATGGCCTGCAGCTGGCCGCCTCGCTTCCGGCCAGCGACAGCGGCCTGGTGGTGGTCAGCCAGGATCCGGCCACGCTGGCCCATCTGCAGCGCAATCTTGGCCGCACCGAACAGGAATACCTGATCGAAGTGGCCGAGGGCGGCCCGGAGCGTGGGCCATGGCTGATGGCGCGTTTGCAGCAGGAGGCCGGCGGCGGCAAGGTCAGCTGGCAGAGCGAACAACGCCTGCGCTTTGCCGGCAAGGGGCTTACCGCCAAGGGCCTGCGTGCAGCGGTGACAGCCGCCGGGCTGCAGGTGACCGGGGTGCGCCGCCTGCGTATCGGACGCGTGGCGCTGGGGCCGCTGCCGCCGGGGCAGTGGCGCTACCTGGGCAGCGACGAGCGGTTCTGAGGTGTGCGGGTCAGAGCCCTTTCCTGTGGAATGGGATCCGACCCCATCGGTGACGCCCCCTCGGGGTGGGATCCCGTGCCGAAGGCAAGGGCTCTGACCCCCTGTCGATCCTGCAGGCATTCCTTCACGCATGGCGTGGCTCTACCATCGGGGCATGAGCCTGCCCAAGCCGCTGTGGCGACGCCTGCTGCGTGTTGCTGCGATCATCCTCGCCGTGCTGGTGCTGCTGGTGCTGTCCGGCCTGCTGCTGGCCGACCACCTCACGCCGCAGGCACGGGGCACGCCTTCGCATGTGCTGCCACTGCAGCCGGCGCAGACCCGCATCGACCAGCAGATCGTGCCATTGCAGGAGGCCCATCCCGGCCAGTCCGGCGTGGCCTTCCTCAGTGATGGCATGGATGCCTTCGCCGCACGCGCGATGATCACCACGCACGCAGGCCGCAGCCTGGACCTGCAGTACTACATCTGGCACGACGACCTGATCGGCCACCTGATGGCCAAGGCGCTGTATGACGCCGCCGAGCGCGGCGTGCGCGTGCGCATCCTGCTTGATGACATGAATGCCAAGGACAAGGACGCGCTGATGATGGCGCTCGATGCGCATCCGAACATCGAGATCCGCCTGTACAACCCGTTCCGCAACCGGACCGGCATCCTGCGCATGGTGGAGATGGTGCAGCGCTTCTTCAGCGTGAACCACCGCATGCACAACAAGAGCTGGATCGCCGATGGCCGCGTCGCGATCGTCGGTGGCCGCAACATCGGCGAGGAGTATTTCAGCGCGCGCACCGATGTGAACTTCCAGGATCTGGACCTGCTGGTCGCCGGCCCCGCCGTGGAGCAGGCCAACCGCATCTTCGACGACTACTGGAACAGCGACACCGCCATTCCGGTATCCGCGCTTGCCTTCCATACCGACGCACAGCTGCGCCTGCTGGTGCGCGAATCGGACCATGAGGCGCAGCGGGACGTGGCCCGGCCGTACCTGGCGCGCGTGGCCGAATCACGCAAGCGGCAGCGCCCGAGCCCCGAGCCGCTGCGCTGGAGCGGTGCAGTGCGCATCGTGTCCGACCCGCCGATGAAGCACCGCAAGGACGATCGCGCTGCCTGGCTGGTGTCGACCCTGATCAGCGAGCTGCAGGCCGCCAGGCGCAAGGCCCTGTTGATCTCGCCCTACTTCGTTCCCGGCAACGAGGGCCTGGATGGCTTTTCGGCCATGTCCGGGCGGGGCGTGCAGGTCGGCGTGGTCACCAACTCACTGGCCGCCAATGACGTCGCCGCCGTACATGGTGGCTACATGGACTACCGCGTGCCGTTGCTCGAAGCCGGCGTCCACCTTTACGAACTGAAGGCACAAGGGCAGCCCGGCGATGCCGGCGTGTTCGGCAGCAGCGGCGCCAGCCTGCATACCAAGGCGTTCCTGGTCGATGACCGCCGCGGTTTTGTCGGTTCGTTCAACCTCGACCCGCGCTCGGCCTATCTGAACACCGAGATGGGCGTGCTGTTCGACGATCCGGTGCTGGGCGCACAGCTGCGGGACGAGTACCTGCGCCTGGCTGATCCCAGGCACAGCTGGTGGCTGGCGCTGGATGACCGTCGCCGGTTGCGCTGGCTGGAGCGCGAACCGCCACCGCACTGGGTGGAGGCGGAGCCGGGGGCAACGGCGCGCAAACGCTGGTTGTCGCGGGTGATCAGCTGGCTGCCGGTCGAATCGCAGCTGTAGCGCTCAGGGTGTTGGACCCGCCTCTTCCTGTCCGGCCTCATCACGTGTTTCCACGCTGCGTCCATGCAGGCGCCGCCAGATCCAACGCAGGGCATGCGGCGGCGCTGAAGGCAACTGTTCGAGCAGGGCCAGCATGCGGCTCTGGCTGGCATGTCCATGCCGGCACAGCAGGCTGGCTGCCGCCGCAGCGCTGGCCAGACGCAGGCTGTCGGCGAGTGGGCCATCGGCCTCCGGCGCCAGTGCCTGGTGCACGGGCTCGGGCAGCTCCCAGGCTGCAGCCACGCGTTGTGCCAGCGGCAACGACCATTGCTGGAGCAGTTGCAGGGCCAGCGCCGGCTCCACGGTTTCGTCGCGTGCCTGCGCTTCCTGCAGCAACTGGCGCATCACCAGCGCTGACCCCAGCCCCTGCACCAGGCCCAGCCACTGCGCAGCGAAGGCATCACCGAAGGTGACCGTGCGCGCATGATCGGCGGCCGCACGCGAAGCCAGCAGTGCGTGCTCCCAGATGACCGTGCTGAACTGCGGAAACATGCCGCACTGCACCTGCATCACCGGCTGCACCAGCACCGCGCTGATGATCTGGCGCACGCCCTCGGTACCGACCAGGGTCACCGCACGCTGCAGGCTTTCCACCGGCCGCTCATGCACCTTGTAGGCCGGGCTGTTGGCGATGCGCAGCAGATTTCCGGTCAGCACCGGGTCCTGGCCGATGATCGCCGCCATCACCCGTGCCGAGGCGGCATCGTCGTTGACGGTCTGGATCAGCTGCGGCAGCAGTTGCGGGCGCCGCGGCAGGTGCCGGGCGGCCCAGTCACGGTCCTGCAGCGCGCGCGCCACCGCTTCGCCCAGTGCCGGATCCTGCACGGGGGCAGGCTCGCCGGCCAGCCGTGGGTACAGGGCAAGTGCATGCAGGCCGCGCTGCAGGTGGGCGGCGATCTCACCGGCCTGCAGCGCCTCGCCCTGAAGGCTGGCTGCGGCAGCAGCGACCGCCTGTCGCGATACGGCCGCCAGGCGCAACGGAGCCGCCCCGGTCGAGCGCGCCAGCCAGCCGCGCAGCGATCGCCACCAGGCCGGCGTCATCGCCGCCTGCCCTGTCGTTGTGGTGCCCTTGCCGTCACTGACCGCCCTGCCTCTTCACGCGAATCCGGCCACCCGCCGTCGTCGCAGCATCGGCCGCACTTTCATCTTCTTTAACCGGAAGGGCGCCGATGTCGACGGCAGCGACCGGGGGAATGGACTAGAATGGCGCCGCGCGACCCGTCCCCCTGCACTGACGACGTCGCTTTTTTTTTTTTGGGACCCTACCGTTCACTGGCCGTTCGCTGCAGTTCGCCGCTGTTCGCGCCATCGGAGACGCCATGCTATTCGAAACCCTCGCCACCACCGGCCACGAACAAGTGGTGTTCTGCCACAACCACGATGCCGGCCTGAAGGCGATCATCGCCATCCACAACACCACCCTGGGCCCCGCCCTGGGCGGCGTGCGCATGCGCCCTTACGCCAGCACCGACGAGGCGCTGGCCGATGTGCTGCGGCTGAGCCGGACGATGACCTACAAGAATGCGCTGGCCGGGCTCAACGTGGGCGGCGGCAAGGCGGTGATCATCGGCGATCCGAAGACGGACAAGACCGAGGTACTGTTCCGCGCCTTCGGCCGCTACGTCGATTCGCTGGGCGGCCGCTACATCACCGCCGAGGACGTTGGCACCGACGTCAACGACATGGAGAACATCTACCTGGAGAGCCAGTTCGTGACCGGCGTGCACCAGGTCCATGGTGGCTCCGGCGATCCGGCGCCTTTCACGGCCTACGGCGCACTGCAGGCACTGATGGCGTCGATGCGCTTCAAGTTCGGCCATGAGGAAGTAGGCAAGACCAGCATCGCGGTGCAGGGCCTGGGCCACATCGGCATGGAACTGGTGAAACTGCTGCGTGACCGCGGCGCCAAGCTGTATGTCACCGACCTGGACAGTGCGCTGGTTGATCGTGCAGTCAGCGATTTCGGCGCCGAGGCGGTCAAGCCGGACGAGATCCACGAAGTGAACGCCGATGTGTTCGCACCGTGTGCGCTGGAAGGCGCGATCAACGCCGACACGCTGCCGCGGATCAAGGCCAAGATCATCTGCGGCACTGCCAACAACCAGCTGTCGAGCCTGGAGATCGGCGACGAACTGCATGCGCGCGGCATCCTCTACGCCCCGGACTACGCCGTCAACGCCGGCGGTGTGATGAACGTGTCGCTGGAGATCGACGGCTACAACCGCGAACGCGCGATGCGCCTGATCCGCAGCATCTACCACAACCTCACCCGCATCTTCGAACTGTCGCAGCGCGAGAACATCGCGCCGCAGCGGGCGGCCGATCGTATTGCGGAAAGCCGCATCCTGTCGATCGGCAAGCTGAAGATGCCGCTGGGCCGCAGCACTCCTCGCCTGGGCAACCTGCGCGGCGGCTGAGGCTGCAGACGTCGCGCCGGGAGCCTTCCCGGCGCGACCGATTGCTCAGAACCCGGTGCTGTAGCGCAACGCAGCCTGCCGCGCGCCCTCGCCACCGATACGCTGGTCGAAGCCCAGGCTCAAGCGGCCATTGCGGCCCCACCACGATTCCAGCGCGACGCCGATCAGCGCGCTGCCGCGCGGCGCATTCCAGCCTGCCAGCGGCGCCCAGGCATCCACGCCGACAAA
The DNA here is from genome assembly GCF_059370655.1 of Stenotrophomonas sp. YJH_SMC_133. Lineage (NCBI taxonomy): Bacteria > Pseudomonadati > Pseudomonadota > Gammaproteobacteria > Lysobacterales > Lysobacteraceae > Stenotrophomonas > Stenotrophomonas sp. YJH_SMC_133. Next base: position 143,959 of record NZ_JCAFTW010000001.1, on the reverse strand, counting down.
ACTGGCCTGCCAATCGGCGTCACCGCCGTCCAGCCGCTGCTGCCACTCGGCGTGTCCGCGCAGGTTCCAACGCCCCCAGCCCCGCTCGCCGCGGACGCCGGCCAGCATCTGGCTGCGCTGCGCGCGGGTGGCATCACCCCGCAGGCCGAAGCCGAAACCGCCCAGCTCATTGAACGCATCGGTATCGACACGCGTGGTGCTGGCACCGAGGTAGGGCGTCAACGAAGCGCCTGCGCGGCCCAGGCGATATCCGCCTTCCACGCTGGCGCTGCTGAAACGCCCGCCGTAACGCGCCGAGACACCGTAGGCGCCCGCACCCAGCAGCAGCTGGCGATCCAGCGCGCGGGTGAACTGGCCACTGCCGAACTGGGCCAGCGCATAGCCACGCCCCAGGCTCCAGCCAGCGTACAACTGCGCCTGCGCCTGGCGGTCACGGCCGCGATCACCGCCGAAACTGCTGCCACCATTGCTGCGGGTCTCGCCGAAGGCGACGCCCATCAGGCCGTTGCCGCCCAGCGGCAGATCCTGGCCGGCCATCCAGCCCCGGCTGTCGGCGGCGTTGCCGGCGAAGCTGCCCTGCCCCGCCTCACCCAGCGCGCTCTGCCAGCTCCCGCGCAGGCGCGGGGTGGCCTGTACACGATCGAAGCGCTCGGCAATCGCACGCCGCGACATGTCGATGCTGTCGAAGGTGGCAGCCTCGGCGCGGGCATGCGCCTGGCCGGACAGGCTCTGCAGGCTGTCGGCCAGGCCCTGCTGGCCGCCTCCGGCCCACTGCAGCGCACCGGCTGCCGTACCGAAGGGCGATCCCTGCAGGCCGGTGTTGCCGTCGAGCACTGCGAATGCGCCTTCCAGGCGCTGCGCTGCGGCCTGTGCGGAGGCGCTCAGGCCACTGGCTGCGGCGGTGACGCTGACCTGGTTCACGTTCAACCAGGCGTTGTTGCTGTCGTAGCCATACGTGGGTGCCACCAGGGTCAGCCCCTGCAGGCCGGTGGAAGTGGCTTGGGTACTGAAGGTGCCGTTCAGGCCCCCCGCGGCGTGGATGAGGTCCTGGCGCGTTCCGTTCTGCGGCACATAGCCGGAGACAAAGCCGTGCACACGCACACCGCCATTGATCGTTGCGTTGCCGGTGACCTGAAGTGCGTTGGCACCGAGCGCGATCATCAGCTGCGCGCCGGGCTGCTGGGTGTAGTTGCCCTCGATGGTGCCGGTGGTGTTGCCGGTGGTGAGGAACACGCTGCCGCCGTTGACCACATTGCCGATCACCCGCGGCGTGCCACCGTTGAACTGCAGACCGGTGGAGTCCGGGTCGGGCTGGGCGAGGATCGTCACATTTGAACGGATCACGCCACCGTTCTGCAGCGTCAGGATGCCGCGCTCGATGCGGGTGGCGCCGGAATAGCTGTTGTTGCCGGCCAGTACCAGCTTGCCTCCGCCCTGCTTGACCAGGCCACCGCTGCCGGTGATGTCGTTGCTCCACATCGAGTTGGTCGAGCCGGCATCAACGTTGGCAACCACATCGCCCCAGTCGAAGCGGCCGGGACCGTTGATCGCGCGACCGATGTCGAGCAGGCCATAGCCGAACACCGGATCCACGCCAGGCGCACCGATGTCCTTGGCAGTGCCCAGCAGGGTCTGCCTCACCAGATCGTTGTTGAAGTAGGGGAAGCGCTGCCAGACCAGCGCCGCCGCACCGGAGACCAGCGGCGCGGCGAACGAGGTGCCGTAGTTCCAGTAGTAGCTGCCACCGTTGGCATCCGGGTAGACCGCGCTGCCCGGCGCTGCCAGGCAGTAGCGGGCCGCCTGGCCGCAGGCATTCGAATAGCTGGCCAGCGCGCCCGGCGTAAACGGGTCCACCGCCGTGGCCACCAGCCAGCCGCGCTCCAGATCGGCCGCCGGAAGCGTGCCTGCCACGCCCTTCTGGCTGGGCAGCGCGGCCAGGCTGCTCGGCTCGCTGCGGCCGTCATTGCCGGCGGCGAACACCACCAGGCCACCGTGGTTGATCACGAACGGCCGGTATTCGGCGGCTACCTGCGCGGTGGTCGGCAGATCGGTCCAGTACAGGCCGCCCCACGAGTTGTTCATCACCTTCACGTTGTAGCTGATCAGGTCCTGGTGGACCTGGGCCACGCCCAGCGGCCCACTGAAGGCATTGCCCTGGCCACTGCCGTCGTCGGTCGGCGGCTTGTCGGAAATGATTCTTGCCGAGACGATCTGGGCGCCTGGCGCGATACCGCCCGGCCAGGTCCCCACTGCTGCGCCGGCGGCGAGGCTGGCCACGGCGGTGCCATGCCCGACCACGTCATCAACCGCCAGGTTGTTCCTGGCGGGATCGATGTAATTGAAGTTGGCCAGCACGCGACCATTCAAGGCCACCGCGTTGCGCTGCACGCCCGAATCGACGATGCCGATGCGCACGCCCTGCCCGGTCAGGCCGGCGGCCTGTGCGGCACGCGCGTTGGTGACTGAAAGATGCGCGTCAAAGGCCGGCTCCTGCGGCTTGGCCGGCGGTGGTGTCGTCGGCGGAGGCGTGGTTGGAGGTGTCGGCGTGGTCGGGGGCGGGTCGACGCGCACGTTGCTGCCGCCTCCGCCGCCTCCACCACAGGCCGTCAGCGCCATCGCCAGCGCGGTTGCCAGCACAGACCTCACCATCATCGTTCGCTCCATCGATTCCTTCCCGTGAACGTTGGCCTGCCTTCATCCCGGCAGGCGTTCGGCGCCGCACAGCGGCAGCCCTCCCCGACCCTCTATACTTGGGCCGACCCCCACGCAGTCTGCCGGGAAACCGGGGCGCATCCAACGGCCTCCGGTCTCCTTTCCGAACATTGCTTACGCATCAACGAGATTGCCATGTCCAACATCGTCATCGCCGCCGCCAAGCGCACCGCCATCGGCTCCTTCCTCGGCCAGTTCAACGGCGTGCCGACCCCGACCCTCGGCGCCGCAGCCATCGCCGCCGCGCTGGAACAATCGGGTGTCCCGGCCAGCGACGTTTCCGAAGTCCTGATGGGCTGCGTGCTGCCGGCCAACCTCGGCCAGGCGCCCGCCCGCCAGGCGGCGATCGCCGCCGGCATCCCGCTGTCGGCCGGTGCCACCACGCTGAACAAGGTGTGCGGCTCGGGCATGAAGACCATCATGCTCGGCCATGACCTGATCAAGGCCGGCTCGGCCAGCATCGTGGTCGCCGGCGGCATGGAATCGATGTCCAACGCCCCGCACATGCTGCCGAACTCCCGTACCGGCAACCGTTTCGGCAACTTCCAGGCGGTCGACCACATGGCCCACGATGGCCTGGTCAACGCCTATGACGGCAAGGCCATGGGCGAATTCGCCGAGTGCGCGGTGGACAAGTACCAGTTCAGCCGCGAAGAGCAGGACGCCTATGCGATCGAGTCGGTCAAGCGCGCGCAGGCTGCCCAGGCCAATGGTGCGTTCGCCGACGAGATCGTCGCGGTGAAGGTAGCCACCCGCAAGGGTGAGGTCGAGGTCGCCATCGACGAGCAGCCGGGGCGCTCGGACATCGCCAAGATCCCGACCCTGCGCCCGGCCTTCAAGAAGGACGGCAGCGTCACCGCCGCCAGTTCCTCCAGCATCTCCGACGGCGCCGCCGCGGTGGTGCTGCTGACCGAAGAGGACGCCGCCGCGCGAGGCATCACGCCGCTGGCCCGTATCGTCGGCCACGCCACCCACTCGCAGGAGCCGGAGTGGTTCACCACCGCGCCGATCGGTGCGCTGCACAAGCTGCTGGGCAAGACCGGCTGGTCGCTGGACCAGGTCGATCTGTTCGAAATCAACGAAGCCTTTGCCGTGGTGGCGATGGCCCCGATGCGCGAACTGGGCATCCCTCACGACAAGCTCAACGTGAATGGCGGCGCCTGCGCACTGGGTCACCCCATCGGTGCTTCCGGCGCACGTCTTGTGGTGACCCTGGTCAACGCTCTGCGCACGCGTGGTGGCAAGCGCGGCATTGCCACCCTCTGCATCGGCGGCGGCGAAGCAACGGCAATCGCCATCGAATTGATTTAAAAAGATTTAACGATGATTTCGCAAAAATGAATGCGGGATCGCTTGACACCCAATCTTGGCTTGTCATCATGTTGTCGGCGCGCAGCATGCGCGTTGCCTAATTCTAACGACGAGGATTTACACAATGAGCATCAACAAGCTGCTGGTCGCGATGTCCCTGGCTCTGGCCCTGGCCGCCTGCTCGAAGCAGGAAGCTGCCCAGGACGCCGCTGCTTCGGCCAACGAAGCCGCCACCGAAGCCCAGGCTGCTGCCGACCAGGCCGCCGCTGCTGGCGCCCAGACCGCCGACGCTGCCCAGCAGGCCGCTGACACCGCCGCCACCGCTGCTGACGCCGCCACCGACGCCGCTGCCCAGACCGCCGGTGCTGCCACCGACGCTGCTGCCGGCGCTGCTGCTGACGCTGCCAAGGCTGCTGAAGGCACCGCTGAGAAGGCCAAGGACGCTGCTGAAGAAGCCAAGAAGTAATAACTTCTTTCTTCACGCTGTTCTGGAAAAGCCGCTGGTTCGCCAGCGGCTTTTTCTTTGCGTGGATGCCGGCGATCAAGCCCCTGCATCGCGACCCGGTCTTCACAACGGCATGAATAGGCTGGCGTCCCCATCCATTGCAGTGCCGGAGACCGCCATGAAGATTCGTCCGATCACCACCACCCTGCTGGCCGCCTCCCTGCTGCTGGCCCTGGCCGCCTGCAAGGGCCCGGAAGCCGAACAGGCCAAGCAGGACGCGCAGCAGGCGGCCGACAGCGCCGGCGCTGCCGCCCGCGACGCCGTCGACAAGGCTGCTGCCGCCACCCGCGAAGCCGCCGACAAGACCGCCGCCGCTTCCGAGCAGGCCGCCGCCGATACCCAGCAGGCGCTGGACAAGGCCGCAGACGCCACTGCCAACGCCGCCGACAAGGCCAAGGACGCCGCAACCGACGCCGCCGCGCACGCCAGCGACGCCACCGCCGACGCCGCGCAGAAGGTCGCCGACAAGGCCCGCGATGTCGCCAATGACGCCAAGGCCAACGCCGCCAAGGAAGAAGCCAAGCACTAAGCCTTACCGGCAGCCGAGCACCGGCTCGGCTCCACAGGAAAAGCCGCGGCACTGCCGCGGCTTTTCTGCTTTTCGCTCCCTGCTTCTTCTGTTGATTCCGTGGTGTGCGCCCACGGAAAGTGTCCAAGGACGCGCGGGTAGGTTGCGCAGGGGCGTAAGCGCCATGGATGGCGCGCCCGAGCCTTATCTGATGAAAATCTGTCAGCGTAGGTGTCGAGAGCCGGCGTGGGCCGCCCCTACGGCAGCGCGCGCGCCAGCATCGCCGTCAGCTCCAGCCCCGCCGGCAGCGTCCCGAACGCCAGCCCATGCTCCCCTTCCAGCCGGCTACGCACGAACGCCTCCGCCATCGGACTGCGCGCACGCAGCAGCAGCGCCGCCTGCAGCAGCAGCGCAGTGCGCTCGCAGAACAGCCGCGCCTGCGCTTCCTCCGGTGGCGGCGCCGCTGCCCAACGCTGCAATGCTGCTGCATAGCGCGCATCACGGTCAGCCACCGACGCCAGCTCACCGCGCAACGCCGTCATCGCCTCCGGTTCACGCGCCAGCGCACGCAGCACATCCAGGCACTGGATGTTGCCGCTGCCCTCCCAGATCGAATTCAACGGTGCCTGCCGGTACAGGCGGGGCAGCATCGACTCCTCCACGTAGCCGGCACCGCCCAGGCATTCCTGCGCTTCATTGACGAAGGCCGGCGCCCGCTTGCACAGCCAGTACTTGCCCAGCGCCGTCCCCAACCGCGCCATCGCCGCTTCATTGGCATCCACACCGGCACGATCCACCGCGCGTGCGATGCGCATCGCCAACACCGTGGCCGCTTCCGACTCCAGCGCCAGATCAGCCAGCACGTTGGTCATCAGCGAGTGCTCCACCAGCAGCTTGCCGAAGGTGCGCCGATGGCGTCCATGATGCAGCGCCTGCGCCAGCGCCATGCGCATCTCCGCGGCCGCACCCAGCATGCAGTCCAGGCGGGTCATCATCACCATGCCGATGATGGTCGCCACGCCACGCCCTTCTTCGCCCACGCGCCATGCCTGCGCGCCACAGAACTCGACCTCGCTGGACGCATTGGACCAGTCACCCAGCTTGTCCTTCAGCCGCATCAGCCTGAATGCATTGCGGTCGCCATCGGCCAGCCGGCGCGGCATCAGCAGGCAGGTCAGCCCGCCCGGCGCCTGCGCCAGCACCAGGAAGCCATCGCACATCGGCGCGGAAAAGAACCACTTGTGGCCGACCAGGCGGTAACGTTCGCCATCGATCGGCTCGGCGCGCGTGCTGTTCGCACGTACATCCGAGCCGCCCTGCTTCTCGGTCATGCCCATGCCCAGCGTGATGCCGGTCTTGTCCGCCACCGGCACGTCGCGCGGGTCATAGACCGGCGCGGCGGCCTTGCGCGCCCATTCGGCCAGGTGCGGCTGCGACTGCAGCACTGCCACCGCCGCATGGGTCATGGTCAAGGGGCAACTGGTGCCGGCTTCGGCCTGGTGGTGCAGGTAGCTCAGCGCCGCACGCGCGACGTGTGCGCCGGGCTGCGGCTCGTGCCAGGACAAACCCGCCACGCCATGCTGCTTCGCTGCGGACATCAGCTGGTGGTACGCAGGGTGGAACTCGACCGTATCAATGCGGTGGCCCTGCGCATCGTGCGTACGCAGCTGCGGGCGATCACGGTTGGCATCGAAGCCGAGCCGGTACAGCTCGTCGCCGGCCAAGGCTCCGTACACGGCCAGGCGTGGCGCTAAGGCACCGGCACCCTCGCGATGCACCGCCTCCGCCAACGCCACATCGTCGGTCCACAGCTGGCGTCCCGCGAACGGTGGCGGCTGGTTCAGCACCACATGGGTTTCAAACGGCGCGTTGCTGCTGAAGCTAGGTCCACTCATCCGGTCCATCCTGGCGGCAAGAGGTATGCGGTCCGATTGTGCCGCATGCCCCGCCAAGCCCGTGTTCAGGCCGGTTCTCACCGCCTGCACGAAGCGCAGGCCACAGTGGCCGCATGGAAGGCAATGACGATCTGGTGGTGCTGCGTCCGGAGGGGCTGTACTGCGCCGCGGGAGATTTCCACATCGATCCCTGGCGCCCGGTGCCGCGCGCGGTCATCACCCATGGCCACGGCGACCACGCGCGCCCGGGCATGGGCGAATACCACTGCAGCGAAGGAAGCCTGCCGATCCTGCGCTGGCGGCTGGGCGATGTTGGCGTGCAGGCGCACGCCGAGGGGGTGCCGTTCCGCTTGGGCCGGGTGCAGGTATCGCTGCATCCGGCCGGTCATGTGCTCGGTTCGTCCCAGGTGCGCATCGACGATGGTGAACGGGTGTGGGTGGCGTCCGGCGACTACAAGCGCCAACCCGACCCGACCTGCACGCCCTTCGAAGTGGTGCCCTGCGATACGTTCATCACCGAAGCGACGTTCGCGCTGCCGATCTATCGCTGGCCGGACACCCCGGCGGTCGCCGCAGAGATCGTGGCGTGGCGCCGCGAATGCGAACAACGTGGCGAAGCGGCGATCCTGCTGTGCTATGCACTCGGCAAGGCGCAGCGGGTGCTGGCCGAGTTGTTGCCACTGGACGACCGCCCCGCGTGGCTGCACGGCGCCATCGCCAATGGCGTGTCGGTCTACCGGCAGGCCAACATCCCGATGCTGGAGACGCTCACCGTCGCCGAACAGGGGCGTCAACCCGATGCCGCCGGCCAGTTGATCCTGGCCCCACCCTCGGCCGCAGGCACGCCGTGGATGCGCCGCTTCGGACCGCATCAACTGGGGTTCGCCTCGGGGTGGATGCAGCTGCGCGGCAACCGGCGGCGCCGCAACGTCGACCGGGGCTTCGTCATTTCCGATCACGCTGATTGGCCCGCGCTGCTGCAGACCATCGAACAGACCGGCGCGCAGCGGGTCATCGCCACCCATGGCAATACCGATGCATTGATTCCGTTCCTGCGCGAGCGCGGCGTGGCGGCTGAAGCCTTTCGCACCGACTTCGGGAGCGAGGAATGAAGGCGTTCGCCGCGCTCTACCAGCGCCTGGACCGCAGTACTGCGACGCTGGACAAGCGCGCCGCACTGGTCGACTACTTCCGCCACGCAGCGGCGCACGATGCGGCGTGGGCGTTGTACCTGCTCAGCGGCGGCAAGGTCGGCGGCGCACGCCGCAGGATCGCCGCCAGTGGTGAGCTGCGCAGCTGGATTGCCGAGGAATCCGGACTGCCCGCCTGGCTGGTGGAAGACAGCTACGCTCAGGTCGGCGATCTGGCCGAAACACTGACACTGCTGCTGGATGACCCCTTGCATCCCGCCGCCGACCGGCCGTTGTCGGACTGGATCGAACAGCATCTGCTGGCGGTGGCCAACCAGCCCGAAGTGGTGCGCCGTGCGGCGGTCGTCGCCGGCTGGCGGCAGCTGCGTAGCGGCGAGCGCCTGGTGTTCAACAAGCTGCTCACCGGCGCGCTGCGCGTGGGTGTCTCGCAACGGCTGGTGCAGCAGGCGCTGGCAGAATGGTCCGGCCTGGACATCGCGCGCATCGCCCAGCGCATGCTCGGCGAGTGGGTGCCCTCTCCCGCGTTGCTGGGGCAGCTGCTGTCGCCGGATGAACTGCCACTGGACCGGCAGCAGCCGTACCCGTTCTTCCTGGCCTCACCGTTGGAGGGCGAACCGGGCGAACGGCTGGGTCCGGTCGAAGACTGGCTGCTGGAGTGGAAGTGGGATGGAATCCGTCTGCAGCTGCTGCGCCGACGCGGTGAAGTGGCGCTGTGGTCACGTGGCGAGGAACGGCTGGATGGCCGCTTCCCGGAAATTGAACAGGCCGCGATGGCGCTGCCCGACGGCTGCGTGCTGGACGGAGAACTGCTGGCCTGGGACGAGAGCGACGACCTGCCGCGCGCCTTCACCGCGCTGCAGACCCGCATCCAGCGTCGCAAGCCCGGTGCAGCGACCTTGCGCAACACCCCGGTACGCGTGCTTGCCTACGACCTGCTTGAACGCGATGGCGAGGATCTGCGCGGGCTGCCACTGCAGCAACGGCGTGCACAGTTGGCCGAGGTCATCGGTGCCCTCGGCGACACACGCATCCAGCTGTCGCCCGACGTACCCGCTGGAGACTGGCTGCAGGCGGCCACGTTGCGGGAGGCCGCCCGTGAGCGGGGCGTCGAAGGGTTGATGCTGAAACGCCGGACGTCCGCCTACCAGTCAGGGCGACGGCGCGGCGACTGGTGGAAATGGAAGGTCGACCCCCTGACCATCGATGCCGTGCTGCTGTACGCGCAGGCCGGCCATGGACGGCGCAGCACGCTGTACACCGATTACACCTTCGGCGTCTGGGACGGCGATACGCTGGTGCCGGTGGCCAAGGCCTATTCGGGCCTGGATGACAAGGAAATCCTGGCCCTCGATCGCTGGATCCGCGCCAACACCCGTGAACGGTTTGGCCCGGTGCGCAGCGTGCGTGCCGAACAGGTGTTTGAACTGGGCTTCGAGGCAGTCAACCGCAGCAGCCGGCACAAATCCGGCATCGCCGTGCGCTTTCCCCGCATCCTGCGCTGGCGCCACGACAAGCCCGCCACGGAAGCCGACCAGCTGGCCACGCTGCAGGCGCTGGCGCGATGAACCGCCGCCAGGCGTTGCGCCGGCTGGAAGACTGGTTCGCTGCGCGCGGCTGGCGCTCACTGCCGTTCCAGCGCGCGATGTGGCGGCACTATCTGGCGGGCGACTCCGGGCTGCTGCACACCCCCACCGGCAGCGGCAAGACGCTGGCCATGTTCGGCGGCCCGCTGCTGCAGGCGATGCTCGATCCACCGTCGGCACCGCGCCGGGCCAGCGCGGTGCGGCCGCTGCAGGTGCTGTGGGTGACGCCGCTACGGGCATTGGCCAGTGATACCGCACGTGCGCTGCAGGCAGTGGTCGACGGGCTGGGCTTGGGCTGGCGGGTCGGCCTGCGCAGCGGCGATGCCAGCAACCGCGAGCGCCGGCAGGCCCGCGAAGGCCGCGTCGACGTACTGGTGACCACGCCGGAATCGCTGGCACTGCTGCTGAGCTATCCCGACACACTGCCACGCATGCGCCAGCTGCGCTGCGTGGTGGTGGACGAATGGCATGAACTGCTGGGCAACAAGCGCGGCGTCCTGCTGCAGCTGAACCTGGCGGTGCTGCGCGACGCCGCTCCTTCCCTGCAGCTTTGGGGACTGTCGGCCACGCTGGGCAACCTGCCGCAGGCCCGCGACGTGCTGCTGCCTGGCCAACAGGATGCACCGATCGTACAGGGCGTTCGTCCGCGCGCGATCAGCGTGCGCAGCCTGCTGCCGGAACCCGGTGAACGTTTCCCTTGGGCGGGGCATCTCGGCCTGGCGCAGCTGCCGCGCGTGCTGGACGCGCTGATGGCCGTACGCAGCAGCCTGCTGTTCACCAACACCCGCGCGCAGGCCGAGCTGTGGCACCAGGCGCTGGCGGCGGTATGGCCGGAAGACGCGGACACGCTGGCACTACATCATGGCTCGCTGGATCCAGCACTGCGCCAGCAGGTGGAAGACGGCCTGCGCGCAGGCGCGTTGCGCTGCGTGGTGGCGACCTCCAGCCTCGACCTCGGTGTGGATTTCCCGGAGGTTGAACAGGTACTGCAGCTGGGCAGCCCCAAGGGCGTGGCGCGGCTGCGCCAGCGCGCCGGGCGCGCACGCCATCGTCCCGGCGTCGCGGGGGCCATCGTCTGCATACCCAGCCACGCACTGGAACTGGCCGAATATGCAGCGGTGCGCCGCGCACTGCACGAAGGCGTGGTCGAAGCGCGTCGACCGCCGACGTTGTCACTGGACGTGCTGGCACAGCATGCGGTCAGCCGCGCCCTCGCAGGCGGCTTTGACAGTGATGCGCTGCTGGCGCAGGTGCGTCGCACCCATGCCTTCGCCACGCTGGGCGATGAACAATGGCGGGCCGTGCTGGACTTCATCGTGCAGGGTGGGCAGGCGCTGGCGCAGTACCCCGATTTCCACAAGGTCGTGCGCGATGCCGATGGCAGCTACCGCATGCACGATCGCCGCCAGGCGCTGCGGCACCGCCTGTCGATCGGCACCATCAGCAGCGATGGCAGCGTGCGCGTGCAGTTCCTGCGCGGTGGCGGGCTTGGTGCAGTGGAGGAGCAGTTCGCCAGCCGCCTGCGTCGCGGCGACCGTTTCCAGTTCGCCGGGCGCCTGCTGGAACTGGTGCAGCTGCGCGACATGACCGCTTTCGTGCGGCTGGCACGAGGGCGCGGTGATGGTGTGGTGCCGCGCTGGCAGGGAGGCCAGTTGCCGCTGTCGATGCCACTCGGCCGTGAGCTGGAGTGGGTGCTGTCCGGCGCCGACGACAGTGCCGAATCCCGCTGGTTGTCACCGTTGCTGGCACTGCAGCAACAGCTGTCGGCGCTTCCCGGCCCAGAGCACCTGCTGGTGGAAGAGGTGCGGCGCCGCGAAGGCCAGTTCATGTTCGTCTACCCCTTTGCCGGCCGCCACGTACACGAGGCACTGGCCGCGCTGTTGGCGCTGCGCTGCACCCGCCAGCAACGCAACAGCATTGGCTATGCGGTGAACGATCATGGCCTGGTGCTGGCGCCGGCGCGGCCGATCGATCTGGATGAGGCGCAATGGCGTGCGTTGTTCGGCAATGACCGGTTGCTGGACGATCTGCGCGCCGCAGTGAACCTGGGCGAGCTGGCGCGACGTCAGTTCCGGGGCATCGCACGCGTAGCAGGCCTGCTGGTGCCCAGCCTGCCCGGTGGCATGCCACGGTCGCTGCGCCAGCTGCAGGCGTCCGCGGGCCTGCTGTACGACGTGCTGCGCGAGCACGATCCGGAACACCTGCTGCTGGCGCTGGCGGAACATGAAGTGCTGTACGACAGCCTCGACCTGCCGGGGGTGCAACAGGTACTGGAGCGGATCGGCACGCAGCAGCTGTCGCTGCAGCGACCATCATCACTCACGCCGCTGGGCTTTCCATTGTGGGCCGAACGCCTGCGCGGTCAGTTCAGCAATGAAGACTGGCGTATGCGCGTGCAGCGCGCGGCCCAGCAACTGGAGCGCCGTCATGACCGATGAATTACCGCTGCTGCTTGCTGGTGAGTCCGTGGTCCTGGTGGGCGCGCGTGCGCTGTACTGGCCCGCGCGGCAGGCACTGCTGATCGCAGACCTCCACCTGGGCAAGGCCGATGTATTCCGTCGCGCCGGCATCGCGTTGCCCAGCGGCGGCACCGGCGAAGACCTGCAACGCTTGCAGCGGCTTCTGGACCTGCATGCCTGCCGCGAGCTGTGGATCCTGGGCGACATCCTGCATGGGCCGGCGCATCGCGCTGCGTGGTACCAGCAATGGCTGGGATGGCGTGAACGCAATGCTTCGCTGGACGTGCATGTCCTGCGCGGTAATCACGACCGCCAGCTGCCGCATGCGCAGTTGCAGGTCCAGATCCACGATGAAGTACGACTGCTGCCGTTCCTGCTTCGGCATGAGCCGATGCCCGATGCGGCGCTGCATGTGATCGCCGGGCATCTGCACCCGCAGGTTGCCTTGAAGCCACTGCGACGGCGCTTCCCCGCGTTCTGGCTGCGTGACCGGATGACGGTCCTGCCGGCCTTCTCCGCATTCACTGCAGGCATCGTGCCTGCCCCCGCCCGCGGCGAACAGATGATCGCCTGCGTGGAAAGCGGCCTGGTGGAACTGCCGGTCGCCTGACTCAGGCCGGGCCAATGCCCAGCTGCGGCATCAACTGGAAATCAGGGGTGTCATTCTCACGCCGCCGCGGCAAGGCCTGGATTGCCGCCAGCATCTCCTGCGCGCAGGTCCGGATGCGTGCGTGGTGTTCCGGCGACGCATGGCTGACCAGGCTGCCGACATGGAACTCGAATACATCCTCCAGTACGTCGGGCTGGTCCTCGTGCAGCATCTGCAGCAGTCCACGCAGCTTGCAGATTTCCGATTCCAGCTCTTCGACCGCGAACAACATGGCGTCCTCCTGTTCAACATCAAGCGGCACGTCCGGGCCGCAACAGGCCGCAACAGCAGCGCTGCCCGAGCCACGCGCGATGTTGATCACGGAAAGGAAAACGGGCGACGCGCAGTCGCGTGCAACCTACTTCTCGCACATCCGCGGTGAGGCAACCGTTAATTCACGTGACGGCACGCTTCACGCGCTGGCCGTGATCGCGTTGCTGCGAGGTATTTCCATCGTCGTCGCCAATGCGTCGATGAAGGCCGGATCCAGCGTAAGCGAACCGAACCACCCCTGCTGCGTGCCGCTGAGCACGCGCAGCATGTGGCCACGGCCTCCCGGCAGGCGCCCCATCGGGCCCAGCAGCACGTCGCGCGTCTTCGCCCAGGCATCGCGATCGGACTGGAACAGCGGCGTCAGCCAGCGACTCCAGCGCTGGTAGACCGCCACGTGGGCCCTGCGTTGCGCCTGGTAGGCCTGCAATGCAGCGGCACCACCGCCATGCGTGCGCACCGCATCGCGCAGCGCCAGCGCATCGAGCAGCGCCATGTTCACCCCCTGTCCCAGCTGCGGGCTCATCGCGTGCGCCGCATCACCTGCCAGCACCATGCGGCCCTGGTGCCAGCGCGTCATCACTGCATCGCGATAGACCGCGCGCGCCAGCTGGCCGGCATCGCGCAGGTGGGCGAAGCGCGCACTGGCCTGCGGCCACAGCGCATGCAGCTCGTCCAGCCAGGGCGTCATGCCATCGGCCTGCCAGCGCTCGAAGTCGGTGCGTGGCAGGCTCCAGAAGAAACTCAGGCGCGGCGTGTCATCGCCGGGGCGCGTGCCGACCGGCAACAGGCCGATCATCTTGCGCGCGGCCACGTAGCGCTGCCGCAGCTCCTGCACATGCGGCCAGTCTTCGGCCGGCAACAGGCACCACAGCGCTCCCCACGGATACACGCGGTCCAGCCCGGCACCGCCGGCAATGGTGCTGCGCAGCGTAGAGGCCGCGCCATCGGCGGCCACCACCAGGTCGAACGGGCCATGCAGGCGCCCTTCGCTGTCGCGCAGGCGGCCCTGCTCGGCATCCACGGCGGCGATGGTGACGCCCGCATGCAGATTGCCTGCCCCCGCGCGCGCCTGGTCCAACAGCGAGAACAACGCCCCACGCTGCATGCCCAGGCCATGCAGGCGCGCATCCAGACCGTCGTAGCGCATGTCCATCACCGCGCGCTCGCATGGCGTGTCGCCATACAGGCGGTGCACCGGCGCGGCATGCGCGCGCACCGCATCCAGCAGGCCCATCTGCCACAGCACCTGCAGGCCGCTGGGCTGCAGCAGGAAACCGGCACCCACCGGTCCCGGCGTCGGCACGCGCTCGAATATCTCTACCTCGTGGCCGTCACGGGTGAGGAGGATGGACACTGCCTGTCCAGCGGTGCCGTAGCCGATCACGGCGATACGCAGTCGTTCCGTCATGGTCACATTGTGCCCGAGGCGGGTGGACCGCGAACCGGCCGCGGGCACGCCGCGCAAAAAAAAACCCCGCCGAAGCGGGGTTTTCAACGCACTGTCGAGTGGATCACTCGGCCGGCGTGATGTTCGAAGCCTGGGCACCCTTCGGGCCCTGGGTCACGTCATAGGTGACACGCTGGCCTTCCTGCAGGCTGCGGAAGCCCTTGGAGTTGATGGCGGAGAAGTGCGCGAACACGTCGGCGCTGCCATCCTCCGGCGAGATGAAGCCAAATCCCTTGGCGTCGTTGAACCACTTGACGGTACCGTTCGGCATGGTGATGCGAGACCTTATGCAATGAATGGGTGGTGTACGCTGAACCCGCGCACAAGCTGAGTATGCAAAGCTTGCTCGGGGAAGACAATCACCCCCGCGCCAATTCGCCCACCAGTTCCGGAAGTCCGTTGCTGGCCGCCTGTACGTTGGCCAGCACTTCGGCCATCGTAATCTCCTCGCCTTCACCACAGCCGGCAGCCCAGTTGGCGATGATCGCCAGGCAGGCGTAATCCAGCCCCAGTTCGCGTGCCAGCGCGGCTTCCGGCATGCCGGTCATGCCCACCAGGTCGCAGCCGTCGCGGCGCATGCGGGCGATTTCAGCGATGGTTTCCAGGCGCGGGCCCTGCGTTGCGCCGTAGCAGCCACCGTCATGGACCGTGACGCCGGTCACTTTGGCCGCCGCCAGGATCTTGCTGCGCAGCATCGGCGTGTACGGGTGGCCGAAATCGACGTGGACCACATCGGTGCCCTCTTCTTCACAGATGGTGCTGATGCGGCCCCAGGTGTAGTCGATGATCTGGTCCGGGCAGGCCAGCACGCGCGGGCCGAAGTTCTCGGTGATGCCACCGACCGTGTTCAACGCCAACACGCGCTGCGCGCCCAGCTGCTGCAGCGCGGCCAGGTTGGCGCGGTAGTTGATCTTGTGCGGCGGCAGCGAGTGGCCTTCACCATGGCGCGCCAGGAACGCCACGCGATGGCCGAGCAGCGTGCCGACGCGCACCGGGCCCGACGGACGGCCGAAGCGGGTGTCGACCTCGTGGGTCTGCACGTCGTCAAGCTTGGCCAGGTTGTAGACACCGGTACCGCCGATCACGGCCAGGGCGATCTGTTGCATTCGAAGCACTCCATGAAAAGACGAACGCCGGCACCCGAGGATGCCGGCGGCAGAAGAAGACGCGCCGCGGGCGGCTGCGCCGTTATTCCTTCATCGCGTAGATGGCCGGCACGCAGCGCAGGGTTTCGTTGACGTCCATGCCGAAGCCGAACACGTAGCGGTCCGGCAGTTCGATGCCGGCGTAGTCGGCGGTCACGTCCGGCAGCGCGCGGTCGTGCTTCTTCACCGTCATCGCGGCGATGCGCACGTCGGTTGCGCCCTGTTCCAGGCACCAGGTGCGAACGCCCTGCAGGGTGTAGCCCTCGTCAAGGATGTCGTCGACCAGCAGCACACGGCGGCCGAACAGCGAGGTGGCCGGCTTGTGCTTCCAGACCAGGTCGCCGCCGGTGGTTTCACCGCGGTAACGGGTGGCGTGCAGGTAATCGAACTGCACGTCCTGGCCGCGCGCGCCCAGTTCCAGCGCCAGCTGGCCGGCGAACGGCAGCGCACCGTGCATGATGGACAGGAACAGCGGCACCTCGCCCTTGTAATCGCGCGCGATGGCGTCGGCGATACCAGCGATGGCCTTGTCGATGGTGGGGCGGTCGACCAGCAGGTCAGCCTGGGCCAGGGCCTGGGAAATGGTGAGGTTGGGCATCAGACGGTTCTTCCAAGGGTTTCAAGCAGACGGGTTTGGGTGTCGCCATGGCGGGCATCGGCCAGCAGGCCATCCCAGCCAAGCGCGCCGCGGCCGATCAGGCCCAGCAGCGCAGCGGTATTGAGGGAGCGCCCCTGCACCGCGTGCAGGGCTTCATCGACCAGCTCCGGGTGGCAGACCAGCACCACGTCGCAGCCGGCGTCCAGATGGGCGTGCACGCGCGCCGGCACGCCGCCGGCGCTGTGCGAGGCGGCCATGCCGATGTCGTCGGAGAACACCACGCCACGGAAGCCGAGCTCGCCGCGCAGGATGTCCTGGATCCAGCGCGGCGAGTAACCTGCCGGTTCAGGCGCAATCTGCGGGTAGATCACGTGCGCCATCATCACCGCATCGGCACCGGCGGCGATGCCGGCCTGGAACGGCACCAGGTCCTGCGCGCGCAGCTCGTCCAGCGCGCGCGGATCGATCGCAGTATCGACGTGGGTGTCTTCCAGCACGGTGCCGTGGCCGGGGAAATGCTTGAGCGTGGCGGCCATGCCGACCGAGTGCATGCCACGCACGTAGGCGGCGGTGAACGCGGCCACCACCTGCGGGTCTTCACTGAAAGCGCGGTTGCCGATGGCACGGTTGCCACGGCCAAGATCGACCACCGGCGCGAAGCTCAGGTCCAGGCCGCTGGCGCGTACCTCGCTGGCCATCAGCCAGGCGTGCCGTTCGGCCAATGCCAAGGCCTGCTGCGGGTCGGTGGCATACAGGGCACCAATGTCCTGCAGTGGCGGCAGATCGCTGTAACCCTCGCGGAAACGCTGTACACGACCGCCTTCCTGGTCCACGCAGATCAGCTGCGGGCGCGGCGCGGCGGCGCGGATCGCCGCGCTCAGATCGGTCACCTGCTGGCGGGAGGCGAAGTTGCGCTTGAACAGCACCACCCCGGCCACGGCATCGTGCTGCAGCCAGTCACGTTCCTGGGCGGTCAGTTCGGTGCCGGCAACGCCGATCAGCAGCATGGTCGATCTCCACAACGCGCGCCCGCATGGCGCAGTGCCGCATTGTCGCAGAACCGGCCGACAGGCGCAGTGGTCAGAAAAAGGGGAGTGTGCGGTCAGAGCCCCTGCGGGGATCCGACCCCGGGGCCGGATCCCCGCAGGGGCCCTGACCCCGATCTGCTCAGACCTTGCAGCCGTCCGGGCCGCAGGCCTCGTCGTCGCCAGCCGGGGTGGCCGGGGCGCCCTGTTCGGCGGCAATCTGGCGCAGGGCGTTGGCGAAGGCCTCGGGGGGCTGCGCCCCGGAAATGGCCCACTTTCCATCGATGACGAAGGTCGGCACCGAGGAGATGCCCAGCGCATGCGCCTCCGCCAGCTTGGCGTCGACCTCGGCCAGGCCGCGGTCGGAGGCCAGCATCTGCGCGATTTCGCCGCCGTCCAGGCCGCCCTCCACACCGGCCTTGATCAACACCGCGCTGTCCGCAAGGTTCTGGCCAAGCTCGAAGTGGGCGCGGAACAGCGCCTCCCCGACCGCGTCCTGCACGCCGTGCTGGCCGGCCAGCCACAGCACCCGGTGTGCCGGCAGCGTGGTCACCCGCACCTGGCCCCGGCTGAAGTCCATCGGCAGGCCTTCCGCACGCGCCGTGGTCTGGGTCTGGCCGAGGATCTGCTCGGTGCGCTCGACGCCACCGAACTTGCGTACATAAGCCTCGCGCAGCGGCACCGGGGTGTCGTCCGCGTCCGGGTCCAGCTGGAACGGCTGCCAGTGGATATCGAGTTCAGGCGCATCGGCGCCCAGCAACTGCACGCCCTGCTGGAAACGATGCTTGCCGATCCAGCACCAGGGACAGACCACGTCGGAGTAGATGTCGATTCTCATCCCCCCGACATGGGGCCCGCCCCCGCCGAAAAAAGGGGACGGAGGGGATCAAGTCGCTTTCCGCACAGGCGGGGTAAAGACGACTTAATCCCCTCCGTCCCCTTTTCAGGGTTTCACCACTGTGAATAGGGATGACTGGCGAGCGCGACGTTGTAGTAGCGGGCGTCGTCGGTGACTTCCGCGCCGGCCCAGTCCGGCAGCTCGATGGCCTGGTCGGCGCTGTCCAGTTCCACCTCGGCCACCACCAGGCCGGCGTTGTCGCCGAGGAACTCGTCCACTTCCCAGGTCAGGCCGGCGTGCTCGACCAGATGGCGGCGCTTGTCGATCAGGCCACCCACGCACAGCGCCAGCAGCGCGCGCGCGTCCTCCACCGGAATCGGGTAATCGAATTCCTGCCGGGTGTGGCCGATGGTGCGCGACTTCAGGTTCAGCGCAGCATGGTCGCCCTCGATACGCACGCGCACCGAGGCGTTCTGGGTACCGCGATCCAGCGCGCCCATGTCGTTGATGTAGCCCTGCGCCATCGGGATCACCCGGTGCGCAGCGGATCGCCAGCCATCGTTGATGACCAGGAATTTGCGTTCGATTTCAATGCCCATGGCGCGATTATGCGCCATGGGTGATGACAGCCGCTCAGCGCTTCTCGAACACCGCGATGCTTTCCACGTGCGCGGTGTGCGGGAACATGTCCATCGCACCGGCACTGACCAGGGTGAAGCCCTGTTCGTTGACCAGATAGCCGGCATCGCGCGCCAGCGAGCCCGGGTGGCAGCTGACGTAGACAATGCGCTTGAACTGCTTCAGCGGCAGCTGCTGCAGCACTTCGATCGCACCCGAGCGCGGCGGGTCCAGCAGCAGCTTGTCAAAGCCCTGGCGCATCCACGGGGTGCTGCGCTGGTCCTGGGTCAGGTCGGCGCTGAAGAACTGCGCGTTGGCCAGGCCGTTGCGCACGGCATTCTCACGGGCACGCGCGACCAGGCCGGCATCGCCCTCCACACCCACCACTTCGCGCACGCGGCGCGCCAGCGGCAGGGTGAAGTTGCCCAGGCCGCAGAACAGGTCAAGCACGCGTTCGTCCTCGCCCGGCTCAAGCAGGTCCAGGGCGTGGGCGATCATCTTTTCGTTGAGCTTGGCGTTGACCTGGATGAAGTCCAGCGGGCGGAACGCCAGTTCCACGTCCCAAGGCGCCAACCGGAACGACAGCGGCACGCCCTGCCCGTCCAGCGGCTGCACGGTGTCCACGCCGCCGGATTGCAGGTAGATCACGAAACCATGCTGCTGGCCAAAGGCGGCCCAGGCGGCGCGGTCGGCATCGCTGAGCGGCTGCAGGTGACGTACGGTCAGCACCACCGCCTGGTCACCGGCGATGAATTCGATCTGCGGGATGTCGCGCTTGCCATCGAGTGACTCGATGAAGGTCGACAAGGCCTCGACCTTGGTACCGATCTCCGGGATCACGGTCAGGCACTGGCTGAGATCGGCGACGAAACGCGGGTCCTGTTCACGGAAACCGACCAGGGTCTTGTTCTTCTTCTCGACCCGGCGCACCGAGAAGCGGCCCTTGCGGCGATAACCCCAGCTCTCGCCGACCAGCGGCGCCAGCACCTTGCCCGGCTTCACATGGCCGATCCGCTCCAGGTTGTCCATCAGCACGCGCTGCTTGGCGACGATCTGCTGGTCTTCGTCCAGATGCTGCAGCACGCAGCCGGCGCAGGTACCGAAATGCGGGCACTTCGGGGTCACGCGCTGGGGCGAGGCCTGCAGCACTTCCACCGTGCGCGCCTCGTCGAAATGGCGGCTGCGGGCGGTCTGTTCGGCCATGACCAACTCGCCCGGCAGGGCGCCGCTGACGAAGGTGACCTTGCCGCCCTCGCCTTCACGGCGGGCGACGCCGCGACCATCATGGCTGAGGTCGAGGATCTCGGTCTGGAACGGGGTACGGTCGATGCGGGAGCGGGATCGGGCCACGTGGCAACAGGCTGCGGGCAAAAATGGGGGCACATTGTCGCAGATCCTGACTGGCAGGGTCCGGACCCGCTTGCGCCCGCCGCCGCCGTGCTTGATGATTGCAGCAGCTGACATGGAGGCAGCCCTGATGCAGATGACCCCGCGGGCCAGCCGGCCCCGCTTCCTGCTTGTCGAGGACGACATCATCAGCCGCGGTTTTTTCAAAGCGGCGTTGGAAACGTTACCGGCGGACGTGGACACCGCAGATTCATTGGCCAGTGCGCTGGCCAGCGCCGAGCCCGGCGCGCATGACCTGTGGCTGATCGACGTCAACCTGCCGGACGGCAACGGCGCGCAGCTGCTGCGTGAACTGCGCCGTTCGCACCCCGATACCCCGGCGTTGGCGCATACCGCCGATGGCGACACCTCCATCCATGCCCGCCTGCGCGAAGCTGGCTTCAGCGACACGCTGGTCAAGCCGCTGGGCCGCGACCAGTTGCTGAAGGCCGTGCGCCGGGCACTGGTGAACAGCCCGGCGGGGATCTCCGTTGCCCCGGCTCCGGCAGCGGTCGAGCTGCAGGTGCAGGACTGGGACGAGACCGCGGCACTGGCCGCGCTCAATGGCCAGCGCAACCACTTGATCGCGCTGCGCGAGCTGTTCCTGGCCGAGTTGCCGGGCGTACGCGACGCGGTCGAGCAGGCCGTGGACCAGCACGACGAGCGCCAGCTGCGCAGCCAGCTGCACCGGTTGCAGGCGAGCTGTGGGTTTGTCGGCGCGGCACGGCTGGGACGGGCGGTGCGGCAGCTGCATCATGCGCCCGAGTCCGGGCAGGCCCAGGATGGGTTCCGCGCCGCGGTGGCTGCCCTGCTGCATTGAGGGTTTTTCGGCAGGGCTGCGCCCTGCACCTGCCGAAGCTTCAAGCCAGGGCAACACCAAAGGCCAGAGCCAGAGCGGCTCTGGCTTTCTGCTTGTTGGGCGGGGCGGTGTGGGTTGGCAGGACACGCCGTAAACCCATCCCTGGGGGCTCGATGGCGCCATCCATGGCGCCAACGGTCCTGCCAACCCACACCGCCCCACCCCCGACAGATTCCCGGTGACGGCGGGTAGATCCACGCCATGCGTGGATGAATCTCAATCAGAATCAAATATTTCGAATTGAAATCGAAACGCATCCACGCATGGCGTGGCTCTACTGTGTCGACCAAGGTCGACACCCACCAGAGCAGAGTGCCGTTCCGACAGCTCGCAGGAATCTGTCGAAGGCGGGGTGGGTCCGGTTGCGGGAGTGTCCGCGGCATGGATGCCGCGGCCAAGCCCCCAGGGACGGGTTTACGGCGTCTCCCGCAACCGGACCCACCCCGCCATCCCACGGAATGCATGCTGTTGTTGTTGCTGTTGCTTTGGCCTCGGCAGGTGCAGGGCTGCAAGCCCTGCCGAACACCCCCCTACCTGCGGGGCGCGAGCTGCTCGAGCATTTCCCAGGACTTCAGGCCGCGTGGCCCGAGGTGATGGGCCAGCACCCGCCGCATCGGCAGGCGCAGGCTGGCCAGGTCGGCGGCAGCGGGCTCTTCGTCGGCCGCCAACGCCAGCAGGGCCGAGCCAGTGGCCGCCGCCCGGCGCTCCCCACCGCGCTCACTGAGCAGGCGCTGCGCGCCTTCCTGTGGGTCCAGCTCGTAGCGCGCGGCCGGGTCGATCGGCTGGCCGTCGCTGGCACTGTCCAGTTCGAAACCCAGGCCCAGCGCGGTCAGCAGCTCGCGCTCGAAACGACGCAGCGTCCAGGCCAGGCCGGCACCGACCGCCAGCCGCGCGCGCGCTTCGCCATAGGCCAGATACAACTCAGGCAACGGATCCTGGCGAGGTGCCAGGCGCAGGGTCAGTTCACTCAGATAGAAGCCGGCCAGCATCGCCTGGCCGACCAGGCGCGGGGCCGCATCCAGCGCTTCAGCGCCGCGCAACTGGGCCAGTTCACCGCGCTGCTGGGCGCTGAAGCGGATCCACTGCAATGGCTGCAGGGCAGCGCGCAGCACCTGGCCCTTCGCGGTTGACACACCACGCGCGAGCAGGCCGACGCGGCCATGCTGCGCGCTCAACACTTCGACCAGCAGGCTGGTCTCGCGGTAGGCCCGCGCATGCAGCACGAAGCCGGTGTCGTCCTCGATCATCATCGAAGCGACCGCAACGGCTTACTCGTAACCGAAGGCCTTCAGCGCGGCCTCGTCATCGGACCAGCCTTCACGCACGCGCACCCAGGTCTCAAGGAACACCTTGGCCCCGAACAGACGCTCCATCTGCAGGCGGGACTTGGCGCCGATCTCCTTGAGGCGGGCGCCGCCCTTGCCGATCACGATGGCCTTCTGGCCTTCGCGCTCGACCCAGATCACCGCGCCGATGCGCAGCAGGTTGCCGTCCTCGGTGAAGCGCTCGATCTCAACGGTGGTGGCGTACGGCAGCTCTTCGCCGAGCTGGCGCATCAGCTGCTCGCGTACCAGCTCGCCGGCCAGGAAACGCTGGCTGCGGTCGGTGATCTCGTCCTCGCCGAACATCGGCGGCGCTTCCGGAAGCAGCTTCAGCACGTCGCGCACCAACGCTTCCAGGCCATTGCGCTTCTGCGCCGAGATCGGATGCACGGCAGCGAAATCACGGCCTTCGGTCACCTGCTGCAGGAACGGCAGCAGCGCGCCCTTTTCCTTCAGGCGATCGATCTTGTTGACCACCAGCACCACCGGAATGCCGGCATCGCGCAGCACATTGAAGGCCAGGCTGTCTTCTTCATCCCAGCGACCGGCCTCGATCACCAGCAGGCCGGCATCGACGCCCTCCAGCGAGCCGCGCGCGGCACGGTTCATCACCCGGTTCATCGCCCGCTTCTGCACCTTGTGCAGGCCGGGGGTATCAACCAGCACCAGCTGGCCTTCCGGGTAGGTGGCGATGCCCAGCAGGCGATGGCGCGTGGTCTGCGGACGGTTGGAAACGATGCTGACCTTCGCACCGACCAGGGCATTGGTCAGGGTCGACTTGCCCACGTTCGGGCGGCCGATGACGGCCACGCTGCCGCAATGATGAGGAGTTTGTTCGCTCACTTGGAATCCAGTTGTTCTAGGACGGCCGCAGCCGCCTGTTGTTCGGCAAGCCGCCGCGAGGCGCCTTCGCCCTCGGTGCTGGCGGCCGGGTCGGCTACGTTGCAGCGTACCCGGAAGTGCTTGGCATGGTCGTCACCGGATTCTGACACCAGTTCATACTGCGGCAACGCCTTCTGTCGGGCCTGCAGCCATTCCTGCAGGCGGGTCTTGGGGTCCTTCTCGGGACGGCCGGAGGCCGGCAGCGCTTCGATCGAAG
Source organism: Stenotrophomonas sp. YJH_SMC_133 (assembly GCF_059370655.1). NCBI lineage: Bacteria > Pseudomonadati > Pseudomonadota > Gammaproteobacteria > Lysobacterales > Lysobacteraceae > Stenotrophomonas > Stenotrophomonas sp. YJH_SMC_133. Next base: position 120,576 of record NZ_JCAFTW010000001.1, on the reverse strand, counting down.
CGCTGAACCAGGGCAGTACCACCGCCCGGCAGGCCTCGAAGCCGGCATCCAGGTAGATCGCAGCCACCACGGCTTCCACTGCGTCGGCCAGGATCGAGTCGCGGCGATGACCGCCGGACTTCATTTCGCCCGGGCCCAGGGTCAGCCGCTCGCCCAACTGCAGGGTGCGCGCGATCACCGCCAACGCGCCTTCGCGCACCAGTTCGGCACGGGCACGGGTCATCGCCCCTTCGTCAGCCTTGGGCCAGCGTCGGTACAACGCCTCGGCCGCCATCATGTTGACGATGCTGTCGCCGAGGAACTCCAGGCGCTCGTTGTGCGGCGCACCAGCACTGCGATGCGTCAGCGCCTGCTTGAGCAGGGCCGGGTCGCTGAAGGCATGACCGATCAGGTCGCCACGTTGGATGAATTTACTGGGCACCGCTTCGTGTCAGGTCCTGGGAAGAATCGAATTTGCCAACCACATCGAGGTTGCCGATCAGCTGGCGACGCACTTCGTAGTTGACCTTGAGGGTCCAGCCATTGTCGCGACGGTCGAACTTCACGTTGGCCGGCTTCACATTGTCCGAGTAGTTGATGTACAGGCGCTTGAAGAACAGGTCCTGGATCCGCGACGGCTCCATGCTGCCCACGCCCGGCTCGTTGGCCAGGCTCTTCATCGCCGAGCGCACGGCGTAGTACTCCTGGTACATCGGGAACAGCTTCATGCCGATGTAGAGGAAGAAACCGACCACGATCAGGACCGTCAGGAACGAGGTCAGGGTCATGCCGCGCTGCGTGTTCATCGTCTTCATTGCGTTCTCCCCAGATACGCGTTGGATGTGAAGGTACTCAGTTGATGCCCGATCAGTTGATGCTCGAGCCGATCCGCGACGGCTCGAAGCCATCCTTGCAGAACCAGCCCTGGCAGTTCAGCCAGATCAGGAAGGCCTTGCCGCGCAGGTTCTCTTCCGGCAGCAGGCCCCAGAAACGGCCATCGTCGCTGTTGTCGCGGTTGTCGCCCATCACCAGGTACTTGCCGGCCGGCACCGTCCACTGGCCCTGGCCGCGCGGGTAGTCGGTCTCCAGCACGGTGTGGGTGCGGCCCGGCAGGTGCTCGACCAGCAGGTTGGCGCCTTCGCCCTGACCCTTGTGGCCGGCGTAGATGCCCTTGTTGTCGTACTTCAGCGGCTCGCCATTGAGGATCACGCCGTCGCCTTCGAAGACCACGGTGTCACCCGGCACGCCGATCACGCGCTTGATGAAGTTCTCGCCCTTGGCCGGGTCGTTGTCGCTGTGGCCGGGGAAGTGGAATACCACCACGTCGCCACGCGACGGCTCGCCGAACGGCACGATCCTGGTGTTGCTGATCGGCAGGCGCAGGCCGTAGGAGAACTTGTTGACCAGGATGAAATCGCCGATCAGCAGGTTCGGCATCATCGAGCTGGACGGGATCTTGTACGGTTCGGCAATGAAGCTGCGCACGATCAGCACGATCGCCAGCACCGGGAAGAACGCACGCGAGTAATCCACCAGCACCGGCTCGGAATCGAGCAGGCCGGCGCGCTGGGCGCGACGCTTGGCGAGGTACAGCTTGTCCGCAAGCAGGATCAGGCCCGAGGCCAGGGTCAGCACGACCAGGAGGATCTCAAACAGTTTCATTCAGGGTCCTTTGCAACGTCACCGGACGACCGGCCCCGCAGGGCCGGTGCGGGATTACTTGTTGTCCATCTGCAGCACGGCCAGGAACGCTTCCTGCGGGATCTCCACGCGGCCGACCTGCTTCATGCGCTTCTTGCCTTCCTTCTGCTTTTCCAGAAGCTTCTTCTTGCGCGAAACGTCGCCACCATAGCACTTGGCCAGCACGTTCTTGCGCATGGCCTTGACCGTGGTACGGGCGATGATCTGCGAGCCGACCGCAGCCTGGATGGCGACGTCGAACATCTGGCGCGGAATCAGGTCCTTCATCTTCTCGCACAGCTCGCGGCCACGACGGTCGGCATGGCTGCGGTGCACGATCAGCGACAGTGCATCGACCTTGTCGCCGTTGATCAGCACGTCCACGCGCACGAACGGGCCGGCGTCGAAGCGCACGAAGTGATAGTCCAGCGAGGCGTAGCCACGGCTGACCGACTTCAGCTTGTCGAAGAAGTCCAGCACCACCTCGGCCATCGGCAGCTCATAGCTGATCTGCACCTGGCTGCCCAGGTAGTTGATGCCGATCTGGCTGCCCCGCTTTTCTTCGCACAGCTTGATGATGTTGCCGATGTACTCCTCGGGAGTGAGCACGTTGGCACGGATGATCGGCTCGCGGATCTCCTCGACCTGGTTCACCGGCGGCAGCTTGGCCGGGTTGTCCATGTTGATGATCGAGCCATCGGTCTTCAGGACTTCATACACCACCGTCGGCGCGGTGCTGATCAGGTCCAGGTTGTACTCGCGCTCCAGGCGTTCCTGCACGATTTCCATGTGCAGCATGCCCAGGAAGCCGCAGCGGAAGCCGAAGCCCATCGCCTCGGAGCTTTCCGGCTCGAAACGCAGCGCGGCATCGTTCAGGCGCAGCTTGTCCAGCGCTTCGCGCAGGTCCGGGTAATCTTCGGCATCGACCGGGAACAGACCGGCGAACACGCGCGGCTGCATTTCCTGGAAGCCCGGCAGCGGCTTCGGTGCCGGGTCGCCAGCCAGGGTCAGGGTGTCGCCGACCGGCGCACCGTGCACGTCCTTGATGCTGGCGGTGACCCAGCCCACTTCACCGGCACGCAGCGCAGGCAGCACTTTCCGCTTCGGCGTGAACACGCCGACGTTGTCGACCTGGTGGTTGCGGCCGGTGGACATCACCTGCAGCTTGTCACCGGCCTTGATCTCGCCCTGCATCACGCGTACCAGCGAGACCACGCCCAGGTAGTTGTCGAACCAGGAGTCGATGATCAGCGCCTGCAGCTTCTCGGTGTCGCGCGGTGTCGGCGGCGGGATGCGATGCACGATCGCTTCCAGCACGTCCTGCACGTTCAGGCCGGTCTTGGCACTGACCGGCACGGCGTCGGAGGCGTCGATGCCGATCACGGCCTCGATCTCGGCCTTGGCGCGCTCGATGTCGGCGGTCGGCAGGTCGATCTTGTTGATCACGGGCACCACTTCCAGGCCCTGCTCCACCGCGGTGTAGCAGTTGGCCACCGACTGCGCTTCCACGCCCTGGGCCGCATCGACCACCAGCAGCGCGCCTTCGCAGGCGGCCAGCGAGCGGCTGACTTCATAGGAGAAGTCGACGTGGCCGGGGGTGTCGATGAAGTTCAGATGGTAGGTCTGCCCGTCCTTGGCCAGGTACGGCAACGACACCGACTGCGCCTTGATCGTGATGCCGCGCTCGCGCTCGATCGGGTTGGAGTCGAGCACCTGCGCTTCCATCTCGCGGGCCTGCAGGCCACCACAGAGCTGGATGATGCGGTCGGCCAGCGTGGACTTGCCGTGGTCGACATGGGCGATGATGGAGAAGTTGCGGATGTTCCGCATCGAATCAGAAGACATAGGTGGCGGCGGCGCGCGGCGTCGTCAGGGTAACGGTCGATTATCGCATGCCCGGCGCCCCACCGCGAAAGCGGACTGCTCGGGCCCCGCCCGGAAAGGCCGAAGCCCCGCCAGGGCGGGGCTTCAGGGGAGACACAGGGGCCGCCGAAGCGGCCCCGGCAGGCCTTACTGGCCGGCCTTGACCGCCACGAAGGCGCTGTTGCCGTTGCCGGTGCGCACCAGCAGCATCACCACGTCGTCCTTCTTGTAGCTGGACAGCGCCCGGTTCAGGCTCTCCACGCTGCCGACCGGGGTGCGGCCGACCTGCAGGATCACCATGCCCGGAGACAGGCCGGCATCACGCGCCGCCTGGCCCTTGACTCCGGTGATACGCACGCCTTCGTTGCCATCCAGGCCGAACTGCTTGCGCTGCGGTGCGGTCAGGTCGCTCACGTCCAGGCCCAGCAGGGCATTGGCGCCGGCCTGCGGTGCCGCATCGGGCCTGGCGGCAGACGCCGCACGGGCATTGCCCTGACCGTCTTCGCTCAGCGCCGTGAGCGTGGCGCTGAGGTCGCGCGGCTTGCCGTCGCGGATCACCCCCAGCGTGACCCGGCTGCCCGGTGCCATCGCACCGATCAGCGGCGGCAGGTCGGACCAGCTGTTGACCGGGCTGCCGTTGACCGAACGCACCACATCGCCGATCTGCACACCTGCCTTCTCTGCGGCACTGCCGGCGACGATCTGGTTGACCAGCGCGCCACGGCTGTCGGGCAGGCCCAGGCCCTGCGCCTTCAGCGCATCGATCGGCTCGACCACCGCACCCAGCTGGCCACGGGTGACCTTGCCACTCTTCTTGATCTGCTCGACCGCGCTCATCGCCAGGTCGATCGGGATCGCGAAGCTGATGCCCATGTAGCCGCCGGAGGCGGAGAAGATCTGCGAGTTGATGCCGACCACTTCGCCGCGGGTGTTCAGCAACGGACCGCCGGAGTTGCCCTGGTTGATCGCCACGTCGGTCTGGATGAACGGCACGTAGCGCTGGTCGGCGCCACCCGTGCTACGCCCCAGTGCACTGACGATACCGGCGGTGACCGAATGGTCGAGACCAAACGGCGAGCCGATCGCGACAACCCACTGGCCGGGCTTCAGCGTATTGGAATCACCCACGCGCACGGTCGGCAGGTTCTTGCCATCGATCTTCAGCAGCGCCACGTCGTACTGCTGGTCGCTGCCCACCACCTTGGCGTTGAACTCACGGCTGTCGCCCAGCTTGACCTTCACGTCGCTGGCATCGGCCACCACGTGGTAGTTGGTCAGCACATAGCCATCGGGCGAAATGATGAAGCCCGAGCCCATGCCGCGGCCCTTGATGCTGGGGCCACCGTCCGGGCCGCCCGGGCCCTGCCCCGGCATCGGGAAGTCCGGGCCGAAGAAGCGACGGAAGAATTCCGGCATGTCGTCGTCACCGCCCATCGGGCCCCGCGAAGCCTGGCGGTTGGTGCGGACGATGGTGGTGTCGACGTTGACCACACCCGGCCCGACCTGTTCAACAAGGTTGGTGAAATCGGGCAGGCCGGTAACCAGCGGCTGTGCCGGTGCCCTTGGCGCGGTGGCTGGAGCAGCCTGGGTCGGGGCGGCCGGAGCCGGTGCCTGCGCGCAGGCCACCAGCGGCAGGGTCAGGGCCAACAGGCCCATGGCCTGCGTGCGGAGTCGGGGAGTCATCGGACGGCAACCTCCGGATCGGATGGAAAGAGGAATACGGGCCCCGCTGACGGCGGGGCGTGAAAGCGCCCGGCTCAGTCGCGCGGGCGCGGCGGCACCGGCAGGTCGTCCTGCAGGCGCGGCTCGAACGGGTAGAAGGCGGCGCCACCGGTATGGGCCGGGAAGCTGGCATTGAGCGCGCCGCCGGCGGCAGGCGCCAGGCTGGAACGCGGCCACGGCCGCGCCTGCAGCCCACCGACCTCGCCAAACGGCATGTTGCGGCTGCCATTGGCCGGTACGGTCGGGGTCAGCGGCGCCTGCGCAGCAGCCACCGCGCGTTGCGGCACGTCCTCACGCTGGGCGGCACGCGCGGCCTGCTGGCTGCGGGTGGCACTGGCGCGGCGGGTGTCCTGGCGGCGACCGGCAGTGGCCATCGCCAGGGCGGGAGCCGCCGCCACAGCCATCGCAGCCGTGTCTGCAGAGGCTTCGGTAACCGGGGCAGGATCGGTCGGCACGGTCGGCAGCTCCGCCTGGCTGGCGATCACCTGAGGTGCCAACGGCTCGCCCGGGGTGGCTTCCTTCAGCTTCTCACCGCCCATGAACAGCGCCACCGCTGCCACTGAAGCGGCCAGTGCGGCACCACCGCCCCAGGCCCGCCAGCCACTGCGACGTACCTGACGGCGCGGCTCGGCCTGCGGCGCAGGCTCGGCGGCGATGGCAGCAGCCACGGCGGAACTGAACCCGGCCGGGGCCAGTGCCGACGCCTGCCCACGCATCACGTCGCCCAGCAGCTGCCAGCGCTCCTGGCAGCCGGCCAGTTCGGGGTCATGCTCCATCCGCCGCAGCAGGAAGCGCGCTTCATCGGCGCCCAGCTCGCCATCGACCAGGGCCGACAGCTGCTCGCGATGGCGCTGGTCCAGGCGCTGCCCGGCGGGCGATTGATGGTTCTGCGATTCGTTGAACGGGTTACTGGTCATACGCGGCTCTTCTCACGGGTGGCGCTGCCGATGTCCAACAGCGGCCGGAGTTCGGTGTCGATCGCCTCGCGCGCCCGGAAGATCCGTGAACGCACGGTGCCGATCGGGCACCCCATTTTCTGCGCGATTTCCTCGTAGCTCAGGCCTTCCACCTCGCGCAGGGTGATCGCCGACCGGAGCTCTTCCGGCAGCGCGTTGACGGCCTTCATCACCGTCTGTTCCAGCTCCTGGCGCATCAACTCGCGTTCGGGCGTGTCGGTGTCGCGCAGGCGCGTACCACTGTCGAACTGTTCGGCATCGCCGATGTCGATGTCATCGGTCGGTGGCCGTCGATTGTGTGAAGCCAGGTAGTTTTTGGCGGTATTCACGGCGATTCGATGCAACCAGGTTGAGAACTGGGCGTCGCCACGGAAACTTCCGATCGCGCGATAGGCGCGGATGAAAGTGTCCTGGGCAACGTCCTGACATTCGCTCCAGTCGGCGATGTAGCGGCCGACAAGGGCCACCACGCGATGCTGGTACTTGCGCACCAGGACATCGAACGCGGCGCTCTCGCCGTGCTGCACGCGCCGGACCAGTTCCAGATCCAGCTCCTGTGGTGTATCAACCTCGGCCATGAGGGGCCGCACTCCTGTCAGCCCAACCGACGTCGGGCAATGAGACTGCCAATCCCGGGAAAAGTTCAGTCGCCGATCACCCGGCGCCGCACCAGCTTTTAACCACCGTTCCGTTAGCGTTCCGGTCCACGGCCATGGATCCGGGGTCGCCACTCCCCTGCTATTGGGATTTGACGCGGGGGAAACAACCTCTGGATCATAGCCGCTTCTCCATACACAACCGGATGGAACGTCCATGCTCTCAGGCTTCGATGGTCTCCGCTTCAGCCACTGGCACCCCGAGATCCGCGACGACGGCGTGGTGGTCCTCTCCCTGGATCGCCAGGACAGCAGCGTCAATGCCATGTCGCAGGATGTGCTGCTGGAGCTGGGTGACCTGCTTGAGCGCATTGCACTGGACCCGCCCAAGGGCGTGGTGATCCAGTCGCTGAAGAAAGCCGGCTTCATTGCCGGGGCGGACCTGAAGGAGTTCCAGGAGTTCGACCGTCGCGGCACCGTCAACGACGCCATCCGCCGCGGCCAGGCTACCTACCAGAAGCTGGCCGAGCTGCCCTGCCCCACCGTGGCGGCCATCCACGGCCATTGCCTGGGCGGCGGCACCGAGCTGGCGCTGGCCTGCCGCTATCGCGTGGCCTCCAATGACAGCAGCACCCGCATCGGCCTGCCGGAAACCCAGCTGGGCATCTTCCCGGGCTGGGGCGGCAGCGCGCGCCTGCCGCAGCTGGTCGGCGCTCCCGCGGCAATGGACATGATGCTGACCGGCCGTACGCTGTCGGCCTCGGCCGCGCGTGGCATCGGGCTGGTCGACAAGGTGGTGGCACCGGCCGTGGTGCTCGACACCGCCGTGGCGCTGGCGCTGTCCGGCACCACGCGCCCGTTCAAGCAGCGCGCGACGGCCTGGGCCACCAACACCTGGCTGGCACGCACGCTGCTGGCACCGCAGATGGTCAAGCAGGTCGCACGCAAGGCCAAGAAGGACCAGTATCCGGCGCCCTACGCGCTGATCAGCACCTGGCAGCGCAGTGGCGGCAAGCCGATCCAGGCACGCCTGGATGCAGAACGCCGCGCCGTGGTGAAGCTGGCCAGCACCCCGACCGCACGCAACCTGATCCGCATTTTCTTCCTCACCGAACGCCTGAAGGGCCTCGGTGGTGGTGATTCCGGCATCCGCCACGTGCACGTGGTCGGCGCCGGCGTGATGGGCGGTGACATCGCCGCCTGGGCCGCCTACAAGGGCTTTGAAGTGACTCTCCAGGACCGCGAGCAGCGCTTCATCGACCCGGCCATGGAGCGCGCGCAGGCGCTGTTCGCCAAGAAGGTGCGCGACGAGAGCAAGCGCCCCGCCGTGGCCGCGCGCCTGCGTGCCGACCTGGAAGGCAACGGCGTGGCCGAGGCCGACCTGGTGATCGAAGCGATCATCGAGAACCCGGAAGCCAAGCGTGCGCTGTACCAGACGCTGGAACCGAAGATGAAGCTGGACGCGCTGCTGACCACCAACACCTCGTCAATTCCGCTGGTGGAACTGCGCGACCACATCCAGCGCCCGGCGCAGTTTGCTGGCCTGCACTACTTCAACCCGGTGGCGCAGATGCCACTGGTGGAGATCATCCACCACGACGGCATGGCGCCGGAGACCGAGCGCCGCCTGGCCGCGTTCTGCAAGGCGCTGGGCAAGTTCCCGGTACCGGTGGCCGGCAGCCCGGGCTTCCTGGTCAACCGCGTGCTGTTCCCGTACATGCTGGAAGCCGCCACCGCATATGCCGAAGGCATTCCGGGCCCGGTGATCGACAGGGCCGCGGTGAAGTTCGGCATGCCGATGGGCCCGATCGAACTGATCGACACCGTCGGCCTGGACGTGGCCGCCGGCGTCGGCCGCGAACTGGCGCCGTTCCTGGGCCTGCAGATTCCAGCAGCCTTGCAGACGGTGGAGCCGGACAAGCGCGGCAAGAAGGACGGCCAGGGCATCTACACCTGGGAAAACGGCAAGCCGAAGAAGCCGGACGTGGCCAGCGACTACCAGGCCCCGGCCGATCTTGAGGACCGCCTGATCCTGCCGCTGTTGAACGAGGCGGTGGCGTGCCTGCACGAAGGCGTTGTGGCCGATGCGGACCTGCTGGATGCCGGCGTGATCTTCGGTACCGGCTTTGCCCCGTTCCGCGGTGGTCCGATCCAGCACATCCGTGCGGTCGGTGCCGATGCGATCGTCGAGCGGCTGAAGGCACTGCAGCAGCGCCACGGCGACCGTTTCGCCCCGCGCCCGGGCTGGGACAACCCCACCCTGCGCGAACCAGTGGTTTGAGTTTATCGGCCGGGCCTGCGGCCCGGCACCCGCGGTAGTGCCGGCCGCTGGCCGGCAACCTCAAAAGCCAGAGCCGGAGCAACAGCCGGCTCTGGCTTTTCTGTTTGTTGGGCGGGACGGTGTGGGCAGGCAGGACACGCCGTAAACCCATCCATGGGGGCTCGATGGCGCCATCCATGGCGCCAACGGTCCTGCCTGCCCACACCGCCCCACCCCTGACAGTTTCCCGGTGACGGTCGGTGAATCTCGATTCCGGTGTGGATCACTACGAACGGGTGGGTGGCTACCTGGGCCGCCACCAGGAGCGAAGCAACCAGCGTTTGATTTTGACTTTGATTTTCTTTTTTCTTCTCCGTGGCTGGACGCACACGGAAACTGTCAGAGGTCGGGCGGGGGGGATTCGCGGGGGTGTCCGCGGCATGGATGCCGCGGCCAAGCCTCCACGGACGGATTCACGGCGTCCCCCGCGAACCCACCCCGCCCGGCCAAGCGCGGCTTTTGCTTTACGCGACCAACCCCACAGCCACGAGGGGCTGCGCCGTTTGCTGGAACACCCTGTTACCCATACGGGGCATGTGCCCGTCACAGCTGCATGCGATGCTGACCGCCTGATCCCTGCCAGCGAGAACGCCCGCATGACCACCATCATCGCCCCGCGCGTGCACGACATCGGCGGACTCGAAGTCCGTCGCGCCGTCCCCACCCTGCAGGCGCGCAGCATCGGCTCGTTCGTGTTCGTCGACCAGATGGGCCCGGCGCTCATGCACCCCGGCACCGCCATCGACGTGCGCCCGCATCCGCATATCGGCCTGGCCACGGTCACCTACCTGTGGTCGGGCGCCATCGGCCATCGCGACACACTCGGTTCGGACCAGGTGATCCGACCCGGAGACGTCAACTGGATGACCGCTGGCCGCGGCATCGCCCATTCCGAGCGCACGCCGCAGCCGGACCGCGATCACGACAACCCGATCCACGGCATGCAGACCTGGGTGGCGCTGCCGAAGTCGCATGAAGAGATCGAGCCGGCGTTCTACCACCATGCCGCTGCCACCCTGCCCGAGCAGCGTCGCAACGGTGCCTGGCTGCGCGTCATCGCCGGCCGCGCCTATGGCGAGGAATCGCCGGTGAAGGTGTTCGCCGACACCCTCAACGTGGCGATCGATCTCGACCCGGATGCGGAAATCGATATCGACGACGGCCACCGCGAGCGCGCGCTGTACATCCTCGAAGGCGACGCACAGCTGGATGGCGTGGACATCCCTGCACAGCATCTGGTGATTCCCGAGGCCGGCGCACGCGGCCGCCTGCGCGCGAAGACGCCGGTGAAGGCGATGCTGTTCGGTGGCGAGCCGCTGGATGGCCCGCGTCACCTGTGGTGGAACTTCGTGTCCAGCTCGAAGGAACGCATCGAGCAGGCCAAGCACGATTGGGAGGCCGGCCGCTTCGGCACCATTCCGGGCGACGACAAGGAATTCATCCCGCTGCCGCAGTACTGAACATCGCGTGTTGCACACATCCGAAGGTGTATGCCTGCACCGGCGTTGACGCTACAGTCACCCGCTGATCATTGAAATGTGACATAAATCACACTTTCGACCGTCAAAGGAGTGCAACACATGAGCATGGGTAAACGCTTGTCCGCCGAATTCCTAGGCACGTTCTGGCTGGTTCTGGGTGGCTGCGGCAGTGCGGTGCTGGCCGCCAAGTTCGGCGGTGACAGCAATCCGCTGGGTATCGGGTTCCTCGGCGTGGCGCTCGCCTTCGGCCTGACCGTGGTGACCGGCGCCTATGCGTTCGGCCATATCTCCGGCGCGCACTTCAATCCGGCGGTCAGCGTCGGCCTGTGGGCCGGTGGCCGCTTCCCGACCAAGGACCTGGTGCCGTACATCATCGCCCAGGTGGCTGGTGGCCTGTTCGCCGGCTTCATCCTGCTGCAGATCGCCTCGGGGGCCAGCGGCTTCGCCATCGACTGCAGCCAGGCCGGTGCGTTCGCCAGCAATGGCTATGGTGCGCTGTCACCCGGCGGTTACAGCGTGGCGGCGGCCTTCCTGTGCGAAGTGGTGCTGACCGCCGTGTTCCTGATCGTGATCATGGGCGCCACCCACGGCAAGGCACCGGCTGGCTTCGCGCCGCTGGCGATCGGCCTGTCGCTGACCCTGATCCATCTGATCAGCATCCCGGTCACCAACACCTCGGTGAACCCGGCCCGCTCCACCGCCGTGGCCTTCTTCGCCGGCAGCGGGGCGGTCAGCCAGCTGTGGCTGTTCTGGGTCGCCCCGCTGCTGGGCGGTGCGATCGGCGGCATCATCTACAAGTGGCTCGGCAACGACCGCTGAGGCCTGTGCGGACCATTGCGGCTGACCTTCGGCCGCAATGGTTACGCTTGTAACCGCAATTTGTGCGATCGCTCACGTTCCGTTAAGGTTGAGTTGACCGTCCGTGCACATGCCGGCCGGCGGGGCATCCGGGGATGGGATGCCAAGGCCGCCGGTCCATCCGACGGAGCCACGACACACCACCTTGGGGGATGCATGAAGTTCGCGCCTGTAGTGTTGTCGAGCCTGCTGTTCGCTGCGGCCCAGGCCGCCGCGCAGGCTCCCACCGAATGTCCTTCATTGCCGGCCAACAGCGGCCTGCAGTGGCAACAGCAGGCACAGGCCGATTTCCTGGTCTGCCGTGCCAGCACCAGCGATGGCCGCGAGGTACTGAGCCTGATGCTCAGTGCACGCGATCCCAACCTTCCATTGAACCGCTCGCTGCGCCACGAAAAGGGCAGCTTCGGCGGTGAATCACTGTACTGGTACCAGCCCGATCTGGGAGGCCAGCAGCCGCCCGGTTATGCCGAGCGCCGCATCAGCGTGGTCAAGCTCGACAAAGGGCGTTACGCGCAGATTTCGCTGTATCCGGACAGCGCGCAGGAACTGGGTTCGCTGCAACAGCTGGCGCAGGGGATGAGCCTGACCCCGTCGGCCGTGGCTGCCGGGAACTGACGATGGCGGGGATGACTGCCTTGCAGCATCCCCGCAATGCGAGCCGACCTGACGGTAGTGCCGGCCGCTGGCCGGCACCTCGATCCGCCGTGACCGCAGGCAGTTGCCGGCCAGCGGCCGGCACCGCCTCAGAACTTGCCTTCCTGGAAATCGACGAAGGCCTGCATGAGTTCCTGCCGCGTGTTCATCACGAACGGGCCATGGCGCATCACCGGTTCTCGCAACGGACGACCAGCCACCAGGATCAGCCGCGCACCCTCGCTGCCGGCCGACAGATGCAGCTGCTCGCCACCGCCCAGCACCGCCAGTTCCTGGCGGGCGACGTCGCGCGCCGCGTCCTGCTCACCCACCGTCACCGCACCTTCGAACACATACGCGAAGGCGTTGTGCCCTTCCGGCAAGGCATAGGTCCAGGCGCGATCCGGGGCCAGCGTGATGTCCAGGTACAGCGGATCGGTGGCCGGCTGCACGATCGGGCCCTGCGTGCCATCCACGTTGCCGGCGATCACCTTCACTTCCACGCCGGCGTCCGGCCGCACCACGGGAATGCGCTCGGGCGCGAACTCCTGGTACTTCGGCTCGGTCATCTTCTCTTTCGCCGGCAGGTTCACCCACAGCTGGAAGCCGCGCATCTGACCGCTTTCCTGCTCGGGCATTTCCGAATGCACCAGGCCACGGCCTGCGGTCATCCACTGCACGCTGCCCGGGGTAAGCAGGCCCTCGTTGCCGTGGTTGTCGCGATGCCGCATGCGCCCGTCGAGCATGTAGGTGACGGTCTCGAAACCGCGATGCGGATGCTCCGGGAAGCCGGCGATGTAGTCCTCGGCACGGTCGGTGCCGAATTCATCGAGCAGCAGGAACGGGTCCAGGTCAGGCAGCGTCGGGCCGCCGATGACGCGGGTCAGGCGCACGCCGGCACCGTCGGAGGTGGGCATGCCACGGATGGTCCGCAATACGCGGACCGGTTCGGGAAAGCTCATGGCGACTCCTGTTGGATGGATGCCACTGAAGATGGACGCCACATGGCCGCACGCCAATGGACGGCGCCGCAACCGATTGTTCCATCCCTGATGTTCGCTGCATGTCAGCACAACAAGCGTACGACCAAAGTACTACCGCCGATTCGTCCTGTGCCAATTGACCCTGCCGAGGGCACGCGGGACTCTTTGACTGTCTTTCCGGGAGAGAGCACCTCATGAAAGGGTTTTCCAAAATAGGCTGGGCGGTACTCGCCCTGCTCGGCGCCTTCTGTCTGGGCACCGTGGCCCTGCGCCGCGGCGAACACATCAATGCCCTGTGGATCGTCGTCGCCGCCGTTTCGCTGTACCTGGTGGCCTACCGCTTCTACAGCCTGTTCATCGCCAACAAGGTGATGCAGCTGGATCCGACCCGGGCCACCCCGGCGGTGATCAACAACGATGGCCTGGACTACGTGCCGACCAACAAGCACGTGCTGTTCGGTCACCATTTCGCAGCCATTGCCGGTGCCGGCCCGCTGGTGGGACCGGTGCTGGCCGCACAGATGGGCTACCTGCCCGGCCTGCTGTGGCTGGTGGTGGGCGTGGTGCTGGCCGGCGCGGTGCAGGACTTCATGGTCCTGTTCCTGTCCAGCCGCCGCAACGGCCGCTCCCTGGGCGATCTTGTGCGGGAAGAGATGGGCCAGGTGCCCGGCACCATCGCGCTGTTCGGTGCGTTCCTGATCATGATCATCATCCTGGCGGTGCTGGCGATGGTGGTGGTCAAGGCGCTGGCCGAAAGCCCGTGGGGCATGTTCACGGTGATCGCGACGATGCCCATCGCGATCCTGATGGGCGTGTACATGCGCTACATCCGCCCCGGCAGGATCGGCGAGATTTCGGTGGTCGGCCTGATCCTGCTGCTGGCCGCGATCTGGTACGGCGGCAAGGTCGCCGCCGATCCGGTCTGGGGCCCGGCCTTCACCTTCACCGGCACCCAGATCACCTGGATGCTGATCGGTTACGGCTTCGTTGCCTCGGTGCTGCCGGTGTGGCTGCTGCTGGCCCCCCGCGATTACCTGTCGACCTTCCTCAAGATCGGCACCATCATCGCGCTGGCCGTCGGCATCCTGATTGTGATGCCGGAACTGAAGATGCCGGCGCTGACCCAGTTCGCTGCCAGTGGTGATGGCCCGGTGTGGAAGGGCGGCATGTTCCCGTTCCTGTTCATCACCATCGCCTGCGGTGCGGTCTCCGGCTTCCACGCGTTGATTTCCTCCGGCACCACGCCGAAGCTGCTGGCCAATGAAGCGCACATGCGCTACATCGGCTACGGCGGCATGCTGATGGAATCGTTCGTGGCGGTGATGGCGCTGGTGGCGGCCTCGATCATCGATCCGGGCATCTACTTCGCGATGAACAGCCCGGCGGCGGTGATCGGTGCCGATGCGGCCTCGGCGGCGCACTACATCACCAACACCTGGGGCTTCACCATCACGCCCGAGCAGCTGACCGCGACCGCGGCGGCCATTGGTGAACCGACCATCCTGCATCGCGCAGGTGGCGCACCGACACTGGCGGTGGGCATCGCGCAGATCCTGCACGAAGCGATTCCCAGTGGCAGCGACGCGATGATGGCGTTCTGGTACCACTTCGCGATCCTGTTCGAAGCGTTGTTCATCCTCACGGCAGTCGACGCTGGCACCCGTGCCGGTCGCTTCATGCTGCAGGACCTGCTGGGCAACTTCGTGCCGGCCCTGAAGAAGACCGAATCGTGGACCGCCAACATCATCGGTACCGCCGGCTGCGTGGCGCTGTGGGGCTACCTGCTCTACACCGGTGTGGTCGATCCGTTCGGTGGCATCCAGACGCTGTGGCCGCTGTTCGGCATCTCCAACCAGATGCTGGCGGGTATCGCGCTGATGCTGGGCACGGTGGTGCTGTTCAAGATGAAGCGTGACCGCTATGCGTGGGTGACGGCCGTGCCGGCCATCTGGCTGCTGATCTGCACCACTTACGCCGGCTTCATCAAGATCTTCGACAGCAATCCGGCGCAGGGCTTCCTGGCCCAGGCACACAAGTTCCAGGCCGCCCTCGCCAGCGACACCATCACGGCACCGGCCAAATCGGTGGCGCAGATGAAGCAGATCGTGGTCAACGCCTACGTCAACACCGGCCTGACCGCGCTGTTCCTGCTGGTGGTGGGCGCAGTGCTGGTGTATTCGATCAAGACCATCCTGGCGGCCCGCCGCAATCCGCAGCGCAGCGACCGCGAGACCCCGTACGTGGCGCTGAAGCCGCATGAAATGGTGGATCTGTGATGAGCACGCAACTGGTTCCCGCCGGCCAGTACCAGGCACACCGCCGCATCTGGCGGCGCCTGGTGCAGACCGCCCGACTGTGCTGTGGCATTCCTGATTACGACAACTACGTCCGGCACATGCTGGAAAAGCATCCGGACCAGGAGCCGATGGATTACAAGACGTTCTTCCGCGAGCGCCAGGAAGCGCGCTACGGCGGACGCAACGGTGGTCGCTGCTGTTGAGGTTCCAGGGTGGGTGCCGGGCTTGCAGCCCGGCGCCCGCAGAGGCCGGAGCAACGGCAACAGCTGAGGCGTCGGCTCTGGGTTTCTGTGTGCTTGGCGGGGTGGTGTCGGATGGCGGGGACGCCGTAAACCCATCCCTGGGGGCTTGGCCGCGGCATCCATGCCGCGGACACCCCGCCATCCGACACCACCCCACCTTCGACAGATTTCCGGTGACGGCGAGATGCATCAGGGGTCAGATCCGTTTCCTCCGGGAAACGGATCTGACCCCTTCCATGTTCATGGAGGCCCATGAAATGCATCCACGCATGGCGTGGATCTACGCAAGCATGACGCCGGGGCGGCCCGGACTCAGCCGTTGGCCATCCACTTCAGGATCAGGCCAGTGACATAGGCCAGCCCGGTGCCGGTGGCGTAGCCCACCGTGCCCAGCAGCACGCCCACCGGAGCCAGCGTCGGATGGAACGCCGCGGCCACCACGGGGGCCGAAGCGGCTGCGCCGATGTTGCCCTGCGAACCGATCGCGAAGAAGAACAGCGGCGCGCGCAGCAGCTTGGCCACCACCCACAGCACCAGCACATGCGTGGCCATCCAGATCGCGCCGAGCAGGAACAGCCACGGCCGGTCCAGCAGCGACAGCAGGTTCATCTGCATGCCGATGCAGGCGATCAGGAAGTACAGGAACACCGTGCCCAGCCGCGAAGCGCCCGCAGCTTCCAGCCGGCGCGCACGGGTGAAGCTCAGGCCCAGGCCCATCGCTGTCGACAGCAGGATCACCCACACGAACTGGCTGTCCAGGCTGAACTGGCTGGCCCAGCTGACATTGGCCTTGAACCAGCCCGCCAGCGGCGCGGCGATGGCATGGGCCAGGCCGACGCCGCCCAGTGCCACGCCGACGATCACCATCAGGTCGGTCATGCTGGGAATGCGCGCGTTCTGCGCCTCGTAGGCACTGATGCGCGACTTCATCTCATCGATGGCACGGGTATCGGCACCGTTGCGGGTATCGATCTGCTGCGCGCGGTTGGCCAGGAACAGCAGGATGGCCATCCACAGGCTGGCGCAGGCCACGTCGACCACCGCGAACTGGCCGAAGGTGGTGGCATCGGTGCCGAACACTTCGCGCATGGCCACCATGTTGGCGCCGCCGCCGATCCAGCTGCCGGCCAGCGCCGCCATGCCGGCCCAGGTATCACCGGCCACGGTTTCGGGGTGGATCAGCTTCATCAGCTGGAACGAGACGATGGCGCCGAGCATGATGCCGGCGGTACCGGCGCAGAACACGATCAGCAGTTTCGGGCCGAGCTTGGCAATACCCTTGAGGTCGATCGACAGGGTCAGCAGGACCAGCGCGGCCGGCAGCAGCACGTCACGCGCGACCGGGTTGTACAGCGAGGTGTTGTGGCCGTCGATGACACCGGCGGTGTTGTAGATGGCGGGGACGAAGTAGCACAGCAGCAGCGCCGGCACCCAGGCGAAGATCTTCTTCAACAACGGGGTCGGGCCACTGGCAGCCCAGAAGATCAGGGCCAGGGTGGCGGCAATCAGGCCCAGGCCAACGATGTCGTTGCTGATCAGGGCAGTAGCGGGTTCGGTCGGCATGGGATCCTCTGTCGATCGAAAGAGCGGGAAAAAAAAGCGCCGCATGAAGCGGCGCACCCCGAGATTAACATTGTCTTCACGCCGGGTCATGCTGCAGTGCCGGCTGCCCTTTCCCGGAGCCACTCCCATGCAGCTCGGCGCCTTCTCCGTCAGCCTCTCGGTCAGGGACCTGGCGGCCTCCCGCAGCTTCTACGAAGCACTGGGCTTCTCGGTGACCGGTGGCGAGCCGGCGCAGAACTGGCTGGTGATGCGCAACAACGGCGTTGTCATCGGCCTGTTCCAGGGCATGTTCGAGGGCAACCTGCTCACCTTCAACCCGGGCTGGGACCAGCACAAGCAGGAACTGCCCCACTTCCAGGATGTACGTGAACTGCAGGCGGAACTGGATGCGAAGGGCATTGAACTGGCGGTGCGTACCGACCCTCGTGGGCGGGGCACCGGCTACCTGCAGTTGGCCGATCCCGACGGCAATGTGATCCTGATCGACCAGCATGTGGCGCAGCCGAACGGCCGGTAATGCGAACGGACATTGCGTGGGCAGGCGTCGACCTTGGTCGACGGGCAGCATGCCAACCAAGGTTTGCATCTACCAGGACGGCCGGTTCAGGCCGGACGTGAAGCGCTGAAATCGAGCGTGGCGCGCGTGCCACGCGGCTCGCAGGGCTGCAGCTGCAGGGTCCAGCCAAGGTGCTCGCAGAGCCGGGCGATCAGGTCCAGGCCGATGCCGCCGCCACGGTCGGCGCGCTCGCCACGGGCCATCCGCGCGTGGATCGCCGCAATCTCCTCCGGGCTCATGCCATGCCCCGGGTCCTGCAGGGTCAGCACCGCCGACGAGCTCAGGCGCAACTCAATGTGGCCACGCCCACTGTTCTCGATGGCATTGCGCAGCAGGTTGCCGATCGCGGCCTGCACGACGGCCAGCGGCGCGACAATATCCACCGGGGCCGCCTGGATGCCGATGCTCAGGTCCTTGTCACCGAGCAGGTGGCGATGGTCGTCGACGATTTCCGGCAGCAGCTGGTCCAGGGCGATGCGCTCGGCGCGTGCGGCCAGGCGCGCCGGGTCACGGGCCAGCACCAGCAGCAGTTCGATCAGCTGCTCCACGCTCTGCGCGGTGCGCAGCACGCGTTGCATCTGCTGGCGCGCGCGCTCGGGCAGGCCCGGCTGTTCCAGTGCCAGCTCTGCGGCACCGGTCATCACCGCAATCGGCGTACGCAGCTCGTGGCTGGCGGTGCTGATGAACACCCGCTCGCGTTCGACAAACTGCTCGTTGCGGTCCAGATAGTCGTTCAGTGCATCGGCAATGGTGTGCAGCTCGGAGCTGCCGCGCGGGTCGACCTCGATGCGCTGGCCCTGGACGCCCGGCCGCAGCGCGGCGATGTGCTGCGCCAGCAGGCTCAACGGGCGCACCATGCGTTCCATGCCGAACGACGCCATCAGCACGGTGACGAAGATC
Organism: Stenotrophomonas sp. YJH_SMC_133; assembly: GCF_059370655.1. Classification (NCBI taxonomy): domain Bacteria; kingdom Pseudomonadati; phylum Pseudomonadota; class Gammaproteobacteria; order Lysobacterales; family Lysobacteraceae; genus Stenotrophomonas; species Stenotrophomonas sp. YJH_SMC_133. The sequence goes on along the minus strand of NZ_JCAFTW010000001.1, from coordinate 101,947 downwards.
ATGATCACCCCGGCCAGCATCACCCAGCGCGTGGCGAACTGTTCCAGGTCATGGAAGTCGGAAATGTCCAGCGCCAGCGCCACCCGCCCCATCGAGCCGGTGTCACGCACCATCACCGCAGTCTGCCGCCCGTTGATCGGCACCCCGTCATGCAGCCCCGGGTGCAGCATGCGCACGCTTTCCGGCATGTTGCCTTCATCGAAGCGGAACAGGCTGAGCGTGTCCGAGTCCTGCCAGCGATAGTGCGGCTCGTGCTCGGTGTGCTCGACGATGCTGTCCAGTTCGGAATTGAGCAGCGCGCGCCAGGCAGCGTGCTCCGCATGTTCATGCACGTAGTTGCCGACGCTGAACACCGCGATCGACAGCAGCGCCAGATAGCCCAGCAACCACCACACCACGCGCCGGTACAACGGCCCCGGCTTACTCGCCTTCATCATCATCCTTGCCGGCATCGCTGGGCGTGGTCACGGCCAAGCGGTAACCCACCCGCGGCAGGGTATGGATCAGTTTCTCGGCGAACGGTCCGTCCACGCTGCGGCGCAGCTCGTAGACATGCGAACGCAGCAGGTCGCCATCCGGCGGTTCGTCGCCCCACAGAGCGAATTCCAGCTGCTGGCGGGTCACCGCGCCGGGGCTGGCGCGCATGAGCACTTCCAGCAGCTTGCGGCAGGCCGGGTACAGGTGCAGCACCTGGGTGCCGCGCTGGGCTTCCAGGGTGGCCAGATCCAGCACCAGATCGCCCACCTGCAGGCGCTTGCGCGGGTTGCGGCCCTGCGCACGCAGCAGCAGCGCTTCCAGCCGCACCTCCAGCTCCGGGAGTGCGAACGGCTTGGTCAGGTAGTCGTCGGCACCGGCGCGGAAGCCCGCAATCTTGTCCGGCAGCTCGTCACGCGCGGTCAGCATGATCACCGGCACTTCCGATGCATGCTCGGCGCGCAGCCGGCGCAGCACCTCCGGGCCCTCCATGCGCGGCAGCATCCAGTCCAGGATGACGGCGTCATACGGATGGCTCCCGGCCAGGTGCAGTCCGGTGATGCCATCCGGCGCCACGTCGAGCACGTGCCCGCGCGACTCGAAATAGTCGAACAGGTTGGCCACCAGCTGGCGGTTGTCCTCGATCACCAACAGACGCATGCACGAAACATCCACGGAAGTTCGTACCATGGTAGCGCCGCACATGTCGGAATGCGGTCGCCCCGGCGCCGCTCTGACGCTTTTCCCACCCCTGCCACCTCAGAATGGCCGTTTTGCTCCCGGAGCCTGCCGTGCCCGTAGCCCTGCCCCGCCGTTGGCGCCTGCCCCCGTTGTGGCTGCTGATCATTGCTGCGCTGGCAGCGGGGATCGGCCTTCGGCAGCCGCAGCCGCCGGACGAGCCGCGCTTCGTGCTGGCGGCCCGGACCATGGTCGAGAGCGGGCAATGGCTGCTGCCGCACCGTGGCGTGGAACTGTATGCGGAGAAGCCACCCGTCTTCATGTGGCTGCAGGCCGCCGCCTACGAGATCGTCGGCAGCTGGCAGTGGTCCTTCCTGCTGCCGTCGTTGCTGGGCGCCCTGCTCAGCCTGTGGCTGGTGTCGGACCTGGCGCGGCGGCTGTGGTCGCCACGACATTCCATCTACGCCCTCGCTGCGCTGTTCTGCACCCTGCAGTTCGGGCTGATGGCCAAGCGTGCGCAGATCGACATGGTGCTGGTGGGCATGACCACCGTGGCCCTCTGGGGCCTGATGCGTCATCTGTGTGAACGCCGCAACCTGCCCGCCCTGTGGCTGGCCGGCTTCGCCGCAGGCGTCGGCACGGTGACCAAGGGCGTGGGGTTCCTGCCGCTGCTGATGGTGCTGCCCTGGTTCGGCTGGTGGCTGTACCAGCGCCGCCGCGGACGCACGGTGGAAGGTCCGCATCCGGCAACCCTGCTCTGGCTGATCCCGGCCTTCCTGCTGGGTGTCGGGGTGTGGCTGGCGCCGCTGGGCTGGGCCCTGCTGCACACGCCCAGTGCCGAACTGCAGGCTTATGCGCACGAGCTGCTGTTCAAGCAGACCGGCACCCGTTATGCCAATGCGTGGCACCACCGGCAGCCCGCCTGGTATTACCTGCAGGTGATCCTTACCCTATGGCTGCCGGGCAGCCTGCTGCTGCCGATGCTGTTCAAGCCCTGGTGGCGCCGTATCCGCCGTGGCGACCGCCGCCAGTGGCTGCTGCTGGGCTGGGCCGTGCTGGTACTGGTGTTCTTCAGCGCCAGCCCGGGCAAGCGCGAGGTGTATCTGTTGCCGATGCTGCCGGCGATGGCACTGGCGGTGGCGCCGCTGCTGCCCGGCCTGCTGCGCCGCCTGTGCGTGCGCCGCTACCTGTTCGGCTACAGCGTGGTGCTGATGCTGGCCACTGGCACGCTGGGCGTGATGCTGCTGACCGAACACGCTTGGGCGGTGGCCCAGCTGGAACGCCGCGCCATGCCCGATACCCTGCTGCCGGTGCTGGGCGATGGCCTGCTGACCTTCGCCATCGCGCTGGCCACGCTGATCGTGTGGTTGCGGGTGCGCCGCGCGGCGACGCTGGTGCTGCTGACCCACGGCATGCTGTGGATGCTCTACGGCCTGGTACTGATCCCGGCGCTGGATCCCTATGCATCGGCGTCAGCGCTGATGCGCCGGGTCGGCGCGCGGATCGGACCGGATGCCGAACTGGCGCTGGTGGCCTGGCGCGAGCAGAACCTGCTGCAGGCCGACCGCCCGGTACGCGAATTCGGCTTCAAGCGGCCCTGGGCAGAGCAATGGCATGACGCCGGCCCTTGGCTCGCTGAGGCGCCGGACAAGCGCTGGCTGCTGGTGCTGGACGATGCGATGAGCCCCTGCGTGGATCCGGCCAAAGTGATCGACATCGGTGTTGCCAACAGGAATCGTTGGCAACTGCTTCCCGGTACCGCATGGAACCCGGAGTGTCACGCCGAGCGGACAGGATCGACTGCCGAAGAAGACTGAACGTTGACATGCGCCTGGGACTCATTAACCCGGCGCGAACGGGCGTCCGACCCTTCTCCGACATCAAGGTGACGAGCATGAGCGCGGATTCCCGAACCGCCCCTTCCCAGCATGCCCGTCCGTCCCCTTGATTCGGTAGCGCCGCTTGCGACATCACCACTGGCGTCTCGATTTGCGGTAACTCACCTCTGGCTGCCTGTCGCAATCGGCCTGCCATTGTTTACGCTGCTGATGGACTTCGGCGGTGATCAATGGGTGGCCGATCACCTGTTCCGTCTTGAAGGCAGCCACTGGGCGCTGCAGGACGCCTGGATCACCCGCAGCGTCGTGCACAAGGCCGGCAAATGGTTGAGCACGGCGGCAGCGCTGGTCGTGACCCTGCTGTGCTTCCACCACTGGCGTAGGGGTCGCGATCGCACCCTGCAATGGGCGCTGCTTTATGTCGTGATTGCCATGGCACTGGGCACCGGCGTGATCTCCCTGCTGAAGTCGCTGGTGCCGATGGAATGCCCCTGGGACCTGCTGCGCTACGGTGGCCACCAGCCTTTCATCGGTCTGTTCACCCTGCGCCCGGAAGGCATGCCGGCACAGGCCTGCTTCCCGGCAGGCCACGCCAGCGCAGGCTATGCGTGGCTCTGCCTGTATTTCTTCGCGTTGCTGTGGCGGCCGTCCTGGCGCTGGACCGGGCTCTGGATCGGCCTCGGCACCGGCCTGGTGTTCGGGATCAGCCAGCAGTTGCGGGGCGCCCATTTCCTTTCGCATGACATCGCCACCGCGTTGATATGTTGGCTGCTTTCGTTGGGCCTGTATGTTCTGATCCACCGTCAGCTGGACCGTCCCCACCGCCAGGAGGCAAACGCATGAGTGCATCGGTCCAACGCTCCGCCCGCCTCCCCACCCTTGCGGGTCTTCGCAACTGGCGGCCGCAGCTCTCCACGGAAGCACTGATCGCGCTGACCAGCCTGTTCTTCGCGGTGGCCGGCAACGGCCTGTTCTGGCACAGCGCGATGGCGAGCCATCCGGGCAGCCTGCGTTACGCGCTTTCGCTGCTGCTGTTGCTGCTGGGCGCGCACGGCGTGCTGCTGGGCATCCTGGTCTGGCGCTGGAATGCCAAAGTGGCAATCAGCCTGTTGCTGCTGGTGACGGCGTTCGCTGCGCACTACATGAGCCGCTACCACATCTATCTGGATGCGGACATGCTGCGCAACGTGCTGGCGACCGACCCGAAGGAGAGCCGCGAGCTGATGACCGTATCGCTGCTGTGGCCGCTGCTGCTGCTGGCCGTGCTGCCGATGGTGGTGCTGTGGCGCGTGCAGCTGCGCCGACGCAGTTGGGGCCGCAGCCTGCTGTGGCGACTCGGCTTCCTGGTCGTGGCGGCGGCGACCGCAGTTGGCGGTGCGCTGATCTCGTTCCAGGATGTCTCGGCGCTGATGCGCAACCAGCGCGAAGTACGCTATCTCGCCACACCGGCCAACGTGCTGCTCGGTATGCCGCGCGCGCTGCGTGGCGACAATCCGGTGCAGCGCGCGCCGAAGCTGCCGATCGGCACCGACGCCAAGGCCACGCCACGCGCCCTGGCCAGCAAGCCGCGCCTGCTGGTGATCGTCATGGGCGAGACCGTGCGCGCGCAGAACTGGGGGCTCAACGGCGGCCGCAACACCACCCCGGAGTTGGCCCAGGCACCGGTGATCAACTTCCCCGACATGCACTCCTGCGGCACCAGCACCGAAGTGTCGCTGCCGTGCCTGTTCTCGCCGTGGGGACGCCACGACTACGATGAAAAGAAGATCCGTGCACACCAGTCGCTGCTGCACGTACTGAACCGCGCCGGCATCGCACCGTTGTGGCGTGACAACCAGTCCGGCTGCAAGGGCGTCTGCGAAGGGCTGGAGTTCCAGTCGCTGTCCGATGCGACCACCCCGGGGCTGTGCGCCGATGGCCGCTGCATGGACGAGATCCTGCTGCAGGACCTGGCCACCCAGGTGCGTGCCAAGCCAGGCGACCGCGTGGTGGTGCTGCACCAGCTGGGCAACCACGGCCCGGCCTACTTCGAGCGTTACCCGGCAGCCTTCGCGCGCTTCAAGCCAACATGCGACACCCGTGACATCGGCCGTTGCTCTCGCGAAGAGATCACCAACAGCTATGACAACGCGGTGTTGTACACCGATCATTTCCTGAGCAAGACCATCGGCACCCTGCAGGGCATGCAGGATTACGACACGGCGATGATCTACCTGTCCGACCATGGTGAATCGCTGGGCGAGAAGGGCCTGTTCCTGCATGGCGTGCCGTATGCGATCGCTCCGGCCGAGCAGACCCGCGTACCGATGACGATGTGGTTCTCGCCGGGCTTCGCCAGCAGCCGTGGGTTGGACCTGCAGTGCGTGCGCAAGCGTTCGGCGGCGTATACCGACCACGACAACCTGTTCCCGTCGGTGCTGGGCCTGATGCAGGTCAAGACCTCGCTGTACGAGCGCGATCGCGACCTGTTCGCCAACTGCGAAGGTTGAGGGTTGTTCGGCAGGGCTTTCAGCCCTGCACCCGCGGTAGTGCCGGCCGCTGGTCGGCAGCCTCGACAGCAACAGCAACAGCAACAGCAACAGCAAATGCTGGCATTCCGTGGATTGGCGGGGTGGGTCCGGTGGCGGGGGACGCTGCAAGTACGTCCATGTAAGCTCGGTCGCCGCATCCATGCGGCTCACGCCCCCGCCACCGGACCCACCCCGCCTTCGACAGTTTTCCGCGCTCTGTTGGACATGCCGATGGGGTCGGATCCGTTTTCCGTAGGAAAACGGATCCGACCCCATTTTGATTGTCGATATCTGACAGATGTGTCGACCAAGGTCGACACCTACCGACAGCACATGGAATCTGTCAGAGGTGGGGCGGTGTCGGAGTGCGGGGTGTCAGCCGCATGGATGCGGCTGCCAAGCCTACACGGACGTACTTGCGGCGTCCCCGCACTCCGACACCGCCCCGCCAAACCACGGATAGTCCGCTGTTGCTTCGGCCTTCGCCGTTGCTTGAAAGCCTCTGCGGGTGCCGGGCGCCGCCCGGCCGACTTCCGCCACTTGCGGTCGCAGCCACTGCCCACTAGCCTTCGGCCGTCGTTCACCACCCAAGGACCGCCCGTGAAACACCGTCATCTCCTGCTGGCCTCGGCAATCGCCGCCGCCACGCTGGCCCTGGCCGCCTGCAAGAAGGAAGCTGCCCCAGGCACCGATACCGCCAGCAGCAGCGCCCCGGCCGGCGAAACCGCCGACCAGTTCGTGGCCCGCATCAATGCCGAATTCAAGGCCGCCTACCCGGAGATGACCTCGGCGCAGTGGCTGTCTTCCACCTACATCAACAGTGATTCCGAACGCATCGCGGCCAAGGCCAACGAGCGCTCGCTGACCCAGCTCAACAGCTGGATCGAACAGGCCGCCAAATTCGATGGCAAGCCGATGAGCGAGGACAGCAAGCGTGCGATCCACCTGCTGAAACTGATGTCCTCGATGCCGGCGCCGCGCGATCCGGCCAAGCTGGCCGAGCTGACCCAGATCGCCACCCGCATGGAAGGCAGCTACGGCGCCGGCAAGTACTGCACCGACGCCAACGATCCGAACTCCTGCCGCCAGCTGGGCGAGCTGGAACAGGTACTGGCGCGCAGCCGCGACTACGACAATCAGCTTGACGCCTGGCAGGGCTGGCACAGCACCACCAAGAGCATGCGCGGCGACTACCAGAAGTTCGTCGGCCTGGTGAACGAAGGCGCCAAGGGCATGGGTTTCACCGATGCCGGCCAGATGTGGCGCAGCGGCTACGACATGCCGCCGGAGCAGATCGGCCCGGAAACCGACCGCCTGTGGGAACAGGTCAAGCCGATGTACGAGCAGCTGCACTGCTACGCGCGCGGCAAGCTGGACAAGACCTATGGCAAGGACAAGGCCGAAGTGGGGAATGGCCTGATCGCCGCGCACCTGCTGGGCAACATGTGGCAGCAGGACTGGTCGAACCTGTGGGACCAGCTGGAACCGTACCCGGGCGCCGGCAGCCTGGACATCACCGCGGCGCTGGAAAAGCAGTACCAGACCAACCTGAGCGCGGCGCTGGCCAAGGCCGGCAAGGATGCGAACGTGGCCGCGCAGTACAAGGCGCAGCGCGAGGCCGAACTGCGTACCGCCAAGCAGATGACCGAGCGCGCGCAGGACTTCTACGTGTCGCTGGGCATGCCGTCGCTGCCGCAGTCCTACTGGGAAAAAACCCAGTTCATCAAGCCTGACGACCGCGACGTGGTCTGCCACGCCAGCGCCTGGGACATGAACATGGAAGGCGACGTGCGCACCAAGATGTGCATCAAGCCGAACGAAGAGAACTTCACCACCATCTACCACGAGCTGGGCCACATCTATTACGACCTGGCCTACAACCCGCTGCCACCGCTGTTCCAGGGCGGTGCCAACGATGGCTTCCATGAAGCGATCGGCGACACCATCGTGCTGGCGATGACGCCCAAGTACCTCAGCTCGATCGGCCTGGTCGATGCGCCGACCGAAAGCCGCGAGGCGGTCATCAACAACCAGATGCGCATGGCGCTGTCAGGCGTGTCGTTCCTGCCGTTCGGGCTGATGATCGACCGCTGGCGCTGGGGCGTGTTCGATGGCTCGATTACTGCCGACAACTACAACAAGGCGTGGTGGGACCTGAAGGCCAAGTACCAGGGCGTGGCGCCGGCCAGCACCCGTGGCGAAGAGTTCTTCGATCCGGGCGCGAAGTACCACGTGCCGGGCAACACTCCGTACACCCGCTACTTCCTGGCGCGCATCCTGCAGTTCCAGTTCTACAAGGGCCTGTGCGACGCGTCCGGCTACAAGGGCCCGCTGCATGAGTGCACCTTCTACGGCAACAAGGAAGCCGGCCAGAAGTACTGGGCGATGCTGAGCAAGGGTGCCAGCCAGCCGTGGCAGGCCACGCTGAAGGAGCTGACCGGTACCGACAAGCTCGATGCCGGCCCGATGATCGAGTACTTCACCCCGGTCAACGAGTGGCTGAAGCAGCAGAACGAAGGCCAGATGTGCGGCTGGCAGGCCAGCGCGGCCCCGGCGGCGAAATGAAAAAAGGGGCGGGTCCGCGAGGATCCGTCCCTTTCTGGTAGTGCCGGCCGCTGGCCGGCAACTACGCGATGAAGACCCAACGGGCAGCCGGCCAGCGGCCGGCTCTACCGAAACGGCAGTCAAAGGCCAGATGTGCGGCTGGCAGGCCAACGCGGCCCCGGCGACGAAATGAAAAAAGGGGCGGATCCGAAAGGATCCGCCCCTTTCCGGTAGTGCCGGCCGCTGGCCGGCAACTACGCGATGAAGACCCAACAGCTGGCAGCCAGCCAGCGGCCGGCTCTACCGCAACAGCGGTCAGCTGTTCTTCTTCGCGGCCATCGCTGCGGCCAGCTCGGCCTTGAATTCCTCGAAGGTCTGGCCCTTCTCCCTGGCTTCGGCCTGTGCGGCATCGCGCAGCGCGTCGGAGTACATCAGGCGCACCGGCGTGCCATTGCGTTCGTGCAGCTCACCGGCCTGCATGATCAGCGCCAGCACCTGTGCGGCGCTTTCGCTGTGGCCGGCAATGCGGCCATCCATGCCCAGCACCCATTCGCCGTCGCGGCGCACGACACCGGCCAGCAGGGTGCGCTGTGCATCGCGCAGTTCCGCATGCGGCTCCACCGGCGAGGCCTGCGCGGCGGCCTTGTTGGCGGCCTGCTTTTCCTGGCGACGGCGCTGGTCGCGGCGGGTCTTGGAGCTGGTGGACATGGTGCGGTACCGCTGCGAAGGGGGGCGCAAGGATAGCGCACCCCGCCCGCAGCACCGCTTCACACCCCTCAGTCCAGCACTTTGCCGTGCCGCCAGTAGCCCATGAAGGTGATCGCGCGGCGGTCCAGCCCGCAGTCGCGCACCAGATGGCGACGGATCGCCATCACCGCCCCCGCCTCGCCCGCCACCCAGGCGTACAGCGGCCCGGCCACCCGGGTATCGGCCTGCTCCCAGAGGATCTGCGTATCGACGTCGATCTCCTCCAGCGCATCGCAGGCAGTCACGCCCGAGGTCGCTGCCAACCGCGCCTGGACCGCCTGCAGCAACCGCTGTCCGTAGGCGGCCTGCCAGCGCGGCAGCCAGACCAGCTCGGCGCTGGAGGGCGCCTTCAGGTGCACCGCATCACCGGCCTGCGCCACCTCCAGCAGCGCCAGCGTGCGCGGTGGGTCGACCATGGCCGCCAGTTCCTCGAGGATGCCGGCCACCGCAGGCAACGCGGTTTCATCGGCCACCAGCAGCACCTGGCCGACACCGGCCGGTGGCTTCCACTCCCAGCCCTCGCTGCTCCCGGCACAGTCGGCGTCCGGGGCCAGCAGCACCACGCGGTCGCCTGGGCGGGCGTGCATGGCCCAGCGCGAGGCGGGGCCGGTTTCGCCATGGATGACGAAATCGACGTCGACCTCGCCCTGCTCGGCGCGCAACTGGCGGATGGTGTAGGTACGCATCGGCGGGCGCTTGTCGTCCGGCAGGGCCCGGTAGCGTGGGTACCAGTCTTCACCGCTGGGGACCTGCGGCACCTCCTGGCCGGGCAAGGGGAAGAACACCTTGATGCGCTGGTCAGGGCCTTCGGTCTTCATCCGCGCCACGTCGGCACCGGTGAACACCATGCGGTCCAGGGAAGGGGAAAGAACGCGGCGCTCCTTCAGCGCCACCTCGAACAGGCGGTAGGTCTGCTGCGCAGCCATGGGGAACCTCATGCAACGACATCGGATTGGCTGGCTGTCGTGCATCCACGCACCGGCTGGCTGGAGTGCCCAGCCTAGTCCGGTCGTTCCTCTTCGCAAGCGTTGCGGGCAAAGCGGCCGGCCCTACCCCTGCGCGCTGCTCAATGGCCCGTGCAGGCCGCCTGTGCCGCGCGTTCACGCTGGTGTTCCCAGTACCAGAACACGAAGCCGGCGGCGAAGAACGCGGCCTGCCCCAGCGCCAGGTGCAGCGGGCTGGCGCTGAGCAGCGGCGACACCACGCCGGCCACCACCGTGCTGATCATCAGCTGCACGAAGGCCTGCAGCGACGAGGCCAGGCCGCGCTGGTGCGGGTACATGTCCAGCACCGCCAGCGCCAGGATCGGGAAGATCAGCGCCATGCCCATGCCACCCAGGAAGATCGGCAGCACCGCCCACGGCAGCACGAACTGCGGCGACAGCGCCACGTAGCCGACATTCAGCAGCACCGACAGCGCACACAGGCCGAAACCAATGGACACCTGGCGGGTGGGCGTGGTGTGCCCGGCCATGCGCCCGGACAGGAACGAGCCGGTGGTCATGCCGCCGATGGTGGGGATGAACAGCCAGGCAAAACCACCCTCGCCCAGATGCAGGTGCTGCATCACGAACACCGGCGCCGAGGAGATGTACAGGAAAATGCCGCCGAAACCGATGCTGCCGGCCAGCGCCAGGCGCAGGAACCGCGGGTTGAAACCGATGCGCACGTAATCACGCAGCAGCACGCGCGGCGACAACGGCACCCGTGCCTCCACCGGATGGGTTTCCGGCAGGTAGCGTGCGGTGGCCGCCAGCAGGAGCAGCGCAAACACCACCAGGAACCAGAAAATCAGTGGCCAGCCGGCGCCACTGAGCAGGATCCAGCCGCCAATGATCGGTGCGATGGCCGGAGCGATGCCGAACAGCATCGATACCTGGCTCATCAGGCGCTGCGCATCGTGGCCGTGGTACAGGTCGCGGATCACCGCGCGGCCGACGATCATGCCGACGCCTGCTGACAGGCCCTGCAGCGCACGGAACGCCAGCAGCGTGGTCAGGTCGGTGGACAGCGCGCAGCCGACCGAAGCGCCGACGAACACCACCAGGCCACCGAGGATCACCCGCTTGCGGCCCCAGGCGTCGGACAGCGGACCGTGCGCCAGGCTCATCAGGCCGTAGAACAGCAGGTACACGCTGATGGTCTGCTGCACCGCCACTTCGTCCACCGCCAGGCGCTGGGCCAGCTGCGGGAACGCGGGGAAGATGGTGTCGATCGAGAACGGACCGAACATGGCCAGGCCGGCGAGCAGCAGGGCCATGCGGCGGGTGGAGGGAGCAACAGCGGCGGTCATGGGAAAGGCGTCCGGCAGGGCCATGCGCGGCACGCACGGCGGGCGCCGGTCCCCTGCAGCAGGGACGGCGCCAGATGAATTCGGGTATCCGCCCATCATAGGTGGGGAATGCGCCTGATGCCATGCAGCAGTGCACAAAACGCACGGACGGGCCATCGGCCATTCAGGCGCGGCCGCCAGGTCCGAAGGCGGCCGCCGCGCCCGCAACGGGCTATAATCGGCGGGCAACACGGTGGGAGAAGCGGAACACCGCTGCCGAAGGCGCAACGCCCGTAATCGCTCAGGCCCGATACCACCCGTAACACAACTCTGGAGAGACCGGTTCGATCCGGCGCCGAAGGGGCACGAAGCTGCGGTCCGCCGCGCTTTTAAACTCTCAGGCAAAAGGACAGAGGGGCGCCCCGCAGACCGCCGACCGGCGGCTTGTGCCCGTGCGTGTGCCCTTTCCTGACGGATCCTTCGCCATGTCCCAGAACACCCCTTCCCTGCGTGAGCTCGAGCACCACAACGCGTTCGTCGAGCGCCACATCGGCCCCAACGACGCCGAGATCGCGCAGATGCTCGACGTCGTCGGCCACGCGTCGCTGGATGCGATGACCGACGCCATCGTGCCGGCCAAGATCAAGTCGCCGGCACCGCTGGCACTGCCGGAGTCGATGACCGAAGTGCAGGCACTGGCGAAGATCCGTGCGATCGCCGACAAGAACACCGTGCTGCGCAGCTTCATCGGCCAGGGTTACTACGGTACCCACACGCCGAACGTGATCCTGCGCAACATCCTGGAAAACCCGGCGTGGTACACCGCCTACACCCCGTACCAGGCGGAAATCTCGCAGGGCCGCATGGAAGCGCTGATCAACTTCCAGACCCTGTGCGCCGACCTGACCGGCATGGAAATCGCCAACGCCTCGCTGCTGGACGAAGCCACCGCCGCCGCCGAAGCGATGACCCTGGCCAAGCGTTCGGCCAAGTCGAAGTCGGACACCTTCTTCGTGCACGACGCCGTGCACCCGCAGACCCTGGAACTGCTGCGCACGCGCGCCGAGCCGATGGGCATCGTGCTGCGCGTCGGCACCCCGGCCGAAGCGCTGGAGTCGGAAGCCTTCGGCCTGCTGCTGCAGTACCCGGATACCTTCGGCCAGGTCGGCGACTACAAGGCGCTGGTCGACGCTGTGCACGCACGTGGCGGCCTGGTGGCCGTGGCCACCGACCTGTTGGCACTGACCCTGCTGGCCGCCCCGGGCGAATGGGGCGCGGACATCGTGGTCGGCAACAGCCAGCGTTTCGGCGTGCCGTTCGGCTTCGGTGGCCCGCACGCCGCCTTCATGGCCTGCCGTGACGCCTACAAGCGCTCGATGCCGGGCCGCCTGATCGGCGTTTCGATCGATGCCCAGGGCAACCCGGCCTACCGCCTGACCCTGCAGACCCGCGAACAGCACATCCGCCGCGAGAAGGCCACCTCCAACATCTGTACCGCGCAGGTGCTGCTGGCGGTGATGGCCTCGATGTACGCCGTTTACCACGGCCCGGAAGGCCTCACCCGCATTGCCCGCCGCACCCATCGACTGGCCTCGATCCTGGCCGCAGCGCTGCGCAATGCCGGCGTGCAGGTCGGTGGCGACTTCTTCGACACCCTGCACGTCACCGGCGTGCATGCCGATGAAATCCATGCCAAAGCACGCGCCGCCGGTTACAACCTGCGCGCGATCGACAGCGACTCGGTCGGCATCAGCCTGGACGAGACCACCACCCGCGCCGACATCGTCGCCGTGGCTGCGGTGTTCGGTGCCACGCTGGACGTCGACGCGCTGGATGCCAGCACCGCCGACGCGCTGCCGGCCGGCCTGCTGCGCCAGTCCGCGTTCCTGACCCACCCGGTGTTCAACACCCACCACAGCGAGCACGAACTGCTGCGCTACCTGCGTTCGCTGGCCGACAAGGACCTGGCGATGGACCGCACGATGATCCCGCTGGGTTCGTGCACCATGAAGCTCAACGCCACCGCCGAGATGATCCCGGTGACCTGGCCGGAGTTCTCGCAGATCCACCCGCTGGTGCCGGCCGACCAGGCGCTGGGCTACAAGGAACTGATCGACACGCTGGAAGCGATGCTGGTCGAATGCACCGGCTACGACGCGGTCAGCCTGCAGCCGAACTCCGGCGCACAGGGCGAGTACGCCGGCCTGCTGGCGATCCGCGCCTACCACCGCTCGCGCGGCGAAGGCCACCGCGACATCTGCCTGATCCCCGATTCGGCGCACGGCACCAACCCGGCCTCGGCGCAGATGTGCGGCATGAAGGTGGTGGTCACCAAGACCGATGCCAACGGCAACGTCGATGTGGAAGACATCCGCCTCAACGCCGAGAAGTACAGCGACCGCCTGGCCGCGATCATGATGACCTACCCGTCCACGCACGGCGTGTTCGAGGAAGAGGTGGTCGAGATCTGCGAGATCATCCACCAGCACGGCGGCCAGGTGTACACCGACGGCGCCAACATGAACGCCCTGGTCGGCGTGGCCAAGCCCGGCAAGTGGGGTTCGGACGTTTCGCACCTGAACCTGCACAAGACCTTCTGCATCCCGCACGGCGGCGGCGGCCCGGGCGTCGGCCCGTGCGCGGTCAAGGAACACCTGGCCCCGTTCCTGCCGGGCAAGCTGGGTGACAACGGCCCGGTCGGCATGGTCAGCGCCGCCAGCTTCGGCAGCGCCTCGATCCTGCCGATCAGCTGGATGTACATCGCGATGATGGGCCGCGAAGGCCTGCGCAAGGCCACCCAGGTCGCGCAGCTCAACGCCAACTACATCGCCAAGCGCCTGGCCCCGCACTTCAAGACCCTGTACACCGGCCGCAACGGCCTGGTAGCACACGAGTGCATCCTCGACGTACGCCCGCTGGAGAAGACCAGCGGCATCGGCGCCGAGGACGTCGCCAAGCGCCTGATCGACTTCGGCTTCCACGCCCCGACCCTGAGCTTCCCGGTGGCCGGCACGCTGATGGTCGAACCGACCGAGAGCGAATCGCTGCACGAGCTGGACCGCTTCATCGACGCGATGATCCAGATCCGCGAGGAGATCACCGCGATCGAAGACGGCCGCCTGGACCGCGAGGACAACCCGCTGAAGAACGCGCCGCACACCGCCACCGCGGTGACCGCCAGCGAGTGGACCCACGCCTACCCGCGCGAACTGGCTGCCTTCCCGCTGGCCAGCCTGAAGCAGAGCAAGTACTGGCCGCCGGTGGCGCGCGTCGACAACGTGTACGGCGACAAGAACGTGATGTGCGCCTGCATCCCGGTCGATGCCTACAAGGATGATGAAGTCGAGGCTTGATTCCTCGCGGCATCGGTAAAGAGAACGGCCCGCGCAAGCGGGCCGTTTTCATGAGGGCGGGTGGACCAGGGTCCACACCCACGGTAATCCCGATCACGGGTCCGGCATCTGCCCCAGGCTCAACTGCCACGACACGCCGAAGCGATCCTGCACCCAGCCGTAGCGGTTGCTGAAGTCATAGTCGCCCACCGGCATCAGCCAGTGGCCGCCCTCGCCCAGCACGCGCGCGGCGCGCTCGAACTGCTCGGCGCCGGAGCACTCGACGAACAGCGAGATCGACGGGCTGAAGGTGAAATCGTGCACGTCCAGGCTGTCAAAGCACAGGTAGTGGGTGCCACCGAGCAGGAAGATGGCCTGTCGGACCTGCCCGGGCACGCCGGCACCGGCGCCGTCCGGATGGCGCTGCATTGCCAGCAGGCGGAAATCGGCGAAGGCCTCGGCGTACAGGGCCAGGGCGGCCTCGGCCTGGCCGGTAAACATCAGGAAGGGGCGACTGCGCAGCATGCGGTACTCCCGGTCGACGGGCCGATGACGGCCCACACGATCAGGATGGCACGGCAGATGTGCAGCCCCCGTGGTAGTGCCGGCCGCTGGCCGGCAGCTTCAGTCACGCCTCGCGCATGCGCCGTGCGATGGCGCTGCCGGCGGCGATCGTGGCGGTCAGCGCCACCATCGACAGGAACTGCAGGCGGGTGTGCGACTCGCTCAGCAGCAGGCCGAAGATCAGCGCCAGGATCGCCAGCGCGCAGCAGGTCAGCCACGGGAAGCCCGCCATGCGGAACGGCAGCCGGGTACCCAGGCGATCCGCGCGGCGGCGCAACACCAGTTGCGAGACCAGCGACAGCGTCCACACCAGCAGGCAGGTGGAACCGACGATGTTCAGCAGCACCGGCAGCACCCGGTCCGGGAACAGCAGTTCCATCACCGTGGCGGCGAAACCGAACAGCACGCTGGCCAGCACGGCAATCACCGGCACCTGGCGCGGATCGGTCCAGCCCAGCACCGCCGGCGCTTCGCGGCGCTGCGCCAGTGAATACATCATGCGCGAGGCGCCGTAGAGGTTGGCATTGAGTGCCGACAGCAGCGCGATCACCGCAATCAGGGTGATGGCGGTGCCGGCGCCCGGAATACGGGCAATGTCCAGCACGGCGGCGAACGGCGACTTCAACGCTTCGCTGGTCCACGGCACGACGGCGATGATCACGCTCAGCGAGCCGATGTAGAACACCAGGATGCGCCACGCCACGGTGCGGATGGCACGGGCGATGCTGCGCTCCGGATCTTCGGTCTCCGCCGCCGCAACGGCGACGATCTCGGTGCCACCGAAGGCAAAAACGACAACCAGCAGTGCAGCGCCAATACCGGCCAGGCCCTTCGGTGCGAAGCCACCATGCTCGGTGAAGTTGCTCAGGCCCGGCGAGGTCACCTGCGGCAGCCAGCCCATCAGCAGCGCCACGCCGATGGCGATGAAGGCCAGGATCGCCGCCACCTTGAGGATGGCGAACCAGAATTCGAACTCGCCGAAGTTCTTCACCCCGAGCAGGTTGATCGCGGTGAAGAACAGCATGAAGGCCAGCGCCGCCATCGGTACAGGTACTGCTGGCCAGACGGTGGCCAGCAGCCCGGCCGCTCCCACCGCCTCGGCGGCGATCACGATCACCAGCTGCACCCACCACAACCAGCCGACGGTGGAACCGGCGGTGGCGCCCATGGCATCGGCGGCATAGACCGAGAACGCGCCGCTGGTCGGTTTGGCCGCCGCCATTTCGCCCAGAGCGTTCATCACGATGATCACCAGCGCGCCGGCGACCAGATACGACACCAGGACCGCCGGACCGGCCGCCTGCACACCCACGCCCGAGCCGAGGAACAGGCCGGCACCGATGGCGCTGCCCAGGCCCATCATGATCAGCTGGCGGGGCTTGAGCGAATGTCCGAGGCGGGACGGCGAAGCGGTCGGAATCGAGTTGGGCATCGGCAGGGCTGGCGGCGGGCTACAGGGGCGACACCTTACCCTGTCCCATGCCCGCGGGGATAGGCACAGCGCAGCAGGCGGCTCAGGCCAGTGCCGGCTCTCCGACACTGCCACCAATACGGGCGCGGTAGGCACGCGGCGAGAAACCGGTTTCAGCCTTGAACTTGCGGGTAAAGGCGCTCTGGTCGCTGAAACCGCAGGCCTGGCCGATGCTGGCGATGCTCTCGTCACCGTGCAGCAGGTGCATGGCCATCTGGATCCGCAGCCGGGTCAGCACCTGCTGCGGGGTCATCTGGAACACCTTGCGGAAGCTGCGCTCCAGCTTGGACAGCGAAAAGCCGGTGATGTCCAGCAGGGTCTGCATGCGCACGTTCTCGGCGTAGTGCGCGTTGAGGTGGGCCAGCGCCAGCCGCAGCTGCTCGTACTGGGTACCCAGACTGTCCTTCTGGCCAAGGTCGCGGGAAATGCCGATCAGGCCCTCGATGGCCCCATCGACCACCAGCGGACGCTTGCAGGTCAGGCACCAGCCCGGTTCGCGGTTGGCGAACAGGTGCAGCTCCATCAGGTTCTCGATCACCTCACCGGCCAGCACGCGGGCGTCCTGGTCCACGTAGTCGGCGCTCAGCCCGGTCGGGTAGATCTCCGCCGCGGTACGCCCGATCACGTCCTTGCGGGCGCGCAGGCCCAGCCGCCGCAGCATGGTCTGGTTGACGTGGGTGTAACGCCCCTGAAGGTCCTTGATGAAGAACAGCACATCCGGGATGGCGTCGAACAGGGCTTCGATGTCGGCGGGCTCGACTCGCATGGAACAAGCATACCCGAGCCTGCTTTTGCCTGTACGTTCACCTTTGCCGGACCTCGGTTTAACGGGCCCGGTTCCAGTGTCGTGGTTCTCTTTGAGCATCCGGAGCCAACGTCAATGGCCGCCAGCAAGCCGACCGGCAAGCGCGCAACCACCCACGCCGAGAACCACCACCGCGGCAACGGCGATGAACTGCACCAGCAGGCCGGGGGCAGTCATCCGGCGATGACCACCGATCAGGGCATCCCGGTGGCAGACAACCAGAACTCCCTGCGCCAGGGACCTCGGGGGCCTACGCTGCTGGAGGACTTCATCCTGCGCGAGAAGATCACCCACTTCGACCATGAGCGCATTCCCGAGCGCATCGTGCACGCCCGCGGCAGCGCTGCGCATGGCTACTTCGAGTTGACCCGATCACTGAAGGCGCATACCCGCGCGCGCATCCTGACCGAGGTTGGCGTGAAGACACCCGTGTTCACCCGCTTCTCGACCGTGGCCGGTGGCGCAGGTTCGGTGGACACCCCGCGCGACGTGCGCGGCTTCGCGGTGAAGTTCTATACCAGGGAGGGCAACTGGGACCTGGTCGGCAACAACATCCCGGTGTTCTTCATCCAGGACGCCATGAAATTCCCGGACCTGGTGCACGCGGTGAAGATGGAACCGGACCGTGCCTTCCCGCAGGCCGCATCGGCCCATGACACGTTCTGGGACTTCATTTCGCTGATGCCCGAATCGATGCACATGATCATGTGGGCGATGAGCGACCGCGCCATACCGCGTTCGCTGCGGATGATCGAAGGCTTCGGTGTGCACAGCTTCCGCCTGCTGAACGAGGCCGGCGAGTCAACGTTCGTCAAGTTCCACTGGCGGCCCAAGCTGGGTATCCAGTCCACGGTCTGGGACGAAGCGCTGAAGCTGCAGTCGGCCGACAATGACTTCCATCGCCGTGACCTGTTCGAGGCCATCCAGCGCGGCGACTTCCCGGAATGGGAACTGGCGGTGCAGTTGTTCACCGAAGAAGACGCCGACGCATTCCCGTTCGATCATCTGGACCCGACCAAGATCATTCCCGAATCGCTGGTGCCGTTGCAGGTCATCGGGCGCATGGTGCTGGACCGCTGGCCGGACAACTTCTTCGCCGAGACCGAGCAGGTGGCTTTCTGCCCGGCCAACGTGCCACCGGGCATCGACTTCAGCAACGACCCGCTGCTGCAGGGGCGCCTGTTCTCCTACCTGGACACCCAGCTGCTGCGCCTGGGCGGCCCGAACTTCCACCAGATCCCGGTGAATGCGCCCAAGTGCCCGTTTGCCAATCATCAGCGCGACGGCCACATGCAGATGCAGGTTCCCAAGGGCCGGGTGGCCTACGATCCCAGTTCGCTGCAGGAGGACACCCCGCGCGAGACGCCTGCCGGATTCCGCAGCCATGCCAGCGCCGACGATGGCCGCAAGGGTCGCACCCGCGCGGAGAGTTTCGCCGACCACTACAGCCAGGCCCGCATGTTCTTCCGCAGCCTCGAAAAGCCGGAGCAGGCGCACCTGGCATCGGCGCTGGTGTTCGAGTTGTCCAAGGTGGAAACGCTGAAGGTGCGGGTACGCACCGTCAGCCACCTGCGCAACATCGATGACTCACTGGCGCAGCGCGTGGCCGATGGTCTGGCGTTGCCTGCACTGCCCGACCCGGCGCCGACCGCTACCCCAGTGCGGGACATGCCCCCCGCCCCCGAAGTGCGGGTGATCGGTCGCAACAAACCCACCCTGCAAGGGCGCTGCATCGGCATCCTGTTCGATGAGGGTTCTGATGCCCGGATCATTGCCAGCCTGAGCAAGGCAGCCAGGAAAGCAGGTGCGGATGTGAAGCTGGTCGCCCCCAGAGTGGGTGGCGCCACGCTCAGCGATGGCGCGCTGCAGGCGGCGGATGGGCAACTGGCGGGCACCCCGTCGGCCGTGTTCGATGCAGTAGCCGTGGTGCTCAGCCCGGAAGCGGCGAAGGCCTTGTCGAAAGAGAGTGCAGCCATCGAATTCGTCAGCCAGGCGTGGGCGCACCTGAAGGCCATCGCCAGCGATGCGGGCGGCCAGACGCTGCTGAAGGCGGCAAGGGTCGGCAACGACGCCGGCATCGTCGAAGCGGAAGACGCCAAGGCATTCCTGGCGGCGGCCGCCACCCGCCAGTGGGCGCGCGAACCCAAGCTGCGCCTGCTGGCCTGACTACAACAACAGGAGAACTGTCATGCCCCGTGGTGACAAATCCGCATATTCCGATAAACAGAAGCGCCAGGCCGAGCACATCGAGGAAAGCGAGCGCGAGCGCGGTGCCAGCGAAGGCACGGCCGAGCGCATTGCCTGGGCGACCGTGAACAAGCAGGATGGTGGTGGCAAGCGTAGCGGCAGCGCGCGCAAGGGTACGAAGAAGGCGACCAGCAAGACGGCCGCCAAGAAAACGCCTGCCAGAAAGTCGGGCACAAAGAAGGCCACGACCAAGGCGACGGCGGCGAAGAAGGCGCCTGCGAAGAAGACGACAGCCAGGAAGGCGGCGGCAAAGAAGGCACCGGCTCGCAAGACAGCCACAAAGAAAACCGCAAAGAAGACAGCGGCCAAGAAGGCCGGTACAGCCGCCTCGCGCAGTGCTGCAGCGAAGAAGGCGGCGAAGACACGTGCGGCGAAGAAGGCCGTGCGCAAGGTGGCGGCGAAGAAGGCAGCGCGTACCCGCGCGCGCGGCTGAGTCCTTCGATCAGGGCGACAGCGTCCTCATCCACGCGGCAACTTCGGCTGCGGCTGCGTCAGCGCGTGCCTGCAGCAGCAGATGCGGCCCTTCCAGCGAAACATGCCGGGCATCCGGCAAAAGGGCCTGCAGTTCTGCCACGCTGGGCGGCCACAGCAGGCGGTCATGGCACGCGTGCAGGCACAGCGTCGGCACGTCGATTGCCGGCAGCAATGCGCGTACGTCGACGCGCAGGGTCGCTGCGGCGCGTTGCCGCAATGTGGCCGCCGGAATCCGGGCCAGCGCATCGCGCAGCATCGACAGGTGCTCGCGGGTGCGCCACCGCCCCAGCAGCAGGCGCGCCAGCAACGCCACGGGAGGCAGAGGCCAGGCCGGCGTCAGCAGGGCTGCGCTGGCTGCCGGCAATGGCACCGGTCGACGCGCAAAGGTCGCGGCAAGCACCAGTCCGCGCAGCCCGGCGGGCTGTCGCGTGGCCAGTTCAACCGCCAACGGGCCCGAGAAGGACTCGGCAAGCAGGATGAAGGGATGGCCGGGCAGCTGCGACCACAGCCGTTGGGCCAGCGTGGCGTGATCCTGCCCTCCCTGCGCAGGCAGCGTAATCGCCTGCGTCGTCAGCCCATGAGCCTGGAGTGCTGACAGAAACGGGATCGACAGCCTGCCGGAGCCATCCAGCCCGGGCAGCATCAGCACGTGCTGCGGCGTGGGTGATGCTGAATCACAGCCCGGCTTTTCCTCGCGCCCGATTCCCATGTCACCTCCTTTGCTGGCAAGCATCGCCCACATCGGCAGGCAGCGGAACCTTCGCTCCGGCTCTCCTGCTGCTTTGCCGGTCAAGGTTGAGCGATACTCCCCGCTCTGCTGCGGGACGCGGCTGCCAAGGAGAGCCTCTGATGCGATGGACCTACGCGCTGGCCATGATGGTCATGATGCTGCCACTGAACAGTTCCGCCAGCGATGGCTGGATAAACGGGGCAGGCAAGGCGATGCCGGAGACCGATGCCATGAAATCCAGCGGTGGCTTTGCGGCATCGCTGCTGGTCACCTCCGATGCCGACTGGCGGGCCAAGTGGGAAACCCCACCAGAGACCACTCCCGGTTTTACCCAGGCCGACGAAGTCCACCCGGGCGGTGAATTGTTCCTGCTGACATTCCTGTCCAACCCGCAACTGGATGAGAACCGCGTACCCAAGGTGCACTGCGATCTGCGCATGCTGCGCCCGGACGGCAGTACCAGCATCGACGAACGCGATGTTCCCTGTTTCACCGCTGCCCTGCCCGGCCCGCCAACCCTGTTGTACATGACCAACCTGCACCTGAAGTTCGTGGCCGAGGCCAGTGATCCGAAAGGCACGTGGACTGCGCAGGTGGTGGTCAGGGATCTGCTGCGGAATGTGAGCCTGCCTCTGCAGGCTCACTTCGACGTCCGTTGAACGGAGGCATGCGGATGAAGATGCGGCGATTACTGAGCTGGACCGGTCTTGCGCTTTGCGTGGTCTACCTGCTGTTGACCGCATGGCTGGTTCACGGCGCGCAGTCGGATGCGGACCCGAAGGGGGCCTATATCCTGATGTCGCTCCCCATCACCCTGCAGTCTGCTGCACTCGATGCCATCGGCGCAGGCAGCCTGCTGTACGGCAAACCCTGGTCGACCGCGTATGCAGTACTGGTTCCGCCAACACTGCTGTTGCTGTACGCAGCCGGCTGGCTGATCGAACGCGCCGCGCGCGGCCGCTAGCCAGCGGCACCGACCGGTTGCGTGCATGCGGTGCCCTGCATGCGGGGCATCGCGATGCAGGGCGTCATCCAACATCCAGTCGCAGGTTGCTTACGCCGCCTGCGCAGGCACGATGGGCATGCGCGCGCCCTGCTCCACCTTGAACACCGCCACCGACGTGGTCAGCGCATGCGCCTGTTCTTCCAGCGCGCGGCTGGCGGCAGTGGCTTCTTCCACCAGCGCAGCGTTCTGCTGGGTCACCTGGTCCATCTGCACCACCACCTGGTTGACCTGCTCGATACCGGCGGCCTGTTCCTTGCTGGCCGCTGCGATGTCGCTCATCAGCTGCGTGGTGCGCGAGCTGGCCTGGGCCACGCGGGCGATCGCGGCTTCCGATTCAACGGTCACCGCCAGGCCGCTCTTCACCTTGGCAGCGGCGTCTTCGATCAGTTCCTTGATCTCCTTGGCGGCGACACCGGCACGCTGTGCGAGCGTACGTACCTCGCTGGCGACCACGGCAAAACCACGGCCCTGCTCACCTGCACGCGCGGCTTCAACCGCAGCATTCAGCGCCAGGATGTTGGTCTGGAACGCGATGCCGTCGATCACGGTGGAGATTTCCGAGATGCGTGCCGAGGACTGATCGATCTCACCCATCACCGACGCCATCTGCGCCATCGCCTGCTCGGTTTCGCGTACGGCGGCACCGGCGGCGTGCGCTTCACTGTCGGCCTGACGAGCGAGCTCGGCATTCTGGCGCACAGTCGAGGTCAGTTCCTCCATCGATGCGGCGGCTTCTTCCAGGTTGGCGGCCTGCTGCTCGGTGCGGCGCGACAGGTCGTTGTTGCCGGCGGCCAGTTCCTGCGCCGCGTTGTTGATGCTGTCGGCGGCCACCTGGATGCCACGCACGATGCCGGTCAGCTGCGCGGTGGTGGTGTTGGCGTCGTCACGCATGCGGGCGAATACACCGTCGTACTCGCCGTCCATGCGTGCAGTCAGGTCGCCGTGCGAGATCGCACGCAGCACATCGGAGACATCAGCGATGCTGGCCTGCGAACTGGCCATCATGCCGTTGAGGTGCTCGACCATCGCCTTGAACTGGAACTGGAACGCAGCGGCATCGCCACGCATGCTGAAATCACCGGCGCGCGCGGCCCGGGCCAGTGCATCGATCTGCGCGTTGATCGCCATCAGGCTCTGCTTCACTGCGGCCAGGGTGCGGGTCAGCGTGCCCTTCTCGCCCGGGTAGTCCGGCAGGTCGCGGCTGA
Source organism: Stenotrophomonas sp. YJH_SMC_133 (assembly GCF_059370655.1). Lineage (NCBI taxonomy): Bacteria > Pseudomonadati > Pseudomonadota > Gammaproteobacteria > Lysobacterales > Lysobacteraceae > Stenotrophomonas > Stenotrophomonas sp. YJH_SMC_133. The sequence goes on along the minus strand of NZ_JCAFTW010000001.1, from coordinate 79,050 downwards.
GGTCACCGATGGCGTAACGCTGCATCACTTCAGCCATCAGCAGTTCCACCTGCACGTGCGATTCGACCAGGCTGTTGGTGGCCTGCACCATGCGGCCGAAATCGCCGGGGAAGGCGCTGGCGTCCATGCGGTAGCGGATCGCACCCGCCTCGTGCTGTTCGGCCATCTGCAGCTGTGCGCCGATCGCCGCCTGCACGCTCTGCCGCACGCTGGCCATGGCTTCACCCAGCTGGGTCAGTTCATCGCGGCCGCCAAGGCGGAACTCCTGGTCCAGCTGGCCCTTGGACAGGCGCTCGGCCAGGTTCACCGCGCGGGCCAACGGGCCGGTCAGGCTGCGCCCGATCATCACCGAGGCACCGATGCCCACCAGCAGCGCGACGCCGCCCAGCACCAGCAGCTGCAGCAGGCTGCGCTCGCCCAGGCGGATCGCCTCGGCGGCCGCCTCACGGCTTTCCTTCTCTTCGAAGTCCACGCCATCGGACAGCGCCTTGTTCCAGCCGTTGGCGGCTTCCTGCACCGGGCCCAGGGTCAGCGCCACGGCGCCCGGGTAGTCGCCCTGCTCCATCAGTTCGCTGGTCTGCTTGTTGAGCGGACGCGCGATGGCACGCTTGGCGGCGATGGTTTCGGCAATGGCCTTGCCCTCGGCGTCGCTGGGCAGCGCCTGGTAGGCCGTCCAACTGGCCTCATAGCGCTTGACCAGATCGGCGATGCGCTGCTCATCATGGCCACGGTCATCGCCCTGGCGGATCAGCATCTCGCGGCGAACGACCATCATCTGGTTGTTGGCATCGAGCATCTGCGAGAGCAGGCGCACCTTGGCCACGCTGACATCGACCACCTGCTGCATCGCGCGCTTCTGCACGACACTGGCGGTGGCGCCGGTGGCCACCACGGCCGCAACCAACAGCAGCAACAGGCCAAAGCCCAGCCCAAGACGCCAGGCAACCCTGACATTCCTCAAGTAGTTCATCGGTACATCCAAAACGGGGGGATGTGGCGTTATCGGCGGCCCGCCAGGCAATCTTGATCGCCAACCGCCAATGGCGTGGGGCACCATTCACCTTGGTGAGCCCTTGGCCGGCGGCACCCGCGCGGGGACGGTGGCGCAACGACCCGACTGCTCATGCAGACGTCAGATCTCTTTCACGGCGGCTCGGCGCGGCCTGCAGGCAAGGTGGTGGCGTCATCTGCTGGAGTTCCCAATGCCATTACCCGTGTACCGATCCACCCTGCTCGCTCTCTCGCTGCTGGCATCGCCGGCGTTCGCGCAGGCACCGCCGCCTGGACTGCCCGCCCCCATTGCCGAGAAGGCCGGACCGGACACCGCAGCACGTTCCGCCCTGCATGCCCAGGTGCTGCTGGATCGCGCGAATTTCTCGCCCGGCCAGATCGACGGTGAAGTGGGCAGCAACCAGCGGCGCGCGGTGTCGGGTTTCCAGGCGGCGCACGGCCTGACCGTCACCGGTGAACTGGACGACGCGACCTGGCAGGCCCTGCAGGCTGATAGGGTCACCCCCCTGGCCAGCTACACGCTGACCAGCGAGGATGTCGCCGGGCCGTTCCAAGCGATGCCGAAGGGCCCCGCCGCACAGGCCAAACTGAAATCGCTGGGCTTCAACAACGTCGAAGAGTCGCTGGGCGAACGCTTCCACGCATCCCCTGAGCTGTTGAAGCTGCTCAATCCGGGCGTGGATCTGAGCAAGGCGGGCAACCGCATCCAGGTGCCCAATGTCGCACCATCGCCGCTACCGAAGGCGGCCAAGGTGGTCGTCGACAAGTCCGATTCCAGCCTGCAGCTGCTGGATGCGCAGGGCAAGGTGATCGCTCAGGTGCCGGTTTCCTCCGGCAGCCAGCATGATCCGCTGCCGATTGGCGAATGGAAGATCCTGGGCGTGTATCGCGACCCGCCGTTCCACTACAACCCCAAGCTGTTCTGGGATGCGCGCAAGGGCGAAAAGAAGGCGACACTGCCGCCGGGCCCGAACAATCCGGTCGGCCGGGTCTGGATCGACCTGTCCAAGCCACACTACGGCCTGCATGGCACGCCCGAGCCCGGCCATGTCGGCAAGACCGAGTCACATGGTTGCGTGCGCATGACCAACTGGGATGCGCTGCGCGTGGCCGATGCGGTGGATACCTCCGTCCCCGTGGTGATGCAGGAGTGAGCCGATGCGTCTTTCGCAGCTGATCGTGCTGGGCGTGCTGCTGGGACTGGGGGCCGGCTGGTGGCTGCGCCGCGATGCAGGCGAGCCGGTAGCCGCCTCGCTGCCGGAAGCACAACCGGCAGCCGCTGTGGCGCCGGCCAAGGGATCGGTAGCGCCGCTCGGCACGGCCCCTGCCCCCGCCGCCACCGCACCGTCAGCTGCGCGGACTGCGGATGCGCCGTCGGGTCTGCTGCTGCCGGTACAGGGCGTCCTGGCCTCCCAGCTGCGCGACACGTTCACCGATGCGCGCAGCGAAGGCCGCGTGCACGATGCCATCGACATCATGGCCGATGCCGGTACGCCGGTGCTGGCAGTGGCCGATGGCACGGTGGAAAAACTGTTCGACAGCGAGCGCGGTGGCCTGACGATCTACCAGTTCGAGCCCAGCGGACGCTGGTGCTACTACTACGCGCATCTGCAGCGCTACGCCGATGGCCTGGCGGAGAAGCAGGTGATCAAGCGCGGAGACGTCCTCGGCTATGTCGGCAGCACCGGCAACGCCAGTGCCGAGGCTCCGCATCTGCACTTTGAAGTGCACGTGCTGGGGCCGGAGAAGCAGTGGTGGAAGGGGGAATCGATCAATCCGTATCCACTGCTGAATCCGCCTGCTTCGAAGCCCGGTGCTGCCAGCGCCGCAAAGTGAACGTGAACACCGCCAAGGCAGCTCCTGGAATCAGCAGGAGCAGTGCCGCCACCTTCCAGAAGAAGAACGGCCACAACCAGACATAATCCAGGTCAGTCAGCTTCAACAGGTCCAGTGGCGGCTGCAGCTCGACGGTGGCCGCGCGATCGGCCAGCGCCGGGTCCACCTCCAGCACGGTTAGCCGCACCCATGAGCGGCCGCGTGGCAATGCATCGCCGCGACCATAGCCGAAGTAGGACGCCATGAGGCCGCTGGACTCAACCGAAGCCAGCCCACGATTGATGCCCTGTCCGGCCACTCCCGAACGCTCCCCTGCGCGGAAGTCTCCATGATCGGTCGGAGTTTCGATGCGCAGCAGCACCTCGGGGTCGGCCTCCGTACCGTCCGCGGCATAGCGCAGGCGCAGCCGCAGTTGATCATCGATGAGGCGGTAGACGGTGATCTGGGCGGTTGCGCCAGGGCTCAGCACCAACGGCACCGTCTGCGTGCGCGAAGCCAGGGTATTGGCGGCCGCGCCCAGCACCAGTACCAGGCAGGCGATGCCCCACAGGCTCCACAACACCCACAGGGTGATCCGCACGACCGTTTCGCCCTTCACGCTGACGTCCTGGTCATCGCTTTGCTTCCCCGCTAGCCCTGGCGACACAGTAACGAAAAAGCCCCGCTTGCGCGGGGCTTTTCCTGTCACCTACGCCGGGCAGCGCCCGGCGTTACCTCAGGCAAACGGATCCTGCAGAACCATGGTGTGGTCGCGGTCCGGGCCGGTGGAGACGATGCTGATCGGGCAGCCGGCCAGCTCTTCCAGCGAACGCAGGTAGGCGCGCGCAGCCGGCGGCAGGTCGTCCCAGTTGGTGATGCCGTGGGTGTTCTCGCTCCAGCCCGGGAACTCCAGGTACACCGGCGTGCACTCTTCCCAGCCCTGCGCGTCCAGCGGCGCGTACTCGGTGCGCTTGCCGTTGTATTCGTAGGCGATGCAGACCTTCAGCTTTTCCATGCCGTCCAGCACGTCCAGCTTGGTGATGCACAGGCCGCTGATGCCGTTGATGGCCACGGCACGCTTCAGCGCGACGATGTCCATCCAGCCGCAACGACGCGGACGGCCGGTCGACGCACCGTACTCGGCGCCGCGGTCACGGATGCCCTGGCCGACTTCGTCGTCCAGCTCGGTCGGGAATGGGCCACCGCCGACGCGGGTGGCGTAGGCCTTGGCGATGCCCAGCACGTAGTCGATCGAATCGGCGCCGACGCCGGAACCGGCCAGCGCGCCACCGACGGTGGTGTTGGAGCTGGTGACGTACGGGTAGGTGCCGTGGTCGATATCCAGCAGCGCACCCTGCGCACCTTCAAACAGCACGCGCTTACCCTGCTTGCGCAGGTCGTGCAGGATGCCGGCCACGTCGGACTTCATCGGCTGCACGTATTCGCCGAAGGCCAGCGCTTCGTCGAAGGTCTTCTGGAAATCGACCGCATCGGTGTTCAGATACTTGGTCAGCACGAAGTTGTGGTAGTCCAGCGCAGTGCGCAGGAGCTCTTCCAGCTGCTTCGGATAATGCAGGTCGGCGATGCGGATGCCGCGACGCGCCACCTTGTCTTCGTAGGCCGGGCCGATGCCACGGCCGGTGGTGCCGATCGCCTTGCCACCGGCAGCGCGCTCGCGCGCCTGGTCCAGGGCGATGTGGTACGGCATGATCAGCGGCGCGGCCGGGGAGATCTTCAGGCGCGAACGCACTTCCACGCCGGAGGCTTCCAGCTCGGCGATTTCCTTCTGCAGCGCGGCCGGCGAGATCACCACGCCGTTGCCGATCAGGCACAGCGCGTCGTCACGCAGGATGCCCGACGGGATCAGGTGCAGGACGGTCTTCTTGCCATTGATGACCAGGGTGTGGCCGGCGTTGTGGCCGCCCTGGAAGCGCACGACGGCGCCGATTTCCTCAGTGAGCAGATCGACGATCTTGCCCTTGCCTTCATCGCCCCACTGGGCACCCAACACTACGACAGACTGACCCATGACGGGCTCCTCGATTTGTTGCGGCCATCGGGGCCGCGGACGGGTAAACCGTGGCGGGGCTGGCCAGCACCTGCAAGGCGGCTCCAAACGGGGAGCGGCCGGCGATGGAAGGCCCAGACACGGAAAAAGCCGAACGGGGAGGCCCGTCCGGCTTTTGTGCATTATCCGGGTTTCCGGGGTCGGGTGCCACCTTTCCGACGGGCGGCTTTACCGGCCGGTCAGCCGCCCCGCCCGGTAGTGCCGGCCGCTCAGGCCCCGCCCGGTAGTGCCGGCCGCTGGCCGGCAACGCCAACCAAGGTTGGTATCCACCAGAGCCGGGCCATGCATGTGAACGCAGGCGGTAGTGCCGGCCGCTGGCCGGCAATCCCGGGTTGCCGGCCAGCGGCCGGCACTGCCCTTTCAATGCCGCACCCACCACAGCAGGCTCAGGCCGGCCAGCAGCACCAGCCCACCGAAGCTGCGCAGGGCCGGGCTGGGCAGGTCCAGCAGACGTTCAGCCATGCGCTTCCAGGCGAACGGGGCGACGAACAGGAACAGGCCTTCCAGCACCGCGACCAGGCAGACAGCGGCAAACAGATCTTTCATGGGGGACTCCGGAAAAAGCACGGGGCCCGGCATATGGCCGGGCCCCGTGGGGTACTGCCCTGCGACCTCAGCGGTCGTTCTTCAGGTACTGCAGGAACGGGTCGTTCTTGTCCAGCACGATCACGCCGTTGCCGTCGGTCATGGAGCCACGGTAGGCCTCCAGGCTGCGGTAGAACGCATAGAACGACGGATCGGCCGAGCCGGCCTTGCCGTAGATGCGCGCCGCCTCGGCATCGCCTTCACCGCGCAGGCGCTGGGCATCACGCTCGGCCTCGGCGATCAGCACGGTGCTGTCACGGTCGGCCTGGGCGCGGATGGTCAGCGACTGCTCCTCGCCCTCCGCACGCAGCTTTGCGGCTTCCTGCTTGCGCTGGGCGCGCATGCGCTCGTACACGTCGTTGATCACCTGGCTGTCGGTCGGCAGGTCCACCTGCTTGATGCGCAGGTCGATCATCTGCATGCCGAGGCCGGCCACCGCTTCGTTGATCCCCTTCAGCTGCTCGGCGATCAGCTCGCTGCGGTCGCCGGAGACCAGCTGCTGCAGGGTGCGCGAGTTGATCTGGTTGCGCAGCGAGTCGGTGATGATCGGTGCCAGGCGGGCGTTGGCGATGCGCGGATCGCCGCCGGTGGCACGGAAGTAGTCACCCACGTTGGAAATGTAGCCGATGGCGAAGAAGTCGACGCTGACGTCCTTCTGCTCGGCGGTGAAGTAGCGCGCCGGCGCGGTGTCGAGCACCTGGAAGCGGCGGTCGAAGACCTTCACCGTTTCCACCACCGGCACCTTGAAGTGCAGGCCCGGCTTGATGTCCGAACGCACCACCTTGCCCAGGTTCAGCACCATGGCGGTCTGGTCCTCACGGACCACGTACACCGAGCCGAGCAGGCCCAGCACCACCGCCACGATCACGGCGATCCAGATAGGACTCTTCATCGGCTGCCCTCCTCACGGCCGTTCGGTCGCCCGGTCGGGCGGCCCACCGGCCGGCCCGGATCACGGGAAGCTTCCGTCGCTGCACCCGGCAGCGACGGCATCACCACGTCCGGGTTGGCCACTGCGGCCGGAGCCGACGTGCTCGGACGGGTATCGCCGGTCATCGGCACGTAGATCAGCTGGCGGCCATCGCCACCGATCACCTTGCGGTTCTCGCTCAGTACCTGCTGCACGGTCTCCAGCCACAGGCGCTTGCGGGTCACTTCCGGGGCGTCCTTGTACTGGGCCTGCAACAGGCTGAAGCGCTGCGCGTCACCCTCGGCCTTGGACACCACGGCCTGCTTGTAGCCTTCGGCGGTGGTACGGGCGCGCGAGGCCTGGCCCCGGGCTTCCGGCACGACCTTGGCGGCGTAGGCCTGGGCTTCGTTGATCAGGCGTTCCTTGACCTGCTGGGCACCGTTGACCTCGTCGAAGGCCGGCTTCACTTCTTCCGGCGGACGGGCATCCTGCAGGGTCAGGCCGGTCACGGTCAGGCCGGTCTTGAACGCCTTCAGCAGCGCCTGCAGGCGCTCCTCGGCGGCCACGGCCAGCGGGCCACGGTTGTTCAGCACGGCGTTGAGATCGGCGCGGCCGACTTCCTCGCGTACGGCGCTCTGCGCCGACTGCTCCAGCACCTGGTTGGCATCCACGGTGCCGAACAGGTACTGCTGCGGGTCGTCGATGCGGTACTGGACGTTCAGCGAGACGTTGACGATGTTCTCGTCGCGGGTCAGCACCGGCACCTGGATCGAGAACGTCTTGATCTCGGTGGCGTTGACCTTGGTGACCGATTCGATCGGCCACGGCAGCTTGAAGTTCGGGCCGGGCTGCAGGATGCGCGAGAACTGGCCGAAGCGCAGCACCACGCCACGCTGCTGTTCGCCGATCAGCTGGAAGCTGGAGAACAGCACCAGCAGCACCACGGCTGCCACCACCCAACGCACGATGCCGCCGTCGAACAGGTCCTTCAGCGGCCCGGGCAAACCGCCCCAGCCACCACCATTGCCACCGCCGCGTGACCCGAACGGCCCGCGTCGATTGTCCTCGGGGCCTTGTCCGCCCTTGTTGCCGCCGGGTGTATTCCAGGCCATGCACGCTCCATCAAGATTTGGGCTGCGGCGCGGGCCCTTCCCGCACCGCCAGCCGTGAAACCATCACCGATCATACAAGATGGGGCGGATCGGCAGGATCGAAAGGGGGGCAACGGGGTAAGGTGGCGTTTTCCTCGAAGTCAGGCAACGCCGATGGCCCCCACCACCCCGTTCACCGCCTTCCGCATCGAAAACGACGACGCCGGCTACCGCAGCGGCCTGGTCCGGCTCGGGGTCGACGACCTCAACCCCGGCCAGGTGCTGATCCGCGCCCACTGGTCCTCGGTCAACTACAAGGACGCGCTGGCCGGTACTGGAAAAGGGAAGATCCTGCGCCGCTTCCCGCTGGTGGGCGGCATCGATGTGGCCGGCACCGTGGTCGCCAGCACCGACCCGGACTGGCGTGAAGGCGACGCGGTGCTGGCCACCGGCTGCGGCCTCAGCGAGACCCGCGACGGCGGCTACAGCCAGTACGTGCGGCTGGAATCGCGCGCGGTGATCGCCCAGCCGGCCGGGCTGACCCCACGCGAGGCGATGGTGCTGGGCACCGCCGGCTTCACTGCGGCGCTGGCCCTGCTGCGCATGCAGGACAACCGCCAGACCCCGGAACTCGGCCCGCTGGCGGTCACCGGTGCCAGCGGCGGTGTCGGTGCGCTGGCGCTGTCCATCTTCAGCCGTGCCGGCTACAGCGTGCACGCGGTCAGCGGCAAGCCGGACCAGGCAGGATTCCTGCGCAGCATCGGCGCCACCGAGGTACTGCCGCGCGACGCGCTGGCCGACACCGGCGCGCTGCAGTCGGGCCGCTTCGGGGGTGGCCTCGATAATGCCGGAGGCGCCATGCTGGCCAGCCTGCTGGCGCAGACCGTGCCCTACGGCAGCGTGGTCAGTGCCGGCCTGGCTGCCAGTCCGACGCTGGACATGACGGTGATGCCGTTCATCCTGCGCGGTGTCTCGCTGCTGGGCGTGTCCTCGGCCAATGCGCCACGCGGACTGCGTGAGGAAGTGTGGTCGCGGCTGGGGAGTGACTGGAAGCCGCAGCACCTGGACCGCATCTGCACCGCCGAAGTCGGCCTCGATGGCCTTCCTGCCGTATTCGAACGGATGCTGGCGGGCGGTTCGCTGGGTCGCACCGTGGTGCGGATCGACTGAACGTCGCAGGCAGGCGACGGACGGCAGACGTGGCCCTCCCGCCGGTAATGGGCCCGCACTACACTGCGGGCATTACATGGGGAACAACATGGCACGCATTCTGATCGTCGACGACTCACCGTCGCAGCTGTTGGGGATACAGCGCATCGTCGAGAAGCTCGGGCACCAGATCCTGACCGCCACCGATGGCGCCGCCGGGGTCGAAACCGCCAAGGCCGAGCTGCCCGACCTGGTCCTGATGGACGTGGTGATGCCCAACCTCAACGGCTTCCAGGCCACCCGTACCCTCGCCCGCGACGAGGCGACCCGGCATATCCCGGTGATCCTGGTGACCACCAAGGACCAGGACACCGACCGCATGTGGGGCATGCGCCAGGGCGCCAAGGCCTACATCACCAAGCCGTTCTCGGAGGACGAGCTGTCCGAGGTGCTGGAGCGCGTGTTCGCGGGCCAGGGCTGAGACGCGCGCGGTAGTGCCGGCCGCTGGCCGGCAACCACGCATCACCGTCCAGGGCAATGAAGTTGCCGGCCAGCGGCCGGCACTACCTTCAAATGGTCTCGCCGAACGCCTTGGCCAGATTGCGGTACGCCTTCTTCTGCGCCTCATCGGTCGCAGCCGGGGCCACGATCTCGATCTCGACGATCTGGTCGCCATCCGGGTTGCCCGGCAGGCCACGCCCGCGCAGGCGCAGCTTGCGGCCGGCATCGGAATCGGCCGGAATCTTCAACTCCACCGCGCCACCCAGGGTCGGCACGCTGATGCTGGTGCCCAGCGCGGCCTGCCACGGCGTGAGCGGCAGCGTATAGAGGATGTTGCGGCCATCGACCTCGAACTGCGGGTGGGCGGCGTATTCCACTTCCAGCAGCAGGTTGCCGCCATGGTTGCCCTGCCCTGCCAGGCGGATCACCTGGCCCGGGCGGATGCCCTTGGGCACGCGCACGTCCAGCTGCTTGCCGTTGACGGTGATGCGCAGGCTGTCGCCGCTGTAGGCCGCTTCCAGTGGCACCGACAGCTTGGCGCGGGTATCGCGGTTGGGCGCATGGCCCTGGCTGCTGAAGCCCGGACCGGCCCCCGCGCCCGCTCCACCGCGCTGGCGCGCGAACAGGCTTTCGAAGAAGTCGCTGAAGCCGCCGTTGGGGCCGCCGCCACCGAACACTTCCTCGAAATTGAAACCACCGGCGCCGCCGTAGTTCGGCGGCACGTTGAACTCCTCGCCCGGGCGATAGCCCTGCGCGCGCAGCTGGTCGTAGGCCGCGCGCTTTTCCGGATCACGCAGCGCCTCGTAGGCCTCGTTGACCGCCTTGAACTTGTCTTCGGCCCCAGCCTCCTTGCTGACGTCCGGGTGGTACTTGCGTGCCAGCCGGCGGTAGGCGGTCTTGATCTCCGCCTCGCCCGCGCTCGGTTCCACCCCCAGGGTGGCGTAGTAATCCTTGAATTCCATCCAGCTACCTCGATTCGCTTCGGCCGCGCCGGTGGCGCCGCCCCGGGTTCATTCTACGCGCCTGCGAGGCTACGCCACCCCTCGTGCGGCCCCGGTGAGGCCGACTGATCCTGCGCAATGCGGCTGCCATCCCGGTGCGCCACGCTGTGGCTGGAAGCCCCTGCCACAAAGCCGGAAGATGGGGCCTGCACACCGGGTTTCCAATGTCTTGACGCCCCTGTCCCATCCAGCCCACTAGCCTGCCCCAGCAAGGAGTTCCCATGACCATCCATGTCGGCGACCGCATTCCCGAAGTGACCCTCAAGCGCATCCGCGAGGGCATTGAAACGCTTGATACGCATTCGTTGTTCGATGCGCGCAAGGTGGTGCTGTTCGCCGTGCCCGGCGCGTTCACCCCGACGTGCTCGGCGCGTCACCTTCCCGGCTACGTCGAAAAGTTCGAGGCCTTCCGCCAGCGCGGCATCGACGTCTACTGCATGGCCGTCAACGACCCGTTCGTGATGAAGGCCTGGGCCGCCGACCAGAGCGTGCCCGACGGCCTTCTGATGCTGTCCGACGGCAATGCCGAGCTGACCCGCGCCCTGGGTCTGGAGCTTGATGCGAGCGCGTCGGGCATGGGAATCCGCTCGCGTCGTTTTGCCCTGTACGTCGACGACGGCGTAGTTCGAGAGGCCTGGGTTGAACAGCCCGGCCAGTTCGAAGTGTCTTCGGCCGAGTACGTGCTGGAGCATCTCCCCACCTGATTCCCCACCGCAGAAGGAAACGGCCAGCCATGTCCAGCAAGCCAGCCAAAGCCAGCAAGCCCGCCGCAAACGTTCCTGGCATCAGCGATCGCGCAACCCTGCGCGAGCGCGCCCGCCGCAACCTCGAAGACGGCGCGATCACAGACAGCTACAGCGCTGACCGCGAGGTGGTGATCAAGCTGCTCAACGACGCACTGGCCACCGAGTACGTCTGCGTTCTGCGCTACTACCGGCACTACTTCATGGCCAAGGGCATGCTGGCCGACGCGGTCAAGGCCGAGTTCCTCGAGCATGCACAGCAGGAGCAGGCGCATGCCGGCAAGCTGGCCGAGCGCATCGTCCAGCTGGGCGGCGAGCCGGATCTCAACCCGGATACGCTGACCGCGCGTTCGCACGCCGAATACAAGGAAGGCAGCGACCTGCGCGACATGGTGCGCGAGAACCTGGTGGCCGAACGCATCGCCATCGACAGCTACCGCGAGATGATCAACTTCATCGGCGACCGCGATACCACCACCAAGCGCATTCTTGAAGAGATCCTCGCACAGGAAGAGGAACACGCCGACGAGTTCGCCGACCTGCTGGATGGGTGGATCGGGGAATAGCGGCCCCGCATACGCCTTGGCAGATGCCCACCTTGGTGGGCGCATGCATCGCGCGCCAACCAAGGTTGGCACCTACCGCAGGACGTTGAACCTTACCTGTGTCCACGCGCCATCTGCCGCCAGCGCGGTCAAGGTGTGCGCGCCCGGCTCGGCGAACTCGCGCTGCATCAGCTGCGCGCCGTGCGTCTGTGCGATCCAGCGTCCATCGAGCAACCAGTCCACCGCCTGCTCGCTGCCCAGCGCGCGCAGCTGCAGACGTACGCCATGTTCCGAATTCGGCGCGCGCGCCAGCGTGGCGCCATCGTTGAGCCCATCGATGTGCAGCGCAACGCTGGCCTCGCGGCCATCATCACGGCAGTCCGGCGACAGCGCCGGCAGCTGCGAGGCTTCGCGCGTGGCCTTGGACAGCCACGGCGACAGCAACGCTGGCCAGCGCGCGATCTCGCGCGCGACTTCTTCGTGCGGCAAGCGGCAATCGGCTGACACGCGCAGACCGGTACGCGCATCGGCAAGGTAGCGCTGCCGACCTGGTTGCCAGCGCCGTGCCTCGCGTTCGGGGAAGGTCGGTGGTGCCGCGCCTTCCAGCAGATAGGCTGGCATCAGCCGCTGGCAGAGCGCAGCAGGCAGGCCTTCGGCACGCTCACCGGTCGGCCAGCAGATGTCTTCCTGGCTGACGCTGGCCGGCATCGGCGCAGCGGCCGAGTCACCGCGCTGGCGCGGCAGGCTGTCCACCACCTCGAACATCAGCGGCAGCGCGGTCACCGCGCCGTACTGGCCCGGTAGCGGTGTGCCGTCCGGCCGGCCCACCCACACGCCCACGGTGTAGTGGCGGGTGCTGCCGATCGCCCACGCATCGCGGTACCCGTAACTGGTGCCGGTCTTCCACGCCACGCGCGGGCGGCCACCGACATCGAACGTCCCGACGCCATACCCCGGCCGCGGATTCGATTCCAGCATCTCGCGCACGATCCAGCTGGCGCCCGGCGAGGCCAGGCGGCGCTCGATCATCGGTTCTTCATCGGTGTAGCGCACGCGCCCGGCGATGCCGTTGCGGTTGAGCGCGGCGAACGCACCGACCAGATCTTCCAGCCGCGCACCGGTGCCGCCCAGGATCAGCGACAGGTTGGGCGTGCTGCCCGGCGGGAAGCGCAGCTGGATGCCGGAGTGCGACAGGCGCGCAGCAAAGCGCGCCGGACCGACCCGCTGCAGCAGGTCCACCGAGGGCACGTTGAGTGACAGCCGCAGCGCGCTGGAGGCGCCGATCGGCCCATTGAAGGCCATGTCGAAGTTGCCGGGGCGGTAGCTGCCGAAACTCTGCGGCGCATCGACCAGCAGGCTTTCCGAATGGATCAGGCCATCGTCCAGCGCCATTGCATACAGGAACGGCTTGAGCGTGGAGCCGGGCGAACGCCAGGCCTGCACCATGTCCACGTGGCCGAGCCGCTGGCGGTCACCGAACGCCAGCGTGCCGACATAGGCACGCGCCTGCAGGGTCTGGTTGTCGACCACCAGCAGGGCCGCCGAGGTGCGCTCGGGCAGCGTGGAGAAGTAGCTGGCCACGCGCTCTTCCAGGGTGCGCTGCAGGCCGATGTCGATACTGCTCTGGATGCGTGCCTGGCCCGGATGCGCCGAGTGCAGGCGCTGTGCCAGCAACGCGGCATGCAGCGGCGGCCGCAGCGAGCGTGCGACCACGTTCTCGATGCGCGCATCTTCCACTTCTTCCGCTGTCCACGCGCCCAGCTCGGCCATGCGTGACAGCACCTTGTCGCGCGCCTTCTGCGCCGCTTCCGGATGGCGGTCCGGGCGCAGCCGGCTCGGCGCCTGCGGCAGCACCGCCAGCAACGCGGCCTCGGCATGCGACAGCTGCGCCGCCGGCTTGCCCAGGTAGGCCCAGCTGGCCGCTTCCACGCCCTCAATGGTGCCGCCGTAGGGTGCGCGCTCCAGGTACAGGGCCAGGATCTGCTGCTTGCTCAGGTGCACTTCCAGCTGCACCGCACGCAGCATCTGCTTGAGCTTGCCCCAGGGCGTGCGCGTATGCGGATCGAGGATGCGTGCGACCTGCATGGTCAGGGTCGAGCCACCGGACACGATGCGACCACCGCGCAACAGCTGGCCACTGGCACGCAGGATCGCCAGCGGGTTGATGCCCGGATGGCGCCAGAACCAGCGGTCTTCGTAGGTCAGCAGCGCCTGAAGGTACAGCGGCGAGACGCTGTCGGTCGATGCCGGATAACGCCACACGCCCTCGGCATCGGCGAACGCACGCAGCGGCGTGCCATCGGCAGCCACCACCAGGGTGCTGGTATCGCGCTGCTTCGGCAGCGGCGGCGGGAAGGCGAAATCCAGCACCAGCAGCAGTGCCAGCGTGGCGGCCGTACCCCAGCGCAGCCACGGCCACAGCGGCTGCAGCCGGCGGCGCAGGGCCGCCAGCCGGGCCGTCATCGTGTTCGTCATTGCAGCGTGCCGCATTGGAGCTTGCCAGCTGGACGGGCCGCACCGTCGCGGCCCGTCCGCGCGGTCACGGCTGTACCACCGTGATCGTGGTCGGGTTGCTGCGGCCGACGCCGCGCAGCTGCGGCCGGTACATGTCCTCCACCAGCGGCGGCGGCACCGAGTAGGTACCCGGGGTCACCGCGCGCACCAGGTAGAACACGTTGGCCTTGCTGCCACGCGAGAGCTTCAGCGCGGCCACGTAGCGGTCGTCGCGGAATTCCTCGTGCTTGGTATCGGCCGCTTCACCCCGGTCGCTGATGGTGATGCCATCGACCACCACGTCGGCCCACTGCTTGGCATCGCCCAGGTTGAAGTTCTCGATCTCCAGGCCGGCCGGCAGCAGGTCGGTCAGCAGTGCATCGGGCATCGTGGTGTCGGCAGCGACGGTGACGCGCACGATCAGGGCTTCGCCTTCCTTCAGCGGCCGCGGCGACCACGGCTTGCCATCGGTGCCGTAGTAGCTGCGCTCGACGCCCAGCACGCTGTTATCCGGTGCCGGCGCGCTACGCGGGATACCGGCCACGTCGATGCTGGCGAACATCGGCGGCTGGCCCTGCGGGGTGAAGCGCACGCCGCTGGCGAGTTCATTTGCACTGAAGTTGCGGCCGAACAGCTTGCGTTCGCCGATGGCTTCGGTGTTGCCACCGATCACCAGTTCACCGGCCACCAGCGCCTTCTGGTTGGCAGCAAGCGCCTTGCCAAGGCGGGCAATCGCTACCTGTTCCTGCGTGCTCAGCCACATCCAGCCGGCATTGCGGCGCGCATCCAGGCCACGGCCGAGGTCAACCGCACGTGCATCCCAGGCCGGCTTGGCCAGCTTGTTTTCGTGGGTCAGCGCGATCATCAGCGCGTCATCACGGATCGCACTGCCGTAGTCGCCGAAGTACGACGGGCGTTCGCTGCTGGACTTGGCGAAGGCCGCCGCCAGCGCGGCCTGGCCGCGCTTGGCATCGCCCTGCAACGACAGCGCCACGCCCAGGTGGACCAGCGACAGGCCGCCGACCGCCTTGCTGCGCTCGTTGTCGTACAGCGTGCGCAGGGTACCCAGCGGCGCACGGTTGACCCGGGCCAGCACGTAGCCCGAGTACGCCTGGTTGGCGAACTTCAGCTTCTCGCGGTCGTCCTGGCCATAGAACTGGTTGCCACCGGACAGCAGATCCTCGCTGAGGCGGTTGAGCGCCTTCTGCAGCACGTTGTCGGGCACGGCGAAGCCGGCGTCCTTGGCATCGAGCAGGAACTCGGTGATGTACGGGGTCAGCCACGGGTTCACGTAGCCGTCGTCACCCCACATCGAGAAGTTGCCATTGGCCACCTGCATCGACGCCAGGCGGCCAAACGCACCTTCCATGCGCTCGCGGCGGGTCTTGGCATCCAGCCCGTCGGCACCGAGCATCGACGATGTTGCCTGGTCCAGGATCAGCGCGGCGTAGCCCTTGCTGGTGGTCTGCTCGGCACAGCCATACGGGTAGTTCAATGCACCCTGCAGCGCACTGGCGAACGGGATCGGCGGCAGCGGGCTGACCAGCAGGCGGGCATTCACCGACTCGGCCATCAGGCCATCGGTCAGGCTGTTATCGAGGCTGACCGCGGCCAACGGATCAAGCGTGCGCACCTGCGAACGCAGCACCTGCGGCCACGCCGCACGCACCGGCAGGTCGTAACGGCGATCGGCCTTGAAGCCGTTGCCGTCCACCCGCACCCGCACCTTGGCCACGCTGTGGCCCTCGCGTGCCGAAAGCGGGAAGCTCAACGTGGTCTTGGCGTCGGCATTCAACTGCACGCTGCGGCTGCCCTCGCCCAGGTTCAGCGGGCCCTCGCTTTCCACCTTCACGTTGAACTGGCCCGGCTTGCCGGTGAAGTTCTGCACATCCAGGGTCACGGTGCTGCGGTCGCCCGGAGCGAGCACGCGCGGCATGCTGGCTTCGGCGAGGATCGGCGCACGCACCACGGTTTCCACGTCGCGCTTGCCGTACTGGTCATCGCTGTAGACCAGTGCCGACACCCGCAGGGTGCCGTTGAAGTCCGGCACCTTCAGGCGGATGCGGGCGATGCCCTTGGCATCGAGCTGCACCGGGCCAGAGAACAGGTCCACGGTCTGCACGCGCGCGGTCGGGCGCTTGGCCTGCGGCAACGCCTGCAGCGCCATGTCGCCACCGAACTTCAGCTTGCCGGCACCGCCGTCAAAGCTCTCGATCACCCGGCTGTAGATGTCGTAGGCATCAATGCCGAGACGACGCTGGGCGAAAAAGTGCGCACCGGCGTCGGGCACCGGGAAGCGGGTGATGTTGAGGATGCCCACGTCCACCGCCGAGACCGTGACGTGCGCCATTTTGCCGGCCAGCTGCGGTGCGCTGACCGTCACCGGCAGGTCCTGTTCCGGTCGCATCTGCTTGGGCGCTGCCAGGCCGACGGCCACGGTGCGCCCCTTGCGGTCCATCGGTACGTGCACCACGCCCACCGCACGGGCCGGGGTGATCTTGCTCGGCGCACTGCCGCCGCGGAACACCAGCGCGGTGATGTAGACGTCGTGGCGCTCCCAGTCAGCGGTGACCGGAATCTTGAAGGTCGAACCCGGCTTGGCGTCGATGTCCTGCACGTACAGCATGCGGTCGGTCTCGACCATCAGGATGCCCTTGCCGGCGTGCGGCGGGGTCACCGTCACCTCTAGCGTGTCGCCTGCCTTGTAGCCGGTCTTGTCCAGGCCCAGCTTGATCTTGTCAGGGCGCGCGTCCAGGCCGCGGTTGTCATCACCCCAGCTCCAGCCGGCGCGGAACGGGTAACGGCTGGTCAGGCCGGTGGACGGGTCGAACACGTCCACCCGGTACTCGCCCCACTCCACCGGGAAATCGAAGGCGACCGCACTGCTGCCGGCATCGACGGTGCGGGTTTCCTTGTTCTCGAAACGGCGGGTGAAATCGTAGTCCCAGCGATTGTCGTTGAAGGTCCAGTGGTAGTCGCGCAGCTCGCGCACCAGGGTGATCTTCAGGCCCTTGGCCGGCTGCGGCGTACCAGCAGCATCCACGCGCATCAATTCGAAGCGCGCGTTGCCGTTGGAATCGGCACCGTCCTCCGGGTTGAACAGCGGGCGTACACCAACCAGGGCGTTGGCCGGCCACATCACCCGCTTCAGGGTACGGGTGACCGTGCGGCCACCGGTTTCATACAGGCTGCCGGACAGCACTACGGCAATCGGCGCCTTGGCCTTGGCTGCCTCTTCCGGCAACACGACGTCCTCACGCAGCTGGCCGTTGCCCGGCAGCGTGGTATCGATCACGTCCTTGGCCTCGCGCGGCAGCTGCAGGGTCGGGTCACCGAAGAAATAGCCCGGCAGGCCTTCCACCGGCTTCTGCTCGGCGGCCACCGCCATGCGCGCGGTGAAGCGGTTGCCATCGGCCGGCGCGCCATACAGATAGGCGCCATTGGCCTGCAGGCGCAGGTCCTCACCCGGCTTCAGCGTCTTCTGCGCGCTGTCCAGGTCCAGCTTCATGCGCTCGGGCAGGAACTCCTCGATGCGCAGGGTCATGCCCTGGATCGCTTCCTTGCTGGCCGGGTCGGTGCGGAACTCGACCTGCCAGCGCCCGGTCGGCGCCTCGGCGGGAATGACCTGCTCGAAGTTGATGTAGCCCTGGTCGCCCGGCTGCAGGCGGGTCTCGCGGAAAGTCTTGCCGTCGGGCTGCTTCAGCCGCAGGAATACCGGCTGCGCCTTGACCGGCTTGCCGTCGTTGTCGCGCAGCAGGGCGGACAGGCGCACGGTCTCGCCCGGGCGGTACAGGTCGCGGCCGGACCAGGCGTAGACGTCGAACCACGCATTGTCACGGCCGGCCACGGCGAATTCGCTCAGATCCAGCGCCGGCTGGTTGAACGGCAGGAAGCTGGTGTCCTTGCCGGTGCTGGCGACCAGCACGTGGGTGGCATCCAGGGTGTAGTTCAACAGCGCGTTGCCATTGCCGTCGGTGCTGCCCTTCAGCACAACCTCGCCCTTGGCATCGAGCACGCGCAGGTCGATGCCCTTCAGCGGCGCGCCGTCCTTGAGGCCGGCGGTATGGACGAACAGCTTGTCCTTGTAGGCGCGGGTATGCAGGCCGATGTCGCTGACCGAGAAGAACGCGGTATCGAACTCGCCTTCGTAGTCACCGGTGCGCTTGAGCAGGGCGAAGTACAGGCCCGGCTCCTGCAGTTCCTTGATGTCCTGGGTCGGCAGGTAGGTCAGCACCCGCTCGTTCTTCTTGCCCCCCAGGATGAAGCGGTTGACGTAGACCGGCTCTGCCAGCTTGTTGATCGGGCTGCGCTCGTAGTCGCTGCTCAGCTCCCAGCTGCCGCGGCGGCCGCCGCGCTGGTACTGGCTGAAGAAGGTCGGCAGGTCCTTCTCGCGCACGCGCAGGAACTCGACATCGACCTCCGGCACGTTCACCGAGACCACCGGCAGGCCGCGGCTGTCCTTGGCCGGCAGCACGCTGCCCTGCGAGGCGAAACCGACCACCGGCTTCAGCTCGCCGCTGAACACCTTCTGCTTCAGTTCCTTGCCCAGGCAGCTGCCATCGGCGGCCAGCAGGTCCGGCGAGACCACCAGGCTGAACTCCTTGCCGGCCTCGACGAACGGGTAGCGCAGGGTCAGGCCGTCATCGGACAGCGTCCAGCTGCTGTCGTCGGTGCCGACCTTCTCCTCGAAGCGCACCAGCTTGTCGAAATCCTGGGTACCGACCAGCGGGCGCGAGAACTCCAGCGCCAGCGACAGGCCGTCATTCTTCTGGTCCGGGTAGGCACGCAGCAGGGTGAATTCCTTCACCTGCTCGGCCTTGGTGGTGATCGCCTCACCACTGGCCTTGGGCAGCTGCCCGCTGTCATTGCGGCAGCCGGCCAGCCCCAGCAACAGGCCTCCTGCCAGTACCGCCGCCGCCCATCCCCACCGCTTCCGCCGTGCCGGACCGCTCATGTCGTCACTCCTTGATCGAGGCGGCCATTATAGGCAGGCCGCGTCAAGGTGTTGACGCGATTTCGGCAATTGCCCCAGGCGCGGGTAGTGCCGGCCGCTGGCCGGCAACCGGCATGGCAGGTTGGATGGAATTGCCGGCCAGCGGCCGGCACTACCGATCGCCCTAGCCCGGCAGGTACAGGTCCACGTAGTCGGTCACCGGCATTGCCGCCAGGGCCACCGGGTCCAGCGATGCGGCCAGGATGCGCTGCTGCTGGCTGGTCGGGAAGCGGTGGGCCAAGTGCCGGCGGAACTTGTCCATCAGCAGCGGAATGCCTTCCTCGCGACGGCGGGCATGGCCGAGCGGGTACTCCACCAGCACCTCGGGCAGCTCGGTGCCATCGGTGAAGCGCACGCTCAGGCCGTTGGCGATGCTGCGCTTGTCAGGGTCCAGGTAATCGGCGCTGAGCTGCGGGTCTTCATGGCAGGTCATCTTCGCGCGCAGCGCATCGATGCGCGGATCCGCCGCCACATCGTCCTCGTAGTCCTCTGCCACCAGCCGCCCATGCAGCAATGCGATGGCGACCATGTACTGCACGCAGTGGTCGCGGTCGGCCGGGTTATGCAGTGGGCCCTGCTTGTCGATGATGCGGATGCAGGGTTCCTGGGTCCGGATCGCGATGTGCGCAATGTCCTCGACCCGCCGCCCCATCGCACGCAACTGCTGGTGCAGCATGACCGCGCCCTCCACTGCGGTCTGGCCGTGGAACTCGGCCGGGTAGCTGATCTTGAACAGCACGTTCTCCATCACATAGCTGCCTAACGGTCGCCCCAGCGTCAGTGCCTGACCGCGCATGGACACGGCCTCGAAGCCCCAGGTTGGCGCGCTGAGCACGCTGGGATAGCCCATCTCACCACTGGCCGCCATCAAGGCCAGGCGCACGCCACGGCTGGTCGCATCGCCGGCGGCCCAGCTCTTGCGCGAGCCGGTGTTGGGAGCGTGCCGGTAGGTGCGCAGCGCTTGGCCATCGACCCAGGCCAGCGACAGCGCATTGAGCATGCGCTCGCGGTCCAGCCCGAGCAGTTGGGCGACCACGGCAGTGGTGGCCACCTTGACCAGCACCACGTGGTCGAGCCCGACCCGGTTGAAGGAGTTCTGCAGCGCCATCACGCCCTGGATCTCGTGCGCCTTGATCATCGCCAGCAGCACATCGTGCACGGTCGGCGGCGGACGACGCAGGGCCTGCGCGTTGCGTCCCAGCCAATCGCAAACAGCCAAGATGCCGCCGAGATTGTCGGAAGGATGGCCCCACTCGGCAGCCAGCCAGGTGTCGTTGAAATCCAGCCAGCGCACCATTGCGCCGAGATTGAAGGCGGCCTGCACCGGGTCCAGCACGTAGTGCGTGCCCGGCACGCGCGCGCCGTTGACCACGCTGATGCCCGGCACCAGTGGACCGAGCAGCTTGCTGCAGGCCGGGAAAGAAAGTGCCTCCAGTCCGCACCCAAGCGTATCGAGCAGGCAGTGGTGCGCGGTCTGGAACGCCAGCGGTGAGTCGATGCGTGCGTCGCGCACGTAATCGACGATGTCCACCAGCAGCGCATCCCACGCTGCACGCTCGTTGGATGGGGTGTGGCTGTCGGACATCGTCAATCTCCTCGTTGCGGTGCACGGTTGCCCGTGCACCATGCCAACCAAGGTTGGCATCCACCAGATGCATGTGATGCCGGCGCCGTTCGGCTGGTTACTCGGCCGGTACCCGCACCTTGCCTTCCATCAATACGCGGGCGCTGCGGCTCATGATGGCCTTGGTCACTGTCCACTGGCCGTCAACGAGACCTGCCTGTGCACCCACGCGCAACGTGCCCGAGGGATGACCGAACGTCACCGCTTCGCGTTCGCCGCCGCCGGCGGCGCGATTGACCAGCGTGCCCGGGATCGCCGCCGCAGTGCCGATCGCTACGGCGGCGGTACCCATCATCGCGTGGTGCAGCTTGCCCATCGACAACGCGCGCGCATGCAGGTCGATCGCCGAGGCCGGGATGGCCTTGCCACTGGACGACACGTAGTCCTGTGCCGGTGCCACGAAGGCCACCTTCGGCGTGTGCTGGCGGGTCGCCGCGTCTTCCAGGCTCTTGATCAGCCCCATGCGCAAGGCGCCGTAGGCGCGGATCTTCTCGAAGCGCTCCAGTGCTCCCTTGTCCTCGTTGATCGCCGGCTGCAGCTCGGTGCCGGTGTAGCCCAGGTCGGCGGCGTTGAGGAAGATGGTCGGGATGCCGGCGGTGATCATGGTCACCTCGAAGCTGCCCACGCCGGGCACGTCCAATGTATCGACCAGATTGCCGGTCGGGAACATCGCGCCCGCATCACCGTCATCGGACGGATCGATGAATTCCAGCTGGATCTCGGCCGCCGGGAAGGTCACGCCATCCAGCTCGAAATCGCCGGTCTCCTGCACTTCGCCATCGCGCATCGGCACATGGGCGATGATGGTCTTGCCGATGTTGGCCTGCCAGATGCGTACGGTGCACAGGCCATCGCGCGGCACCCGGGCCGGATCGATCAGCCCATGGGCGATCGCAAACGGACCCACCGCGGTGCTGAGGTTGCCGCAATTGCCGCTCCAGTCGACGAAGGCGGTATCGATCGAGACCTGGCCGTACAGGTAGTCCACATCGTGGTCCGGCACAGAAGCAGTGGAGATGATCACGCACTTGCTAGTGCTGGAGGTGGCGCCGCCCATGCCGTCAGTCTGCTTGCCATACGGATCGGGCGAGCCGATCACGCGCATCAGCAGCGCATCGCGTGCTGCGCCCGGCACCCGCGCGGCCTCGGGCAGGTCCTGCAGGCGGAAGAACACACCCTTGCTGGTGCCACCGCGCATGTAGGTAGCGGGAATACGGAGTTGCGGGAGGAAGGTCATGGATCAGTATCCTGGATGCGACGAACCAATATCGGGGTTGAGCTTCTCGTCTTCGAACAGTGCTTCCATGCCCCGCGAAGCATTCCAGATGCGCACGATGGAAACGTGCGCAGGTAGCTCCACGTAGTAGACCAGGTAGCCGTCGAAGCGACGAACCGGATGAAAACGCAATGGCGCTGGCAGCGAGGGCAACAGATCCGCATGCAGTGCGGAACCAGCACCCGGGTGGGCCTCGATCAGCTTGACGACGGATTCCACCGCATCGATGAAGCCGATTTCCAGCACTTCTCCGCCCTGATCTGCATACCAAGCTGCTGCCTGGTCAAGATCTCGAACCGCTGCAGGGGACCAGTGCGAAGGTTTCACTTGCGGTTCCGTGCACGCTCACGCAGCTTGTCAAAGTGATCCGGCGCCAGAGGCGCCGAAGGACCAGAGGCCAGCCCCTCGGCAATCAGCTGCTTGAGCAGTTCTTCGGCCTTGCTGCGCTGGCGCTGGCGGATCAGGTCACGCACATAGTCCGACGTACTGGAGTAGCCGCCTTCGCGCACTTCTTCGTCCACGAACTGCTTGAGCGGATCGGTCAGCGAAATGTTCATGGTGGCCATGAAACTCTCCTTTGGCAGTTTTTGCCAAGCCAGTGTGCGCCCTGCCCTGGGGTCGGACAAGCCCGCCCCCGGCCTCCGGGGGCGGGCATTCAGCCGGCTATCACGCCACCTTGGCGCCTGCCAGGAAGTCCTGGGCGAAGCGCTGCAGCACGCCGCCGGCCTCGTAGATCGCCACTTCCTCGTCGCTGTCCAGGCGGCAGGTGACCGGCACGATCACGTCCTGGCCGTCGCGGCGGTGGATGACCAGGGTCAGCTCGGCACGCGGGGTACGCTCGCCGATCACGTCAAAGGTCTCGGTACCGTCGATCCCCAGGGTCAGGCGGGTGGTGCCCGGCTTGAACTCCAGCGGCAGCACGCCCATGCCGATCAGGTTGGTGCGGTGGATGCGTTCGAAGCCCTCGGCCACGATCGCCTCGACGCCAGCCAGACGCACGCCCTTTGCGGCCCAGTCACGCGAGCTGCCCTGGCCGTAGTCGGCACCGGCGATGATGATCAGCGGCTGCTTGCGCTCCATGTAGGTCTCGATCGCCTCCCACATGCGCATCACCTTGCCTTCCGGCTCCACGCGCGCCAACGAACCCTGCTTCACGCTGCCGTCGTCATTGCGCACCATCTCGTTGAACAGCTTCGGATTGGCGAAGGTGGCGCGCTGCGCGGTCAGGTGGTCACCGCGATGCGTGGCGTAGGAATTGAAGTCCTCTTCCGGCAGGCCCATCTTCGCCAGGTATTCGCCGGCGGCACTGGACGCCAGGATCGCGTTGGACGGCGACAGGTGGTCGGTGGTGATGTTGTCCGGCAGCACCGCCAGTGCGCGCATGCCTGCCAGCGTGCGCTCGCCCGCCAGTGCGCCCTCCCAGTACGGAGGACGGCGGATGTAGGTGCTCTGCGGGCGCCAGTCGTACAGCGGGCTGACCGCGGTGCCGTGCTCCACGCGCACGTTGAACATCGGGTTGTAGACCTTGCGGAACTGCTCGGGCTTCACCGAGGCCTTCACCACCGCGTCGATCTCGGCATCGCTGGGCCAGATGTCCTTCAGGCGCACTTCGTTGCCGTCGGCATCCACGCCCAGCACGTCCTTCTCGATATCGAAGCGGACGGTGCCGGCGATGGCATAGGCGATCACCAGCGGCGGCGACGCCAGGAAGGCCTGCTTGGCGTACGGATGGATGCGGCCATCGAAGTTGCGGTTACCCGACAGCACGGCCGTGGAATACAGGTCACGGTCGATGATTTCCTGCTGGATCTTCGGATCCAGCGCACCACTCATGCCATTGCAGGTAGTGCAGGCGAAGGCGACGATGCCGAAGCCGAGCTGCTCCAGGTCCGGCAGCAGGCCGGATTCTTCCAGGTACAGCTGGACGGCCTTGGAACCCGGCGCCAGCGACGACTTCACCCACGGCTTGCGCTGCAGGCCACGCGCGTTGGCGTTGCGCGCCAGCAGAGCTGCGGCGATCACGTTGCGCGGATTGGAGGTGTTGGTGCAGCTGGTGATGGCCGCGATGATCACCGCGCCATCGGGCATCAGACCCTGCGCCTGCTCGGCCTTGCCCGCTTCCAGCTTGGCCTCGTCGGCGATGCCGCGCTCGGCCAGCTCGGCAGTGGCCACGCGCTTGTGCGGGTTGGACGGGCCAGCCATGTTGCGCACCACGCTGGACAGGTCGAAGCGCAGCACGCGCTCGTACTGCGCGGTGGCCAGGTCGTCAGCCCACAGGCCAGTGGTGCGGGCGTAGTTCTCCACCAGCGCCACCTGCGATTCCTCGCGGCCGGTCAGGCGCAGGTAATCGATGGTCTGCCCGTCGATGTAGAACATCGCGGCGGTCGCGCCGTATTCGGGGCACATGTTGGAGATGGTGGCGCGGTCACCGATGGTCAGTGCCGCCGCCCCCTCGCCGAAGAATTCAAGGTACGCGCCGACCACGCGCTCCCTGCGCAGGAATTCGGTCAGCGCCAGCACCACGTCGGTGGCGGTGATGCCCGGCTGCGGCCTGCCGGTCAGCTCGACGCCGATGATGTCCGGCAGCCGCATCCACGAGGCACGACCGAGCATCACGTTCTCCGCTTCCAGGCCGCCCACACCAATGGCGATCACACCCAGCGCATCCACGTGCGGGGTGTGGCTGTCGGTGCCCACGCAGGTGTCGGGGAAGGCCACGCCGTCCTGCACGTAGATCACCGGCGACATCTTCTCCAGGTTGATCTGGTGCATGATGCCGTTGCCCGGCGGAATCACGTCCACGTTCTGGAACGCCTGCTTGGTCCAGTCGATGAAGTGGAAACGGTCTTCGTTGCGGCGATCCTCGATGGCGCGGTTCTTCTCGAAGGCCTGCGGATCGTAGCCACCGCATTCCACCGCCAGCGAGTGATCGACGATCAACTGCACCGGCACCACCGGATTGACCTTGGCCGGGTCACCGCCCTTGTCGGCAATCGCATCGCGCAGGCCGGCCAGGTCAACCAGTGCGGTCTGGCCGAGGATGTCGTGGCACACCACGCGTGCCGGGAACCACGGGAAGTCGAGGTCGCGACGGCGCTCGATCAGCTGCTTCAGCGAATCGCCGAGCGTGGCCGGATCGCAGCGGCGCACCAGGTTCTCGGCCAGCACGCGCGAGGTGTACGGCAGAGTGGCATAGGCGCCGGGCTGGATCGCATCGACGGCGGCGCGCGCGTCGAAATAGTCCAGCGCGCTGCCGGGGAGGTTCTTGCGGTAATCGGTATTCATGGGCTGGCGGAATGCTTGGGGCGGGCCGGGTGCCGGCGGTGCGGCGGCGAAAGCATCCGGCCGGCACGCGGCCGGCCGGATGAGTACAGCAGGTGGATCAGACGCGCTTGTCGATGGCGACGAAGTCGCGGTCTTCCGGACCGATGTAATTGGCGCTCGGGCGGATGATCTTGCCGTCGATGCGCTGCTCGATGATGTGCGCGCTCCAGCCGGCGGTGCGGGCGATCACGAACAGGGGAGTGAACATCGCGGTCGGCACGCCCATCATGTGGTAGCTGACGGCGCTGAACCAGTCCAGGTTCGGGAACATCTTCTTGATGTCCCACATCACCGATTCCAGGCGCTCGGCGATGTTGTACATCTTCATGCTCGACTGCTCTTCGGACAGCTCGCGGGCCACGTCCTTGATCACCTTGTTGCGCGGATCGGAGACGGTGTAGACCGGGTGGCCGAAACCGATCACCACTTCCTTGCGCTCGACGCGGGCCTTGATGTCTTCCTCGGCCTCATCGGGACTGTCGTAGCGCTTCTGCACTTCGAACGCCACTTCGTTGGCGCCGCCGTGCTTCGGACCGCGCAGCGCGCCGATGCCACCGCAGATTGCGCTGTACATGTCGCTGCCGGTACCGGCGATGACGCGGCAGGTGAAGGTCGAGGCGTTGAACTCGTGTTCGGCGTACAGGATCAGCGAGGTGTGCATCGCCTTCACCCACGACTCCTGCGGCTTCTCGCCATGCAGCAGGTGCAGGAAGTGGCCGCCGATCGAGTCATCGTCGGTTTCCACGTCGATGGCACGGCCGTTGTGGCTCCAGTGGTACCAGTACAGCAGCATCGAACCGAGGCAGGCCATCAGCTTGTCGGCGATGTCACGCGCGCCCGGATGGTTGTGGTCGTCCTTCTCCGGCGCCACGCAGCCGAGCACGGACACGCCGGTACGCATCACGTCCATCGGGTGTGCCGACGGCGGAAGCTCTTCCAACGCCGCCTTCACCGCAGCAGGAATGCCACGCAGCGACTTCAGTTTGGCCTTGTACGAAACCAGCTCGGCGCGGGTCGGCAGCTTGCCGTGCACCAGCAGGTAGGCGATTTCCTCGAACTCGCTGGTGTTGGCCAGGTCCAGGATGTCGTAGCCGCGGTAGTGCAGGTCGTTGCCGCTGCGGCCCACGCTGCACAGCGCGGTGTTGCCGGCGGCGGTGCCGGACAGGGCGACGGACTTCTTCGGCTTGAAGGTCGGGGTTGCGGTCGTATCGTTCATGTTTCCCTCCGAAAACTTGATGGTGCAGGGTACTGCTTATTTCTTGGCGGCGAACAGTGCATCGAGCTGCTGCTCGAAGGCGTGGTAGCCGATGCGGTCGTAGAGTTCTTCGCGGGTCTGCATGGTGTCCACCACGTTGCGCTGGTGGCCATCGCGACGCACCGCCTGGTAGACGTTCTCGGCGGCCTTGTTGGCGGCGCGGAAGGCCGACAGCGGGAACAGCTGGATCGCAACGCCGGCAGAAGCCAGTTCATCGCGGCTGAACAGCGGGGTGGCGCCGAATTCGGTGATGTTCGCCAGCACCGGCACCTTCACCGCGTCGACGAAGCGGCGATAGGTGTCCAGGTCGTAGGCCGCCTCGGCGAAGATGCCGTCGGCACCGGCCTCGACACAGGCGATGGCGCGCTCGATGGCCTTGTCCACGCCGTCCACCTGGATGGCATCGGTACGCGCGATCAGGAAGAAGTCCGGATCGGTCTTGGCATCGGCAGCCGCCTTCACGCGGTCGACCATTTCACCCTGCGAGACGATTTCCTTGCCCGGGCGGTGACCGCAGCGCTTGGCGCCGACCTGGTCTTCGATGTGGCAGGCGGCCGCGCCGGCCTTGATCAGCGACTTCACGGTGCGCGCGATGTTGAACGCGCTCGGGCCGAAGCCGGTGTCGATGTCGACCATCAACGGCAGGTCGCAGACATCGGTGATGCGGCGCACGTCCACCAGCACGTCTTCCAGGGTGTTGATGCCCAGGTCCGGCAGGCCCAGCGAGCCCGCGGCAACACCGCCGCCGGACAGGTAGATGGCGCGGAAGCCGGCGCGCTTGGCCAGCAGGGCGTGGTTGGCGTTGATCGCGCCGATCACCTGCAGCGGCGATTCGGCAGCCAGCGCCTCACGGAAGCGGGCACCGGCGGAGAAAGGAGTGGAAGCGGTCATGCGGCAATCCAGGTTGAAGTACGGGATAGAGAGCGCAAACACCATGCCAAGCTGCAAGCCGTTGATTTCACGGGAATGACGCCCACGCAACAGTGAAACATATGAAACATTGAAACAGATGTATCATGAAACATCCCGTCCAACGCGCGCCGCCATGTACCTGCCCCGCTCGCCCTTGCGCCACGCCGATGCCGACCCCAGTCGGCCGGTGATCTGGACCGTCAGCGTCTCGCGGCTGACCGGTCTTCTCGGCGACGTCATTCCCGAGTTCGATCGCCGCGCGCGTATCGAGCAGATCAACCTCGGCTTCGAGGAAGCGGTGGACGTGATCGGCCAACGTCTGCGTCGCGAGCACTGCGACGTGGTCATCGCCGGCGGCTCCAACGCGGCCTGGCTGCGCAGCCGGCTGGAGCTGCCGCTGGTGCCGATCCAGGCCAACGGCTTCGACCTGATGGAAGCCTTGGCGCGCGCACGGCGGATCGCCGGCCGTATCGGCCTGGTCACCCACGCCAGCGACGTGCCGGTGTTCAGCAACTTCCAGCAGAGTTTCGGCCTGGACATCGAACACCGCCGCTTCGTCACCCGCGAGGACGCCCGCGACTGCATCGCCGACCTGCGCGCCAACGGCATCGAGGTGATCGTCGGCACCGGCATGGCCATCGACCACGCCGAACAGGCCGGCCTGCCCGGCGTGCTGCTGTACTCGGCAGATTCGGTACGGCAAGCGTTCGAGCACGCGTTGGAACTGACCCAGACCCTGGCCCGCTCCGGCGGCAGCCGGCCCGCGCCGCGCCGCCGTGCCGCACCGCGCAGCGATGCCCACGACCTGCTCGGCGACAGCGAGGCCATGGCACAGGTGCGCGCACAGATCGCGCTGTACGCCCCGCATGACAGCACCGTACTGGTCACCGGCGAAACCGGCACCGGCAAGGAACTGGTGGCGCGCCAGCTGCACGCCGCCAGCGGACGCCGTGGCCGCTTCGTGGCACTGAACTGTGGCGCGATCAGCGAATCGCTGCTGGAAGCGGAGCTGTTCGGCTACAGCGATGGCGCCTTCACCGGCGCACGCCGTGGCGGCCGCGTCGGCCTGGTTGAGGCCGCTGACGGCGGCACCCTGTTCCTGGATGAAATCGGCGAGTTGCCGCTGCCGCTGCAGACCCGCCTGCTGCGCGTGCTGGAAGAACGCGAAGTGCTGCGCGTGGGCGCCACCGAACCGACCCCGGTCGACCTGCGCGTGGTGGCCGCCACCCTGCAATCGCTGGAGCAGCGCGCGGCGACCGGCAGCTTCCGCCGCGATCTCTACTACCGGCTGGCGGCGCTGCGCATCACCCTGCCCGCGCTGCGCGCGCGACGTGGTGACATCCCGTTGCTGGCACAGCACTTCTTCCGCCAGCTGCGCGGCATCGACGCGCCACTGGGTGAGGATGCACGGGCGGTGCTGACCGCCGCAAGTTGGCCAGGCAACGTGCGCGAACTGCGCAATCTGGTGGATCGCCTGCGCATCCACTGGCAGCCGGCTGAAGGGCTGATTGATGCCACGCGACTGCTGCAGCTGGCACCCGAGCTGGTGAATGAGGGCGTCGCGGCGTTGCCGGTGGACAACAACGGCAAGCGGCCGCCGCGTCCACAGCTTGAAGCACTGCTGCAGGAACATCGCAATGACCGCGAGGGCATGGCGCAGGCGCTGGGGGTATCCCGCACCACCCTGTGGCGCTGGTTGCGCGCTGAAGGCCTGTAGAAGTCGAGCTTGCTCGACTGCTTGTGCGGAAACATCAGTCGAGCATGGCTCGACTCTACAACGGCAGCCCGTCCGCCAACAGCAGCTCGATCTCCTCCACCTGCACCACCGGCACCTGCCACGGGTGATGCGGCGCGATGCCCTGTTCAAAGATGCGCTGCAGCCGCTGCGGATCGCGTGGCAGGCAGAATTCCAGGCGCACGCTGTCGACCACTTCGGTGTGGCCCGCCTCACCCTGCACGGGCGACGCACCCGCGTGCGGCCGGAACTGCTCGAATCCTGGCGCCGACCACCACATGCCATGCTCGTAGTCGCCGGCCGCCAGCGCGTCCACTGCCAGGATGCCCTGCTTCACCTCGTCCAGTGCCGCAGTCGGCACGAACACCACCACGCGGTACAGCGGCAGGCGTTGCATCGGGCGGCCTTACGGGTACAGCAGGCGCTTGCTCCAGCGCCCCTCTGCACCGGCTTCATAGCACCAGCGCTCGTGCAGGCGGAACTGCGCGCCGTACCAGAACTCGATGCGGTCCGGCACCACGCGCAGCCCGCTCCAGCCTTCCGGGCGCGGCACGTCCTTGCCTTCGAAGCGGGCTTCGATCTCGGCCACGCGTGCATCGAATTCCTCGCGCGTCGCCAGCGTCTTCGACTGCTGCGAGGCCCACGCGCCAATCCGGCTCATGCGCGGGCGGCTGGCGAAATAGGCATCGGCTTCGGCATCGGCGACCTGCTCGACACGGCCTTCAATGCGCACCTGGATACCGGCCTCGCGCAGGCTGCGCCACAGGAACAACAGCGCGGCCTGCGGATTGGCCTGCAGCTCCCGGCCCTTGTGGCTGTCCAGGTGGGTGTAGAACACGAAACCACGCTCATCGAACGCCTTCAGCAGCACGGTACGTGCCGAGGGACGCCCGTCCGTATCGGCGGTGGCCACGGTCATCGCGTTCGGCTCGACCTCGCGGCTCTGCTTGGCCTCTTCGAACAGGCCGGCAAACGTGGACAGGGCTTCGGCGTACAGGTCGCTCATGATTGCGTTCTTCTCACACGGATTGGGCTATTGTGGCTGCATGGCCGCTGCTGCGTATATGCCCCAGGTGAAAGGATTCCCCGAAACATTGGCCGAACAGGTGCTGGACGATGCACTGGGCAACGCTGCAGCGGTTCCAGTATTGGCGATCAGCGGCCTGCAGGGGAGCGGCAAATCGACGCTGGCCGCGCAGGTGGTGGCGCGCGCCCAGTCGCGCGGCCTGAACGCCGCCACGCTGTCCATCGATGACGTCTACCTGACCCGCGCACAGCGGCAGCGGCTGGCCCGCCAGGTGCACCCGCTGCTGATCACCCGAGGCCCGCCGGGCACCCATGACCTGCCGTTGGCCCATGCAGTGCTGGACGCCGTGGCCACACGCCAGCCCTTCGCGATGCCGCGCTTCGACAAGCTGGCCGATGAACGCCTGCCCGAAGCGCACTGGCCGCGCCTGCAGCAACCGCTGGACCTGCTGGTCTTCGAAGGCTGGTTCCTGGGCACCCCCGCGCAGGATGACGACGCGCTGGACAGCCCGTTGAACGCACTGGAGCGCGAAGCCGACGCCGATGGTCGCTGGCGGCGCTGGTGCAACCAGGCGCTGGCCCGCGACTACCCGGCGCTGTGGCAGCGCTGCGACCGCCTGTGGTTCCTGCAGCCGCCGGATTTCTCGGTGGTACCGCGCTGGCGCTGGCAGCAGGAGCAGAACCTGCAGGCCGCGCAGCCGGGCCGGCACGGCATGAGCCGGCCACAGCTGGAGCGCTTCGTGCAGTACTACGAGCGGGTCAGCCGCCAGGCGCTGCATGCCCTGCCCGCCCTGGCCGACCACGTGGTGGTGCTGGACGGCCAGCGACAGGTGCAGGACGTGCGCTGAGCGCGCCTATTCCACCAGGAAGGTCACCCGCAGGTTGACCCGCCATTCGGTGATTTCGCCGCTGCCATTGGTCACCACCTTGGTCTCGTTCACCCAGGCGCCCTGGATGCCCTTGACCGTCTCGGAGACCTTCTTCAGACCGCTGCGCACGGCGTCCTCCACGCTCTTCGGCGAGGAGGCGGTGATTTCGATGACCTTCGCGACCGTCATGGCCTGTACTCCGGTTGGCGCGGGAAACCCCGCAGGAACGCCTACCCTGACGTGAAGGACGTAAAGGCCAGGGCACGGAGGTGTTAGCATCACAGGGCATGAATCCTGCTCCGAACCTGATCCTGATCGGCCCGATGGGCGCCGGCAAAACCTGCATCGGCCGCCGCCTGGCCGAGCGCTTCACGCTGGACTTCGTCGATGTCGACCAGGCCATCGTCGATGCCGCCGGCGCCAGCATCCCGACCATTTTCGAGCACTCCGGCGAAGCCGGCTTCCGCAGCCATGAACGCGAGGCGCTTGCCCGCGTGCTGGAGGGTCGCGGCCAGCTGGTCTCCACCGGTGGCGGCGCGGTGCTGGATCCTGGCAACCGCGCGTTGATCGCCCAGCGCGGCTTCGTGGTCTACCTGCGGGTCAGCGTGACCGCGCAGCTGGAGCGCCTGGCCCGCGACAAAGGCAGGCCGCTGCTGCAGCGCCCGGACCGTGAGCAGGTGCTGCACGATCTGGCCGCGCACCGCGACCCGCTGTACCGCGAACTGGCCGACATCACCCTTGATACCGACCCGTACACCGCTGCCGACGCGACCGCCCACCTGGTGGTCAAGCTGGCCACGCAATGGCAGCGCCAGGACCTGACCCCATGACTTCCCCCGCCCTGCTGCAGGTCGCCGTCGGCGGCGACCATCCTTACTCCATCACCATCGGCGCCGGTGCGCAGGCCGACGGCACCGCGCTGGCCTCGCATGTGCGTGGCCGCCACGTGCTTTTGCTCAGCGACAGCGAAGTGGCCCCGCGCTATCTGGGTGCCGTGAAGCAGACCCTTCTGACCGCACGCCCCGACCTGATCGTCGGCGAGCATGTGCTGGCCGCGGGCGAAGCCTCCAAGACGCTGGCCGAATTCGGCCGTGCCATCGAAGCGCTGGCCGCGCTCGGCGCCACCCGCGACGCCTGCGTGTTCGCCCTCGGCGGCGGCGTGGTCGGTGATCTGGCCGGCTTCGCCGCGGCCTGCTGGATGCGCGGCGTGGACTGCGTGCAGCTGCCGACCACCCTGTTGGCGATGGTCGATTCGTCGGTGGGCGGCAAGACGGCGGTCGACATCCCTGCCGGCAAGAACCTGGTCGGCGCGTTCCATCCGCCGCGCGCGGTGATCGCCGATACCCGTGTGCTGGCCACCCTGCCGCCGCGCGAGCTGCGTGCCGGCCTGGCCGAAGTGGTGAAGTACGGCGCGCTGGGTGATGCCGTGTTCTTCGAATGGCTGCAGCAGCATGCCGATGCGCTGCTGGCCGGCGACGATGCGGTACTGGCCGAAGCCATCGCGCGCAGCTGCCGGCACAAGGCGGCCATCGTCGAGCGTGATCCGTTCGAGAAGGGCGAGCGCGCCCTGCTCAACCTCGGCCATACCTTCGGCCATGCCATCGAAACCGAGCAGGGCTACTCGGCCCCGGGCCGCGATGCCCTGAACCACGGCGAAGCGGTGGCGGTGGGCATGGTGCTGGCCGCGAAGCTGTCCACCGATCTGGGCCTGGCCGACGATGCCGATCGCGCACGCCTGCAGGCGCTGCTGGAACGGCTCGGCCTGCCGGTGTCGATCCCGGCCGGGCTGGACCCGCAGGCCCTGCTCGGCCGCATGCGGCTGGACAAGAAGAATGTGGCCGGCCGCCTGCGCCTGGTGCTGTGGCGCGGCATGGGCCGCGCCGAAGTGGTGCCGGACGTGGATGAGGCGGCGGTGCTGAAGGTGCTGTCGGCCCGGTAGTGCCGGCCGCTGGCCGGCAACGTCATCAACGAGGAAGCCCGCCAGCCGCCGGCACGACCGCGTTGCGGCCGGGGTCACCCTGGCCCCGCTACAATCGGCCCATGCACGTCTACCTGCAACATCCCGACGCCGGTGCGCAGGCACCGCGCTTCCTGCGCCTGAGCCTGCAGCCGGACCTGTTCGGCGGCTGGGAGCTGCTGCGCGAGAGCGGCCGCGTCGGTAACCGCTCGCAGCTGCGGCGCGAGCTGTTCCTGCAGGCTGACGAAGCCCGTCATGCCTTCGAGAAGGCCCGCGATGCCGAACTGCATCGCGGCTTCCAGATCCTCTCGCACGGCGACTGACGCCGCTGCCAACTTTCGTCCAAGGAATGCCCATCGTGACCAGCCCTCTCCGCAACGATCGCCTGCTGCGCGCCCTGCGCCGCGAACCGGTGGACTGCACCCCCGTCTGGCTGATGCGCCAGGCCGGCCGCTACCTGCCGGAGTACCGCGCAACCCGGGCCAAGGCCGGCAGCTTCCTGGCCATGGCCAAGAACCCGGAGATCGCCTGCGAAGTCACGCTGCAGCCGCTGCGCCGATTCCCGCTGGACGCAGCCATCCTGTTCTCGGACATCCTCACCATTCCCGATGCGATGGGCCTGGAGCTCTACTTTGTTGAAGGCGAAGGCCCGAAGTTCCGTCATCCGGTGCGTGACGAAGCGGCCATCGCCCGGCTGGCGGTACCAGACATGGAGCAGGACCTGGGCTATGTGATGGACGCAGTGCGCCTGATCCGTCGGGAGCTGGACGGCCAGGTACCGTTGATCGGCTTCTCCGGCAGCCCCTGGACACTGGCCTGCTACATGGTGGAAGGCGGCGGCAGCAAGGATTTCGCGCGCATCAAGGCAATGGCGCTGAACCATCCGCAGGCCCTGCACCGCCTGCTGGAGGTCACCACTGACGCGGTGATTGCGTACCTGGGCGCGCAGCGCGCGGCCGGTGCGCAGGCGCTGCAGGTGTTCGACACCTGGGGCGGCGTGCTGTCGCCGGCCATGTACCGCGAGTTCTCGCTGCGCTACCTGCAGCGCATCGCCGAGGGCCTGGAGCGCGGCGCAGGCAGCGAGCGCACGCCGCTGATCCTGTTCGGCAAGGGTACCGGCCTGCACCTGGAAGCGCTGTCGCAGACCGGCGCCGATGCACTGGGCCTGGACTGGACGCTGGACCTGGACGAGGCGATGCGCCGCACCGGTGGCCGCGTCGCGCTGCAGGGCAACCTCGACCCGACCACGCTGTACGCCTCGCCGGATGCGATTGCCGCAGCCGCAGCGCGGGTGCTCGACACCTACGCCGCCGGCAATGGCGGTTCGCGCGAGGGCCACGTGTTCAACCTCGGCCACGGCATGTCGCCGGACATGGACCCGGCCCACGTGCAGGTGCTGGTCGACGCGGTGCACGCGCACAGCCAGCGCTGAGCATTCGGCATACGGTTGCGGCGCGATGTTGATCGCGCCGTGACCCACAGTGCGCGATCATGGCATCCCCCACGCTGCACCGGCCGCACCCCATGTCCACATCGCCATCGACCTACAACCGCCAGCGCCCCCTGCTGTGGCTGGTGTCCTTGGCGATCTTCATGCAGATGCTGGACTCGACCATCGTCAACACGGCATTGCCGGCGATGGCGGCCAGCTTGGGCGAAAGCCCGCTGCAGATGCAGTCGGTGGTGTTCAGCTACGCGCTGGCGGTGGCCACCTTCATTCCCGCCTCGGGCTGGATCGCTGACCGCTACGGCACCCGTCGCACCTTCCTGGTGGCGATCATTCTGTTCACCCTCGGCTCGCTGGCCTGCGCGCTGGCCCAGCACCTGCACCAGCTGGTCGGTGCGCGCGTGCTGCAGGGCATCGGCGGCGCAATGCTGTTGCCGGTCGGCCGGCTGGCAGTGATGCGATCAGTGCCGCGCGAGGATTTCCTGCGCGCGATGAGCTTCATTGCCATCCCGGCCCTGGTCGGCCCGCTGATCGGCCCCACGCTGGGCGGCTGGCTGGTGGAGATCGCCTCGTGGCACTGGGTGTTCCTGATCAACCTGCCGATCGGCGTGATCGGATTCATCGCCGCGATGAAGATCATGCCCGACCACTACGCCAGCCATCGCACCCGTTTCGACCTGCGTGGCTACATCATGCTGGCCTTCGCGATGGTGGTGCTGTCACTGGCGCTGGACGGCATCTCCGGACTGGGCACGCCACACGCGCTGGTGATGCTGATGACCGTTGCAGGGCTGGCGGCGCTGGTGGGTTACTGGCTGCACGCCGCCAATTCGACGGCGCCGTTGTTCTCGCTGGCGCTGTTCCGCGTACCCAGCTACCGCATCGGCATTCTCGGCAATCTTTTCTCGCGCATCGGCAGCAGCGCCATGCCGATGCTGATCCCGTTGCTGCTGCAGGTCGGCCTGGGCCTGGGCCCGATGAACGCCGGCCTGATGATGGTGCCGGTGGCAGCCGCCGGCATGGTCTCAAAGAAACTGGCGGTGAAGCTGGTGGAGCGCTACGGCTACCGCCGCGTGCTGATGGTCAACACCGTGCTGGTGGGCCTGGCGATGGCCAGCTTCATCCTGATGACACCCGGCCAGCACCTGGCCTGGCGCCTATTGCAGCTTGCGTTCTTCGGCGCGGTCAATTCGCTGCAGTTCACCGTGATGAACACCGTGACCCTGCGCGATCTGGACCGTGAGTTCGCCAGTTCCGGCAACAGCCTGCTGTCGATGGTGATGATGCTCGCCGCCGGCTTTGGTGCTGCTGCGGCCGGCAGCCTGCTGGCCGCGTTCGGCAACCACCTGGACAGCAACAGCGCCACCGCCGCGCTGCATGCCACGTTCCTGTGCGTGGGCGCGATCACCCTGACCTCTACGATGATCTTCTGGCAGCTGCCCGATACCAAGCCGGAGCCACGGCAGGTCGAGCACGTTGCGGAGTGAGGGTGGTTCGGCAGGGCCTGCGGCCCTGCACCTGCAGAGGCTTCAAGCCAAGGCAACAGCCGAAGCAAAAGCTGGCGTCCTAAGGGATGGCGGGGTGGATCCGGTTGCGGGAGACGCAGTAAACCCATCCCTGGGGGCTTGGCCGCGGCATCCATGCCGCGGACACTCCCGCAACCGGACCCACCCCGCCTTCGACAGAATTCTGCGATCTGCAGTAGATCCACGCCATGCGTGGATGCCTTTCGATCTCAATTCGACATATTCGATCTCGATAGAGATTCATCCACGCATGGCGTGGATCTACCCGATCGCGAAAATCTGTCAGAGGTGGGGCGGTGTGGGCGCAGGACCGTTGGCGCCATGGATGGCGCCATCGAGCCCCCATGGACGGGTTTACGGCGTGTCCTGCAAGCCCACACCGCCCCACCACCCACGGAATGCCTGCTTTTGCCGTTGCTGTTGCCTTGGCTTGAAGCCTCTGCAGGTGCAGGGCTGCAAGCCCTGCAATAAGCCCTACCTGCCCATCGCCTTGGCGATCGCTTCCACCAGCAGCTCACCGGTCACCGGCTTGCGCAGGAAACCACCGATGCCGGCCGCTTCCACCTGCTGCTGAAGGTCCGGATCGGTCCGTGCCGTCACGGCGAGCAGTGGCAGCATGTAGCCCTGGTTGCGCAGGTGCTGGGCCAGCTCGAAGCCGCTCAGGCCCGGCAGGTCCAGATCCAGCAGGCCGACGTCGAAATCCCCTGCGCTGATCTCGCGCAGTGCCGCCAGCGCATGGCCCGCATGCACCACTTCATGGCCGCGCGCACTCAACAGCCCGCGCACCACATCAGCCACGGTTGCATCATCCTCGACCAGCAGCACGCGCAATGGCGGCATGTTGGCCGCATCCTCGCGGTGCACTTCGCCCTCGGACTCTGCATTGGCATCGACCACCAGCGGCAACGGCAGGGTCACGCCAAAACACGTGCCGCGGCCGAGCTGGCTCTCGACCTGGATACGCCCCTGCATCGCCTGCGCCAGTTCGCGGCAGATCGCCAGGCCCAGGCCGCTGCCGCCGTACTGCGCCGCGGTGCGGGCGCCATCGGCCTGCTCGAAGCGGCGGAACAGGCGCTGCTGCTGTTCCTGGCTGATGCCCGGCCCGGTGTCGCGCACTTCGAAATGCAACGCGCGCAGCTCGCCGTCGCTGCGCGCATGCAGGGTGATGGTTCCACGGCTGGTGAACTTGACCGCGTTGGAGAGCAGGTTGAGCAGGATCTGCCTTACCCGCATCGCATCGCCGGTCGCCTGCAGGCCCGGCGGCAACTGGTTGTCGAGGGTGAAGCGCAGACCCTTCTGCGCTGCCAGAGGTCCCATCAGCGCGGCCAGGTCCTGCAGCAGGCAGCTCAGCGCGAACGGCTTGGACTGCAGCTCCAGCCGTCCGGATTCGATCCGTGCCAGGTCCAGTGCATCGTTGACCAGGTGAAGCAGGTGTTCGCCGGCGTGCCGGATCGACTGCGTGTAGCCGCGCTGCTGCGGGTCCAGCGGCGAGGCCAGCAGCAGTTCGCTCATGCCGAGCACACCGGTCATCGGCGTGCGGATTTCGTGGCCGAGATTGGCCAGGAAGCGGGTCTTGGCCGCCGAGGCCTGTTCGGCCAGTTCCTGTTTATGCAGTGCCAGCTGATAGGCATGGCGCCGCTGCAGGCGACGGCGATACAACCAGGCAAACCAACTGGTCAGCAGAAGCGCGATCGAGGCCAGCACCAGCAGCCCGGACAGGCTGCGCCACCACGGTGGCTGTACACGGAATTCCAGGCTCTGCACCCGCGACCAGACATGGTCGGCCGAGCGCGCCTGTACCTCCAGGCGGTAGCTGCCCGGCGGCAGGCGCGAGAACAGGCGCTCACCGGCCGGCCCCACTTCCACCCAATCGGGGTCGTAGCCGGCCAGGCGGTAGCGGTAGCTGTTGGAGGCCGAATCGGCGAATGACAACAGTCGCGCGACGATGCGCAGGTCACGGTCACCATCGGCAATCTGCAAGGGCGTGTCGTGGGTCAGGTCGAGTACCTGCTCGTTGCGGCGGACTTCGACCCGTTCGATCACCAACGGCGCCCGCCGCACCGACGGCCGCACCTGTTCCGGGTCGAACACCACCACGCCGGCCGGGGTACCGGCCACCAGATGGCCATCGCCGGACATCGTCAACGTGTGCTCGCGGAACTCCTGGCTGGGCAGGCCGTCGTGGACGCCGTACAGGCGCACGCTCTGCCCGTCGGCGCCAACCCGGACCAGGCCGCGCGCACTGGTGGCCCAGGCCACGCCCTGTGCGTCGACCACCAGCCCGGAGGCGGAGATTGCCGGGTAGCCCTGCTCCGCGCCGACAACGGCCTGCCGCTCCAACCGGCCCTGGCTCCAGCGGTAGCGCGACAGGCGGCCATCCTCCGACAGCCAGACCTGGCCATCGCGGCCCACGTGCAACGCATGGATCGCCGTCGCCGGCGCGCCCGGCACCGGCTGGAAGCGCTCGCTTTCCGGCAGCCACTGCAGCAGGCCACGGCTACTGGCCAGCCAGATGTGGTCCTGCGGCCCGCATTCCACATCCAGGTTGAGCTGGCCCTGCTGCAGGCCGCGCTGGCCGTTTTCCAGCTGGCGGCGCAGGCGACCGTCGAGGTCACGCTGCTGCAGACCTGCAGGCAACATCAACCATAGACTGTCGCCGTCACAGGTCATCATCGACTCGATGACCCCTTCCATGGTCGCGTCGGCCCCGGCATCACGGCCCCAGCGACGTAGCTCACGTCGCTTCGGGTCATAGCGCAGCAACGCATCGGTCGAGCCGATCCAGACCTGGCCACGGCGATCCTCGCGTACCGAGGACAACCAGTACATGCCATTGACCCAGGTGCGGTGCTGCTCGATCTTGCCCGTCCTGGGATCGAACCGGTCCAGCGCACCGTGGCTGCCGACCGTCCAGATGCCGCCATTGCTGGAAGGGCTGGTGCCGAGCACGAAGGCATTGCGCAGAGAACCGGTGTCGTCCTCCAATCGCGACAGCACCGAGAACTGCCACCAGCGCGGCAGCAGATGCCACAGGCCGGCATTGGTACTGGCCAACCAGATGCCGCCTTCGCGGTCCTCGTAGGCGCCCGTCCAGTTCGGCCGCACCGGCCCGCGCGCAACGGCGCTGTACAGCGGAACGGTCTGGTACTGCCCATCCACGGCCCGACCAAGCCCGGTACGGGTATCCAACCAATGCCCGCCCTGTTCATCGCGCAGCATCATGCCGAGCACCTGCTCGCCCGGCGGCAGTTTCCAGGGCGGCGATTCAAAACGCCCGTCGGGGCGACGCACCGTGGCGCCGGCCATCGTACTGATCCACAGGCTGCCATCGGGTTCGCTGGTCAACCCATTGATCAGCAGGCTGGGAATGACGTCGGTGCCGACCCGCTCGAAGTCGGTGCCGGTCCAGCGCGCCACGCCATGCTTGGTGCCGACCCACAGGCTGCCATCGGCCAGCGTAGCCAGGTACGGCACCGAGGCGGCAGGCAGGCTGCGGGGATTGTTGGCCTCGGGCAGGAAACGCTGCAGGCGGTCCTGGCTGTCCAGCCGGTACAGCCCACCTTCGTGGGTGCCGAACCAGATCGCACCGTCCGGCGTGGTCGCCAGGCTCCAGACCGTGTTGGTCCCCATCAAGGGCTGGCTGCTGCGGTCGTAGAAATGCAGCTGGCGGCGGTCGGCCGACATCCGTACCAGGCCCGCGTTCTCGGTCCCGATCCAGAGCTGGTTGCGCGCATCGACCAGGACCGTCCAGATGCGGTTGTCGCGCAGGCCATCCTCAGAACGCCAGATCCGGTAGTTGCGCCCGTCGTAACGGGCCAGGCCGTCGTTGGTGGCGATCCACAGGTAGCCATAGCGGTCTTCGGCCATGCGGTTGACGGTATTGGACGGCAGGCCGTCGAATACCGTCACCTGGCGCGGGCTCGGTGGCACCGGCTGCGCGGCAGCGGGTGACAGGCCGCACAGGAGGATCAGCAGCAGCATTGCCGCCCGCAGATACACCACCGATTGCCTCCTCACGCTGCCTGATGATTCCCGCGCCGCGGGCGTCGGCATGGTAAACCGAAAGTCGCGCCGTTCACGCCCGGCGTCGACGTTTTCAAGTTGTGGTCTGTCGTTTGGCGCGAGCCTGGATGATCGCTGCCACCAGCATGTCGCCGGTCACCGGCTTGCGCAGGAAACCATCGAAACCGGCAGCGAGCACCTGCGATTCGGCATACGCATCGGAGCGGGCGGTCACCGCCACCAGTGGCAGTTCGTAGCCCAGGGTGCGCAGCTGGCGGGCGATCGCAGTACCGTCCAGCGCAGGCAGGTCGAGATCGAGCAGGCCGACATCGAAGCCGTCGGTAGCGATCTCCGACAAAGCCCCCAGGCCATGCAGCACATGCACCACCTCATGGCCGCGGCTGCGCAGCAGGCCGGCGATGACCTCGGCCACGGTGGCATCGTCCTCCACCAGCAGGATGCGCAGTGGCGGCAGCATCGGCAGTGCCGGCGCTTCGCCCGTGGCGGCTGCCTGCCGGGTCCAGGGCAGCGGCAACCGCACCCGGAAACGCGCGCCCTTGCCTGGCTGGCTGTCCACTTCGATGCGCCCGCCCATCGCCACGGCCAGCTCCTGGCAGATCGCCAGGCCCAGCCCGCTTCCACCATAGCGCGAGGCCGTGCGCGGCCCCTCCGCCTGTTCGAATCGGTGGAACAGCCGCTCCTGCTGCTCGGCATTGATACCCGGACCACTGTCGTGCACTTCGAAGCAGAGACCGCCGCCGTTCTCTTCCAGGTGCACGGCCAGGCCGACATGACCGCGCTCGGTGAACTTGATGGCATTGCCCAGCAGGTTGAGCAGGATCTGCCGCACGCGCATCTCGTCGCCACTGACGCTGATCGGGCCGGGCGGATCGTCGCCACGCTGGAAATCCAGCTTGCGCTGTTTCGCCATGGGCTGCATCAGCGCCTGCACCTGGTCGAGCAGTCCGGCCAGGTCGAACGGACGCAGATCCAGCTCCAGTCGACCGGCTTCGATGCGCGCGAGGTCCAGCGCATCGTTGACCAACCGCAGCAGATGGCTGCCGGCCTGCTGGATGGAGCCGGCATAGCTGCGCTGCACCGGGTCCAGCGGTGTGGCCAGCAGCAACTCGCTCATGCCAAGCACGCCGGTCATCGGCGTGCGGACTTCATGCCCCAGCGTGGCCAGGAACCGGCTCTTGGCCTGCGAGGCCTGTTCGGCCAGCTCCTGCTTGTGCACGGTCAGCTGCCATTGCTGGCGACGGCGCAGGCGCGCACGGATCGACCAGACCAGGACGAGCAGCAGCAGCGAACCGATCAGGATGTAGCCGAAGATCGCCATGCCGCTGCGCCACCAGGGTGGCAGCACCTTCACCTGCAGCTGCTGCGAAGGCGTCCATGCACCATTGGCGGTGGCCGCCTGCACTTCGATGACGTAGCTGCCGGTCGGCAGTCGCGACAGCGTGCGCTGGCCGTCGCCGCCCTGCTCCACCCAGTTCTGGTCATACCCGCGTACCCGGAAGCGGTAGCGGTTGCCCTGGGGATTGGCATACGACAACAACCGTGCATCGATCTGCAGGTCGCGATCATCCGGTCCCAGCAGCAGGGTGCCGGTGTTCGGCAGCGGCTGCCAGCCGCGTGCATCGTCGCGGCGCACGCGCACCTCGGCAATCACCAGCGACGACCCGGGCAGCACCACGTCGTCGGCATTCACGTCGAATGCAACCAGGCCGGTCTGGGCGACGGCCAGAACGCGACCATCAGCATTCACCGCTGGCGGCCGGCTGGTGAACTCGGCATCGGACAGGCCATCGCGTTCATTGAACAACTGCAGGCGTCGTGCTTTCGGGTCCCAGCGCAGCAGGCCGCGCGGCGTGGTCGCCCACACCCGGCCATTGTCGGCCAATGCCAGGCCCCCCATGCTGACCGGCGGCACACCGGCGCTTCCATCAATGCGCTGGATCAGGCGCAGGCTCATGCCATCCCACTGGTAGCGCTCCAGCGCGCCCTGGCGGGCCAGCCACAACTGCTGCGGATCCACCCACACCAGGTCGTAGATCAGCCCGCGCGAGACCCCCGGCACCGCTTCGAAGCGACCGGCCTGCTCACGCCAGATGCCCATGTCGCCCATCACCCATGCCTTGCCATGGGCATCGAAGCGGATCTGCTCGATGGGTGAGTCGGCCGCCTTGCGGAAATCGTCGAGAGGATAGCTGCGCAGCACCCGGCCCTCCGCACTGCGCTGCTGCAGGCCCAGGTTCATCACCGAAAGCCAGACCGTGCCATCGGGTGCCTGCCGCATCAGGTCGATGCGCTGGCGCAGATCGGCGCCTCCACCGATGTGCCAGTCGTGCAGCGCGCGGGTGGCCGGGTCATACACGCTGATGCGGCCGGCACGCCCCAGCCACAGGCGCCCGTCCGACCGTGGCAGTACCGACCACACCGCACCGCTGCCGATCTCGCGGTCGCTGGCCAGCAGGCGCAACGTGCCGTGCGCGTCCAGCTGATACACGCCGTGCGCCGAACCCACGTAGTAGTTCTGGCCATCACTGGCCGCGCCCAGCAGGTACTGGCTGTCCAGCGGCTTGCCATCGAGCTGGTTCCAGATCGAGAAGCGGCGCCAGTCCGGCGGGAGGTAGGCCAGTCCCTGGGTCAGCAGGGCGACCCACAATCCGCCTTCATGGTCCTGCAGCAGATCGAGCACACCGCTCTGTGCAGTGAGGAAACCACTGCCGCGGTCGCCGTCGAGCCGCCATAGCGCACTTGCGTCGCCACGCAGCAGGCCATCGGACGTGCCCGCCCAGTAGCCGCCCTGGCGATCGGCCAGCACCAGCGCCGAGCGCAGGCCGGCGCTGTCGCTCCAGCGCGGACGACTGACCCGGTCCTGCGCATCGATGCGGTACAGGCCATCGTTCTGGCTGCCGACCCAGATCGAGCCATCCGGATCGCGGCTCATCCGCAGCACGCTCAATGCGCCCAGCGCGTGCGGTGCCACGGGCTCGAAGTCACGGCCATTCCAGCGTGCGACGCCGGCCTCGGTACCGATCCACAGGCGCCCCCGCGCATCGACCAGGCTGCTGTAGATGGTGTTGCTGGGCAGGCCGTCGGCACGGGCCGGGTCGTGCTTGAAGAAGCGCAGGCTGCCGTCCTCCCCGAACCGGCAGATACCCTGGCTGCTGGTGCCGATCCACAACGCATCCCCGGCGTAGGCCAGCGTCCAGAACTGGCCCAGGCACGGACCATTGACCGCATCGAAGGTCTTGAACCGCTCGCGGTCGGCATCCAGGCGGGCCACGCCCTTGCCATTGATGCCCACCCACACGCGGTCCAGCGGATCGACCAGCAGGGTCTCGATCTCGTTGCCGGGCAACGAACCGGGCTGTTCCGGGTCATGTTCCCAGACCCGCAGCGAGCTGCCGTCGTAGCGCACCAGACCGCCATCGGTTGCGGCCCAGACATGGCCCTGGCGGTCCTCGGCCAGCGCCAGCACCATGCGCGAAGGCATGCCTTCGGCGGCACCGAAGCGCCGCAGGCGTGGTGTTTCTGCCATGTCCAGGGCTGCAGCCGCCGTGGCAGACGCCAACAGCAGCAGCCCCGTTGCCGCGATGCCCAGGCACCACAGGCGCCAGCTGCTCGTCATCCTGAACCCCCTGTCCTGTCCCGATTGTCACACAGGGCCGGGGTCATGGCTGCAACAGCCTGTTGCCGGGGCAGGACCACCACGAACTGTTGCAGCCATGCACGCATCCTTGGCAGGGGCCTGTGCGTATGATCACAGCGTACCCCTTCCGGAGCCCGCCATCGATGCGTCCCTGCCTGGCCCTGCTGCCGATGCTGCTCGCCACCGCTCCCGCCTGGGCGGATGCAGATACCTATCGCCTCGATCCGGTGCACACGCGTGTGCTGTTCAGCATCGACCACGCGGGCTACTCGCAGGCGATGGGCACGGTCTCCGGCAGTGAGGGCCGGCTGCAGTTCGATCCCGACAACTGGCGCGAAGCCACGTTGGACGTCGAAGTCCCCGTGTCGCGATTGGACCTTGGTGACGCCAAATGGAACCAGGCCACGCTGGCCCGCAGCCTTCTGGATGGCGAGCGTTTCCCGAAGGCACATTTCGTCTCCAGCCGGGTCGAACCGATCGATGCCAGGCGCGCCCACGTGATCGGCACCCTGACCCTGCGCGGGGTCAGCCAGGAGATCACGCTGGACGTGACCCTCAACGCCGTCAAGCGCTACCCCCTCCCCCCGTTCCGACGCACC
This sequence comes from Stenotrophomonas sp. YJH_SMC_133, assembly GCF_059370655.1. Taxonomy (NCBI): domain Bacteria; kingdom Pseudomonadati; phylum Pseudomonadota; class Gammaproteobacteria; order Lysobacterales; family Lysobacteraceae; genus Stenotrophomonas; species Stenotrophomonas sp. YJH_SMC_133. The sequence continues at coordinate 34,935 of NZ_JCAFTW010000001.1, read as the reverse complement.
GCCGGTTTTTCCGCCAGCACCACGCTGAGCCGGCGCGCGTTCGGCATCACCGCCTGGCCGGGCGTCATCGGTGATGCAGTACAGCTGAGGATCGAGGCTGAAGCCACCCTCGACCGCAGCGACGCCCCGGGAACTCCCGCTCCCGTTCCACACTCCGACCCCAAGACGGCCCCCTAGAGGACCCTTCATGACCGCCAAGAACACCCCCGCCGCCTGGGGGAGTGTCAGCCAGATCCTGCATTGGTTGATCGCATTGCTGATCCTCGCCCTGGGCGTGGTCGGCCTGACCATGGGCGAACTGCCCAAGACCCCCAAGTATTTCTGGGTCTATACCGCGCACAAGTCGATCGGCATCACCGTGCTGGCGCTCGTGCTCTTCCGCCTCGGCTGGCGCCTGTATGCCGGTGCCCCCAAGCCGGTGCCGGGCGTGCCCAGCTGGCAGGAACGCATCGCCAGTGCCACCCACGTGCTGCTCTACGTGCTGATGTTCGCCATCCCGCTGTCGGGCTGGCTGTACGACTCGGCCAGCGGCCTGCGCCCGTTCCGCTGGTTCGGCCTGGTCGACGTGCCCAAGCTGAGCGGTCCCGACCCGCAGGTGGTCGCGGTATCGCATGCCATCCACGAGTACGGCTTCTGGCTTTTGATCGCAGTGGTGCTGGCCCATGCCGGCGCTGCCTTCTACCACCACCTGTTCCAGCGCGATGCGACCTTGTCCCGCATGTTGCCGCGCGGCTGGCTCGCCTCCCCTCAGAAGGACTGACCGATGAACCTGAAACTGACCACTCCGGCCGCCGTGGCCGCCGCCCTGGCCGGCATGCTGGCCACCACCCCGGTGTTCGCCGCCGACTACGCACAGGCGCCCGGCGCCGGCTCGATCCTGGTGTTCGCCACCAAGTACGACGGCGAAGTGTTCACCGGCAGCTTCCCGGGCTTCGCCACCAAGCTCAGCTTCGACCCGGCCAATCCGGCCGCCGGTTCGCTGGACGTGGTGATCCCGCTGGCCGGCGCCAAGAGCGGCAACAGCGACCGTGACTCGACCCTGCAGACCGCCGACTTCTTCAATGTTGGCAAGTTCGCCACCGCACGCTACACCGCCAAGGGCTTCCGCGCGGTGGGCAATGACCAGTTCGCCGCCGATGGCACACTGGAGCTGCGAGGCGTCAGCAAGCCGGTCACCCTCACCTTCACCTGGAAGCCGGGCACCCAGCCGGTGCTGACCGGCAAGGCCACGGTCAAGCGCCTGGACTTCGGCGTCGGCGGCGGCGACTGGGCCGACACCAAGACCATCCCGGACGAAACCGCGATCAGCACGATCGTGAAGTTCGACGCGAAATAAACCGCCTCTGGTAGTGCCGGCCGCTGGCCGGCATCACCGGGCATCGCGGGGTTGCCGGCCAACGGCCGGCACTACCGATCGACGGCCAGCCAGGCCTGGACCGTGGCCGCGTCGAACGGCCAGTCCAGCTCACGGTCGCCGCGCTCGTCGCGCAGCACCGGCACCCGCGCGCCGTAGCGCGCTTCCAGCGCAGGCTGGTCATCCAGGAACACCGATTCGAACTCCGGTGCCCGCGCCTTGGCCAGCTCGGCCAGGGCCATGTCGCACAGGTGGCAGTCATCGCGCTGGAACAGGGTCAACACCGGTTTTGCTCCCTCTGCCGAAATGCTGCGCCGCAGCCATGGAAGTGCGGCATGAACCGCTAGAATAGCGGTCTCCTCCGGTACCCGCAGTACGGCAACCATGGCTGTCAGCACGTTCGACGTTTTCAAGATCGGCATTGGCCCGAGCTCCTCGCACACCGTCGGGCCGATGAAGGCCGCCGAGCGATTCATCCATCGCTGGCTGCTCGACCCGGGTCGCCTGAACGAAGTCGCGCGCATCCGCGCCGATGTCTATGGCTCGCTGGCGCTGACCGGCCGCGGCCATGGCACCGACAAGGCGATCCTGCTGGGCCTGGAAGGCCAGCGGCCGAACCTGATCGATCCGGACATCATTCCGGCCACCCTGGAGCGCATCCGCAGCAGCAAGCGCATCCAACTGATGGGCCAGCACGAGATCGCCTTCGACGAGAAGCGCGACCTCGGCATGAACAAGCGCCAGAAGCTGCCGTACCACACCAACGGCATGCGCTTCACCGCGTACAACGCCGAGGACGAGGTGATCGCCACCCGCGACTATTACTCGGTCGGTGGCGGCTTCGTGGTCAACCAGGACGACGCGGCCGATGACCGCATCGTGCCCGACGAAACCCCGCTGCCCTACCCGTTCAAGAGCGGCGACGAGCTGCTGGCGCAGACCGCGCGCAGCGGCCTGAGCATTGCCCAGCTGATGTTCGAGAACGAGAAGTGCTGGCGCAGCGAAGACGAGATCCGCGCCAACCTGCGCGAGATCTGGAGTGCGATGCAGTCGTGCGTGGCGCGCGGCATCCGCGAGGAAGGCGTGCTGCCGGGTGGCCTGAAGGTCGGCCGTCGTGCACCGGCGCTGTACCGCGAGCTGTCGTCGAAGCCGGAAGCAGCGATGCGCGATCCGCTGACCACGCTGGACTGGGTCAACCTGTACGCGCTGGCGGTGAACGAAGAGAACGCCGCCGGTGGTCGTGTGGTGACTGCGCCGACCAACGGCGCTGCCGGCGTGCTGCCGGCGGTGCTGCATTACTTCGACCGTTTCTGCCCCGGCGCCAACGAACAGCGCGTATTCGACTTCCTGCTGACCTCGGCAGCGATCGGCATCCTGTACAAGGAAAACGCCTCGATCTCCGGCGCCGAGGTGGGCTGCCAGGGCGAAGTGGGCGTGGCCTGCTCGATGGCGGCCGGTGGCCTGGTCGCAGCGCTGGGTGGCAACCCGAGCCAGATCGAGAATGCCGCGGAAATCGGCATGGAACACAACCTCGGCCTGACCTGTGATCCGATCGGCGGGCTGGTGCAGATCCCCTGCATCGAGCGCAATGCGATGGGCGCGGTGAAGGCGATCAATGCCTCGCGCATGGCGATGCGCGGCGACGGCAAGCACAAGGTGTCGCTGGACAAGGTGATCAAGACCATGCGCGATACCGGCCGCGACATGCAGGACAAGTACAAGGAAACCAGCCGTGGCGGCCTGGCGGTGAACGTCATCGAGTGTTGAGGTCGACCGGTCCCGGCGCGATGGCGCCGGGCCACAGGTAGAGTCGACCGTTGGTCGACTATCGCGCGCAGCGCGGGATTTTCGCTCGTTGTGGGGAAGGTAGTCGACTAACAGTCGACTCTACCCAGTCGCCCTTGCCCGGTCGGACGACACCGTCACTGCGTTCCGGTTAGGCTCGGGGCTCCCCTATCCAGGACCGCCCCATGCGCGTGATCGCTGCCGCCCTGCTTGCCTGCCTTCCACTGCCTGCGCTGGCCGCGCCCACTTACGGGTCGCGGCTGGAGGGTTTCGACTACGGCTATCCGGTGAAGACCTTCGCGCTGGAATCGCAGCGGCAGCCGCTGGAAATGGCCTACCTCGACATCGCGCCGAAGAAAGCACCCATCGGCGTGGTGGTGCTGCTGCACGGCAAGAACTTCTGTGCCGCCACCTGGAAGGAATCGATCAAGCCACTGGTCGCCGCCGGCTACCGGGTGATCGCCCCGGACCAGGTGGGTTTCTGCAAATCCAGCAAGCCCGAGCGCTACCAGTACAGCTTCGCGCAGCTGGCCGCCAACACCCATGCCCTGCTGCAACAGCTGCAACTGGGTGACGTCCCGGTGCACCTGGTCGGTCATTCGATGGGCGGCATGCTGGCGGTGCGCTATGCGCTGATGTTCCCGCAGGACCTGCGCAGCCTGTCACTGGTCAACCCGATCGGGCTGGAAGACTGGAAGGCGCTGGGTGTTCCCTGGCGCAGCGTGGACGCGTGGTACGCCGGCGAAATGAACATCAGCTATGACAGCATCCGCCACTACCAGCTGGACGTGTACTACGACGGCAAATGGAAGCCGGCATATGAACCGTGGGCGCGGATGCAGTCGGGCATGTACGAAGGCCCGGGCAAGCAGGCCGTTGCATGGAGCCAGGCGCTGGCCTCGGACATGGTGTTCAACCAGCCGGTGGTCTACGAACTCAAGAATGTTCAGGTGCCGACCACGCTGTTCATCGGCCAGAAGGACCGCACCGCGATCGGTCGCGACCTGGCGCCACCAGCGGTGAAGGCGACGCTGGGCAACTATCCGGTGCTCGGCAAGGCGGCAGCCGCGGCGATTCCCGGCGCGACGCTGATCGAGTTCGCCGAACTGGGCCATTCGCCGCAGGTGCAGGACCCGAAGCAGTTCAACGCGGCGTTGCTGAAGGCATTGAAGGCGCATTGAACGGCAGCCGTCCCCTGTAGAGCCGAGCCCATGCTCGGCTTATCCAGCAGGAGGGGATTTTGCCAGCAGCAGCCGAGCATGGGCTCGGCTCTACAGAAGCAGTGCGATCAGCCGACGATCCGCAGCACGTCATCCAGCAGCGCGGCGGCGGTGACTTCCGCGCCCGCGCCCGGGCCCTGGATCAACAACGGCTGGCGGTGATAGCGATCGCTGTGGATGGCCACCCGATTGTCGGTGCCCGCGCCCTGCGCCAACGGGTGATCGGCAGGCAACTCACGCAGGCCCACCTGCGCACCCTCGCCATCAACACGGCCAACGAAACGCAGCACGCGGCCATTGTCATGCGCCTGCTGCCAGCGCGCCTGCAACGGCGCATCCAGCTGCTCGAGCGCCGCCACCGCATCCTCCAGCGGCAGCGCTGCCAGCGCTTCAGGCACCAGTGAATCCACCTCTACCTGCGACGCATCCAGCGCCAACCCGCTGCTGCGAGCGAGGATCAGCAGCTTGCGACGCACGTCTTCACCGGAAAGGTCCAGGCGCGGATCGGGCTCGGTGTAGCCGGCAGCCAGCGCCTCGCGCACCGCCGCCGAGAACGGCGACTGGCCGTCATAGCGATGGAACAGCCACGCCAGCGAACCGGACAGCACGCCTTCGATGGCATGGATGTGATCGCCACCGGCCACCAGTGCACGCAGGCTGCTCAACAGCGGCAGGCCCGCGCCCACCGTCGCGCTGTCGCCATAGCGTGCGCCACTGTCGGCACAGCTTTCCGCAATGGCCTGCGCGCGGGCCAGCTGCGCACCACGCCCCAGCTTGTTGGCGGTCACCACATGCACGCCCCGCGCCAGCCACTGCACGTGGCGCGCGGCCACGTCTTCGCTGGCGGTGGCGTCGACCACCACGTCGCCACGCTCCAGTCCTTCCGCACTCGCCCACGGTGGCGAACTCTGGCCATCGCGCGGTGCACGCCGTGCCAGTTCCAGCGGCAAGGCCAGGTCACGATCGATCTCCAGCGCAGTGCGTGAATTGGCCAGCCACTGCACGCTGGGCAGTTCCAGCCCACGCGCCCGCAATGCCTGGTAACGCTGTACGAAGGCCGAGCCGACCGTGCCGGTGCCCAGCAGCGCCAGGCGTCCCACGCCCAGAGCAGGAATTTCTGCGGCGAGCGCGCTCATGCATCCACCACCTGTTTGCGGCGCGCAGCCGCATCAATCACCGCTTCGGCACGCTGCAGCGCGGCGCCGAGATCGGCCAACAGGTCACGCTCGGCCTCGATGCCAACCGACAGGCGCAGCAGGCCTTCGCTGATGCCGGCCGCAGCACGCGCTTCGGCGGTCATCGCCGCATGGGTCATGGTGGCGGGGTGCGCGATCAGGCTTTCGACGCCGCCCAGCGATTCGGCCAGGGTGAAACAGCGCAGGCCATCGACGAACGCGCGCACCGCCGCGTGCGGATCATCACCCGCGCAGTGCGCCAGTTCGAACGACAGCATCGCGCCAAAGCCACTCTGCTGGCGAGCAGCGATGGAGTGGCCCGGGTGATCGGCCAGACCCGGATAATAGACGCGGCCGACCGCCGGATGCTGGTCCAGCAGCGCAACGATCGACGTGGTGTTCTCCTGATGCACGCGCAGGCGCGCATCCAGCGTGCGCAGGCCGCGCAGGGTCAGGAAGGCATCAAACGGCGAACCCGTCAGGCCCAGCGCGTTGCCCCACCACACCAGCTGCTCATGCAGTGCCGGATCGCGCGCGACGATCGCACCACCCACCACGTCGCTGTGGCCGTTGATGTACTTGGTGGTGGAATGCAGCACCAGATCCGCACCGAATGACAGTGGTTGCTGCAGGGCCGGCGACAGGAAGGTGTTGTCGACCACAACCAGAGCACCTGCCTTGTGCGCGGCATCGATGACGAAGCGCAGGTCGGTGATGCGCAGCAGCGGATTGGACGGCGTTTCCACCAGCACCAGCTTCGGCTGGGTGGCCAGCGCCTGCGACAGCGCGCGCGGATCGGTCAGGTCGGCGGTGACCAGTTCGAAATGGCCCTTCTTCGCCAGCGCATTGAACAGCCGCCAGCTGCCACCGTACGCGTCGTGCGGCACGACCAGGGTATCGCCCGGCTGAAGCAGCGCGTTCAGCACCAGGTTGATCGCCCCCATGCCGGTGGCGGTGATCACGCCGCCCGCACCGCCTTCCAGCTCGGCCAGCGCTTCACCCAACAGGTCGCGGGTCGGGTTGCCACTGCGCGTGTAGTCGTACTGGCGCTTGTTGCCGAAGCCTTCAAAACTGAAGTTCGACGACAGCACGATCGGCGGCGTGACCGCGCCATGCGCGGTGTCCCGATCGATGCCGGCACGGACGGCGGCAGTGGTGCGGCTACAGGACGGCTCGTTGGCGTGCAGGCTCATGCGGACTCTCCAGAGGTGCGGAAGGCGGTGGCGAGGATCGCGTCGATGCGATCGGTTTCTTTGAGGAAGGCGTCGTGGCCATAGGGCGAGCGCAGCACGCGCAGGCTTCCGCGCGGCCCCAGCCCCTCGACCAGGCCGACCAGGTCGGCCAGCGGCACCAGGCGGTCACCCTCCACCGCGACCACCACGGTCGGCGGCAGGATGGCCGCGGGGTCCACGCGGTGCAGGTCGATCGATTCGGACAGGCGCAGGTAGGCGGTCACCGGCGTGCGCGCGACGTACTGCGCGCCGGCGGCGTCCAGATAGTCCTCGGCGGCGACCCGCACGCGGCCGTTGATCACTTCCGGCGCGGCGTCGAAGCGCTCGCCGAACTCTTCCGGGGTGCGGTAGCTGAGCATGGCGAACTGCCGGGCCAGCGCCAGGCCGTGGTCTTCGCCGCACTGCAGTTGGCCGAGGGCGACGGCGCGGCGCTGCAGTGCGCGCCAGGCCGCGGCATACGGGTGCGGACGATGCGCGCCGCTGGCCAGCACCAGCTGGCGCACCCGGGCTCGATGACGGATTGCGAACTGCTGGCCGACCAGCGCGCCATACGAGTAGCCGACGAAGGCCTTCAGCGTGCGGATACCCAGATGATCCAGCAGCAGCGCCAGCGCATCGGCCTGGTCAGCGGTATCGATCGGCACGTCCAACGCACCGTCGGCCCCGATGAAGTCGAACGCCAGTACGCGCAACTGCTGCGGATCCAGCGTGCGACCACTGCCGACCAGGTCTTCGGCCCAGCCCTTCTCGCTGAACTGTGCGTTGGACGCCACATGGCGATGGGCGGAAATGCCGCCGGCCAGCACCACCACCGGCGCATTGGCCGGGCCGACCCACTCATAGCGCAGGCGCACCGGGCTGGGGCCAGCGTGACGCATCGACAGCACCGCGGCGAACTCACCGCGCTCGGCATGCACGCGGTCTTCAACCGGCACGCTGACGGGGACAAAGGGTTCGGGGCGAACGGCGGTACTGGCAGCGAAGCTCATGGCGGGATCCGGTTGGGGAATCGGCCATCGAGCCTTCGCGGGGCTCGCGTTCGAGATGCACGTGCGGTGCATGGATCGAACCATCTTCCGGTGGACGCCACGGTCCCCGCAGGATTTGGCACCTACGCGAACGCTTTCGCATCCGCGGGCTGCCCCGGCTTCAAAGGGCCTGTCCCTCTGCCGGTCTCGATGGTGAGGCCACGATGCCAGCGCTTCCGGGCGCTGTCAATCCCTTCATGCGGATAAAGCGATGAATATTTTCGCGACAGGTATGCGAGAGGTGTCGCGGTCGCTCCGTTCAGGATCGGGTACAGTCCGGACGGTCCGTTTTCCTGAATCCGCTGATGCCACGCCTGCCCTTGACCTGCCTGCTCCTGCCGCTGCTGGCCAGCGCCTCTGCCGGCGCCAGCGACTGGCGCCAGGGCTGGGGGATGCTGCCGAAGGCGCCTGCCCCCGCCAGCGCGGAGGCGAAGGCCCCCCTTCCGATGGCCCAGCTGCGCCTGCAGTCGATCGGCGAACAGTGGCAGGCCCGGATCGACAACACCCTGGCCGGGCCGTTGCAGATCGAACTGCGCGCCGCCCCTGGGCACCCGGTCGACGGCTTGCCGGTGCAGTCACTGATACAGGGCGACAGCAGTCTGGTCGTCGGCCACCTCCCCGCGCCGGTCAACGGCCGGATGCTGGACCTGCGCCTGCAGTCGGTACCAGGCAACCCCGCCGCACAGGCCGAGGATGTGGCCTACCGCCTGCCCTTCGATGATGCACGCCCGCGCGTGGACCAGGCGCCGCAGGGCCGGTTCAGCCACGACGACGAGGAAAACCGCGACGCGGTCGACTTCGCACTGCCGGAGGGCACACTGGTGCTGGCCGCGCGCGAGGGCACTGTGATGCAGATCCAGGATGGCTTCCGAGGCAACGGCCAGGACCGCGAACGTGATGGTGCCCGCGCCAACTTCATCCGCGTGCTGCACAGCGACGGCAGCATGGCCCTGTACGGCCACCTGCAGGCCGGCGGCATGCGCGTGCGTCGCGGCCAGGCAGTGGGCGCCGGGCAGCCCATCGGCCTGTCCGGCAACAGCGGCTTCAGCAGCGCACCGCACCTGCACTTCGTGGTACAGGTCAACCGCGGCATGGGCCTGCGTTCGGTGCCGGCACGCATCTTCGCCGAACAGGGCCAGCTGCAGTTCGCCCGCCAGGGCGAGGCCGAGGGCGGCATCGGGCGCTGAACGGCCCCGGTCGGTATAATCGGGCGCTTATCTCTTTGAAAAGCGCCCCGGGTGGGCGCCACTGCCATGTCCGAAGTCGCCAACGAAGCGTCGCGTCGCCGCACCTTCGCCATCATTTCCCACCCTGACGCCGGCAAGACCACGCTGACCGAAAAGCTGCTGCTGTTCGGAGGCGCGATCCAGATGGCCGGTTCGGTCAAGGGCCGCAAGGCCGCCCGCCACGCCACCTCCGACTGGATGGCATTGGAAAAGGAACGCGGCATCTCCGTCACCTCTTCGGTGATGCAGTTCCCGTACGAAGACAAGATCGTCAACCTGCTCGACACCCCCGGCCACGCCGACTTCGGCGAGGACACCTACCGCGTGCTGACTGCGGTGGACTCGGCACTGATGGTGATCGACGTGGCCAAGGGCGTGGAAGAGCGCACCATCAAGCTGATGGAAGTGTGCCGCCTGCGCGATACCCCGATCATGACCTTCATCAACAAGCTCGACCGCGAGGGCAAGGACCCGATCGAGCTGCTGGATGAAGTGGAAACCGTGCTGGGCATCCAGTGCGCGCCGGTCACCTGGCCGATCGGCATGGGCCAGCGCCTGAAGGGCGTGGTCCACCTGCTGAGCGGCGAAGTGCACCTGTACGAGCCGGGCCGCAACTTCACCCGCCAGGACTCGACCATCTTCCCGTCCATCGACGCCCCCGGCCTGGCCGAGAAGATCGGTGCGCAGATGCTGGCCGACCTGCGCGACGAGCTGGAACTGGTGCAGGGCGCCAGCCATCCGTTCGACCTGGAGGCCTACCGCGCCGGCAAGCAGACCCCGGTGTTCTTCGGCTCGGGCGTGAACAACTTCGGCGTGCAGCCGCTGCTGGACTTCTTCGTCGAGCATGCGCCGTCGCCGCAGGCACGCTCCACCACCGGCCGCGAGATCGCCCCGGAAGAAAACAAGCTGACCGGCTTCGTGTTCAAGATCCAGGCCAACATGGACCCGCAGCACCGCGACCGCGTCGCGTTCATGCGCGTCTGCTCGGGCCGCTTCAGCGCCGGCATGAAGACCTTCCACGTGCGCACCGGCAAGGAAATGAAGCTGGCCAACGCACTGACCTTCATGGCCAGCGATCGTGAAATCGCCGCCGAAGCCTGGCCGGGCGATGTGATCGGCATCCACAACCACGGCACCATTTCCATCGGCGATACCTTTACCGAAGGCGAAGCGGTCACCTTCACCGGCATCCCCAACTTCGCGCCGGAACTGTTCCGCCGCGCGCGCCTGCGCGATCCGCTCAAGCTCAAGCAGCTGCAGAAGGGACTGGCCCAGCTGTCCGAAGAAGGCGCGACCCAGTTCTTCCGCCCTCTCACCAGCAACGACCTGATCCTGGGTGCGGTGGGTGTGCTGCAGTTCGACGTGGCGGCCTATCGCCTGAAGGACGAGTACGGCGTGGAAGCCACCTTCGAGCCGGTCAGCGTGACCACCGCGCGTTGGGTCCACTGCAGCAACGAGAAGAAGCTGGAAGAGTTCCGAGAAAAGAATGCGCTGAACCTGGCACTGGATGCAGCCGGCCACCTGGTCTACCTGGCACCGACCCGGGTCAACCTGCAGCTGGCGCAGGAACGCTCGCCGGACGTGCGTTTCTCGGCCACCCGCGAAGCGGCGCATACCGTTTCGGTGGGCTGATGCCAAGGGGTCGGATCCCTTTCCGCAGGAAAGGGCTCTGACCCCAGCCAACGCAAGGCAGGCATTCACCCACCATACGGTGACAGGCGTGCACGTATCGCCCATCGCGGCGATGATAAGGGGGTGCGGGTCCCCCTCCCCGCGAACAATGCCTACGCCATGTCCACGACGTCCATTGCTTCGATCCGTGAAGAAATCGCCAGCGCCCTGACCCATGGCCTGGGCGCGGTATTCGCCCTGGCCGCCAGCGCGGTGTTGATCACCCTGGCTGCGATCTACGGCGACGGCTGGCAGCTGGCCAGCGCGATCGTGTTCGGTATCGCGCTGTTGCTGCTGTACACCGCCTCCACGCTGTACCACGCCATCCAGCATCCGGTTGCCAAGGGCCGGTTGAAGGTGTTCGACCACTGCGCGATCTATGTGCTGATCGCGGGCACCTATACCCCGTTCACCCTGATCGGCCTGCGCGGTCCGTGGGGCTGGGGCCTGTTCACCGCGATCTGGGCGCTGGCGCTGGGCGGCGTGGTGTTCAAGCTGTTCTACACCGGCCGTTTCAAGGTGCTCTCAACGGTGATCTACATCGCCATGGGCTGGCTGGTGGTCGTGGCGATCAAGCCGATGTGGGCCTCGATCGATGGCGGCACCCTCACCTGGCTGTTCGCCGGCGGCCTGTCGTATACGCTGGGGACCTACTTCTACCACCGTGAATCGATCCCGTACTCGCATGCCATCTGGCACCTGTTCGTGATCGGCGGCAGCGTCTGCCACTTCGTCGCGGTCACCATGCAGGTGCTGTAAACGGCCGCTCGACGGCGGCGTGTGCACGCCATGCACATGGTCGCTTCGCGCCCTGTCCACGAACAGGGGGCAACCATGGCAGCGTGAATGCTGCCGCCTCCCCTGCCGCAAAGCGCACGTCCCGTTGGCGCCTCCGCCGCCCCGGCCCACGAGGCCGGCGCTGGCTCACGATCCTGGTCTTCCTGCTGGCGGCGATCCTGATACTGCTCGCGTTGTGGGACTGGAACTGGTTCAAGGGACCGGTGGAGCGCGCGGTACAGGCACGCACCGGCCGAGTGCTGCGCATCGGGAACCTTGATGTCGACCTCGGCCGCACCAGCACGATCCGCGCCGATGCGATCACCTTCGCCAATGCCAGCTGGGCGAAACAACCTGAGATGGCCAGCGCAGACCGCGTCGAGATCGACGTGCGGGTCTGGCCCCTGCTGCGCGGCAGCGTGCAGCTGCCCGAGGTGCGCCTGACCCGGCCGGACGTGCTGCTGGAAACCGCCCCGCGCAAGGGCGAGCCGGGCAACTGGGACTTCCTCGGTGACAGCGCCGGCGGCACAAGCCCGCAGCTCAAACGCCTGCGCATCGACGATGGTCGGCTGCAGTTCATCGATGCACTGGGCCGCACCGACATCCGCGTGGGCGTGCGCAGCGGTCAGCCGAAACAGGCCGATGCCTCACCGCCGCTGCTGGTACAGGGCAAAGGCCACTGGCAAGGCAACCCGTTCACCCTGCGCGGTGGCACCGAATCTCCGCTGGAACTGACCGACAGCGACCACCCGTTCCGCATCCACCTCGACGGTCGCGCCGGCGCTACCCACGCGGTGGCCAGTGGCACGCTGACCAATCCGTTCCAGCTGCGGGTGTTCGACCTGCAGTTCGCACTCAGCGGGCAGGACCTGTCGGACCTGTACCCGCTGCTCGGCATTGCCATCCCGCCCTCACCGCCCTACGCCTTGGACGGACGGCTGAAGCGCGACCACAACGTCTGGCGCTACGACAGCTTCACCGGGAAGGTCGGTGACAGCGACCTCGCTGGCAACCTGCAGTTCGAGGTGGGACGCGACCGTCCACGGCTGACCGCGACACTGGAATCCAGGCGCCTGGACTTCGATGACCTGGCCGGCTTCGTGGGAGCGCCACCGAAGACCGGCGGCGGCGAAACCGCGAATGCGGAGCAAAAGGCACAGGCCGCCCGCGTCGCCGCCAGCAGCCGGGTATTGCCCGACACGCCCTACAACCTGGGCAAACTGCGTGCGATGGATGCCGACGTGCGCTGGAAGGCCCACCGCATCAACGCGCCCTCGTTGCCACTGGACGACATGGACGCGCACCTGCTGCTGGATGACGGCGTGCTGCGGCTGGACCCGCTGAACTTCGGCGTGGCCGGCGGCGATATCCGCAGCACGATCCGCATGGATGCACGCCAGGCGCAGATTCGCACTGCGTTGAGGGCCAGCGTACGCGGCGTGCAACTGGGCCAGCTTTTCCCGGATGCGAAGCTGGCCGAGCAGGCCAAGGGCGGCATCGGCGGCGAAGTGGACCTGAGCGGGCGCGGCAACTCGATCGCCGCCATGCTCGGCAGCAGCAGCGGTAAGGTCGGGCTGGCGATGGGCCGTGGCCATGTCGGCAACCTGGTGATGGAACTGGCCGGGCTGGATATCACCGAATCACTGAAGTTCCTGGTGACCGGTGACAAGCAGATTCCGCTGCGCTGCGCCTTCGCCGACTTCGGTGTGCAGGACGGCCTGATGACCAGCCAGGCACTGGCGGTGGACACCACCGATACCATCCTCATCGGCGAAGGCACGGTCAGCCTGCGCGACGAGACCCTGGACCTGCTGCTGAAACCGCGCCCCAAGGACAAGAGCATCCTGGTACTGCGGTCACCGTTGCATATCAGCGGCACGTTCAAGGACCCGTCGTTCCGCCCTGACTTCAAGGCGTTGGGTATTCGCGGCGCGGTGGCCCTGGCACTGGGCAGCATTGCCCCGCCGGCAGCGCTGCTGGCTACGATTGAACTGGGGCCGGGCAAGGATGCCGACTGCGGTGGGCAGTATGCGAAGTAGGAGCGTTCGTTCGTGGCGCCTGGATTGATCGTGGTTTGAGGGGGACGGGTGACCCAGGCAGGACACGCCCATGCCCTCAGCCTCCCCCGCATCAGGAAGGCGCTGCTTTGGCTTTGGCTTTGGCCCTGGCTTTGAGCTTCGAAAAGCGGGCCGGCGGGCCGCAGGCCCGCCAGCGAAAAACTCATCCCGCCACGATGTACTGCTGCAGCTGATCCAGCTCCCTGCGCTGCGCATCGATCACCGACTTCACCAGGTCGCCAATGGAAATCACCCCCAGCACCTGCGCGCCCTCCACCACCGGCAGGTGGCGGATGCGGTAGTCGGTCACCAGCTGCAGGCAATGCTCCACCTGTTCGCCCGGCGACACCGTCACCACCTGCGTCGTCATGATCTCGGCCACCGCCGTATCGCGCGAAGAACGATCACGCAACACGATCTTGCGCGCGTAATCGCGCTCCGAAAGGATCCCGACCAACCGTGGCCCGTCCATCACCAGGACCGCGCCAATGCCCTTTTCCGCCATCAACCGGATCGCATCGATCACCGCCGCATCCGGCGCGACCGCATGTACTTCAGGAGACTTGCCGTCCAACAGTTGCCGTACCGTGGTCATCTGCCTGCCCTCCGAGGGTGGGTTGCAGAGCCGAGTCTGCCACGGCGGATGCTAGCCACGCGTCAACCAGGTACAACGGCCGCTGCTTGGACTCTTCGTACAGGCGCCCCAGGTACTCACCGATCAGGCCCAGCGCGATCAACTGCACCCCGCCCAGGAACAGGATCACCGCCATCATCGTCGGCCAGCCCGCCACCCGGTCGCCGTACAGCGCGGCCTTGACGATCACCCACATGCCGAACACGAAGGCCACCGCCGCGGTTGCCAGCCCCAGGTAGGTCGCCGCGCGCAGGGGCACGGTCGAGAACCCGGTGATGCCTTCCAGGGCGAAGTTCCACAGCCGCCACAGGCTGAACTTGCTGGTGCCGGCCACGCGTGCGTGGCGGTGGTAGGGCACCGCCACGCGCTTGAAACCCACCCAGCTGAAAAGCCCCTTCATGAAACGATGGCGCTCACGCATCTCGCGCAGCGCACTCAGCGCGCGTGGTGACAGCAGGCGGAAATCCCCGGTGTCGGCCGGGATCGGCGTACGCGAAAGGCGCCCCATCACGCGGTAGAAGATCGCCGCCGTGGCACGCTTGATCCAGGCCTCGCCATCGCGCGCCAGGCGCGTGCCATAGACGTTGTCATGGCCCTCGCGCCAGCGCGCGACGAACTGCGGCACAAGCTCCGGCGGGTCCTGGCCATCGGCATCCAGGATCATCGCCGCCCCTTCGCGCACCAGGTCCAGGCCAGCGGTCAGTGCGGCTTCCTTGCCGAAATTGCGCGACAGCTTCAGCGCGGAGACCCGCGCGTCGGATTGGGCCAGGCGGGCGATCACCTCCCAGGTCCCGTCATGGCTGCCGTCGTCCACGTACAGAATGTGGCCGTCGATGTCGGGCAGCGCGTCGAGCACCGCGCACAACCGCGGATGCAGCAACGGCAGTGCCAGGGCCTCGTTGTAGGCGGCGATGACGAAAGTGAGCCGTTCGCGGGTCATGCCCGGATTGTACGTTGCCGCCGGCCGTAGATCAGGCGGCGCGCGCTCACTCTTCCGAAAGGTACGCGGCCCCGCCCAGCTGCCGTGCCTGGCGCTGGATCCAGGCGGCGCGCCGCTGCACGTACGGCCCTGGCTTTGCGGCGTTGTAGCGCCGCGGTGCCGGCAGCACCGCCGCCAACCGCGCGCTATCGGCCGGGCTCAACCTGGCCGCGTCCTTGCCCCAGAACTTCTGCGCCGCCGCCTGAGCTCCGTACACGCCATCACCGAACTCGGCGATGTTGGCGTACATCTCCAGGATGCGCTCCTTTGGCCACAGCGCTTCGATCAGCACGGTGTACCAGACCTCCAGCCCCTTGCGGATCCAGCTGCGGCCCTGCCAGAGGAACAGGTTCTTGGCCACCTGCTGGCTGATCGTGCTGGCGCCACGCAGTCGCCCGCCCTTGGCATTATGGTCGCGGGCCTTCTCGATCGCCTGCAGATCGAAGCCGTTGTGGTCGGGAAAACGCTGGTCCTCGGCGGCCACCAGCGAAATCGGCAGGCTCGGCGCCATCTGGTCAAGGTCGCGCCACTGGTAATGCAGGCGATAGGACCAATCGGCCTCGCCCAGCGCCTCGCCATAGCGCCACAGCATCACCATGGACACGGGCGGGTCGATGAACCGCAGCACCAGGACCTGCAGGCAGCTGAAAGCAGCCAGCAGCACCGGCAGCCACAGCAGCCGTTTCCAGCGCCAGCGCCTGCGGCGCGGGCCTTCTACGACAGCTTCCACCTTGTGCTGCTCTCCCCCTGCCCCCATTACTGGTGCATCCTTCTTCTATCTGGTTGTCGGCGCATTATCCGGCAACTGCCCCCGTTTACGCGCGATGTGAGCCGATGACCGCCAACTCCGATTCCCTGATCCGCTTCCTGCTCCCCGACGCCGGCGTCCGCGGCGTCCACGTGCACCTGCAGGCCACCTGGCAGGAAATCCTGTCCCACGCCGAGTACCCGGATACCGCCGCCGAACTGCTCGGCGAGGCCTGCGTGGCCTCGGCGCTGTTCACCGGCCATACCAAGATCGATGGACGCCTGTCGATCCAGCTGCGCAGCAGCACTGCCCTGCGCACCCTGTTCGCCGAATGCACCGCCGCCGGCACCCTGCGCGGTATCGCCCAGCTCAGCGAAGGCGGCGACGCGCCGCGCGACCTGTCCAGCCTGGGCGATGACGCGATCCTCGCCATCACCATCGAGAACCCCGGCCTGGACCCGCGTGAACCACAGCGCTACCAGAGCCTGGTCGGACTGACCGCACCGGAACTGGACGAGGCCTTCGAGGACTACTTCCGCCAGTCCGAGCAGCTGCCGACCCGCCTGCTGCTGGCGGCCGACCGCAATGGTGCCGCCGGCCTGCTGCTGCAGAAGCTGCCGGGCGACGAGGGCGACGAGGACGGCTGGGCGCGCGCCAGCGCCCTGTTCGAGACCCTGGGCAAGGCCGAACTGCTGGCCACCCCGGCCGAGCAGCTGCTGCACCGCCTGTTCCACGAAGAGAAGCCGGCGTTGATGGGCGAAAAGCCGCTGTCCTTTGCCTGCTCCTGTTCCCGCGAGCGGGTGGCGGCGATGCTGCAGTCGCTGGGTGAGGAGGAGGCCCGTGCAGCGGCTGCAGACACCGGCGCCGTCGAGGTCCGTTGCGAATTCTGCGGGCGTGAGTATCACTTTCCATTGACGGAGTTCGGCATACTGTTCCACGGCGCCCAGGGGGCTGTACCGGCGCCTGAACGGCTTCAATGAACGGCAGTCTTGTACCTGGGGAGGATCAAGGCTTGTTAAGAATTCATAAACACCCTAGGATCAAGTTCCCGTCCCCACGGGAACTTCCGTTGTCCGTCCCTGTCTGAACTGGTCCGATGCGTACCTTCCTGCGTCTACCGCTGGCCATGATGATCGCCCTTGGCGCGATCACGGGCGTGCATGCGCAGAGCAAGGACACCCGCACCGTGCTGCCGGTATGGAACAAGGGCAGCGGCAAGGTCGAGGCCCTGCTGTACCTGGAGCCGACCGGTGAGCAGGCGGCCGGGGCGCGCTGGCATTTCGGCCGCAACTCGCTGGATGCGGCCTTTGGCCTGTCCTCCGGCGATTCGCTGGGCCTGCTCTGCAGCAGCAGCGGGACCAGCATGAGCGGCCTGGCCAGCCACTGCATGCTGGCCAGCCTCGGCGACGAGGACGACCTCAACAGCCGGCGTTTCACCGGCACCGCCGCATTGAACCGTGGCAGCAGCCGCCTCGGCATCACCGCCGGCACCGGCCGTGAAACCCTGCCGGCATGGCTGGCAGGCCCGAACAAGACCCCTTCGCTGCGCGCCGAGCAGAATGACCTGACCGTGTTCGCGCAGAAGAACATCGGCCGCGAAGGCTTCGTGTCCATCGCCGGCACCTACGCCAAGGCCCGCCTGGTGCCGCTGGCCGACGCCTCGCCGGCCATTGCCGACCGCTGGGACAGCAAGAGCCTGAGCATCGGCGCCGGCTACGGCAATTTCACCGGCAGCATCATCGGCCGCGTCATCGACGTGCCCGGCAAGCCCGGCAAGTGGGAAGGCCTGGGTATCGGCCTGACCTGGCGCACGCCATGGTCCGGCCAGCTCACCGTGGGCGCCGAGAACGTGATCAGCCGCGGCAAGAATCCGTTCTCGCCACGCAACGAAAGCAACGACGACGGCACCGTGCCGTACGTGCGCTACGAGCAGGACCTGTAAGCTCCCTGCCGCCTCACCGCGACGCTTCCGCGCGCGCTCCCTTCGCCCATCCCCGTAATGACACCTCGCCGCCACCACGCGGCGATGCGCAAGCGCCTGTGCGCGGCCTGGTCCAGCACGGCTGCGCAAAGGCCTGCGCCATCAAGCCTGGCTGCCCCATGAAAAAAGCCACGCCCCTTTCGGGGCGTGGCCATGTCACACGTAGATATTACGCCGCGATCAGAAGCGCTGGGTGTACTTCATGTACAGGAAGCGACCGATGTCGAAGCCACCGTAGTAGGAGACGTTCGCGCTCGGCTGGCTGTACATGGTCGGGCCCACGCGGCCGAACACGTTGTTGGCACCCACGGCCACGGTCGCATTCCACGGTG
Source organism: Stenotrophomonas sp. YJH_SMC_133 (assembly GCF_059370655.1). NCBI lineage: Bacteria > Pseudomonadati > Pseudomonadota > Gammaproteobacteria > Lysobacterales > Lysobacteraceae > Stenotrophomonas > Stenotrophomonas sp. YJH_SMC_133. Next base: position 16,736 of record NZ_JCAFTW010000001.1, on the reverse strand, counting down.
CGTTCCAGCGCAGCTGGACGTCGTTGAACACGGTCGCGCCACGCTGGTTGGTCGCGCTGCCCACCGCCACGCCCTGGTTGTTCGGCGAAGCGTAGTTCGGCAGGTTGCACTCTTCCGGGAACGTCACGGCGCTCAGGCACGATTCCTTCATGCCGGAGAAGTAACGGACGGTCCAGCTGGCGCCGAAGTCACCCATTTCCCAACCCAGGTTCAGGTTCGAACGCACGCGGAAGGCGCCGCCCGCCCAGCCCACGCCGGTGCGGGGATTCGGGTGGGTGACCGGGTTCTTGGTGGTGACCAGGTCATCACGCGAGGTGTAGGTGCTGGTCCACTGCGCGCTGAAGTTGCCGAAACGATCGGTCGGCAGGCGGTAGCTGACATCCAGGTCGAAGCCTTCCACCTCGCGGTAACCGGCGTTGATGCCGGTGCGCTTGAGGTTGTTGACGATGCCGGTCACCGGGTCACGCGTGAACGCCGAGCAGCGTGCCGCGATGTCGTTGATGTAGCAGTCGTTGAGGATCAGGTTGGCCGTGTCCGAGATGATGGTGTTCTCGACGCGGATTTCCCACCAGTCCAGCGACATGTTGAAGTTCTGGATGAAACCCGGGCTCCAGACGAAGCCCAGGGTCTTGGACGTCGAGGTTTCCGGGGTCAGCTGGTCGTTGGAGCCGGAGACGAAGGCCAGCGGGGTCTGCGACGATGCAGCGGTGGTCGGGGTGAAGCCCTGCTGCTGCTGGCGGAAGTTGGCTGCATTTACGCCGGCCGGCAGTGCGGCGGCGCAACGGGCACGCACCGCAGGATTGGTGCGCGCCGCACCGTAGACCGAATCGCACGGATCGGTGAAGAAGTCGAACGACTGCGAACCGCCGCTGTACAGGTCGGCGATGGTCGGGGCACGGAAGCCTTCCGCCCAGGTACCGCGGATGAGCAGCGAGTCGATCGGCTTCCACTTGAAGCCGAACTTGCTGTTCAGCGTGGTGCCGAAGGTGTCGTAGTCCGAATGGCGGGTGGCCGCGTTGAGGCTCAGCTCGCGGGCGCCCGGCAGGTCGGCCAGGATCGGCACGTTGAACTCGGCATAGACTTCGTCAACCTTGTAGCCACCACCGGTGGGGAAGTTGGCCAGGCCGGAGGTGTTGCCCGACTGCACCAGCGCGTCCGGGCTGAAGCTGCCGGTTTCCTTGCGGTGCTCGACACCCACGGCGAAGCCCAGGTCGCCGGCAGGCAGGGTGAACAGGCTGCCGGCCAGGTTGGCGGTGATGACCTTGGTGGTGGTCTCGGCGGTGGAGTGCGCGGACGGGAACAGCAGGTTCTGCAGGGCGGTGTTGCCGGTCAATGCGCCGTTGGCACCGTTGCTCTGGATGCCGGCATGCAGGAACGGGTTGTACGGCACGCACTGGTTCAGCCCGATCGGGTTGGCCACGGTACCGCACTGCGCCACGCCGCTGCTGTTGATGAAGGACGGACCCACCGCCGCACGCAGCGCGGTCAGGTTGAGGTCGCCGGTGCTGGTCTGGACCAGCTTGTTGTTGTTGTACAGGTAGCCGACATCCCAGTCGAACAGGCGGTCGGAGAACTCGAAGCTGCCTTCCAGGCCGCCGCTGAAGCGGAAGGTGGTCAGCTCGGCGCGGGTGTTGCGCGGCACTTCCGAAGTACGACGCCACCAGTTGGCGATGTCAGCACCCAGCGGATTGAACGCACTGCTGGCCGAAATCGGCGAACCGAAGGCCAGTGCGCCGTACGGGTAGCCGGCGATCTGGCGGTTCGAATCGCGGAAGCTGTACAGCATGTTGGTGCGCAGGCGCACGTTGTCGGTCAGGTCGTAGATGCCATCGACGAACACTGCACGGCGTTCCTGCGGGGTACGCAGGTCGGTCTGCAGGTTCGTGTTGGTCTTGTCCTTGGTGGAGAAGCTGTTGACGTTCTGCGCGACGTAGTCGGCCTTGTTGTTCGCGTTGCCACCCTCACGCAGGATCACGCGCACTTCGCGGTTCGGGTTGGATGGGCTGGCGGCCGGATAGGTGACGCCCGGCAGGCCATCGGCCGGACGGCTGACGAAACCGCCGAACTCACCCACGGTGGTCCAACCGAAATCCGGGTGGTTGGAGCTGCGCGGGAACGCACCGTACGGACGATCGGCCGCCCGCACCTTGTCTTCCTTGGCGTACTCGGCACCGATGGTCAGCGAACCGCGCTCACCCTTCACGCCCATGGTGAAGTCCATGGTGCGGGTGGCACCGTCGCCTTCACTGTACTGGCCGTAGTAGACGCTGCCGGTGGCGCCTTCGAAGTTGGTACGGGTGATGATGTTGATGACGCCGGCGATGGCATCGGAACCGTAGATCGACGAAGCGCCGTCCTTCAGCACTTCGATGCGCTCGATGGCCGAGACCGGCACGGTCGAGATGTCCTGCAGGCCACCGGTGGTGATGCCCAGGCGCTTGCCGTTGAGCAGCACCAGGGTGCGGGTGGCGCCCAGGTCACGCAGGCTGATGTAGGTGCCGCCGACGGCTTCGCCCGAGGACAGGGGCTGGGCACGGCTGATCGGCGGCGTACCCACGGCGCTGATGTTCTGCAGGATGTCAGCGACCGACGAGAAGCCCTGCTTCTCGATGTCAGCGCGGTTGAGGGTCAGGACCGGCTGGGCGGTTTCGACGTCGACGGTACGGATGCGCGAACCGGTGACTTCGATGCGGTCCAGGTTGGTGGCGGTCTGGGCAGACGCCACCCCGGTACCGGCAACGGATGCGGCGCTGGCGGCCAGCGCAACGCACACTGCATCGCGCAGCTTGTTGCTGTTCAACTTCATGGGCTCTCTCTCCATGGATCTTGGGTTGTGTGCTGAGTCCAACCGACGTGCCCCAAAAGGGAGGCACAAAAAACGGCTGGTGACCCGATAGTAGCCACACTTGATCTGGAATTAAAGAGTCGTTAAGAAAATGCCCAAATCGCGTGAAACCAGCCTCACCACGACATACGTTGGCGCATTGAGGTCGCCTGCAAGGCGCATTCGGCACTTGCAGGGCGCCATTCTCCCATTCAGCTGGGAATGAGCGTCTCGATCAGATGCTCGACATAGGCCTCGAAATCCTCGCGGGCCTGCTTGGGTTGCTGCAGCTGCAGCGACAGCTGCAGGAAGCCGACGTAGGCGGCATAGGCCAGGCGCGCGCGATGCCGTGCATCGGTGGAGCTGAGCCCGGCCTGGCGGAACGAAGCAACCAGGTAGTCGAGCCGGCGCTGCGAAACGCGGTCGATCACCGGGCGCACCATCGGGTGGTCCAGCGCCTTCAGCAGTTCGCTGTAGATGATGTGCGGCTGCACTTCGTGCGCCACCATCTGGAACAGCTGGCGCAGGCGCACGCGCGGATCCGGCACGTCCTCCAGGCTGCCGAACACCTGTTCCTGTTCGAACAGTTCCCAGCGTTCCAGCGCCGCCTGCAGCAGTGCATCACGCGAGGGGAAGTGCCAGTAGAAACTGCCCTTGGTCACACCCAGGCGCCGCGCCAACGGTTCCACCGCGACGGCCCCCACACCTTGTTCAGCAATCAGATCGAGAGCGGCCTGGGCCCAGTCTTCGGCACTCAGGCGGCTGTTGCGGCCGGCGCGCGGTTCGCCGGCGGAAGCGTCAGGTTGATTCATGGGCTGATTTAACCATACGCCGGGGTTCGTTGCAGTACGCGGTTGCGGCCGAAACCGTCTCGACGCCCGCCTGGGCACCTGCCGCAGCGCACCATACCGTGCAGTATTGACTTCCCTCACAAGCGATCCATACTAGCAAGTATGGTTACGTCCCCTACTCCCGCTGCGTTCCATGATCTTCGCCTGGAGGCCGCCCATGGCGCACGCCTGGCCGCAACCGCCAGCGACCACGGCCGCCGTGGCCGCGTGTTGTTCGCGCATGGCTTCGGCCAGACCCGGCACGCATGGAACGCCACCGCGCGGGCCCTGTCTGCGGCGGGGCTGCAGACGCTGGCCTACGACGCCCGTGGCCACGGCGATTCGGACTGGAATTCTGCCGAACTGCCCTATCACGGCGAGCAGTTCGCTGATGACCTGATCGTGCTGGCCGGGGAACAGCCACGCCCGCCGGTGCTGGTCGCAGCCTCGATGGGCGGCCTGTTCGGCCTGCTGGCCGAATCGCGCTGGCCGGGCCTGTTCTCGGCGATGGTGCTGGTGGACATCACCCCGCGTTGGGATACCGCCGGTGTTGAACGCATCCTGGCCTTCATGACCGCCCATCCCGACGGCTTTGCCTCGCTCACCCAGGCCGCCGACGTGATCTCGGCCTACATGCCGCACCGTCCGCGCAAATCCGAGCAGTCGCTGCGCGCACTGCTGCGCGAGGACGGCCACGGCCGCTGGCGTTGGCACTGGGACCCGCGCCTGGTGGCCGAACTGGCCCGCGACAGCGAGCAGCACCAGGATGCGCTGGCCGAGGCCGCACGCCAGGTGAAGTGCCCGCTGCTGCTGGTCAGCGGCGGCCGAAGCGACCTGGTCACGCCACAGACCGTGGCCGAATTCCTGGCGTTGGCGCCGCACGCGCGTCATGTACAGCTGCCGCAGGCCACGCACATGGTCGCCGGCGATGACAACGACGCCTTTACCGCTACTGTGTTGGACTATCTGGACGTGTTGCCCGCAGCGGATGCTGCAGCTTCGTCCGCCACAAACGAGCACGTCACCGGAGCACGCTCATGAGCATCGTTCTTCCCTTCCTCGCCCTGCTGCTGGCAGGCGCGTTCGTCGCCTACCACCGCATGCGGCTGGTTACCTGGACGCTGATCAGCGTGGCCCTGCTGGTCGCCTGCTGGTTCATTCCCTACGTCAACCAGACCGCCACGATCGTGGCTGCCGCCGTATTGGCCGTCATCGCCGTGCCGCTGCTGCTGCCGTTCATCCGCAAGCCGCTGCTGACCGGCCCGATGATGAAGGTGTTCCGCAAGGTGCTGCCGCCGCTGTCGCAGACCGAGCGCATCGCGCTGGAAACCGGCTCGGTTGGCTTCGAGGGCGAACTGTTCACCGGTGATCCGGACTGGAACATCCTGCTCAATTACCCCAAGCCGCAGCTGACCGCCGAGGAACAGGCCTTCCTCGATGGCCCGGTCGAAGAGCTGTGCACGATGGTCAACGACTGGGAAATCACCCACGTCCACGCTGACCTGCCGCCGGAGCTGTGGGCCTTCATCAAGAAGAACAAGTTCTTCGGCATGATCATCCCGAAGGAATATGGCGGCCTGGGCTTCTCTGCGCTGGCCCACCACAAGGTGATCCAGAAGCTGGCCTCGGTGTCCTCGGTGGTCAGCTCCACCGTCGGTGTGCCCAACTCGCTGGGCCCGGGTGAACTGCTGGTGCATTACGGCACCCAGGAACAGAAGGACCAGTACCTGCCACGCCTGGCCGATGGCCGCGAAGTGCCCTGCTTCGGCCTGACCGGTCCGTTCGCCGGCTCCGACGCCACCTCGATTCCGGACTACGGCATCGTCTGCAGGGGCGAGTGGAACGGCGAGCAGGTGCTCGGCGTCAAGCTGACCTTCGACAAGCGTTACATCACCCTGGCCCCGGTCGCTTCGCTGATCGGCCTGGCCTTCCGCATGTACGACCCGGATGGCCTGATCGGCGACACCCGCGACATCGGCATCACCCTGGGCCTGCTGCCGCGCGACACCGCCGGCGTTGAAATCGGCCGTCGCCACTTCCCGCTGAACTCGACGTTCCAGAACGGCCCGATCCGCGGCAAGGACGTGTTCATTCCGCTGACCCAGCTGATCGGTGGCGCGGCCATGGCCGGCAAGGGCTGGAACATGCTCAACGAGTGCCTGGCCGTGGGCCGTTCGATCACCCTGCCGTCCACCGCCAGCGGCGGTGCCAAGGCCGGTGCCGCCGTGACCGGCGCCTATGCACGCATCCGCAAGCAGTTCGGTCTGTCGGTCGGCCGCTTCGAAGGCGTGGAAGAAGCGCTGGCCCGCATCGGCGGCAAGGCGTACAAGATCAGCGCGCTGTCGCAGGCCACCGCTGCTGCAGTCGACCGTGGTGACGTGCCGTCGGTACCGTCGGCGATCGCCAAGTACCACTGCACCACCATGAGCCGCGAAGTGATCTCGGACATGATGGACGTGATCGGCGGCAAGGGCATCATCCTGGGGCCGCGCAACTTCGCCGGCCGCAGCTGGCAGGCCGCGCCAATCGCGATCACCGTGGAAGGCGCCAACATCATGACCCGCAGCCTGCTGATCTTCGGCCAGGGTGCGATCCTCTGCCACCCGTGGGTACTGAAGGAAATGAAGGCCGCGCAGGATCCGGATACCCGTGCCGGCCTGCAGGACTTCGACCGCAGCCTGTTCGGCCACATCCGCTTCGGCATCTCCAATGCCGTGCGCTCGTTCTGGTTCGGCCTGACCGGGGCACGCTTCGGTGCCGCCCCGGGTGACGCCTACACCCGCCGCTACTTCCGCAAGCTGGACCGTTACTCGGCCAACCTGGCGCTGATGGCCGACATCTCGATGATGACCCTCGGCGGCAAGCTGAAGTTCAAGGAATCGCTGTCCGGCCGCCTGGGCGACGTGCTGAGCCACGTCTACATGACCAGCGCCATGCTCAAGCGCTACCACGACGAGGGCGCACCGCAGGCCGACCAGCCGCTGCTGGCCTGGGCCTTCCATGACAGCGTGCACAAGATCGAGGAATCGCTGTCGGCGGCCCTGCGCAACTTCCCGATCCGTCCGATCGGCTGGCTGATGTGGGCGCTGATCTTCCCGCTGGGCCGTCGTGCCGAGGCCCCGGGCGACCGCCTGAGCCGCCGCGTCGCCGCCCTGCTGATGGCGCCGAACGAAGCCCGCGACCGCCTGGCCAGTGGCGTGTTCCTGACCCCGTGCGAGAACAACCCGGGTGGCCGCATCAACAGCTACCTGAGCAAGGCGATCATGGCCGAGCCGGTGGAGCGCAAGTTCCTGAAGGCGCTGAAGAGCAAGGGCATCGAGGCGCTGGACTTCAAGAGCCAGCTGGACGAAGCCGTGGCCGAGGGCGTGATCACCCAGGACGAGCGCAGCCTGCTGGAAGAGCTGCGCACGCTGACCCTGGATACGATCACCGTGGACGACTTCGACACCCACGAACTGCGCGCGGCCAGCTACTACGACCGCCAGCACAAGGATCCGCATTCGCAGGCCGCCTGATCGCCCGCGATACGCGTTGCCTTCGACGGCGGGCCTCGGCCCGCCGTCGCTCTATCCGACGACCGGAACACCGACCATGTCCACGCCCCTGCTCTCGCTCTACAACCGCCTGCAGCGCTGGCCCGCCGGCACCTGGCTGTTCTCACGCGCGGTGTGTTTCAAGGCGCCGTACTTCGCCAGCATCGCGCCGCGCATCACCCGCCTGGAACACGGCCGCTGCGAAGGCACGCTGGCCGACCGCCGCAGGGTGCGCAACCACATCGGCACGGTGCACGCGATCGCGATGTGCAACCTGGCCGAACTGACCGCCGGGCTGATGGTCGACGCCTCGCTGCCGAAGGGCATGCGCTGGATTCCGAAGGGGATGCAGGTGCAGTACCTGGCCAAGGCACGGGGCATGCTGCAGGCGGTGGCATTGCCGGCCCAGCCGATCGTGGCCGCTGCCGAGGGCTATGCACTGCCGGTGTCGGTGAGTGTGCGCGACCGCGCGGGGATGGAGGTGTTCAGCGCGGTCATCGACATGTGGATGTCGCCGGCGAAGTAGTGTTCCCGCGAACGGCGCAGCCCCTCGTGGGCGGGCAGTTGGTCGCGGAAAGCGCGGGTTTCCGGTGGGGGCCGAGGGCGATGGATTCGAGGGGGACGCCGTGAACCCGTCCCTGGGGGCTTGGCCGCGGCATCCATGCCGCGGCCAAGCCCCCAGGGACGGGTTTACGGCGTCCCCTGCCCAGCCCATCCGCCCGGCCAGATCCACGACCCGCATTCCGCGACCAACCCACGAGGGGCTGCGCCGTTGGCTGGGAACTACGCCACCGCGCGAAGAACCAGCGCCACGATCGCCGGCACCGCCTGGATCATGAAAATGCGCCGGCTCACGCTGTAGGCGCCATAGCACCCTGCCACCACCACGCAGGCCAGCGAGAACGTCACCAGCACCGGCTGCCCGATCACCAGCCCCACCACGATGCCTGCTGCCAGGAAGCCGTTGTACAGGCCCTGGTTGGCCGCCAGCACCCGCGTGGTCTCCGCCTTCTCCGGCGTGTTGCGGAAGGTCTTCAGGCCCAGCGGGCTGGTCCACAGGAACATCTCCAGCATCAGGAAATAGACGTGCAGCAGGGCGACGAGCAACGTCAGGGTGAGTGCGATCCAGTACATGGGCAGTTCCTTGGACAGGGATGGGGATCGGGCCCCGGAAAATCAGCGGTCGCGCGGCAGTTTCTTTTCTTCGCGCAGTACACCGAACGCGGCTGCGGTCATGCACGCGGCCACCAGCATGCCGCCGATGAACACCACGTGCGAGCCGAACAATGACAGGCCCTTGTGCACCCAGGTGAAGCTCAGGTCGGCACCACGGTAGACCACGGTGTCGATGGCCGCACCGGCCTTGTAGCGCCATTGGCGGTCCACGCGGGTGTAGATGGTTTCGCGTGCCGGCTTGAAGAGCGAGAACTCACTGGCCCGGGTCAGCACCTGCACCACCGCCACCATCATCGGCAGCGGCGATGCGGCCAGCACCGAGAATCCGATCAGGATGGCGAATGCGGGAATCAGCAGGGCCGGGGCTATGCCGTGGCGCGACAACAGCCAGCGGGTCAGACTCAACTGCAACAGAAGCGTCAGCGCGTTCACCGCCAGGTCGATGCGCGAGAAGAACGCGGTGCTGGCAGCCGGGTCGTTGAAGGCCGCGCGCACGATGCTGGCCTGCTGGTTGTACAACAGGGTGCCCACGCCCACGCCAAACACCACCAGCACCGCCAGCCAGCGCAGCAGCGGCTCGCGCACGATCAGCTTCAGGCCATCCAGCACGCTGCCGCCCATCGGCTTCTCGCCCGAGACCAGCTGCTGCTCGCGTTCGCGCAGCACCGCCCAGTGCCGCAACCGCCAGATGCAGAACAAGCAGACAATCAGGAAACCCGCAGACACCAGCATCAGGTTGGCGATGCCCACACGCTGTGCCAGCGCGCTGGTGATGACCGGGCCAAGGAACGCGCCGACGGTGCCGGCCGCGCCGATGTAGCCGTAATACGCCCGCGCCTGCGCGTTGGAGAACACGTCGGCCATGAAGCTCCAGAACACCGCCACCGCGAACAGGTTGAAGACCATCACCCAGAGGAAGAAGGCCATGCCCCGCCCTGGCACGTGACTGTCGAACATCATGTAGAAGCCAAGCAGGGTGACGATGAAGAAGCCATACACCGCCGGCAGGAACACCCGCCGCGGGAAGCGGCTGACCAGCCAGCCGTACACCGGCTGCAGCACCAGCATGATCACGAACACGCAGGAGAACAGGAACTGCAGGACGAAGTCCTTCAGCGCGATGTCATGGCTGGCGAACCAGGCGATCAGCATCGGCGGGAACACCGTTTCCAGGTCCGCCGAGGCGGCCATGGCTTCACGCACCGGACGCAACACGTAGTAGCCGCTGAGGAGGCAGAAGAAGTACAGGAACGACCACCACAGCGCCGGGGACTCGCGCAGTGCCGCCATCAGCCCCTGCAGCGGGCCTTTCCCTCGTACCGCGCTCACGCGGCGTCCCTCGCCAGATGACGGCGGTTGGACAGCGGCATGGCAGGCTCCGGGGCGGTGAAGCGCGTACGTTATCCAATGCACTGCAACATCGCCAGCAGGTAGCCGTTTGAAGGCCGCAACGCGGTGTCATGACCGGGTCCGGATGACACGTTCCGATACACGCTTTCGAGGCGTCAAAATCCCAACTTTTTCAACGAGATGCGCATTCATCTTCGCTTTGTTTGTGCACAGAGGAAAAGCGGCGCTAGAATCGCCATCAGCAGTCGCGCACGGGTCCCACCGATGAAAAAGAACAGCCTGCGTCGTCCGATCCGTTCGGCGGCCACCGGTTTGCTGGGCATGTTGATGCCTGTTGCCTTGTCCACCACCGCGCAGACCCCGCCGCCGTTGCCGCCGATGCCGGCCAACATCGAGTCCGCTGCGGCCACCGCCGTTGCCCACACCCAGCCGGCGGCCTACCGTACCGGGCTGGTGCCGCAGGTGCAGGCGCCCGCCGCAGGCTTCAACGTCGCCAATATCGAATCGATGGCGCAGCAGCTCACCTATGGCGAGCGCGTGCCGGGCATGGCCGTGGCCATCGTGCAGGGCGGCCGCATCCTCAGCGCGCGCGGCTATGGCGTCACTGACGTCAACAATCCGCTGCCGGTCGATGCGCACACCGTGTTCCGCCTGGCGTCGCTGTCCAAGGCCTTCGCCGGCACCATGGCCGGCCTGCTGGTCAACGACGGCACGCTGCGCTGGGACAGCAAGGTCACCGACTATGTGCCGGGCTTCCGTCTCAACTCGCCCGAAGCCACCGACCGCCTGACCGTGGCCGATGTGCTCAGCCATCGCGTCGGCCTGCCGTACAACGCCTACGACCGCGACATCGAAGGCAACGCCGAGTACTACGCGCTGACCCAGAAGCTGGCCAACACCAGCCTGAAGTGCCTGCCGGGCGACTGCTACGCCTACCAGAACGTGGCCTTCAGCCTGATCGGCGACGTCGTCTATGCCGCCTCCGGCAGCTTCTACGAGCAGTCGGTCGAGCGCCGCATCTTCAAGCCGCTGGGCATGAACGATGCCAGCCTCGGCCTGGCCGGCATCCAGGCCAGCTCGCGCTGGGCGCGTCCGCACGTGCGCAGCCGCAACGGTTGGGTGTCGCTGACACCGAAGCCGACCTACTACCGTGTTGCCCCGGCGGCTGGCGTCAACGCCAGCGCCAGCGACATGGCGCAGTGGCTGCTGGCGCACACCGGCCATCGCCCCGATGTGCTGCCGGCACCGCTGCTGGCCACCCTGCACTCGAGCCTGATCAACACCCCCGGCGAGATGCGTTCGGGCTGGCGCCGCGAGCGCCTGCACTCGGCCGGCTACGCGCTGGGCTGGCGCACCTTCGACTACGCCGGCCACGACGTGGTGTTCCATGCCGGTGCCGTACAGGGCTACCGCGGCCTGGTCGCGCTGGTGCCGGAACGCGATCTCGGCATCGCCATCATGTGGAATGGCGAGAGCGGCCTGCCCAGCGGCCTGCTGCCGACCGTGCTCGATTCCGCGCTCGGCCTGCCGGCACAGCGCTGGCTGGATGTGGACACCGACTTCGGCAGCGACAACCTGATGGCCGAAGGTGCAAGCCCGGCGCAGCAGGACAAGCGCAAGGGCAAGGGCGCTTCCAGCAACCGCGCGGTGGCGTCGCCGCGCTGATCAGGCGGGCGCGACCGTGAGCATGAAGGGCGGCCTGCAGGCCGCCCTTTTTGTTGGCTGTTGTGGAATCGAGCCGCGCTCGACTCTACAAACGGAGGGCTAATGCGCGAAGTAGTGCATGCCGCCGTCCACCGGAATCACCGCACCGGTGATGTAACCGGCCAGCGGCGAGGCGAGGAATGCCACCAGCGGCGCCACTTCTTCCGGCTCACCGAAGCGCCCGATCGGGATGTTACTGGCGATGAACGCGCGTCGGCTTTCCTCGGTGGGATGCAGGCGGTCCAGGATCTGCGGGCTGTTGATCCGACCCGGCGCAATGGCATTCACCGTGATGCCCTGCCCGGCCACCTCCGACGACAGCCCCTTGCTCCACAGATGCAGCGCTGCTTTCGCCGCGGTGGCGGCATTCACCGAACGGGGCTCCATCGAACCGCTGAAGTTGATCACCCGCCCCCATCCCTGCGCCTGCATCGCCGGCAGCAGTGCCTGGGTCAGCCGTCGTGCGGCAGAGAAGTTCAGCGCCAATGCCTCCTCCCAGATCGAGTCGGCTGCATCGACGGTCGTTGGCCGCGAACCGCCAGCCGCGTTGACCAGGATGTCCACCCGCTGCAACGCCGCCAGCGACGCGTCAGCAATGCGTCGCACGTCCCCGGCGTCAGTGACATCGCCCAGCAGGATGATCGGCGCGGGTGCGCCCGCCGCTTCGATCCCTGCCGCCAGCGCCTGCAGCGGTGCCTGCCGCCGTGACGAGATGGCAACACGTACGCCCTGCGCGGCCAGTTGCCTGGCGACAGCGGCACCGATGCCACTGCCCGCCCCGGTGACCAGCGCTGTGCGTCCCTCAAGATTCAAATCCATCGTGTTCTCCTTTCAGCACGGCCGGTGGATCCGGCCCCTGCAGTGCATGCTGTTTGATCACCCGTGATTGATAAACTCCGCAAAAGTTTCAGCATTCAACACCCGGAGTGTCAGATGAACCTGCTGGAAAGCATGCAGGTCTACGTGCTGATCGTGGACAAGGGCAGCCTCAGCGCTGCGGCGGCAGCACTGGCCATCTCCCCGACGATGGCCGGCAAGCACCTGCGTGCGTTGGAGGCGCGGCTGGGCATGCAGTTGCTCAGTCGTACCACCCGGCGCCAGCACATGACGCCGTTCGGGGAGGACTACTACGCCCGCTGCCGGGAGATCCTGCGGCTGGTGGAGGAAACCGATGCTCAGGCCCAGTACCAGCACCTTGCACCTGCAGGCACGCTGCGCATCAGCGCGCCGGTGATCTTCGGCACGCATGCGCTGGTACCGGCGTTGGCCGATTACATGGCGCGCTACCCCGACGTGCGTGTCGACGCGGTGCTGACCGACCGCGTGGTCGACCTCGCAGAGGAGGGTTTCGAAGCAGCCCTGCGCATCGGCACGCTGGCCGACAGCAGCGTGCTGGTGGCGCGTGCATTGGCACCGTATCGCTTGATGATGTGCGCCTCGCCCGGATACCTCGCCCGGCACGGTACGCCCTCCGACCTGCTGGCGCTTGCCCGGCACCAATGCCTGTCCTTCGAACCCAGCGCGCTGGCGCAGTGGCCGCAGGCCGATGCTGGCGGGCTCGGCCATGTGCCCACAGGTCGGCTGCAGATCAACAACGGCGAAGCGCTGCGTACAGCGGCGCTGCATGGGCTGGGCATCGTGCTGCAATCGGCACTGCTTCTGGCCGCGGATGTCGAGGCTGGGCGGTTGGTGCAGCTGTTTCCCGAACACGGCCACGCGGGGCGGCCGATGCACGTGGTCTACGCCCACGACCGCTACCCATCGACCCGCCTGCGCAGCTTCATCGATTTCCTGGTGGAGCGCTTTCCACCGGCGCCGCACCGCTAGCATCGACCGTCAGCAAGGCGGTCGAGCATGGCTCGACGCTACCAATGGCCCATAAAAAAACCCCCTCCCCGCTGGGCAGCCAGGGAAGGGGTTTCAGGATGCGGCTATCGGGAAGTACTTAGATCAGCGGCGCCGGGGTTGCCGGCAGAGCGACCGGAGCGGCCTTCTTCTTGCGGGCGGCCGGCTTGCGCTTGGCAACCTTCTTCGCTGCCTTCTTCGGGGCAGCCTTCTTGGTGGCCTTCTTCGCGGTCTTCTTCACTGCCTTCTTGGCGGTCTTCTTGACGGCCTTCTTGGCAGTCGCCTTCTTCGCGACCTTCTTGGCCGGCTTGCGGGCCGTTGCCTTCTTGGCAGTCTTCTTGGTGGCCTTCTTGGCTACCTTCTTGACGGCCTTCTTCGCGGTCTTCTTGGCAGGAGACTTCTTGGCTACCTTCTTCGCCGCCTTCTTCACTGCCTTCTTCGCAGTGGCCTTCTTGGCGACCTTCTTCGCAGCCTTCTTCACTGCCTTCTTGGCGGTCGCCTTCTTCGCGACCTTCTTCACTGCCTTCTTGGCAGCGGCCTTCTTCGCGACCTTCTTCACCGCCTTCTTGGCGGCGGGCTTTTTCTTCGCAGCTTTCTTGGTTGCCATGGGATGGCTCCTCGTCAGTGATAGGGAGTTGAAACGCCCAGGTGGATCAAACCCGCGGATGCTGCGTGCGGGGACCGCCGGCGCGTCAAGCGCGCCGTTACGGATGCGGCAATGCCCGCCTCGATCGGCGGAGCGGGCATCGGAACGGGAGGTGCCTTGCATTTCTCCGGGGGAAGCGGGGCCATGTCCACCGTCATCTGGGTCGCGGTGGTCTTGAAGGGGCTGCTTCGCATCGGACGATTGATTCTGCGCACTCGGTTTGGCAGGCAAGGTCTGCTGAGGCGAAACCTAATCACGGTTTTTTTTACTGTCAACAACCCCCGCGAAAAATTTTCACATCCGCGCCATCCGCGGTGTTGCCTGCACGGTCGCGACGCTCCGCCCTCGACGACCAACAATGCACCACGCACGCGCGTTGCCTGCAGCAACAACAACGCAAGCGTTGAACAAAAACCACTTGAAATAGGCACTCTGCGCAGATGCATGCATGTTGGCGGCCGCTGCATGCACGCAACGCCGGCACCGGCCGGCGCCGGCACCAGCGCCAGCACAACGGCACCGCAACGGGGGGCGAAAAGTTTTCACATCCGGACGCGTCGGCGCGGGGCGGAAACGCGGATTTGCGCAAAACTGCGCACGCCCCTCGGTACCGTTCGCGGGTCTGCTGATGCCGCGTCGAGGGCGCGCAGCAAACCCTGCGTCATGAGCCGACGTACTCGCCAAAACAAAAACGGCCACCCGAAGGTGGCCGTTGCAGAACCCGGAAACGACGACTCAGTGGTCGTCGTTCTCCAGGGCTTCGGCGTACGCGTCCGGGTCCAGCAGCTCGTTGACCTCTTCAGCGTTGGTCAGTTCGACCACGAACATCCAACCTTCGCCGTAGGCATCTTCGTTGATGGTTTCCGGCTTGTCGGACAGGGCCGAGTTGACCTCGACAACCTTGCCGCTGATCGGGCTGTAGACGTCCGAGGCGGCCTTCACCGACTCGACGACGGCGATCTGTTCGCCGGCCTTGGCGTCGGCGCCGACTTCCGGCAGTTCGACGTAGACCAGGTCACCCAGCAGGCCCTGGGCATGGTCGGAAATACCGACGGTGACGCGGCCATTGCCTTCGACACGGGCCCACTCATGGGACTTGAGGAACTTGAGGTCGCCGGGGATCTCGCTCATGGGACTGCTCCAGAGATATGCAGGGGTGGAAAAAACGGGGCTAGTGTAACCAACCGGCCGCCACTGCTGTCAGTGACGACCGGCATGTCCGGATCAGGCGTCGGCGAGCACGCCGGGCTGGGCCTGGCCTTCGCGCACGAACGGGAACTTGACCACGCGCACCGGCACCTGCCGGCCACGGATGTCGACGGTGACCTCGCCGAGTTCACCGGCGGGTACGCGGGCAAAGGCGATGCCCTTGGCCAGGGTCGGCGAGAAGGTGCCGGACAGGATCTCGCCCTGGCCGCTGGCCGTGGTCACTGCCTGGCCATGGCGCAGCACGCCCTTCTCGTCCATCACCAGGCCGATCATCTGGCGCGCGGTGCCTGCGTTCTTCTGCGCTTCCAGCACGTCGCGGCCGATGAAGTCGCGGCCTTCGTCCAGCGACACGGTCCAGGCCAGCGCCGCTTCGTACGGGCTGATCTCTTCGTCCATGTCCTGGCCATACAGGTTCATGCCGGCTTCCAGGCGCAACGTGTCGCGTGCGCCGAGACCGGCCGGCTTCACGCCCGCCGCCAGCAGGCGGTTCCAGAACGCGACCACCGCGTCCTGCGGCAGCAGGATTTCGAAGCCGTCTTCGCCGGTGTAACCGGTGCGGGCGACGAACAGCTCGACGCCGTCGTCGGACTGCACCTGCAGGGCGGCGAAGCGGCCCAGCTTGGTCAGCGCCTCGCGCTCGGATTCGCGGGCCAGGCCGATCACGATCGCGCGCGCCTGCGGGCCCTGCACGGCCAGGATGGCCAGGTCCGGGCGCTGCTCGACGCTGACGCCGAACGGCGCGGCCTGCTCGCGCAGCCAGGCCAGGTCCTTTTCGCGGGTGGAGGCGTTGACCACCATGCGGAAGAAATCGTCGCCCAGGTAGTAGACGATCAGGTCGTCGATGACGCCGCCGCGCGGATTCAGCATGCACGAGTACAGCGCCTTGCCGGTGACCTTCAGCTTGTCGACCGAGTTGGCCAACAGGCGGCGCAGGAACGGCTTGACCTGGTCACCGCGCAGGTCGACCACGGTCATGTGGCTGACGTCGAACACACCCGACTCGCGACGCACCAGGTGGTGCTCGTCCAGCTGCGAGCCGTAGTGGATGGGCATGTCCCAACCCCCGAAATCGACCATCTTGGCGCCAAGGGCGCGGTGGGTATCGTTGAGCAGCGTCTTCTGGGTCATGACCGGGTCCGGCAGCAGAGGAAACAAGGATGCCCATTATCCCAGATCGGTCGCCTGCAGGTCGCGCCGCAGCGCAGCGGGGGTGTTTGGCCGGCCTGCGGCCGGCGGGCGCCTTTTACAGGCCAGGCAACGGCAACAGCCAAAGCGTATCGGCTCGGTGAAGTCGACGGCTTGGCCGGAGCGGTATGGGGCGAGCGGGACACGCCGTGAACCCATCCCTGGGGGCGCTTTGCTTGCGAAGCACTGCTTCGCAAGCGCGCGAACGCGCAGCCGCCAGCGGCTGGGCCGGACCGCAGAGCGGGGTTTACGGCGTGTCCCGCGAACCCAACCCGCCCGACCCAACACATGCCAGTCGACTAACTGTGATCTCTCTGTACGTTGTTCATCCGGGACATCTTTGGAAAATGGTGGTTACCACACCTCTCCAGACCCCAAAGAGCCCGGATGAACCACCATAAAAATGCCCGTTTGACCGTCCATAGTCGAGCACT